>JBDHHQ010000023.1:0-54974 GCA_039589315.1 Gemmatimonadota bacterium
AGCTAGAGCGTCTTCGCAGGTCTGCCCGGGTCACGCGCGTGCTGGCCTGGGTGGTCATGGGGGTTTGCGGGCTCATGGCCCTCGCGCTCGTTCCGGGGCTGGTGGTGGCGTGGCGGCTCGGGGAGTGGAGCGTCCTGCTGCTGGGGGCCGTCGGGCTGGTCTTGCTGGTCTCGGTGGTAGGGCTGACGCTGGTGCTGCTCCGCAGGCAGCGCCAGATCCTCCAGGCGGGAGAGATGCTCCTGCGCCTTCAGGGCGAGGCCCGGGTCGACCCCGACGCGACGATCTGATCGACGCGTCCCGGTGCTTCAGGAGCGTCACGCCCTCCTGACGCCGAGAACTCCCACTACCTATCCGGCGCCACCGCCGTCCCCACGGCTCCCCCATCCCTGTCTCTCGGGTCGGCCGCGCCGACCCGCTCTCTCGTGTCCGGATCGATGAGGATGGCGTGCACGCTGCCCTGGGAGCTCCGACTCACGACACGGTGTCCCAGGGTCTCCAAGGCGGCCACCAGCTCAGCATCCGCGGCCTCTTCTTCCAGCCGGATCTCGTCCGGTAGCCACTGATGGTGGAAGCGAGGGACGCTCACCGCCTCCCCCACACCCATCTCGAGCTCGGTGAGGTTCAGCGTCACCTGCAGCACGCTGTTGATGATGGTCCGCCCCCCGGGTGTACCCAACACCGCCGCGAGACGCCCCCCTCGAGCCAGGATCGTGGGGGTCATACTGGACAACATGCGCTGCTCGGGTCGTGCGAGGTTCGGCTCGGTCCCGATCAGTCCGGTCTCGTCGGTGATCCCTGGTCCGGCGTTGAAGTCGCCCATTTCGTTGTTCAGCAGGAACCCGGCGCCCGGCACCGTGATCTTGGAGCCGTATCCCTGCTCCAGCGTGTAGGTCACCGAGACCGCCAGGCCCTCGGCGTCCACGACCGAGTAGTGGGTGGTCTCCTCACCGGCCGGCACTGGAGCCACGTCAGCTGCCGAAGAGACACCGGCCGCGCTGGAACTTATAAGATACCTCAACTGATCAGCGTATTCCATTGATGTGAGATGCTTTACGGGGACATCCGAGAAGTCCGGATCTGCCAGATGTCGCGCTCGATCGCGGTATGCCAACCGCATGGCCTCGGTCAGGTGGTGCACGTAGCTCGGGGAGTTGTGCCCCATCTCCGCGAGGTCGAACCCCCAGAGGATGTTGAGCATCTGGATCAGGGCGACGCCGCCGCTGGACGGCGGCGGCATACTGATCACGTCGTAGCCGCGGAACGTGCCCCGAACCGGCTCCCGCTCGACCGCCTCGTACCGAGCCAGATCCTCCTCCGTGATCATCCCGCCGTTCCTGCCCATCTCCTCCGCCAGGAGCCGGGCCGTCTCTCCCGTATAGAAGCCGTCCCTGCCCTCGTCCCGGATGCGCCCCAGCGTCCTGGCGAGATCGGGCTGCCGCCACAGCTCCCCTTCCCTGTAGGGTGCGCCGTCCTTGCTGAACGCCGCCCGGCTCGCCGGATAGCGGCTCAGTCGCGGGAGCGCCCCGTTGAGGGACGAAGCCAACCCCGAGGTGACCTCGAACCCGTCGCCCGCGAGCCGCACCGCCGGCTCAACCAGGTCCGCCCAGGTGGTGGAACCGTATCGGCCGTGGGCCAGGGCGAATCCGGCCACCGTCCCCGGCACGCCTACCGCCAGATGACTGCGGTGGTGCAGTTCTTCCGAGTACTCGCCGCTCTCGTCCAGGAACATCTCGGCGTGAGCGGCTAGCGGAGCCTTTTCCCGGAAGTCGAAGGCCGTAGCCCGTCCATCCGGAAAACGGATTACCATGAAGCCGCCGCCGCCGATATTCCCTGCTGTCGGGTGTACGACAGCGAGCGCAAACCCCGTTGCGACAGCAGCGTCTACGGCGTTACCCCCGCCCTCCAGCACTGCGCGACCGACCTCACTCGCGATGCGGTTGGCCGACACGACCATGCCCCCGCTGGAGCGGACCTCCGGGGCGACGGTCGGGGCCCGGGTTTCGGAAACGGGCCGCTCGGGTGTATCGGGCGCCGGCGAGGGCGAGCATCCGAGGAGCAGCGCGAGGGAAAGGGCGATCGCCTCGGCCGAGCGACGCCAGATGCCCACGGGGGCGAAGTCCGGTTTCATTCTCTTACAAAACATCCGTTTAGCGCAGTGACGCGGTTACGGGCACGAGCGGAGGATTCCCAGCGTGGTAGGCATTTCGCGGGCAAGCGTAAAGCGCAATGCTCCTTGCAGAATGTGGAGACATGCGACCGCTGGGTGACTCGCTCCTTGCCCTGGGATCCCCCTTGATTCCCATGAAAGGTAAAGACTTACGGCGACCCTGCCGACACTGGCAACCCTTTTGCCTCCAACCGTTGTGCCCCCCGAAAGGCAAACACGGCATCTCACGCCACAGCGTCGGGCCGGAATGACCCGCCTCGGCCTCAGCCTCCAGGGGGCGGAACGTGACCGATCGCGAGGAAGCGCGATCCAATCACCTCTGGAGGACAACGATGAGGAAGCTCGTAGCAACCTTGGCTTTCGCGGCCGCATTCCTGTTGGTCAGCGCCGAGTCGGCCTACGGGCAGAGTGACCAGGAGACGGTCAACGTCTCGGTCACGATCCCGCAGGTGCTGGTGCTGGACGTCAACACGAACTCCATCCCTTACGGGACCATCAACGATAACCAGGTCGGAACGGCCATCACGGCTGGGACGAACACCGTCCTGTCGTTCCGTGGCAACGTCCCCATGAGCCTGGCCGTGGCTTCGGCGACCGACTTCTTCGACGCCGTCGACGTGGCCAACGACAACACGAAGCCGTCGACGGACCTGGCGTGGTCGGCCTCGGCCGCGGGCGCGGTGACGCTCTCCAATACCAGCGGGACCTTCAGCACGAGCTCCACATCGCTCTTCTCGGGTCAGGCCCGCGGGGCCTACATCGACGAGATCACCGTCCAGTACGACCTGACGGTGAACTGGGCCGACGATCCGGATACGTACGACCTGGACGTGGTCTACACGCTGAGCACGCCGTGATCCGAACGATGGCAGCTTGACCAGGCGAGGCCGCGGGGAATGCCCCGCGGCCTCGAGGCCGTCCGCCGAGAACGCAACTCCCCCAAGGTGCGGAACGAGCTCATGCAAGACAAAGCGGGTAGGGCCCGGTTGGGGACGACCGGCGCAAGGTCTGTCCAAGCCCTCTCCATCACCCTGCTCATGGTGTTGGCGTCGGCGTCCCCATCGCGGGCGCAGTTCGGTGCGTATCCGGTGGTCATGAGCTTCGACTCCGGCGAGCCCGAGACCCAGGTCCTGACGATCCTCAACGAGGCCGCGGAGCCCATGCAGGTTCGTCTGTACCTCGGCGACTTCGAGCAGCAGCCCGAGGGAGACAACCAATTCGGCAAGCTGGGTGCCCACCCCATGAGCTGCGCCGGCCGTCTTTCCGTCTTCCCCGAGTCCGTGAACCTCGAGGCCGGCACGACGGCCCGGGTCCGCGTGACGATGACCGAGGGCAACGGCGTTTGCTGGTCCGCTCTCTTCGCCGAACGCGGCGTTCCGGACGAGCAATTCAAGATCGCCCACCGGATCGCCATCAAGGTCCACGCTCACCCACCCGAGGCCAGGGCCGAGGCTCAGGTGCTGGACGTGCAGGTAGAGCCCGACGACGCCGGCCTGGCCACGGTAGTTACGCTCGACAACACCGGGACCCGGAATCTCCGACCGGCGGGCACCCTCGAGGTGCGATCTCTGACCGGAGACGTGGTGCACAGCCAGGAGATCCCCACGTTCAGCGTGCTGCCCGGTCACCGTCGTGTGGTCCGGATCCCTCTCCCCATCGATCTCCCGCCTGGGGATCTGCTCTCCATTCCGATCCTGGACATCGGCCAGGACCATCTGCTCGGAGGGCAAGCTTCCTTCCAGGTGACGGCCGCGCGGGAGCGGTAGCGTGGCGACCCGCGCCGTAGGTGGGCTCTCAGGAGTCCTCCTGGCCTGCATGGCCCTGGGGGCAGCCCCGGCGGACGACGCGGGCGACGACCAGCCGCCACCCGGCCGAGTGCACGTAAGCACGAACCTGGTGGGGTTTCCCGTACCGGGCTTGACGGAGCTCACCTCGGGCTACATCGACGCCACCGAGCCGCTACGCGTGCGCGTCTCGGGAGTCGGGAATCAGGGGTGGGAGCTCTTCCTCCATTCCTTCGACGCCGATCTCGGGAACGGAAAGCCCCTGGACCACCTGCTCTGGCGGGAGGTGGGGGCCTCTGCCTGGCAATCGGTCGGAACCGTCAGCAGGCTGCTGGCGCAGGGCGAGAAGCCAGGAGCCGTGGACATCGAGTTCCGGATGCTGCTGAACTGGTTCACGGATCGGCCGGGAACCTACGGCACCGACGTGATCATCGAGCTCTATGTCCAGTAAGCGCTTGCGGTTCGTCCTGGTCATGGGCCTCCTGGTCTCCGTGCCGCCTTCGCGCGCGGCCGCGCAGGACCCACCCTCGGTGGCCCCGGGAAGCGTGGCCACGCTTCCGGTCCGTCTGCCCGTGCCCCTGGCGGCGGGCGAGTCGGCTCGGCTGCGCGTCGTGCTCGCCGAAGGGCTGCAGCTGTTCGGCCAGGCCGAGCGGACGGTGACGGTCCCCAGCGCCGGCGAGCTCATCGTGCCCCTGACCTTCCAATTGCCTACGACCTTCCCCGCGGGCGTCGCTCGCGTGGCCAGCGTGGAGGTGCAGTGGAGCGACGGGACCTGGTCTCGGATGGGCCTGGAGATCCGGGTGAGCGTCGTGGCCCGTCTGAGCCTGGGCCTGGGAGAATCCGCTGGTACGGTCACGCCGGGCAACTCGGTGGAAGTCCCGTTCTCCATCGTCAATGAGGGGAACGCCACTGACTCGATCTTTCTGGGCCTGGACCAAGCGCCGGACTGGGAGATCGAGGGCCCGCCGCAGCCCTTCGTCCTGGACCCGAATGCTACGGCTTCCGGCGTGATTCGGCTGGAGGCCCCCCGCACCGCGGCGACGGGCAGCATGAAACGGGTCGCCCTGGTCGCGACGGGGACCCGCTCCCAAGCGACGGAGCGGATCTCGGTCTACGTGATCCAGGACGAGTCGTGGGGTGCGACATACGAGAGGCTCCCGACCTCTGTCTTCGTGGGGGCATTCACAGCACCCGACACGCTCGCTTCCCTGGATCAGGTGATCGCGTCGGTGAACGCCTACGGCGTGGTCGGCGGAGACACCGAAATCGGGATACGCGCGTCCCGGTACGCCGATCGGGTCCCACCGTCGAGCTTCCGCAGCCTTCTACCGCCCCCCCGGTTCCAGTTGATGTTGGGCCGGCCCACATGGCGGGCGACGGTAGGTGACACGTACTTCACGCCTGAGCCGTTCGGGACGTTCATCCGGAACGCGCAGGGCATCAACGTCCAGTTGGACCGCGGCGCTTTGAACGGCAGTCTTCTCGTCGGCCGTCCGTTGTCCGGCGCCGACCGGAACGAGGGCCACGTGGTGTTGGGCGACCTCAGCGTGGCCAGGGTGGGCCAAGGCCGCCTCTCAGTCCTGGTTACCGAGGCCGCCCAGACGCTGTTCACCGGCGGGATGCCGGAGCGTTCCCAGGCCCTGGGAGCGCGCTACCGGTTGTCGTCGCTGAGAGGGGCGCTCTTCGAGGCAGAAGCCGGCTGGACGCGCGTCACGGACAGCGCGAACAGGTCGGAGTCGGGTCCCACCGGGGCCATCCGCGGTCGGGTCGGCGGGCCTGATCAGTCGCTGGATTTCGCGGCCCGCTACGTTCCCGCCAGCCTTCCGGGGATCACCGCCGGCGCCAGCGAGGCGTTCCTGGCCGGGGCAAAGCGGCTCACGGGGGCCACGCGCGCCGTCGGCCAGGCCCGCTACTTCCACAGACCCCTCCTGGGCAGCGACTTCAGTCCGAGGACCGTTTCGGGGACTTTGGGATTCGGCCTCACGCCGCTGGCGTTCACGGATTTCCTGGCCACGTACCAGTTCAGGAGAGCGTTCGAGACGGGTGTGCTGGGTCTCGACGAGACCGAACACAGGATCGGGCTGGACGCGAACGTCGACCTGGGTCGAGTCTCGTTTAGACTCGGTGCTCGGCGGGGGACGGCCACGCTGGCTGGAGAGGAATCTCCTACTCTTCGCTTCACCGGGTCGCTGCGCTACGCCGACCGGTACGCCATGCTGGGACTCGCCACGTGGTACGAAAGCGGTGGCTTCCGGCCCACACGAATCCAATCGCAGCTGGATGCCCAGTGGACCTATCGGGCCCTGTCCATGGCTGCGGGCCTCATCGTGTCCCGCACCGAGGGCCTCGGGTACGATGACCCGTACGGCTGGGCCAACGTCGCGGTGCAGCTCCGGCACGACCTGGCCCTGGTGCTCGGGGTCGAAGAGAACACGACAACGATATCACAGGGCGAGGTCCGCTTCTCCCTGGGCTTGCGAAAGGACTTTGGCCTGCCGCTGCCGGTGCGGAGAAAGCCCGTCGTGGAGGGCGAAGTCTACCAAGACGCCGACAACAACGGCCGCCGGGACCCGGGGGAGCCGGGCGTACCTGACGTACGGTTGATTCTCGGGCCCAAGGAGGTGAGCACCGACCACGAGGGCCGCTTCCGGGTGGACGGCGAAGCCTTCCGGGGATACCCCCTGCAGGTGGACGTCACGAGCCTCGCGGAGGACGTGCTGCTGCCTCCCAGCCGTCGGCTTCCCTCGGAGGGACAAGTCTCCATCCCGGTTCTCGAGACGACCACAGGCGTATTGACCTTCTTCCTGGATTCGAATCGAAGCGGTCGCAGGGACGCCGACGAAGGTGCTGCCGCCGGCGCCCGGATCACTTTGACGGACCCGGTCGGACGCGTCCTCGTGCACTTCACTGACGACAGGGGCGTCGTGCACCTCTCAGGGCTGCCGTACGGTGCCTATTCCGTCTCCGCAGTGGTGCCCGAGGGAACGCGTAACCGGGAAACGGAGACGACGTTCACTCTCGAGGTGACCCGAGGAGAGACGCTCGCACGAGAAGTGGGCCTCGACGACGGCGCCCGGACGATCCTCTTCCGGTCCGAGCCCGACGCCGACTCGCTTCCGCGGGTCCCAGCGGTGCCCACCTTCGACTTCGGGTCTCCGACGGACCGGGTCGTGGCACCCCGAGACGGGGGTCGGGACGGCGATGCCGCTCCCCGACAGCAGGGCGACCCACCGCCGCGCCAGAAGCAAGAAGAGGGGGCGGCGCCTGGGCAGGTGCCGGTCGACGATCGACCTCACGAGGACCCCGCCGGCGGGACCGGCGCGCCCACCCAGCCCAAGAAGCAGGACAGCGAGGCGCACGACGCCCACGCAGAGCCGGCGCCACGGCAGGATGGTAGAGCCAAAGGCGGCCCCTCGTTGGCCTTGCGCGCCATTCCTCCCGAGCCGGCCGTCCTGAGGACGGGGGCTTTCCGGCCACCGGTCGGGTTAGCGGTTGCGGTCACTCCGCACAGGATCGACGTCGCCCCTCCGGCCGCGCTCGCCCTGCGCGAGCTGGAGCCCAAGGCCGCGACGCTGATGGCGCGTCACGACCGGCAGGCGCTCGCGCTGCAGGTGCCGGCCGATCCCGTCGCCACGGACGTCGGCCCGGCTGCCGCGCTCGCCCTGCGCGAGCTGGAGCCCAAGGCCGCGACGCTGATGGCGCGTCACGACCGGCAGGCGCTCGCGCTGCAGGTCTCGGCCGATCCCGTCGCCACGGACGTCGGCCCGGCTGCCGCGCTCGCCCTGCGCGAGCTGGAGCCCAAGGTCGTGCCCCCGACCGGCGCGGCCCTCGCGCCGGTGGTGGCGCTCCGTACTCTGGCTGTGCCCGCCGTCCCGCTTCCGCCGGCCTTCGGCCTCGCTCTGGCAGGTAGCCACCTGGCCTGGGCAGAGGCCCCCCCAGTACCGGTCAGGCCCGCCGTATCCGGCACACGCGCCACCGAGGCCGGAGTGAGACCTGTGCAGATCGAGGCCTCCGACACGACCGGAGGTGCTCGGCTCCGGCGCCCCGTCGTGGCCTCACTACTCCCGCCAACGGCAACGGCCGCGTCCGTGCCTTGGTCGTTGCGGGCTCGTCCGGTGGAGGAGAACCGGGATACGGGACCACCTGGGCCACGCGAGTACCCTGCCCTGCCACGCTGGCTGGAGGTCCGGCTACACGCCGGTCGGCGTGGGCGACGTCGGGATCCAGGCCGGTCGCTCGCGGAGGTGCCCAGCTGAGGGTCGACCGCCGAAGCCAGGTCGCGTGGCTACGGGGATTCGGGGACGCCCACGCGGTCGCTGCGGCGCTCGAGCAGGAGCACGTCCCGCCAGACGCCGTCCATCTGGCCGAGACGCTCGCGCCGGCCGACGAGTCGGAAGCCGACTCGGGTGTGGACGCGCACGCTGGCGTCGTTCTCGGGGAAGACGCCAGCCTGTAACGTCCAGATCCCCCGGTCCTCGGAGCTCCGGACCAACGCCTCCATCAGCTCGCCGCCGACGCCCTGCCCGCGGGCTTCGGCGTCGACGTAAACGCTGATCTCGGCCACGCCCCCGTACACGCAGCGGTCCGAGACCGGGCTCAACGCCGCCCACCCCACGACCGTTTCGTCCTGGGCGGCAACGAATCGGCTCTCGGTGAGGTGGCCCTCGTCCCACTCTTCCCACCCGGGAGGCTCGGTCTCGAAGGTCGCGTTACCGGAGGCGATGCCATCGGCGTAGATGCGCCGGACATCGTCCCAGTCTGATGCCTGCATCGGCCGGATGATCACGGGTGCCCGGCTCACCGGCCCATCCCTCCCTCCGGGCGTGGCCCGGTCAGCCGTGCGGTCTCGCGGAGCGCGGAAGCGCCCGTGTCGGTCGCGTCTCCGCAAAGTGGGGTGGCCTCGGTCATAGGCGTCATGGCTTCTCGGGAGTCGGGGCTGGAAGGACTGGGCTGTCACCCGCCCGACCGGAGGGGCGGGGTCGGTCCGCCTCGATACTCCGCCGGGGTGTGCCAGCCCGAGGCTCGGTCATCTGCCGCCGTGACGGCACCGGTGGGGGCGCAGGCGCGTCCTCGCCAACGTCGCGGACCGATACCGTCACGCCGCCCAGGCAGGACACACCGTTGATTCTCAGGACCGGAGCGTCCGGATTGGACACGCCGACCGTGGGCTCACAGTCGAATCCACCGATCAGCCCGAGTCCGCCGAACTCCACCTGGAGGTCCAGGGGGACAATCACCTCCACGTCGCCCATGATGCAGAAGACCGTGAGCTCCGTCACACCCGAAGGCAGCGTCGCCTCGCGGAAGTCCATGACCGCACCACCCAGCATGTTCACGACCCAGACGTGGCGAGCGGGAGTCCACGGGCCGACCCGTCCCGATCCGTCCTGCAGGGCCAGAACCACCTTGTTGCCGCGCCCGATTCGCCGTAGGCCCTTTGCGGGGCGCAGCGGCTCAAGCGCCGGAACGCCCATGGCCGCGGCATCCGCTGCTCTCGAAAGCTGGCCGAAGAGCTGGGACGCTCGCACCTGTATGCCGCGGCGTGACGCGGCCACCTCGCCCAGGATTCCGGCGATCTCCTCGACCGTGGCAGCCGCGTTCACCTGATCGAGACGCCTCTCGAACTCCTCCAGGTCGAGGATGTCGTCGGCCAGGCGCTCCATGAGCATCTCGGTGGCCAGCTTTCGCGCTCGCTCCAACTCGGTCACGCCCCCGTGCCCTCCTCCCACACTGGTCCCTTCACGTCCCACGCCGACCCCATGAACACCGCATCTAGACCAGGCGAATACCCGTCCCGAAGTGAATGGCCACGTGCGGTTCGTCTACGCACTCGACCCGGTGGATCTTCATTTGTCGTACCGTCCGTGCGCCGCTCGGCAGGTGCCAACAAGTGGTCCACCTGGCACCAGCGCGGGCGCCGGTCACCGGCTCCTTCCCTCGGCCAGATCCCGGAATCGCGCCGCCAGGCGCGGTCCGGCTCCCGCATCCTCGTGCTTGAAGAAGACGTACAGATCGCCCCAACCCTGACCGGTCAGGCGCCCTACCCACTCGTCGAGCTCGGCGGCGGCGTACTCTTCTCTCCGCAGACGAGCGTACCCGTACGGGGCCGTGCTGACCACGGGTGCTGGCTTCTCGTCTCCGGTATCGGCGGTCACGAGAGCAAACTCCTGGGCACGGAGGACCTCGTAGACGCTCTCGTCGAACCAACTCTCATGGCGAAACTCGAACGCGGCACGGAATCCGTCCGGAAACAGACGCGCGAACGACTCCAGCCGTTCCACGTCTCTCTTCAGGTACGGAGGAAGTTGGAAGAGCATGGGCCCGAGGCGAGAACCCAGCGAAGATGCCGTCTCGAGCAGGTAAGAGAGGGGATCCTCGGCCTCCTTCAGGCGCTTCTGATGTGTGATGCGGCGGGACGCCTTCAGGACGAACGAAAACTCCTCCGGCACCTTCTCCGCCCAGCCGTCGAGCAGCTTCACGGAGGGCATCCGGTAGAAGGTGTTGTTGATCTCCACCGCGTTCAGCCTTTCGGCGTAGAACGACAGCATCTCCTTGTCCGGAAGATCTTCCGGGTAGAAGGGGCCCTTCCATTCCTTGTAGGAAAAGCCACTGGTGCCAACGTGAAGCGTCATGTCGCCTCAGCGGTCGCGGCCTGGCGGGCGCGTGGCATGCGGGGCAGCCCGGGCCTCCCCCGCGGCCGGGCTCGGCGAGGTAGCGGCGCCGGAGCCCTCGTCCTGGATCAGCCTCCTCACCCGTCGGCCGATGTCGTCCCTGACGTCGCGAAACTCCTTTGGGGGCATATGTTTGGGATCTGGCAGATCCCAATCCAGGTTAAGACGAGTCGGCACCCACGGGCAGGCGTCTCCGCATCCCATGGTCACGACGGCATCGAAGGGTCCATGACCCTCGACCTCGGAGACGGCCTGAGAGCGATGGTCGCCCATGTCCACGCCCAGCTCCGCCATAACGGCGATCGCCCGCGGATTGACGACGCCAGACGGCCTGGAGCCAGCGCTGTAGGCCTCGACGCCCTGGTCGGCATACATACGCGCGAATGCCTCGGCCATCTGGCTCCGGCACGAGTTTTCGACGCAAACGAAGAGGAGCTTCATGGGTTCTCGGTCGTCGGCCCGGGTGTCGCCCCGGCATGTTCCATTGTCACGACGTGGTGTGTACCGTCGGAGATTCATCCAGGTCCCTGCCGATCCCCTTCCCCACTGGCCCGAGGTGGGCCTGGGTGAAACCGGTCGTCTCCTTGAGGCCGTAGCCGAGCACGCGGTCCACGCCAATATGGGCGGTCCAGATGAGGGCCACCTGCAAGGTGGTGGCCGAGCCCGAAACAGCACCGACGATGCCGATGGCGACTGGCACGGCATAGGTGTGCCCCAGGTTGTAGACCCTCGCGCCCATCCCAGGCCCCTCCAGGTACCCCAGCATGAACAGGTCGGGGGCGAGAATCAGGAGGGCGAAGAAGCCCCAGCCACCGTCCCCGCGCGCATAGAGCCAAACGGCGAGCAGGAGGACGGCGAAACCCTCGAGTCGGAGTAGACGACGGTTCTCGCGCGTCATGTCGGAGCCTTTCGCTGCGGGTGGTGCTGAAGATGAAGGACGAGCGTTCAAGTCGGTAGGGGGGCGTCGGAGGCCGGGGCCCGGGCGTCGTCGATGACCCCCAGGGCCGACAGCCGCTGGAGAGTGGCCGCCACGAGATCCACCATTTCGGCCATCCGATCGTGCTGCGAGACCCGACCGTCCGTCTCGGCCACCACCACCCGCGCCTCGTCTCCGAGCCGCCGTCGTTCCCACCATCCGGGCTGGCCGAACCTGAGGCGCAACCGGTGGCCCGCCAGCAGAGGTTCGGCCACACCGGGGTCCGCGAGGAAGGAGCGCAGGCGATGGGGCCGATTGGCGCGTGCCACCAGCGCCTCGTCCAGCCGGGGGTTGCGGAGGGGGAGGCCGCCGAGGCCCAGAGCCGCGGCCAGCCTGGCCAGTTTCCCCTTCGGGTAGACCTTGAACCGGAGATCCCCGGGTCCGTAGGCCCGGGCCGAGCAGCGGGTCAGAGCCACCGGCGCGGACCCCGATTGCACGATCACGATGGCCAGCTGGATCTCCCAAACGCCGTGCCGGAACCAGATGCTCGTGGGGCGGCGGCCCTTTGCCTCTGCGTAGCGCCCGCCCAGGGCCTCGGCCGCGTCCATCCACGGGTCTCGGCGGGGGCGGCGGGGGCGGCGCCTCCTCCGGGGCTTCTCGCGGCGCTTCCTGGCCAATGCGACGACCGCCTCTCTTCAGCCGCAGCCGAGCTCGGCGAGCCGAGCCCAGTCGATTCGGCCGGCCGCTTCGTCGCCGTCGGGCAGCGATCTGCGCCATTCGTCCGCCACGTCGGCAAACGACCGCCCGTACAGCGTCTCGAAGCGTCCCAAGCCGTGCCGCCACAGGGCTGCGACCCGCTCCCTCCCGTATTCACGGAGAAGGTAGCCCACCAAACTACCGCTCAGCACGGTGGCGTCGAGGGTCGGCTGCACCCCGAAAGCCTCCACCAACACCGCGGGCTCGATCCACCGGTCAACCGTCGGAAGCGCCGCCGCCAGATCGTCCAGCGCATAGCCATGGCACGCGCCCTCGGCGTGCTGTGCCAGGCCTTCGTTGATCCAATGAGCGGGCGGCGCCGCTGCACCCCAGAAGTGGCCCGCCATCACGTGCATCAGCTCGTGCCGGTGGTGTGCGGTCACCTGCCCGTTGTACACGAACACCGCGAACCCGGCCGATGGCACCGCGAGCGCCTTGGGCCGCGCCCCCGTCAGGGACTCCATGCGGTCCTGCGTGGCCACGTAGAAGAGGTCGAGGACCGGTGCATCCTCTTGTGCCAGCAGGTCCAGCACGTGCGCTCGCGCCGCCCCGGCCTGGCGGGCGAGAAGGTCCACCGCGAGCTCGGCCGGAGACCCCCGCTCGACGTGGAAGCGGAAGTGAGGGGACGTCACCGTCACCCACCGGATCCCGGACTCGCCCAGCATGGCTCGTGGGGACCGGAGCGCCGCGCTCTGAGCTGCCGCGGGAGAAGTCCCGCCCGAGGCCAGGAGCGCCGCCAGCGCCGAGATGGCCACACCCCGTCCGACCGCCCGACGGCCCTGGCGTCTCACTCGCCCGTGGTCCCTCCTGCCCGCTCCGCCTCGGCCCGCAGCGCGATCTCCTGGACGACGGGTCTGGGCGTGCGATCGACCTGTAGGTCGAAGATGTCCGGCCTACCGTAGTGCCCGGCCACGTCGAGCTGGAAGCGCGGGCCCTTCATACGGGCCGGGTCGACCTCCGCGAACAGAATGCTCTCTTCGTTGCTGACCGGTCCGGCCAGAAGCTTCCCGTCCGGGTCCACGATCACGCTGTCTCCCGGATTCACCCACTCGCCCACGCCGCCCATGAACCGCTCCTTGAAGTCGTAACGATCCGGAACATCGCTCTTTCGGACCGCGGAGCAGCAGCCCACGACGTAGACGCGCCCCTCCTTGGCGATGTGGCGCAGGGTCGAGAGCCAGGGCTCACCCCTGTCCCACGTCGGTGCGGCCCAGATCTGCGCCCCGTCGGCGTACAGGGCGAACCGGGCCAGCGGCATGTAGTTCTCCCAGCAGATGAGCCCCGCCAGGCGTCCTGCGTCGGTCTCGAGCGTGTGCAGTGTGCTCCCGTCGCCGCGACCGTGGCACAACCGCTCTCCGGCGGTGGGAACCAGCTTCCGGTGGCGGCCCAGGATCCGCCCGTCGGACGAGATGATCAGCAAGGTGTTGAACAGCGTGCCCCCGCTGGCCTCGTCGTTCCGTTCGTTCACCCCGATCGCCACGTTGACGCCGGCTGCGCGAGCAGCGTCGCAGAGGCGGTCCGTGACCGGGCCTGGGACCGTCACCGCCCCATCCAACAGATCGGTGTAGAGCTCGCGCAGAGCGGCGGTCTGACCGGCGGGAATGAACCAGACCCAGAACGGATAGGTGGGGATGAACGCCTCTGGGAATACCGCCAGCTTGGCGCCCTCCGCGCCGACCTGGGCGATGAGCTCGCACGCCTTGTCCACCGTGGCGGCACGGTCGAGGAAGACAGGAGCCGCCTGGACAGCGGCGATCCGGAACGGCCCTCGCGAGAGCCTCGCCATTCTTCTCAGAGCTCCTCTCCACTCAACTGGCGCAGGGACTCCACGAGATCCGCAGCCATGGACCATCCCTCGGGCGGGGTCATCCACCACTTGAGGCGCGCCTCCGCAGGTCCGGCGGAAATCGTGATCTCCACGGTGGAGCCGTCTCCCGCGCGGGACCGCCCCCCCAGCGGAATCAGACGGATTGCCGACGCCGTCTCGCGAATGCGCTGCACCTCCTCGGTAGTCAGGTCGACCTTCCACGCCCTGGACGGCGTGTTTTCGTCTCCGCCTCCGCCCTCCGGAGGGGGTTCGAAGCAACGGAGGGACACGTCGCCCGCCGCCTCGCCGTCGGGAAGATCCACCTCCAGGAGCC
This sequence comes from Gemmatimonadota bacterium, assembly GCA_039589315.1. GTDB lineage: Bacteria > Gemmatimonadota > Gemmatimonadetes > Longimicrobiales > Gaopeijiaceae > JBDHHQ01. The sequence continues at coordinate 14,436 of JBDHHQ010000023.1, forward strand.
GCGCCATGCGGCCCGGGGTATGCAGGAAGAGGCGGATCTTGGTCCCCTTCACTGGAGGGGTGGAAGGACGGCGCTCCTTGACCTCCTTCGGTGTGCCGGAGGGCTCTGGTGCCGACCCCGGCACGGTTTCGGGCTTCTTGCGCCAGAATCTCACGTTCCGGCCTCCACCCAGCTCGCCCGGTCACCCACGGATAGCACTCCTCCCGTCACGACCACGCCAAAGGCACCTCCACGCCAGTCGGGATCGAGGGCGTCCCTGAGGCCCACATGCGCCGCGTCCATGCGCGTGCAGGGCCTGGTCTCACCCTTGACGAGGACGGTGCACGGGCCCAGCCCGATCACCCGATCCCGGCTTTGCCGAAGGTCGACGCCACTGACCATGACGTTGGCCCGGCGGCTCGACGGCGCCACGGTGGCCCCCAGGCTGGCTTCGGCTGCCTCCCAGGCCTCCTTGGAGATGAGCGTGACTTGTCTCCAGCCACCTTGGTTCGCGTTTCCCTCGATCCCCCGGCCGGCTACGAGCGAGGCTCGCTCCACAGCGTCCATGGGCCCGCGCGTGGCCCGCTTGACCCAGATCGCGTCGATCCTCCCGTCGTCACTCTGGTCCATTCCACTCACTTTCTCGTCGAGTCTATCTTCCCGGGTTCTTCAAGCCCGTCGCGAGCTTCGCGCGGACCTCCCTCGTCACGGGCGAGCGCACCTCGTCTGCGTGCCGCTCGAGGAAGTCAGCCACCGCCGCGGCGTCGTGCCGGATCACCGTGCGCAGAGCCCATGAGAGCGCCTTCGCCACCATCGGGTCCGTGTCTGCCGCCAGCATCTCACACGCCATCATGGTCCGGGGCACGTCTCCGCTGCCCCCGGCAGCGGGCAGGTTGAGGGCCACGGTGGCCACCAACGCCGTGCGGCGCCACCAGCGTTCCTTCGAGCGCGCCCAGCGCTTGACCGTGGTGTCCGTCACTCGACCCGAGCGCCATGCCGGGCCCGCGACCAGCGTGGCGAAGGCGTCGACCGAGGCCCAGTTGTCGTTTCCCCGGCCGAGCCGCTCCACGTCGCGCACGCCGAGGCTGGCGAGCACGTCCTTCCGCCGGCCCAGCAGCTCGTACGCGGCCTGCCGGCTCTCGTGGACGTTCGCGGCGATGAGGGCTTCCGCCACCGCCAAAACCGTTCCGGCGGGCTCGCGCTTCAGCGTCGCGGCTTCCGACCGTAGGACGCGACGGATGTCGGGCACGGCCGTCCCGAGGATCGCCATGGACGTGGGAAAGTAGCCCGCGTTGTGCTCCGCGCGAGCCGGGTTCGCTCCGGCCTGGAGTCCGGCCAGGACGCGGTCACATGCAGCCTCGATCTCGCTAGCGTGCACGCAGAGCTCCGGGTAGCGCGGCCGGACCGATTCCGCTCAACCGCCGGCCCTGCCCTGATGCGCGGTGCCGTACCCCCTGAGCTGGCCGTAGCGGTGTACCTGGTGCTCCGTCAGGTGCTCCATCAACTCGAGATGTGCGCGCAGGTGCGTGCCACGGAGACGGGCGCGCACCTGGCCGATCCGGGAAAGCAGGTCACCCAAGGACTGCGGGTCCACCGTACCGGATCGGAACGCCAGGTCGAGCTCCGACTCCAGCGCGATCAGCTGCGATCCCTGTTCCCGGGCATCGGCTTGCATGCTCTCGAAGATCCGTTGGGTCGCGGATTCCTGCGCTGCGGTGAGCTCCAACTCGTGCCGCAGCTCCAGAACATGGCGAGGGCCCGGGTAGCCGTTGAGCTCGGCCGCCAGCGCGAACCCCATCCCTTGACCTGCCTCCAGCGCCGCGACCTCGTCGGGCGACAGCGCCTTGAGGTCTCGGGACTCGAGCCCCGCGTACGGCTGATCGTGGGCGTGATCCTCCTGTGCGACCGCGACGCTCGCCGGTATGATCGTAAGGCATAAAGCTGAAAACAGCAGTGACTTATGTTTCATGTTCTAAATCACCTTCTAAGATTAGATGCAAGCATGTGACGTCGGATGGAGGGCTGAGTCGCCGCTAGGCCTCTCCGGACTCATCATCGTCTCCGCTTTGCCGCTTCTGCTGCATCGCTTCCACCTTCTCCTTGCCGAGCTCCACGGTCTGCCGCACCGCTTGCTCGACCTGGCCGATCAGGTTGTTGGCCCCGGCCAGGCTTTCTCCGAAGAGGCCGTCTCTCCCGGCATCGACCCTCTTGGTCGCATCGTAGAGATTCAACCAGAGGTCGAACCTCTCCCCCGCTCGCATCACCGCGTAGAAGTTCTGCCCGGTGCGGGCGCTCGACCGTGGCAGGATGTCCAGCAGAAAGGCCCCGAGCGCGACGGGCATCAGGACCAGGTCCTTCACGCCATCCAGGAAGAGCTTCACCTGGAAGATGACCAGGTCTCGGAGCATCACGCCCTTCTGGTTCAGGATCACGGGCACCCCTACCTCGGCGGCTTCCATGGACCAGCCGCACTCGGGGCAGGCAGTAGCCTCCTCCTCTCGAATTCCATGCCCACAGCGGGGGCATGTCACCGTCAGTTCGTCACTCATTCTGTCCACCTCTCGTCGTACGGCTACGCCCGGGCGTCCACCGGACGATCCGCACCGGGCCAGTCGCGGCCCCCTCGGTTCGCCTTCTCGATCAATCGGGCAATCTCACCCGCTTCCAGAGCGATCTCCCTGAGCATACCGGTGGGAGCGACGTAGAATCCGCAGTAGTAGAGGCCCGCGTCGGAGCCCCGGACTCCATTGCGTACTGGAGACCCGTCAGGTTCCAAGGCTCCGGGCACGTGTCCAAGGAGCGGCCTCAAGTCCGGACGGTACCCGGTGGCAAGGACGATCACATCGTACGCCTCCCGCAGCCCGTCCTCGAACACGACCTTACCCCGGTCAAACTCCAGGATCCCCGGGCGGACTTCAAGCTCCCCGGACCTGAGACGCTCGATGGTCCCGATGTCGATGAGGGGAATCCGCCTGCGGTTGGCGATCTGTTGGAACGGCCCGTCGGCGGCTCGCCGAAGCCCCAGACGGTGCAGGTCGGAGTAGAGCAGCCGCCCCACGGGGGCCGTGAGGGCGTCGGCGACCCGGGGCGGGAGCCGTGAAAGCGCAATGGAGATCGTGAGAATCGGCAGTCCCAGCAGTTCTCGGGGGACCACGTTCACGGGACTCCGGACGCAGACCGACACCTGGGCCGCGTGCTCCAGCAAGTCGAGGGCGATCTCCCCTCCGGAGTTTCCGAAGCCCACCACCAACACCCGGGCTCCAGCGAAAGGAGCCCCGGAGCGGTACTCCGAGCTGTGAAGGCAGGTGCCTCCGAAACCGTCGAGACCGGGCCAGGACGGCCTGACGGGCCGTTGCGTATACCCGGTGGCGACGACCACCCGCGGGGTCCGGATGCGCGCTTCGCCGGTGTCGACGGACCAGCCATCAGCCCTGCGGTCCAGCCGTCGGACCTCGACGCCGAAGCGCGGCTCCAGGCCGAAATGGGTTGCGTAGGCCTCGAGGTACTCCACGACCTGGTCCCGTGACGGATAGCGCGGATAGGAGCGCGGCATGGGCAGGTGGGGAAGGCCGGAATTCCGCCGATCGGTATGGAGGTGGAGACGGTCGTAATGGTTCCGCCAGGCAGATCCGAGCTGCGCGGTCCGCTCCAGGATCGTGACGGGCATACCTGCGCGTCGAAGGCAACCTCCAACCGCCAGGCCGGCTGCCCCCGCCCCGATCACCACGGTCTGCAGGTTCTGCCCGTCGCGAGCGAGCTGTCGATGGCCATTGGCCTCGGAGGCTTCGGCGACCGCAGAATCCTGGGTCGCCCCGCTGTCGTCGGCCACCGCGAGATCGCTCTCGGCATCGGGCGCGACGTCACGTGGCTGATGTGCCTTGTCCGGCAACGGCATCCTCCTGACGCGCACCTGGGAGTCTCGGGCTGCCCCCCACCAGCCCGGCCTCGGCCGAACTTAACGTTTCCCCCGCCCTGGAGTCAGGGCGGATAACGGCGGTGAGCCGCCGATGAAACTGACAGGAGCGATTGCGATCGAGGACGTCCGCGACCGGACGGAGGACCGGCGTTACCTGCCGGAGCCGACGAGCTGACGCACGGCGTCGGGGCGAGCCTCAGCCTCCGAAACGGGCGCGGGCGGCCTGCGCGTAGGCGTCCGTCTGGCCGCGAGGGATGCTCAACGTGTCCCAGGCCGACTGCAGAATCGATGGGTGGTCTGCGCGAGTTAGCGTTCCAGACACGGATCGGCCTCTACACCCGGGGTGTCGAACTCCCGCCGCCCTCTCGCACGCTCTTCCAGGAGCACGAGGCTCGCGTGGATGAAGGCGTGTATGGGGGTCTCCAGGCCCAGCTGGCGGCCAATACGCACCACCGCGCCGTTCCAGGCCTCGAGCTCGGACGGGCGGCCGGCGGCCAGGTCTCGCTGCAGCGACGCGGATCCCTGGGCGGGCAGGGTGTCCACGAACGACATGGACTTCTCGACCACGTCCTCCCCGATCTTCACTCCGCTGGCCTGCCCCACGGTCACGATCTCCCGGATCGCCGACTCGATCATCGCGCGCGTGGCCGGGTGACTCCTCTCCTGGCCGATGGGGGCCCGAGTCACCGCGCCGACCCCGCCCACCGAGACGACGAAGGCGAACTTCTCCCACAGCGCCACGTCGATGTCGCCCGGCACCCGCGCGTGGATCCCGGCCCCGGCCAGGACGTCGCGCAGCCCGGTCACGCGGGCGGTCCGTTCGTTGTCCCACTCGCCCAAGACGATGCTGGGCTCGGCCCCGAGATGGCGGATGTGGCCGGGCGCCTCCACCATGCTGATGATCCGGCAAAGGCCCTTGAGCACCCGTCCCTTCCCCACCGCCGCGGCCAACTCGTCGGCCGCTTCCACGCCGTTGAGGAGGGGCAGGACCACCGAGTCCGCTTCGAGGAGCGGCGGTAGACCCTCCACCACTTGCGCGAGCTGCCAGGTCTTCACCGCCACCAGGACGACGTCGACCGGACCCACTTCGGCCGGATCGTCGCTGGCCTGGACCGGCGAGACGGTCACGGCGCCCTTGGGGCTGGAAACCCGCAGACCGGTCTCCCTCATCGCCGCCAAGTGGGCGCCCCGCGCGACGAACCGGACATCCTGACCGGACGCGGCCAGGCGAGCGCCGAAGTAGCCGCCGACGCCACCGGCACCGTAGACCGCGATCCTCATGGGCATGCCCCTCCGGCAGCGCCCCGCCCCGGGTGCCTGGGGGTCAAAGCCACTCGGGCACCACTGTGCGCTCGGTTTCTACCGTGCCCGTATTCAGCGTACCGGCGGGCTCCACCAACAGGATGTGCGCCTCCTCCGGCGCCACCGGTTTGTGCTCCACGCCTTTGGGGACGACCAGCATCTCGCCGGGCTCGAGCCAGACGTCCCGCTCCCGGAACCGCATGAGGAGCCGCCCCTCCAGCACCAGGAACAGCTCGTCCTCGTCGGCATGGTGATGCCAGTCGAACTCACCCTGGAGCTTCGCCAGCTTCACATCGGTGTCGTTGACCCGGCCCACGATTCCGGGGTGCCAGTGCTCCGTGATGAGGCCCAGCTTCTCCTTCAGGTTGACCTTCTCCAACGATCCGCCCTCCTTCGCCTCATGCGTCGCCATTCTCGCCCCGATTCACCCGGCCAGCAGCAGGTCCAACCTACCCTCGATGGCCAGCAGCTTGCGCTTGTACTCGGTGCCGCCGGTGTACCCCCCGAGTTTCCCGTCGCTTCGGACCACGCGGTGGCAGGGCACCACGATGGCCACCGGGTTGTGACCCAGGGCGTTGCCCACGGCCCGCATGGCTCGCGGTTTCCGGATTCGGCGGGCGACCTCTGCGTACGGGATCACCTCCCCGTAGGGGATCCGCCGAGCAGCCTCGAGGACCGCACGCTCGAAGTCACTCAGGGACTGGAGGTCGACCGGCAGGTCGAAGCTCGTGCGCTCACCCGCGAAATACTCGGAGAGCTGCGTACGCCAATCGGCCAGCGCCGCGTCGTCTCGCACGAGTGGGCGCCCCGGAAAGCGCTTGCCGAGAACCTCCAGCAGGGCGTCATCGTCCGGCTGGCGCCACGAAACCCACGACAATCCGGCCTCTGTGGCGGCGACGTACATGGTTCCGAACGGTGACTCGAACGAGGACCAGCGGACAGCGTCCCCCTGCGTCACCTGATCCAGGCAGACCTCGAGCAGGCGGTAGTCCACGGCCTGATCGCGGCAAGCGGCACAGTCCGCCAGGTGTTCCGACATCTCCAGTTCTTCCGTCCCGGCCATGTCCCCCGTAACGTAGGACAGCACCTGGTCTTCCGTGACCTGACAGCCCTGGGCGCTCATGCTCCATACTCCTTCGTCCAGAGGTCTTCCAACTCGCTGCGCAGCCTCTTCATGCCTTGATAGACGTTGGCCCGGGCGCTGTCCGCGGATGAGTCCAACCGCTCCGCGATGGACGCGTAGTCCAGGCCCTCCACCCACCGCATCCACACCGCCTCCCGCTGCTTTCGGGGCAAGCCGGCGCAGTGGGCCCGGACCTTCTGGCGGGCCTTCTCGCCCAGGGCGAACGCCGCGGCATCCACCGGCGTGTCCTCACCCGTTGCGATCCTGGGATCGCGCCGGGAAAGCGCCTGCCGCCGGCGTCGCGCGGCCGCGAGACAGTCCAACGCGCGATTCGTAGCCACGCGGTACAGCCAGGCCCGGACGTTGCTACCGGGTCCGGCGTCGGGTGGGTTCTCCAGGGCCGTGATCCAGACCTGCTGGAGCACGTCCTCGGCGTCGGCGGCGCTGGACAGCATCCGGGTCAGGTGGCGCCTGAGCTCGGGGGCATAAGCCCCGGCCCAGGCCTCGACATCGGGTTCGCTGGACGCGCCGGCTACGGGCGTCATGGGGTTCACCCGACCGTCCCCCCCGGCGAGCCCGGCATGAGGATGAGAAGAACCTGACCCATCAGCAGCGCGGGAATCCCCACGGTGACGGCGAAGAGGAAGAAGAGCTCGGTCGTCATTTCGATTGTGCGTCGTGCTCGATCCAACATGGTCCCACTCCCGTTTCCTGGTTGGGCGTCCCGCTCCCCGCGAGATCGATGCACCCTTGAAACGGGTGAGACGCGCTGGCGTGAAAACACCCGCCACAAGTGGTCAGGTGCCCGCGTCTCCAGGCTCCAGTCCCTCGACCATGTGCTCCCACCGCTCCGAATCCCGGGTCCCTGCCGGACGGTACAGGATCACATGGGCCTTCTCCAGCGTGATCAAGCCACCGTCGATCATACGGTCCAGCTCGGCCAGGGCGTCCCGAATCGTCTCCTCCCGTTCCACGACCTCGACGATCACGGGGAGATCCTGGGACAGGCGGAGAATCTTGCCCGTGTGAAGCCTGGCGGACGCGCCGAAGCCCGCGGTACCCCGCACTACCGTCGCACCCGCGAATCCCTTCTCGCGGAGCAGCAGGACGACCGCCTCGTAGAGCGGGCGCCCCCTGTACGCGCCCTCTTTGCAGCGGTCGCTGTCCCCGAGGAAGATCCGCATCAGGGTGCGCTCGCCTTCGAATCTGTGCGGCATGCCTACCCCCGTGACCTGACGAGCACGGTAGCCAGGGCCAGCCCGACGACCACCGCCAGGGACGCCAACACCACGCTGCCGAGAACGTAACCGCCGGCGCGGGTCCACTCGCCGTCCTGGAAAAGAGCCACGGACTCGTACGCGAACGTGCTGAACGTCGTGAAGCTGCCCAACAGGCCAATCGTCACGGCCTTCCGAAGCTCCGGCGACGCGAGACTGTTCTCGAAGTATACGACGGCAAAGCCCAGGGCCAACGAGCCCACGACGTTCACGGTCATCGTGCCCCAAGGAAACGCGTCGCTGAAGCGCTGGTATACGAAGCCGCTCAGCCCGTAGCGGGCCACGGCGCCCACAGCGCCCCCCAGCGCCACGTATAGCACGCCCATGGCATTCAGCTCCGGAGCGCCACGCGGACGACCCTACCGGACCGCATGATGGCCACCGCCCAGAGGGGGTCTCGATCCGAGGGGTCGTCCACGAAGCCGCCTCGAACGGAGACCCTTTCGACCCTGCAAAGCTCGGTGAATCGCACTCGCTCGCCGGGATCCACGTGTCCGAGCTCCATCTTGTCTCGACCGAATGCGGTGACGCTCAGCACCGCACCGGACTCGTTCCACACTTCGACCTCACATTCCGCGCTCACCGGCGCTGGTGTCGTCGAGGGTGCACAGGCACCCGCGGCGAACGCCAGGGCGATCAGGGACAGCGACCGAGAAGGGGTCATGGCAGCGGTGCCCTCTCCTCGGCTGGGCTGAGCGCTCCGGCGCCAAGCGCTCCGTCACGCCGAGGCCGGTCCATCAACCGCGGAACGCGTCGCGGCTGGGATCCCAGAAGGGATCGGTGAGGCCGACCTCGGCGAAGATCCTGGTCATCTCTTCCGGAGCCGGTCTCCGGGAATCGACCGTGAGCCGGTTTCCGTACCAGTGGACCGCCAGATGCCAGAGCTGCCCAAGGTCCACGAGGGGGCGTCTCGGCAGGCCCCGGGTCAGACACCAGGCATCGACGTGGGCCTCCGACCGGAAGCAGAGCATGGTCTGTCACGTGTAGACGATGTCCTCCCACCAGAGTGCGGCCGGCACGGCGAAGTGCGTGAGGCAATCCGTCGGCGAAGGGCCGTCCTGGGCGACCTCGATGGTCATGGGATCTCCACAGTCGGCGCAGGACGTGCGCACCGTGCCGGCCCCGTGTAGCGCCGCCGGGATTCCGAGGGCGTCCCAGGCGCAGTTGGCGAAGTATCTGCGTCCTCCGACCTCGGCGACGAAGGGCGTGGCCACCGCCGAGAACGGCGGCGCCATCACGATCTCTCGGGTCTCAGTGGCCAGGACGAGCAGCCGCTTCTCGGCCAGAGAGTCGCAGGCGGCCCGCACTTCTTCCGCCGGGCGATCGAGACCCGCCGAGATCTCGGTCGTGGTGGGCACGCGGCCCGAGTCCGCGACGCGCTGGTAGATCCAGAGCTTGGTCGTGGTAGCGAAGTCCATCCGTTCCCCGTGTTGGCGCGTGAAACCGGAAGGCCGCCGGAGCCCGACTCACGGCGGCGCGACCGAGACGCGTGACCTCGGCAGGCAGGCCTCTGTAACGCATCCGGCGCGGCAGCCTCGGCGCAGCCCACTGTGCGGGCGCCAAGGTGCGGGGGGCAGCCCGACGGTGCAACTCCGACTGGCCCTGCCCGGCTGGCCCAGAGCTTCACCTCACACGACGGCGTAGCCCACTCTCCCCCTCATCTCGACTCGGCGGTCGCTTCGGTGGTGTGATGAGGGCAGTCCGAGGCGCGTACGACCGAGGGTCTGGCCTCTCCCGGATGATGCCTGCCGAGAGGGTCTCTCCCCAATGCGTATCCTCCGCGGATGAGTCTGGCTGCTCATGGGTCGTCTTCTCGTTGGAATCGCTCTCTCGACCCTGTTCGTCCTCGTCCCGGTTGCCCCCCTCGTCGCTCAGCCCGGCGTGCCGGGTGGCGGCGGCGGATCTGCGCCGAGGCACCTTGCCCGCTATTACGCCTACATGTTGGAGAAGGTGCAGGAGATCACGAGTGATTTCGAGGAGGCGTGGCACGAGGGAGACCGGGAGCGTCTACAAGAGCTCTACTACGAGGAATCCTGGCTGGTCGTGGAAGCTCGGTCGGCAAGGAGACCGGTCGCGTGCCCCCGCGGCCGGCACGGGCATTGCTAGGCGGGGCGGCCACGCGTCAGCAGCCAACCGCCGTAGTGGAACCCACCGAAGTAGCGAAACTGCGGCTCCAGGCCGACGCTGCGGCAGATCTCCATGATCCGGGACTCGGGAACGTAGTCTATCCCCTTGCGGAGACGCTCGAGGAACTCCTCCAGCGCCTCCCCCTGGAGGCCCCTGATCCGCATGTAGGACACCCACGCCTCATCCAGCTCCTGAAAGGCCTCCGAGACCGGGTCGCCATGCAGGTCGAACAGGAGGATGGGCCCGCCCGGTCGGACCCTCGTCGCCACAGCCTCCATCAGGGCCGCTTTGGTCCCGTCGTCACGGAGGAAGTGCATCACGTTGATGACCGTGGCCGCGTCGAACGAGGCCTGGGCGGGCAACGCGTCGACCTCGCCGTGCACCACGGCGACACGACTCTCGACGCCGAGGCGACGCACCACCGACCGGGTGACCCCGACCATCTCTGCGCTCGGATCGACGCCCGTGATCGACCAGCCGGGCTCCGCCGGCGCCAGCGCGGCGATCTCCTTGCCCGTGCCGCAGCCCACCACAAGAACGTTCGCCCGGGACCCCAGCCGCCCGCCGAGCAGAGCCAGGGTAGCCTGAAACAGCTGCTCGTATCCCGGGATCACGGTGCGAGCGATGTCGTCGTAGATCTCGCCGTAGTCGCCGTCGAAGTCGAACGCACGGGGGTCCTTCATCCCAGGACCTCCGTGAGCAAAGCCGCGAGCCGGACTCCTGCCTTCTTGAGCTGTAGCTCCGCGGTGCGGCGGTTCCGGGCATCATAGCCCTCGCCAAGCTGCGCCCGATCCTCCCCCTCAAGGTCTTCGTAGACGTAGTCCTCCACGATGCGGTACGACTCGTTGGCCCAGACCAGGGGGTCGAGATCGGCCCAGAGGGTCCGGTCTACCGGCTTGATGTCCCCCTGCAGCTCCCGGGCGAATGCCTCCCAGCGACCGGCCAGGTCCCGCACGATGTAGCTGTCCCAGACGGCGTGCAGGTCGTCGTAGCGTTCGCCCAGGCCACGGATCTCGTGGTCGTTGCCCCCGTGGTCGGAGTCGTAGGCGATGTGGAGTGGAGCGTGGATATCGCCCACGAAATGGCCGACGAACATGAGGGCCCGAGCCCGCGTGCCCTCGGACCTCGACGCATCCCCCAACAACTCCACCTCGGCGGTCAGGTGGCGAAGCACGCAGTCGGGCGGGCAGTGGTCCATCGTCACCGCCTCGCTCCCGGGCGGCAGGTCCACCCAGTGTGCGTTGCGCATCCCCTTGGCACCGTTGGAATCGGCCCAGACGCACGACTCGGCGAACGTCTCGAACTCGCCCCACGCCTCCGTCAGGCGGCGGACCTGCGACCGGGTTTCCTCCGTGAGCTCGAGCCACGCGATCTCGCAGACCGTCCTGTGGCCGGGGAAGCCCCAGGGGCGCAGGCCGGTCGGTGCCTCGTAGAGCGAGGCCGCGGCCGTCGCTCCCGGCGGACCGAGACCCGCCGACACAGCCAGAGCCGCGCCGATCAGCCACCGAGAAACGGTCATCTCGTCATCCTGTCGTCGTTCGGGGGACGGCCGCCGTGGCACGGTGCTCGACAACGGTACGGAGGACGGCCAGCCCGGGTACATGGCTGTATGGGCCCTTGACCGCGGCGATCAAGTGGCGGAGCGCCGGTGACGATGCCGGCCGATGTGAGCCATCGCAAGACGGCTAGCGAAACCGCCCTGGCCTCGTGGGCCCCGTGGCGGTACGCTGGCCACTCCGAGTCCCAGCCCCGTTACGGAGTAGCCAGATGACCGCCGACCCCCTCGATAGCCTCCCGACCTCGCACGAGGCGCTGGCGGACATGGTCGCCTACCAGGCTGACTCGGTGGTGAGCAGGACGATGATGAAGAACGCGGGCGGCTCCCTCACACTCTTCGCGTTCGACGCCGGCCAGGGTCTGAGCGAGCACTCCACGCCCCACGAGGCGGCCGTTCTGATCGTGGACGGCACAGCCGAGGTGACGGTGGGCGGTCGTGCGGTCACGGCCCATACCGGGCAGCTCCTGCGGTTGCCTGCAAGCGTCCCCCACGCCCTCGACGCCGTGGAACCGTTCAAGATGCTGCTCGTGATGCTCCGAGAGCCAGCCTAGCGCCGACGAACAGACGCCTCCGCGTCGGGCCGTAGGCCCTACCTCACTCGCGCGCCCTCTGGACGCGCCAGTAGAGGCCGAACACGACCCCCAGGGCCATCAGCAGGACGTGGAGGCCGAGGAAGCTGACGGCCACCTCTTCGAGGTAGGTCGGGTTCTCGAGGAACAAGTCGGCGAGTCCGCGGTCCGAGCCCGCCTTGCTGGGCATGATCGGCGTGACCAACGCGATCGCCAGCAAGGTGCCCTCGACCAGCAGCAGGATCTGCCCCCGGGTCCCGGCTTTCTCTTTCGAGTCCACCTGCTCCTCCGGCCGCGCCTTCGATCCTCGATTGTGTTCCTTCGCGCGTACGGCCCCCCGAATACGTTGGGCCGGCCCCGGCCCTTGTGCTCCACCGCCCGACGCGATGGCGACAATCCGTGGCGGCCCGCGGCGCCCCCCGCTACCCGCCGCCCATGCTGGCATGAAGCCGTTTGAGCATCTGGATCTGCCCAGCGTGGTAGGTGTCGTGCAAAACGACGCCCATGAAGAGATCGGCGTAGGTGTAGCCGCCCCGGCCCCCGGAAGGCTCGTCGAGGCGGCCGGGATCGAAATCGGCCATGACGTCCCGAAGGAGCGTGTGGTACCGGCGGAGCACCCGCCGGTCTTGCTTCCACGCGTCGGGGGTGATCGCGTCCGGCAACGCGGGCCAATTCGACGGCCTGCGGGGAAACCCGCCCCGCGCCTCCCCGCTCACTCTGCGCCAGATCGCGTAGTTCCAGTAGGCCACGTGCAGAGTCAGGGCCCAGATGCTGTGGCGGTCCGGCGCCGGCCGCCAAGCGGCCGCTTCTGGCTTCACGCCCCGGACCGCGCCCAGCGCGCTGGCGCCTCCGTGCCACATCTTGGTTCCGGCTGGAGGGTCGAAGTGGGCCAACGCCATCTCGAGTCTACGGTCTTCCATGTCGTCTCGTCCCTAGGGAGGGAGCTTCCGTCCTAGTGCGGCCAGCCCCAGCGTCCTCGCCCCTCATTCCGTTCGCACCGTCCCATCGGATACGGACGCGCCGAGCCTGCAACCCAACCTCTCGCGTCTGACGACCGACCGGCACATGACGCAAAGAACGCCATGCTGGACGGGATCTCTGACGCCAATCATAATGAGGGGCATGACTGTTCCCGCTCCCAACTCCGAGGGCCCCAACTCCCTCACATGACCGACGAATTCGACTGGGAGGAGCTCCTCCTCTTCATCGAGGATCGCGACGTCGTCCCAGTCGTCGGCCGAGAGCTCCTGACCATTTCGGACAACGGCACGACCAATCTGGTCGACTCGTTCCTGGCCGCCAGCCTGGCAGAAGAGCTTCGCGTCGACCGCGATGGACTTGGCTCCGCGCCCGACTTGAACGCAGTCGCTGCACAGTACATACGGGGCGGTGGGCCGCGGGCCAAGGTCTACTCCAAGCTCAGAGCGATCATGGGCCGCTCCGATTTCGCGGTTCCGGAGCCGCTGATGAAGCTCGCGGAGATCACCGACTTCGACCTCTACGTCAGCACGACCTTCGACTCCCTGATGGCCCAGGCCCTCGACAACGTCCGTTTCGGAGGAGACCCCGGAACACGAACGCTATCATACTCGCCCCACCGACAGGTCGTCGACTTGCCGATCGAGCTGGAACACCTGGGCGGGCCTCACGTCTATCAGATCTTCGGACCGCTGTCTTCGTCCCCCGAATACGCCGTCACGGACGAGGACCATCTGGAGTTCCTCCACCGCCTGCAATCCGAGCTCCATCGTCCCAAGCTTCTCTTCGACGAATTCCGCCACTATCACCTGCTCTTCCTCGGCTGTGGGTACCCGGATTGGCTCACCCGGTTCTTCGTGCGAACGCTTTCCAACGACCGACTGGGTTCCCGGGAGACCTCTGAGAAGATCGCCGACCGACGTGCGGTGGGAGAGGTCAACCTCTCCATGTTCCTGAGAGACTGTCGAATCGAGGTCTTTCCGGAGGGCGGAGCGGTCGAGTTCATCGATCAGCTCCACGACCGTTGGACGGAACGTCACCCGCATCAGGCCTCGGAGACGGCTCCCACCTCGAGGCCGGCCGCCGCGAGCCCCAAGATGGTCCCCGGCTCGATTTTCCTGAGCTACGCCAGCGAGGATCAGGAGCTGGTCGATTCATGGCGCGCGGCCCTCGAGGATGCGCATCTGGACGTCTGGTTCGACAAGCAAGACCTTCAGCCAGGCGATGCCTGGGACTTGATGATCAAGTCGAATATCCGGCGGTGTGACTTGTTCATGCCGTTCGTCTCTAGGCGCTCTCAATCCCGACGGGAGGGATACTTCCGCCGTGAATGGCGGTGGGCCCTCGACCGGGCCGAGGCCATGGCAGAGAGCCTTCCGTTCATCGTGCCCGTCATCCTCGATGAGACCCAGCAGGGCGCGGAGAACATCCCAGCGGGATTCTGGCGCAATCAGGCAATCAGGGCGCTGGGCGGCCGTCCCACGGACGAGGTCGTCGTGAGCATCAAGCAGACGCTGGAGCGCGTGCGGAGCCCGGAGGCGGCGAGGGACGCATGACCGGGTCGAGCCACTCACCCCCCGACCAGGCCCTCGAGACCAACAATCCCTACGCGGGCCTCAAGGCCTTCAGCGAACAGGACAGCCAGTTCTTCCACGGTCGGGAACGCGAGACCGAGGCGCTCTACAGAGCGGTACGCGGCTCCACCGTCACCGTGCTCTTCGGTGCATCCGGTCTGGGCAAGACATCGCTGATGGCAGCCGGCCTGTTTCCCCGTCTCCGCCGCCAGCTCTTCTTTCCGGTCTTGGTTCGCGTTGGGTACGACGGTGGATCACTCGGGGCCCAACTGAGGGAGCGCCTGTCCGAAGAGGCCAAGAGACACGGTGTGAAGGCTCCCCTCTGGCCAGGCGGGCAGACGATGTGGGAGTACTTCCACCGGGCCAAGTTCTGGAACCGCCGCACTCGTCTTCTGACACCCGTGCTGGTTCTGGACCAGTTCGAGGAGGCGTTCACGCTGGGTCGCGACCGAGCTGACACGGATGAGCTGCTCGAGGAGCTCGGTGACCTCATCGAGAATCGCATCCCGGCGTCGCTTCAGGAGGCTATGGCGCTCGGCGACGGCGACATCCCCGCCGGATTCGAACGTCAGGACTACCGCGTGCTCCTCGCTCTTCGAGAGGACTTCCTTCCTGAGCTCCAGGAGCTTCAGGAGCGCATCCCGGCCCTTGCTCTGACCCGCGTTCGCCTGACTCGAATGAACGGCAGCCAGGCCCGGGAGGCGGTCTTGCGGCCGGCCTCCGACATCGTTTCAGAGGAGGTCGCGGAGGGCATCGTGCGGTTCGTGGCCCACGCTGGGGATCGAGGCGAGGGCGGGCCGAACGCAGTCGCGCTCGACCCGGAGAGGATGGAGGTCGAGCCGGCCTTGCTGAGCCTCTTCTGCCGAGAGCTCAATGAGCTCCGGAGACAGGCACGCTCGCCGACGATCTCCGCCGACCTTCTGGATCGACAGGGCGAGCGGATCATCGAGGGGTTCTACGAGCGATGCGTCTCCGACGAGCATCGGGCTGTGCGGTCGTTCATCGAGGATCGTTTGATCACGGCATCAGGCCACCGAACGGCCCAGGCCCTCGAGGACGCCGTAGGGACACCGGGCGTCACGGCGGCATCGATCGAGCGACTCGTCGACCGTCGGCTCCTCCGGCGTGAGGATCGCCTGGGTATTCCCCACGTCGAGCTCATACACGACCGACTCACCGACGTCGTTCTCGAGAGCCGCCAGCGCCGGCTGGCGCGCGAGGAGCAGCGAAGACGTACAGCACGAGCGCGGTTGTTGGGGGGCGTCGGCGTGCTCGCGCTCCTCGTCTCGCTGGGCGTTTTCAAGGTCGCAGCCGATCTCCGGAGGCAGGCCGAAGAGGTTCGAGCGTTTTCGATCCTCACACAGGCTCCCACGATCGACGATCCCCTGACAGCCGCCCTTCTTCTCCGGGAGGTGGCCGAGATGCCTTCGGAGCGAGTCGTCGATCCGGTGGGGGCGGTCCGGGCAGCCCGCGCAGCACTCGGTCCATGGTATTGGCCCCAATCGATCTTGGTCGGACACGACAACGAGGTGCGGGACGTGGCGTTCAGCCACGATGGAACCAGGATCCTCACAGCATCGTTCGACGGGACGGCCCGGATCTGGAACGCCGACGGCTCCGGCGAGCCGATAGTCCTCGCTGAGCACGTGGACGCGGTGCGCACGGCACGGTTCAGTCCCGATGGATCGTCGGTTCTCACCGCCTCACTCGATGGATCCGTGCGGCTCTGGGACGCCGATGGGTTCATATTGGACACCCTCGCGGGTGCCGCGGGGCTTCCGGGCGTGGGCGTTCTGGACGTGAAGTTCGGGCCGCGGGGCAGACTGGCTGCAGTAGCCTTCGATGATGGGAAAGCGGCAGTGTGGGACATGGTCGCGGACTCGACCCGCCTGTTCATTCCTAGGCCGTTCACCCGGGGGAACACGTGGGGTGTGGCCTTCGACGCTGAAGGGAGGAGGGTCGCCACGGCTTCGGCGGCTCGCGGGAATGGATCCTGGATCTACGACCTGGCCGGAGCCGACCCCGTCCGTCTGGAACACCCTCAAGGGGTCTTCGCCGTCGCGTTCGGTCCACGCGGCGGCTTCCTCGCAACGGCCTCCGCGGATGGCCACGCTCGCTTGTGGAACTTGGACGGTTCGCTGGAGAGGCAGTTCGCGCCTCCACACGCTGGCAGCGCCCGGGCAATCAGCTTCGACGGTGCGGGTGAACGGATCGTGACCGCGTCCGTGGATCGTACCGCTCGAATCTGGAGGGTGGACGGCCAGGACTCGCGCGTCCTTGCAGGGCATACGGGTTCTGTGTGGACGGCCAAGTTCAGTCCCGACGGCCGATGGATCCTCACGACCTCGGACGATCACACCGCAGCCTTGTGGGATACCAGCGATTCAACCTCCACCAGCTACCTGCGGGGGCATCGGGCCCGAGTTCGGGCCGGTGCTTTCAGTCCCGACGGCAGCCTGATCGTGACGGGCTCCTCGGACGGATCCGCTCGGGTGTGGCGTCGGCAAGCTCGGCCGCTGGTGGACCGGGAGAGCAGATTCCTGACGGTCGCCATGAGCCCCGACGGACAGCTCGTGGGCGCGGGGGCCGACGACGGAACGGTCCGCGTGTGGCCGATCGAGGGTGGCGATCCTCGGACCTCGACCCAGCACGGCGCGCGGGTCCTTCGCGTACGATTCGGACCGTCAGGCCAGCGCCTTGTCTCCGTATCCCGCGATTCCACCGCCCGGATCCTGGAGATGGACGACCCCGAAGCCATGGTGATCCTTCCGCATCGTGCGGTGGTCCTGGACGCCTTTCTCGCCCACGATGACTCAACCGCCCTGACGCTTTCGGCGGATAGCATCGCCCGATTGTGGGGCCCGAATCACCCCGACACCGGCCGTGTGCTCGAGGGTTCGGGCCGCATCGCCGCAGTCGCCCTGCGCGGCGAACGTGTGTTCAGCGCCACCGGCCGTTCGGTCGCCGTTTCGAACCTCGATGGGGTGGTCGAAGTCGTCTTGCAGGGGGGATTCGAGACCGACCCCGACGTCCGGTCACGGCGTGATTCTGCGCTGGTACTTGTCGGTGGCCGGGACGGTATCCCCGGCGGGCATCTGGGCCCGATCGAGTCGCTCCACGCGAACCGCGTCGGCTCACATGTCGTGACGGTCTCCTCCGACAATACCGCAAGGGTTTGGAGGGTAGATACGCCGAGCGAGCCACTGCTCGTAATCGAAGGAAGACGCGACGGGCACCGGATGGGGTTCGCCAGAGCTCCAGGGGAACCCGCGAGCGACACCGTGTTCCCCATTCCCGGCCATCGCGCGCCCATTCTTGCGGCATCGTTCAGCCCTGACGGGCAAACGCTCCTGACTGCCTCGGCCGACTCCACGGCAAGGCTCTGGGACTTGGAACGGGGGCAGGCCGTCCGCGTGCTCCGGGGAGACGCACCGATGATGAGCGCCGAGTTCAGCCTCGATGGAAGGCGAATCCTGACCTCCGACAGTAACGGCACGATCCGCGTCTGGGACGCGTCCCGACCTGGCGCTCCCGTCGACATCACGGATGGCGCTGTTGGGCCGGGTAATGCCGCTCTGAGTCTCGATGGATCGATTCTCGCATCGGCTAGCCGAGAAGGGCGTGCACGGCTGTCGTGGGTCTCGTGGCACTTCTACCGGGAACTCCTACGCGAGTCTGTTCAGGCATGCCTCTCGGCAGAGGACCGTGTCCGGTACCTCGCGGAATCGAACCGCACGGCGAGGCGCGAGGAAGAAGATTGCCGGCGAAGGCTCCGCGACGGAGGCCTCGACTGACCCCTGGCGGGTCATGGAGGCAAGTCCCAATCGCGTTCCTTGCGCGCTTCATAGGTTCCGGCGAATAGTGTCAGTGATCTCGGTCGGGATCCCCCCGTCCCTCCGTGCTCCGCCGCGGAACCGCCGTCGGCCCGCACCTAGCTCCTGGAGTGACGTGATGAGCACCTCAATTCGTGATCGACGCAGTGCGCCACCGTCCCTGACCGCGTGCGCCACCGCAGTCCTTGCGATCGTCGCGCTACCCCCGGCCGTGGCGGGTCAGCAGTATCTGAGTTGCGAATGGGACACGACTTTGGGGGCGTATCGCGTCGGGGGGCTCGACGGATCCTATCCGCTCGAAGTGAATGGCGAAGCATTTCAGTTCGATTGCCAGGTGGTCCTCACCAGCTTCACCCTGAAGATGGTCTTCCAGCCCCGTGGCGTGGACGATGGGGTCTTCCTCGCCAAGCGGTACTCTTACAGTAACTCGTACGATGACGACGATTTCTCCTTCGCCATGGGCCATATCGACGGCCAGGTAGCCGTCCTCGCCCGGGGAATCGAAGCCCTCGACAGCTATTCGACCAGTGACGCCCAGGTGTTGGGTCTCGTCTTCGAGCCAGACCGGCTCACGGTCTATCGAGATGGTCAGGAGCTCTTCTCCCAGGACTACGGCTACCTGTCCGGGGACCTCGGCGACGGTCCGTGGTATCTCGGGGCCATCCCCGGGATGGACGCAGAGGATGCTCCACCGTTCTGGGGATGGGTGGACGAGTTGATCCTCAAGCCATCGGCGGACACCCAATTGGCGATGGAGGGGATCGGCGTGGATGATCCCGATATGCGGCGGGCGCCGCCGGTCCCCGACTGCGAATGCGTTTCGTCGGCCCCGCTCATCGGTTGCTTAGACTGGGAGCCGGACGGATGTGGCGGTGACCCCTTGCTTCACGAGGAGTGAGCGGTGGCCGGACGGTCGTCCACAGGTTGACGGCTTCGCTTCCGCGACGGGGCAGTCGCTGAGGTCCCCTCCGCCCCTACAGGGGGTTCTTGATCAGCTCCTGGATCCGCGCTCGGTACGTCTCACCCGTGGTTACCTCGTGGCCGGATTCCGTGAGGATCACGAAATCGCCGTTGAACCAGGGCTGGATCTCCTTGACACGGTCCAGGTTGACGATGGCCGACCGCTGGACCCGGAGGAAGTGCTGGGGATCCAGGGCTTCCTCCATCTTCTTCATGGTTCCCCGGATGAGGTGTGATTCAGAGCCCACGTGGAGCGCCACGTAGTTGCCCTCGGCTTCGATCCACTCCACGTCTTCGGCCATGACGAAACGGATGCGGCCCTGACTCCGCGAAACGAAACGTCGCAGCGGCCTGGTACCGCCCCCGGATCTGAGCTCTTCCAGGATGTCGAGGAGCTGCGTCCTGGCGTCGGGTCCTCGGGCCGACACCAGCTTGCTCACTGCGCGATCCACGGACTCCGAGAACCGGGCCCGGTCGAACGGCTTGAGCAGGTAGTCGAGGGCGTGCACTTCGAAGGCCTTCAACGCGTACCGGTCGAATGCGGTCACGAAGATCACCACCGGAACCTGTTCCTCGTCGAGGGCAGCCAGCACCTCGAATCCGTCCATCTCCGGCATCTGAACGTCCAGGAAGACCAGGTCCGGTCCGTGCAACTGGATCGCCGCCACCGCGTCCATCCCGTCTGCGGCCTCCGCCACGACCTCGACGTCGCTCCGGTCCCGCAGAAGCGATCGGATTCGCTCTCTGGCCAGCGCCTCGTCATCGACAACGAGGGCTCTGACCACGTCAGGCATCCTCTGTGTGACTGGAGGCAGCCGGCGTGTCGGCGCCATGATCGGCCGCCGGCCCCTCTGGCCCGGTGGCGGATAGGTCGGTGATAGAGGCAAACGGCTCGGCGTGGCGCTCCGTGCCGGATCGCCCGCCCCCTGTGTCGAACGGAAAGGACATGCGAGCGAGCACGCCACCTTCAGGGCGATTGACCAGCTCGAGCCGGTGGTCCGGCCCATATAGCCGCTTCAGGCGCTCACGCACGTTGGCGAGCCCAAGGCCGTCGCACTCCGCAGAGACGAATCCCTCCGGCAAGCCCGGGCCCTCATCGCGAACGGACAGCTCGAGGATCCCGTTCCTGCGCGTGGCCGAGACGTGGATGCGGCCCGGCGTGGAGCGTTTTTCCACCCCGTGTCGGATCGAGTTCTCCACCAGCGGTTGGAGGATGAGGTGCGGCACTCGCGCGTCCAGCGCCTCAGGATCGACGTGAACGGAGACCGTGAGGCGGTCGGGAAAGCGGGTCTCCTCGATCTCCAGGTAGCTGCGCAGAAACTCCAACTCCTCCCGGACGGAGACATCCTGCACGCCGATCTTCTCGATGGTGAGCCGGAGGAGGTCGCTGAGCCGTACCAGCATCCGCTCCGCCGCGTCCACGTCCCGGTGCATCAGGGCGGTCACGGCGTTCAGGGTGTTGAACAGGAAATGGGGCTGGAGCTGCATGCGCAGCACCTGGAGCTGGACCTGGGCCAAGGTAGCCTCCAGCTGACTCGCCCGGAGCTCCCGGTCCCGTACGCGCCGCCCGTACTCCACCGCGTGAACGGCGACGACAAGCACTGCGTAGGTCAGCACGTTCGGGTAGAAATCGAACAGGAACGCGGTCCGCGAGAATCCCCGTCCCGGCATCCAGGGCAGAACGCCTCCGGCACCCACGTCGATGGCGTACTTCGCCACGGCGACCACGATCCCGAACGCCACGTGCGCGGCCACCGCGCGCCGCCACGCCGCGGCCTCCACGGGAAAGCGCCGGGACGCCCACACGACCGTCGGCAGGAGCAACGCCCACAGGTACCAGTCCGTAATCGACGGCAACATGGCGGCGCCCAGGGAGATGCTGTTGTCGGGATAGGCATTGTAGAGCAAGTAGGTTCGGCTCCCGAACAGGATGCCGAGCCCCGTGGCCCCGGCCACGACGACTCCTGCCTTCCATGCCCATCCCTTTGGGCGCGAATCGCCATCCATGGCGTGAAGATGCCCGCTGCGCGAGGAACGGTCCAGCCGCGGCTGAGCGAGAAGGCTCGCCCCTTCCCTGTTCATCGGGGCGGTCCCGGGTCCGGCCGTAGCCTCGCCCCCGATAGCGAGGTGAAGGCACGAGCTCCGAGCCGAATCCAAGGTAGCAGGACACCACCACCCCTGGCAGCGCCTTGGGGTGAACCCGGGGCTGGCTGGGATCAACCCGTGCTCTGACCGTGCGGGGCGGTTCGCACGGCAGAGGCCACCGATCAGGCGGATCCGTCACCTGATCCGGTGCGGGTCCACACCGTGAGCCCCCGGCTTGGTCCCTCTTCCGATCGGGTTCGCCCCAATCCCCGCCTCCCCACGCCGCCACGGCGATATCATGCCCATGTGGCAATTTGTTCCTCGCGACGCGGAGTGGCGGAAGTGAACGGGAAGCGCGGTCCTTCAAGGGCGCCCATCCTCATGGGCGTCACCCTCCTGCTGTCGGCTCCAGCGTGGGTCGCCGGTCAGGCCCGGATTCCGGAGGAATTCACGAACCTGCAAGTCCTCGACGAAGACATCGAGCGGCGCGAGCTCATCGGCCTGATGCGGAACTTCACCATGGGGGTCGGCGCGGGCCGGTGCAGCTATTGCCATACGGTGTCGGACGGGCTGGATCAGCCTGACGACGACTTCGCCTCGGACGACAAGCCCCAGAAGAAGAAGGCCCGCGCCATGCTCCGCATGGTCCAGACCATCAATGACGAGCACCTGGCCCAACTCCCGGAGCGCAGTGAGCCGGCCCTGGAGGTCACCTGCATCACGTGTCACGCGGGCAAGACGCGGCCCACCACCCTCGCGCAGGAGGTTACCTGGGCCGTGGAGGACGGAGGCCCGGACGCGATGAGGGCGCGATACGACGAGCTCCGCGAGGAGTTCTTCGGACGCGGAGCGTTCGACTTCGGCCCCGGATCCCTGGAGGCGGTGGCTCAACAGAGGGGCCGAACCGATCCGGCGGGGGCGCTGGCCGCCATCGAGCTCAACCTCGAACACCACCCCGAATCGGTGGCATCGTGGCTGATCAAGGGCCAGATCCACGGCCTCAACGGCGAGACGGAGCAGGCCATCGAGGCGTTCGAGCGGTCCCTGGAGATCTTTCCCGGCAATCCCGTCGCCACCGAGCAACTGGAGCGGCTCCGGGGGAGTGGGGGCTGAGCCGACGGTGACCGCCGCGTCGTGAGGTCCCGCCGATCGTTCGGTGGTGACCGGGGTGGAACGCCAAGGGCCCCTCAGTGCGCCATTTCGGGCGGATCGGAAAGGGCCCCTCGGGAAGCCGCCACCTGCGTAGCGATTCCCGAGGGGCCCTCATGGTACCTCGTTCGACCCCGCGACCGGTCGAGGCTACCAACCCCGATCTGATCGGGCTCCAGGCTTGGCGCCCGAGCTACATCATGCCGGGCCCGTGCACCGGGATCTCGACTCGGGTGTTCTCCCACTCCAGGACGATATGGCCCATCCCCTCGCCGTGGGACTCCCAGGTGTAGGTCAGGGTCTCGACCGTCGACTCCGTCACGCTCACGGGGCGTGTGATGGAGCCCACGTTCTGCGCCATCACTTCGTCGTTGATGGGGATCCCCCAGCGCTCGGCGTTGCCGTTGATGACGATCTCCCACTCGGTCTCGCCGGGAACCGCGTAGAGCGAATAGGAGCCCGGCTCGAGGTCTACGCCCCCGACTTCGGCGGCGAACGGGAGGTGGAGCCCCGTGGCCTCGTTGGCCCCCATGCGCCACGGGCTGCCGAGCGGAACCAGCTCGCCCATGACGATCCGCTCTCTCGCGGAGGGACGCCCGTAGCAGAGCTTGGCCGACTGATCACCGAAGGTGAGCGTCAGCTGGCCCAGGGGGCTGGAGCGTTCGGCGGCTTCCTCCAGGGAGGCTCCCCGGAGAAAGCAGGTGAGCTCCTGGGTCGATGCCGACTGAGCCACCTCGGCCTCGGCCATCTCCGCTTCGGCTTCAACCTGGTCGGCCGGCCCGCAAGCCGAGCCGGCCACCAGGGCAGACGCGAGCAGAACCGTCGAAAGGCGACGTACTTCGAGCATTGTACCTCCGGTTTCTTGGGGAGGCTTGCGCCTCCCGGACGCGCACACCCAGAGTGCGGCATCGCTCGGGATACCCAGAAGTGGAGCGTGAGTTCGCGCCGCCACCAGCCAGGACAGACTGCTACTCGCCATGCGAGATCGAGAGTGACGGAACCCGAGCTGCCCAATCACATGGGACCCGGCGTCTTCGAGTATGCGCTGCCCGGGGATTGGCAGGTCCTGGCAGGTCGGACCGCAGCGGATAACGAATACCTGAGCATCAAGTTCGCCCGGGCCAACGACTGGTGGTTCCACGTTCGGGGCATGCCGGGGAGTCACGTGGTGCTTCGAGTACCCGGGGAGGTGGAGCCGGACCGGGCCACCCTCAAACGCGTCGCAGCGATCGCCGCGTACCATAGCAGGGCGCGCGAGGGGGGTGTGGTCCCCGTGTCCGCCACCCTGGCGAAGAACGTGCGCAAGCCTCGCGGCGCCAAGGTGGGCACGGTCCAGATTCGGAAGGAGATCGTGCTGAAGGTCCGGCCTGGATTGGGCGACGCAGTCCTGCGGAAGCCGTGAGGGGTCGAGCGCCGACCCACCCCTGGGCTCACCGGGCAATCCGACTCGACAGGTCCGGGATGCCTTTCTGCTGAAGAAGCTGGAGACCGGGGCGCTGATCGGAGTAGCCGTTCATCGTGGGGGTTCAGGACGCCGGCCCGTCGGTGGGCCGGGATTCCGGAAACCGCACCGTGAGCAGCTCCCGTTCCCTGAACTGGAAGTCGGGGTCCCGAATGCGGTCGACACTCACCTCCCGCAGGTGCTCGGCTGGCCTCTCCAGGTCGTCCGTCCAGCACCCGTAGATCTGGACGGGCCGAGCCTCGTCGGGTAGCGCAGTCAGGTACTCGGCCAGGCGCTCGTGTACGCGTTGCTTCTCTTCCGCCTCCTCCAGCTCTTCGCCCAGCGTTTCGCAGCGGAAGCCACAGCCGCACTGCAGGTGGGAACCCAGATAGTGGACGACCTCGGCTTCGTCGAAGTGGTCCGCCGCCTGCGCTTCCGCGTCCGAGAGCGGCCCGACGTGGAGATCCCGGTGCTCGGGGTCCCAGGGAACGAGTCGAATCGCTGCCGCCGCCCCCATGAAGTAGGTCATGCACATGTGATTCGCCTCAACCGGTTTCTTCGCCGCTTCGCTCCTCAACCCGCTGCGCCGCGGCCTTCAGCGCCGCCACGGCGTCGGGCCGACCCAGCATCTCCGCTTCCTCCCGAGGCGTGGCGTAGTCGTCGATGCGGGTGCGCGCGTTCAAGTCTGCCCCGTGGGCAAGGAGCAGCGCAATCGCTTTCGGGTCGTTGTCCGAGGCGGCGCGGTGCAGCGGCGTGTAGTCATTGAAGCCGCGCTGTTGCACATCGGCCCCGGCAGACAGGAGGATCTCCACGATCTCGAGCCGGTCGCGCCGACCGGACGACAGGGCCGCGATCAGAGACGGGAACCCGCCGTGGTCCTCATAGTTGGGATCTGCGCCCAGCTCCAGGAGCACGCGGATGAACGAGGTGGGGCTGTGATAAACGGCATATTCCAGACAATGGCCACGAGCCCCCGGGAGGACGCAGTCGGGGAAGCCCGGAGCATCGCCCAGCAGAGGCCTGAGGGCGTCCAGATCGCCGGCCTTGAACGCCGCGTCGAGCTTGGATGTGTCCATCGGATCCTCCGAGCGGCAGCGCCACGGCACTCGCCTATGTCCCAGACGTCCGTGACCGGGTGCGGCCGCCGGTCCTCCGCGAGCGCCGAGCGTTCGAGGATCTCACGTGGGCGACCCGACAGCAGGCCCTCGGTCATCCGTTGCCCTGCGGCCGGGCTACGCTCCCGCCACCGCCTCGATCTCCACGACCAGCTCGGGGAGCACGAGGCGGGCGACGCCAATCAGCGACTGGGGCGGCCGGGTCCCGGCTTCGGCGATCCACGATGCGTACACGTCGTAGTTCTGCAGGAACCCATCGATCTCGGTCGTGAAGAACCGGAGCGAGAGGATGTTGCTCCGGTCCATGCCCGCCTTTTCGAGGACCGCGTCGACGTTGGCGAGCGCGGCTTCCATCTGACCGCGGATGTCGTTCGGGTGCGAGACCGCCAGGCCCATCTCGGTGTCCGGGGCTGGCTCGACGGCCACCTGGCCGGAGCAATGCAGGTAGCGCGCCACGCCTTCCACCAACTCGCCCTGATCCATGCTGAAGGCGAGTCCCCAGTCCCATGGGTTCACTGATGTCCGCTTCATTGCTGGCTCCTCGAGGAGGACGAGAGCACGCGCGGGCTACCCTTCCTCACTGCCCGGCCGCGGGAAGAACTGATCGATCAGGACGGTGTTCCCGTCCGGGTCCAAGAACGCGATGTGGGCCGGGCCGGTGCCCGCCGGATCCGTATCGGTGGTCATCGCGATGCCCACATCCACCAGGCGCTCGGATGTCGCGCACGTCGGTGAACTCGAAAAGCTGCTCCTTGTTCTGGCCCAGGCCAGGGTTGAACGTGAGGATGTTCCCCTCGAACATGCCGTGGAACAGCCCCACGATGGCGGGCCCGTTGACCATGATCAGGTAGTGGTCGCCGTCTCCGCCCGTCTGCGAGAATCTGAGTGCCGCGTAGAAGGCCTTCGACGCCCCCAGGTCATTCACGGCCAGGCTCACCGAGAAGGCCCCGGGCTCCAGCTCCGTCGCTGCCATGCTCCCTCCCTCGTTGTTCCCGCGGAGCGGACTTAACTCTCCCCTGAGTCTTCGATGCTCGAAGCGTTTGACGCCGGGCTCCGAACCCTCGCCGATCAGCTTGAAGTCGGTCTTCTCCAGAACTCCGCTCGACGGGATCAGCCCGGGCAATGTCTCGGCAATCACCCTGATCACACAAGGATCTTCGTACGTGGATGGTCGAGCCACACCTCGGCGACCTGCCAGCGACGGACGACGACCGTGAACGTCGCTCACGCCCTCCGCCTTACTCCGAGCGGAACGCCTCCACCGGATCCACCCGCGCGGCCCGTCGCGCAGGTAGCAGACAGGCCGTCACCGCGACGACCGACAGAAACCCGGCCACGGCGAACAGCGTCAGTGGGTCCGCTGGCTCGACCCCGAACAGCATGCCCTGCACCAGCCGGCCTGCTGCGTACGCTCCCGGTATCCCCAGGACGAGTCCGAATCCCACCAGCCGTAGGCCCTCGCCCACGATGCCCCGCGTGACGCTCGAGCCCGACGCTCCCAAAGCGATGCGGACGCCGATCTCGTGCAACTGTCGGGACACCTGGTAGGCCAGTGTGCCGTACAAGCCCACGCCGGCAAGGAGGAGCGCTACGCTCGCGAACAGGACGAGCACCACCGCGACCGTCCGCTCGTCGGACACGGACTGGCTGATTGCCTCGTCCATGGTGGTGACGTCGCTCAGGGGGACGTCCGGATCGAGGGCCCGGAGCGCCTCGCGAACGCCCGTGACCACTCCCCCCAGGTCGCCTCGGGCCCGGACCGCCAGCCGCATCCGCCTCGACGGGCTCTGGGCGTAGGGGTAGTACATGGTCAGGTCGAGCCCCTCGCTCAGGCTCCCCGACACCACGTCGCCCACCACGCCGATGACCTCACGGATTCCAGGTTCGGAGCCGCCCTGGTCCACCGCGACCGTGCGACCCATGGGGTCCTCGTCCCCGAAGAGCCGCTCTGCCAGCGCCACGCTGAGGATGACGGCTTCCGGCGCTCCGGCATCGTCGGTCGGCCGGACGTCCCGTCCACCCACCAGCGGAATCGCCAGGGCGCCGAAGTACCCGGGCATCACGCTGCGCCGGTAGGCCAACGTGCCGAACACGCCGTCAGCGCCGAATTCCTCGGGACGGGACACGCGGATGTTGCCGCCAGGGTCCTGGATGGGGAGGTGTGTGGTGACCGCCACCGAAGAGACGCCTGGGATGGAGCGAACCTGCTCGCTGAGCTGCTCGAAGAAGCGGACGCCGGCCTCGGCGTCGCCGTACTTGCCGCGCGGGATGGAGACCTCGGCGGTGACGAGTTGCTCGGTGTCGAAGCCGGACTCCACCCGGGTGAGCTCCTGCAAGCTGCGGAAGAGGAGCCCCGAGACCGCGAGCAGCACCGCCGTCATGGCGACCTGCGCCACCACGAGGCCGCTACGGAACCGGGAGCGCCGGTCACCCCCCCGCCCCGCTCCGGCCCGGAGGTCTCCGGCGGGATCCGCGCGGGCCATGCTGAGAGACGGGATGACGCCGAAGAGCACAACCGTCAGCGCCGACATCGACAGGGCGAATGCCAGCGTCTTGCCGGAGATGCCTGGCTCGATCCGCCCCAACATCTCCATCGGCATGAACGTCAGGATACCCCGCTGAATCCAGACAGCCAGCACGGTCCCCACCACGCCTGCGCCCAGGGCCAGATAGACGTTCTCCGTGAGCAGCTGCCTGGCCAGGCGCCCGCGACCGCCGCCCATGACAGAGCGGACGGCCATCTCGGAGCGCCGGGCGCCGCCCCGCGCCAACAGAAGGCCCGACACGTTGGCGCACGCGATGAGGAGGAGGAGCGCTACCGCAACAGAGAGGATGTTGAGCGTCGGGCCATATTGCTCGGCCAGCGCCTGCCTCAGGGGCGTGACGTTGAGTCCTTTGTCACGATTGGTATCCGGGTAGACGTCCTCCAGACGCGTCGAGATGGCGTCGATCTCGGCCTGGGCCGCCTCGACGCTCGTCCCGTCCGCCAGCCGACCGACCAGCACGAAGTTGTGGAACTGCCTGGCAGAGGCCCAGCCGGCGTCCCGCTGGATCGAACGCCACATGTCTGCGTCCATGAGGAAGCGGAAGCCTGCGGGCGCCACACCCACCACCGTGGTGGGCAGACCTTCGACCGAGATTGCGCGGCCGACGATGCCCGGATCGCTCGCATACCGTCGTTGCCAGTAGCCGTGGGAGAGCACGGCCACCGCCGCTCCGCCGACCCGGCCCTCTTCGGGCAGGAAGTACCGGCCCACCGCAGGACTCACGCCGAACGTCTCGAAGAAGCCCGCCGAAGCCAGCGGCGCCGAGACCCGCTCGGGCTCTCCCCGGCCCGTGACCGTTGCCGCTACCGGGAACGGGGTGAGCGCCGCCAGATTCTCGAGTGACGCGGTCTCGTCCCGGTAGTCGAAGAAGTCGGGGCCCGACACGGTGAAGCCCACCTCCCCCTCCCACGTGACTCGACCCAGCAGCAGTTCCTCGGAATCGGGGTACGGCAGCGCCCGAAAGAGGGAGCGCTCCAGCACCCCGAACATGGCCACGTTCCCGCCGATACCGATCCCCAGTGTCAGGAGCACCGCCATGAGGAACGCAGGCTGCTTGGGCAGAGACCGGAGCGCGACCCGGGAGTCCAGGACGAAGTCGTCCAGGATCCGTGCCCCGCGCACGTCGCGGACCTCTTCCTTGAATCGCTCCACGCCGCCGAACGCCACCAGGGCGCGCCTGCGGGCCTCGGCGGCGTCCACGCCCGCCTCTATCTGCTGCCGGATCTCCATTTCCAGGTGAAAGCGGATCTCGTCATCGAGCTCTGCTTCCACGGAGTCCTTGTCGGACAGGACCTGCAAGCGCCGCCGAGCCCACCGCCACCAGCCCATCACACGCCTCCCCCTATCCCGTTGCCAGAATCGCCTCGACCGCATCCGCGAACAGTCGCCACCCTTCGCGCTCGGCCTCCAGTGCCGCCCGGCCCGTCTTCGTCAGGCGGTAGACCTTCACGGGCCGCCCCTCGGTCGAGACGCCCTGCTCGGACTCGATCATGCCCCGGTCCCGGAGCCGATAGAGAGCCGGGTACAGCGAGCCCTGATTCACCTCCAGGACCCCCTTGCTCAGGAGCTGAATCCGCTTCGAGATGCCCCAGCCGTGCAACGGCTCGAGGGCGAGCGTCTTGAGCACGAGCAGATCCAGGCTGCCCTGCAGGAGATCGGCTTTCGGGCGCACGGCGAGTCCTCTTCGGTGACTGTTCTCTCGTTGGTTGGATGCCGGCAAAACCGGATTGGTTGTCGGACGTCATAATATCATGACAGGCGACAACCGGACAGGAAGCGTGTTTGGGGGAGGCCTCACCCGGAAGTCACGCGGGCGGGTGGTGGTGGGTGCGGGAGGTGTGGCCGGAAGTTGGCCGGTTGGCGGGGCCGATCTTCTACGTCAGCGGATCCGAAAACACTGCGGAGATCGTGAGCCTGGAGCGGAGTTGGGCGAATGGCGACGGGGTGACTAGGGCACCTCTGGCCCAAGCGCCTCCAGGCGGCCTCGGGCCCCGTCAGAGTGGCTCTGGAGTCGAGGATCCGCGCCCTCCCAGAGCTTCAGGAACCGCTCATAGTGCTCGACTGCACGTGGGGCGTCACCGAGATCGTCGTACACTTCGCCTCGGATCTTGCGGAGCGTCGGTGCCAAGACCGCGTTGCCACCGATTCGGAAGAACCCGTTGTCCGCCCATCGGCGCGCCTCCTCGGCTCTGCCCATGGCCCGCAGCGCCTCGATGCGCAGCAGTCGCGCATGCTCCTGCGTGAACAGATCGGCGTACTCAATACGGGCGGGACCCGTGGAAGCCAGGTCCATGACCTTGACCGGGATCTGACCGCTCACCCCTTCGAGATCCGCCAAGGCATCGGCAGGTCGGCCTTCCCGGAGCGCCACCTCCGCGCGGATGGTGAGTGCCAGGTCCTCCGCCATCCAAGGGGCATCGTCGGGCCCCGGGATGGCTCCCAGGCTGTCGGCCCACTCGATGGCCTGCCTTGGCTCCCCTCGCCGCGCCTGCAGGAGGCCCAGGAGGTAGGCCCGCCCCCATGGGAGCAGGGCCGTGAGGGGGCTTTCAAGATCGGGATCGTTCTGGTCCGTGCCATTCCAGGCGCCGATTTGCTCGACCGCTTCGTCCAACTCCTCGGCCGATGGGTCGGCGAGCGGTTGGATCACGTAGAACGCGCGTCGCAGCCGGGCCCTACCGGGCGCCAGCTCCGCGGCCCGGTCTAGCAGCCCCGGCACCTCGCCCCACCGCCCCTGCCCCACCAGCAGGTCCGTGAGGATGAAGGTGCCGTGGACCCGGATCAGCTCCCGGCGGTCGGTCCCGACCATCGGACGCACCAGGCGCTCGGCCCAGTCGTAGGACTCGAACCACGCGGCCAGCCACGGCCCCTGCCAGTAGAAGTTGAAGCTCGGGCGATACCATCGGGCGAAGTCCGACTCGTCTGCACGGGCGGCGGCGGAGGCCGCCGCATACACTCGAAACCGCTCAGGTCCGCCCGTTCGGGCATACGAGATGCTGTCCGAACGGTCGATGTCGGCCTCCGCGAGGGCGAAGTTCGCCAGAGTGCACGTAGGACAGACGAACGCGGGGTCCACTCGCACCACTTGCTGCAAGAGCGGCAGGCCCTCAGTGGACGGCCTGCCCCGCGGCGGGTTGTGCTCGGTCAACAAGTCACCGAGCTGATAGCGCGATTCCCAGGCGTCCGGGTAATCCTGGAGGAGGGCAACGTACAGCCGCTCCCCCTCGTCGATGCGCCCTGCCCGCACGATCGTGAAGGCCTCGAGCGCCCGGCGGTCGCGGTCGCTCAACCGGTGAGCGAACGCCGTGGCCCGTTCGAGGGAGGACTCGACGAGCCGGTAGTTGCGTCGCAGGCCCGCGGCGACTGCCAGACGGTAGTAGGCCAGGGCGAAGGTGGGGTCTTCTTCCACGGCGCGCTGGAACCCCGCAATGGCGGAGTCGCGGCGATTCCCCCTGAGCCACCGCTCGGCGTCGACGAAGGCCTTGAACGCGGCCAGGGACTCGGTGTCCCGCGCCGCCGTGCTGGCGAGCTGCCGACTGACTGCCCCGACCCGCTGGGCCAGGAGCTGAGCGACCAGGTCTTCTGCCAGCTCGAACACGGCCGTGAACGCACCCTCGACGCTCGCGGTCGTTGGCTCCACGGTCTCGTCGCTCTCGTAGAGCCGTGCCGAAAGGGCGATCTGGCCGGCGACCTCGGTGACGGTGCCCAGCACGAATCGGGCGGCGCCGACGTCTTTCGCGAACTCGCGGGCGGTTGCGGGATCCAACAGCCCGTCTTGTGCGGCGCCAGCGAGGTTGAGGATGGTGCTCGGGTCCGTGCCCCGAAGCCCTGCCACGCCGTCCAACTCCCGGCTCAACAACGTCACCATGCCCTCGCCGAGATGGCCGACTGCCTCGGCATCTCCCTGGACCTCGAAGGGAAACACCGCGACCGCTCCGAGGTCCGGCGCGGGCGGACCGAAGAACCGGATCCACACGACACCCGTGACACTGGCAAGGACGATGACAAGGCCCAGAGCCAGGGGAAGCCGGCCCCGGGCGATGATGGATCCGCTCCCGGCATGGCCCTCGGTTTCGGCCGAAGCATCGGCCCGACGGATCCCTTCGGGGGTCAGATCGAAGGCCCAGGCCAACACCGCCACCACCGGGATCCCGAGACCGAGCACCACGATGAGGGCGGTCCCGGCGCTGTCGGGGACGCCCAGGTAGGGGAAGATGGTGGTCGCGACCTCGATGGTCGCCCACGCGGCGACAAGGTACACACCCACCGTCTGGACGACGCCGCGGCGTCTCAGGTCGGAGAAGAGCGAGGCCAGCCGGTTTGCGGAGCGATCCATCACGGGCTCCGTGGGGAGGGGCGTCCGGTGTACACACCGGCTTGGTCCAAGCTAGGGGGGGACCAGGCGCGTTTACAACGATGTAGCCCCTACGTCCCGGCCGCCGGGGTGCGTTGCTCCGTGAAGGTCAGCGAAGCTCAGGAGGCAGGCGGGCGCCTTCGCCCGGCTCGAGGCTTTCTCTTGCGTCTGCCCCTCGGGCGATGGCCAGGGTCCCGGCTGCCGAGCCGGCACCCAGCGCGGCGACCACTCCTTCCCTTCCGCTGTCACCGACTCCCGGAGCCAACGAGCCCAAGTCGCGAGGCGGGACGTCCGACCACCGAATCGACACGACAGGCCCATCCTCTCATCTAGTGTGCCAAAGGCGGCATCGTTCCGAGTCTCCCATACGCGTGATGCTCATGAGCGTCACCCACCCGTCCCGCTAGAGACCCGAGGCGCCGGCCAGGACGGACCGGGGCGCTACCGCGGTCAAGGAGCCAACCACGACCGCGACTGCTCCCAGGCCAGCGAGCATGAGCATCGCCGTCACGGCCCCCGCCATCTGGATACCACCCTCCGGGACGGCACCGGCGACCTGGCTCGCCAACGCAAGGACGACGGAGCTGACCCAGAGTCCGGCGACAGCCCCGGCCAGGATCAGTCGGGCGCCCTCGGCCATGAGGAACTTCCGGACCGTCAGGGTATCCGCGCCGACGGCGACTCTGAGCGCGATCTCCGGTCGCCGACGAGAAATGATGAACGCCATGATTCCGTGCACCCCGGCAAGGGAGAGCACCAGGGCCAAGACGCCCAGACCGAGCTGGAGCCGTCCCGCCCACCGGAGGGGCGCGGCGTGCCCGTTCAAGTACTCTGCGAGCGAGCCCGTGCCGGGCTCGTCGACGGGCTTCAGCCCCGCGCCGTCCGACAATGCGAGAGGTGTCGTTGGGGAAAAGACCTCCATCGAGGTCGGGGGATGCTGGAGCGCGGACACGAATACGGCCGGGCTCTCCGCTCGTCCGCCCAGCGCCTGACCGAGGGACGCCAGGTCGACGACGCCCACGACCTCGTACCAGGACCTCAGCCCGCGGCCGAGGCGTATGTGCCGACCAACCGCACTGCCGTCGTGGAACACCGCGCGAACCAGGGCTTGATTCACCACCGCGACGGGTGGCCCTCCAAGCTCATCGGCCGCCCTGAACTCACGGCCCTCCACCACCTCCACGCCCATGAGCGCAAAGGTGTCCGGCGTCACGGCGTGGTGCCGAGCACGCGTGCCCTGGATTGGCACGTACATCGCACCGATGTAGCACTCCCCACACTCCGCCATCACCCGGTCCCGGACCCCGAGGCCGAGGAAGGCCCCGGGGGTGGCCGCCGCGAAGGGGGCCCGGTCCCGTCCGGGCTCCTCGAGAGCCTCTCCGAGGATCGCGGCGCGCCCAGCCGTTGCGTCCCCCTCGACGGAAACTGTCAGCACGGCCATGGCCTCCCCGGCCGTGGATTGCTGGCGCGGTGGCAACGCCGAGGCGACCAGTAGGCCAGAGGCCGTCAAGAGCCCGGCGGTGACCCCGAGCTGGATGAGGGGAAGCGTCCATCGAAGGCCCGTCGGATACCGAGGGAGCACCGCCCCTCCCGACCCCATCGTCCCTCGCAGGTCTCTACCGACCGCAACCAATGGAACCAGGGCCACGGCGCAAAGAGTGACGACCAAAACCGTAGCGCTGGTGGTTATCCCGACGCCCGCCCCTGCCGCCTCGAGGCTGGTGCCGTGCCCGGGCCACGTTCTCCGAGCCAGCACACTCAGGGCGATGCCTCCGGTGGCGCCCGTCATCAGCGCCGACCCCATGCCACGAAGCTGGCGGGAGACGCCCCACGCTGCGAGCCGCCGGGGCGACGCTCCCAGCGCAGCGCGCGTCGCAGCCTCGCCGATCCGGTCGGAGGATTGCGCCAGCGTGAAGACGACCACCGTGAGAACGCATACGGCTGCGGCAGCAGCGGCCAGGAGTCGCGTCATCGACAGAAGCGCTGCGAGGGCTTCGGTCTGGGCTACGTGCGACGCCTCCGCCGTGGGGCTCCAATCGATGTCGATGCCGCCATCCACGAACACCGGCGCCTGGAGCCCGGACAATGATGCCAGGAGAGTGCCGAGACCCACGGCGACGGCGACGGCGATCCAGATGATGCCACGCGCCCAATCTGTCGACTTGGATGATCGGCTCACCGTAGGGCTCCCGTCGTGGGGACGATCAGGGCTTGCGCCCGGTCACGATGTGGGCCGGCGAGTCGAACACGACGTGACCTTCCGGCCTGACGAACGCGGCCAAAGCGCTTTCGGCCTCGGCCAGGATGTCTTCGATCTTCTCCTCGGGCAGCTCGACCCCCATCACCGGCAACCAGCCGCGCAGGTCGGCTTCGACCATGGTACGAATGCTCGGGAATCGGGCCGTCGTCGTGCCGCTGATGATCTCCGCTGAGGTGACCCCGGCGCCCTTGAACAAGGACAGGAGCTCCTGCCGATCACCAAGCACGAACGGAGCGCGCAGTGCGTCGGCTGCCCGTGGTCCTGAGAGACGTTCGAGCAATTCGACCTCGACAGCGTAGGCCGGCGAGTTGGCCAGAGAGTCCCACACCGCTACTCCCAGCGCGCCTCCTGGGACCAGGACGCGGAGCATCTCGGCGACCGCCCCCATTCGGTCGGTGAAGAACATCAGTCCGAACTGGCTCACAACTGCGTCGAACGAGGCGTCGGGAAACGGCAGCGCCTCCGCGACACCGTGTCGCCACTGCACCGTGCCGTTGAGTCGCTCGGCCACCGCCAGCATGCCCGGATTCGGATCGACTCCGGCGACGGTTCCGTGCGGGCCGACACGTTCTGCAGCCGCACGAGCGAGCACCCCCGTGCCGCAGGCCACGTCCAGCACCCTTTGTCCGGAGGACGCATTTGCTGCGTCCAACACGGGCTCGACCCACGCCTCGAAGAGCGCAGGGACGTGGAGCTCCTCGTACGCCGCTGCGGCGGCGATCTGGTCGTTCAGATTGGATTCCGTCATGAGAACGCCTCCCGCGTAGTCTGTCTTCTTCTGCGCGCTCGAGCTTGCGGCGCGTCCTGGGTCACGAGCCCTTGGCCTTCCGTGCGATTCCGGCACCCACGACGATCGCGAGGATGGCCACAACGTAGTTTGTCACGACGAACCACGGCTGCGGACGGCCGTCCAACAACTCGGCGAACGGCATGTCCGCCGGGACGGGTCCGAACAGCCTCTCCACGAACGCCAAGCCCGACGCCGTGGGCCCGATCAGCATTTCGGTCAACACGACGATCAGCGCCAGGCCGACCAGAATCGCGACCAGCACGGCCACTGACCTCTGATCCTGACCTACGCGACGGCATACCCAGCCTCCCACCAAACCGCCAACGACGGACATGAGCAGCAACACCATCATCCAAGACGTCGTGAGCCCGCCAGAGTCCGGCTTGAAGGGAGGTTCGCCGAGGATGGTCCACATCAGCAGGGCGCCGATCGCGTACAACATGACGAACACGACGTATCCCAGCAGTCCGGCCGCGATCGTCCTAGGCATCTGGATACCGAACCTCCCACCGTCCAGGTCGGATCAAGGGCCTACCGGATACCTGCCGGAGTGCCAGATTCCGTCGGCGACGATCGAGCGTAGATACTCAGTCGTCCTGCGGAAGTTACGGCGACAGAGAACGCGGCCATCGATCTCTGCATGCGAACACGCGACCCCCGACCGAAACCGATCGGCCAGAAGGCCTCCCCAGCCGCGCCTCAGACCGGTCCGACCACAAGCGGGTTGGCCGGGTCGGCCGCCCACTCCTGAAGCGACGCGGTGTAGACGGCGACGTCGGTGTAGCCGAGTCGGGTCAGAACCAACGCGGTGGCGGATGCAGCGATCCCGCCGCCGCAGTACGTGATCGTGCGGGCATCGTGGTCGCCCTCGAACATGCCGGCCAGTTCGTCGAGCGGCCGGAAGCGACCCGATTCGTCGAACAGGTCGAGGACGGAGGCGTTCGACGCGCCGGGGATATGGCCGGCCCGAGCATACATCGTCTGCTCGCCCCGGAAATGGTCCTCGGGCATGGCGTCGATCAGGCACACGGCGCCGTCGTCGCTAGCGGCGAGCACCTCGTCCCGGTCGGCGATCAGCTGCGGACGGGGGGCCGGAGTGAGCTGTTTCGCGGGTCGCGTCGCCGGCTCGGTCGAGAGCGGCCGACTCTCAGCGGCCCATACCTGCAGCCCACCGTCGAGAACCGCCGCTCGGTCGAATCCAACCCAGCGGAGCATCCACCAGACTCGCGCCGCCCACGCCGACATGAATCCGTCGTACAGCACGACGCGGGAATCGTCGCCGACTCCCAACGCGCCCATAGCGGAGCAGAACTGCTTCGGAGTCGGCACGGCGAACTCGATCGGGCTGTCGCTTTCGGAGAGATCACCCATGAGATCCGCGAAGCCCGCCGTCGGGATGTGTCCGGCGTCGTATTCGGCGCGTCCGCTCACATTCACAATGCCGCCGGCGTCGTCCGGCAGTGAGTAGACGCTGCAGTCGAGCACCACCAGATCCGGGTCGTCGAGCTGCCGGCTCAGCCAATCAGTTGTCACGAGCTTGTCCATATCCCCTCCATCCTTTGTCGGCGCAGGACTACCGGCCCTGCTCTTCCGCCCCGCCTTGCCCGGATGGGTCAGCTATGAGGGACCCGGGCCCGCGCGCTGCGGGAGAGGTGGGTCGGCACGGTCCCTTAATCTGTGTCCGGGATGCGCGCGGATCTGTCAGGCTCTGCCTGACATTGGCGAGGGGAGTCGCCCGGGGCGGGTCGAAGGCGGAGAACGTCTCGGAGATGTGGGATCGACTCTCGCAGAAGCCCGGCGGCTGCTGGGGCGACGCAATCAGTAGACCTTCGGCTGGTATCCGACGGGCTGCCGCGTAGAACCCAGGAAACCGTTCGAGGATTAGCCCGTATCCCGCCGCAAGCTGCGATCAGCTCTACCTGTTCAGAGCTCTCCAAGTTGGTGCAAGACGTAGGAAGCCGCGCGTTCCGACCAATCACCCTCGCCAGGAGAAGACTCTAGCCAGTAAGACAATTCCGTCGATGAAGTGAAGTCGCCCAGCCGCCCTAATACGTATGCGGCATACCAACCCGGCCACTGAGGATCTCGTACTCCGCGGAGGAACCGACTCTCGTAGTCGTGGTGGGCCTTGCCGGCCGCACGGAGGGCTTCCTTGAGGTCTTCGTGGCGCGGAGCTGGATTCACCGGTATTCCCGCCGTTTGATGTCAACTCAGGTACATCCCGGGCTGATCGTTTACAGGTCTCCCCGTAGCCTAGGGACTTCCCTGACCGGGAGGGCTACGAGTGGCTCCAGCCGTATGAGGGTGGAGGCTTCGATGGTGCAGGCTCCACCACGTGCTCGAGAAAGACCCCGACGTCGAATCTCCGCCCCGGCCGGTCCCGCCAACCCATCAGGAGCGATACGCCTTCCTCCTCGGCCACCAGCGGGGCACCGCATCGCAATAGGCCGCGTATTCGTCGCTGAACATCCGACGCAGGGTCGGCTCTTCGTACAACACCACGAACACATGGACGATCAAGAAGAACACACTCGCGAACCCAGCCAACTGCCAGCTCTCGTAGAAAGCTGCTGCCCCTGCAAGGGCAGAGCCAACACCGATGGCCATCGGGTTTCTAACAAACCGATACGGCCCTCGTACCACCAAACGGCGGGGAGGATCGAAGGGAGCGGGAGTACCCTGGCCCACCACCGCAAACGCAACAACACACCACAGGGCTAGACTCAACCCGAGGACCGACACCATGACACCCAAGACCTGCAGCAACTCAGTCTCGGGTGGACGAGTGAGACCGGCCCACTCGAGGATCTGACCCGGAAGAAAGAACAGCACCAGCGCCACGAATAGTGACGCGTACGTCAGGGCCCGAACCAGTGGAAACACTGCAGTGCTCCTGCTGTGGCGCCGGGCCCGTGGCCATGCCGATGAAGAAGAAACGGTACCCAAGACCGATCTGCTCTTCGCATGGCTGCTAACGCCACCTGGCTAGTCCCTGAGAGGGAAGAGAGCCTCCCCGACCTCGATACCGGGTGGCTCAGCGACGCGATAGGCTTCCGGGATCGACTTGGCGAGATCTGACTCCCGGAAGGCAGCCAGTGATTCCGGGGAGTCCCACAGGTAGACGCCGGCGAACTCGCCGGGACCTTCACGGCGCACGTAGTACTTCTGAACGAGACCCGGGATCGCCCGAAACTGCGGAGCTCGATCATGTGCAATCTCGAGAAGCTCTTCCTCTGAGAGGTCCGTCCGTAGCTTCACGATCTGTAGAATCATCCCCGTTCCCTTCCGTGGTTTCTGCATTACTCATGACGCGCTCCAAGCTGGAAGCGTCGCGCCAGCGCTCCATGGCGCCACCTCTGCATCGTCCCACCTGATGCTTGCCACGAAAGCCGCCACCGAGCGCTTCCGGCGCGATGTGCCGCAGCCCCGACGAGCTCATAGGCGACGAGGCGCCAACCATGCGTTATTCGCGACGCCCCGGTCGGACCCTTCCACACGAGCCCTCAGCCACCGGGCGGTGGCATCTCGTTCCACATGTCAACGACGTTCCTCCAATTGCCATCGACGTCCTTCCGCCACACGGTGATTACCTTCCCGTGCGTTCGGACAGGATTCCCCTCTGGGTCATGGACGGTGATCACGTTGCGCTCGATCATGTACGCCATGTCGCCGCTTGCCGCCACCTGAACCGCCAACGGCTCCCAGCTGATCGCAAAGCCTGGAATCTCCGCTGCACCCTCTACATAGGACCGTATGGCGGCCTTCCCCTCGAGAGGGGGAATACCCGGTGGCATCATCACGGCGTCATCTGCCCACCCAGCCATGATGGCTTCCATGTCCCCGGTCGCGACCAGGTCTGACCACTCCCGGCTGAGTTGCATGAGGGCCTGGCCCTCTGCCTCCAGATCCACCGTGTCGACCGAGGGCTGCTCACACGCTCCAAGGATAGCCACTACCACTATCGTCGACAGAGCCAAGTGACGAGACATAGCGTGCTCCATAGGGGGGGCTGTTCGGGCCAACTCGAACGGGAGCATGGCCGCTCGAGCTTCAGCAACCCGAAGACGGCGGCCTGTCGTCTCTGTTCGTCGAGCCCTTGTCTTCGCCAGACCACAACACTGTTAAGGTTGGCCACGAAGGCCGCTCCGAGTACTGGTGGGCCCCGCCAAACGGTCCGCTCAGGTTACCAGAGCGAGTTAAGGATCGGTGCGGCAGCGGCACCGCTCACACTGCATTGTCCCATCCACTCGAGCACAGCGGGAAAGTCCGCCCAGCTCGCTTCCGCTTGCTGGAAGTGATCGGCGACGCCAGCGGCGGTCTCGTAGACCTCGGTCAGGACGTAGACCACGTTCCCGGTCGGATCGGAGTTCGCATCCATCGGATTCGAAAGCTCCGGTGCCTTCGAGACGGTGTAGGACAAGAGAGCTTTGTCCCCATCCCGATGGTGGGTCGAGGCCATCCAGGGCTCATGGCTTCGGAAGAGGCGATCACCTTCCTCCTCGAGGTGGGCTGGAGCGACGATGACGAAGGTGAGCTGGATCTTGCCGTGGTGAGCCATTCTGCGATTCCTCCTATCTGGAGACTCATAACCTACCAGCCTCAGGTGCAGGGCCATCATAGCTCTAGACCCGTCATCGCGCTTGACGCCTTCATATCAGCGACGTCGCGCCAGCAGCCGAGGCGCCACTCCTGGCGGGAGACCGTCAGGACAAACACGAAACCACGCCTCGGTTGCGAGAGCCCACCGATACTCGCACTCCGAGGCTGCGCTTCGCGCCAACTACGCCCACCCTAGCTGCTGCAAGCTGATCGTATCGTTCCAGATCTTGGTCATATGACGAATTCGATCACCATCGAAGTCCATGACGTAGACATATTCAGCAGCCACGCTCTTCCCAGTCGGTGGCACCGGCCCGCCTTCGCCCGTGTGGGTACCGTGGAGCACAGCAAAGGCGGTCACGTTCTGCCTCCCCTCATCCACCGCGAAGGAGCGCAGCTCATACCGTCCGTCCGGCACCGGAGTCAGAAGCCCCTTCATCCACTCGGTGTAGGACTGCAGTGTGTCCACGTCGGCAAGGGCTCCGGCCTGGGCAGAGAAAGTAGCCCCGGGGTGGCAGAACGACTGGCAAACCTCCCAGCCTTTGCCGGTGTCGCAGGCATCGAAGAACTGCTCGGCTTGCTCCTTGATCGAACTCATCACTTCTTCCTTTCGCTTGTGCCACGCTGTCGGATCAGGACCAACCTAGCCGGTTGTGCTTACTAACGCCCCTCGAACACGTACACGAAACCCGGCATTGCAGATAACGCGCACCAAACTGACGACGTCGCGGTAGGTCGAGCCCAAGGCGCCACCACTCCCACACCGCTTACCCGGTCAGCAGCAATCCCTTGATAGGCGGCGGCGTCATCTCGATTGGACTGGGGACCCGCGGATACGAAACTACGACACCTCGCCGAACGCAGCGATTTCTTCGACGTATGCCGAATCGAAGTGCAGCGCCTCAACCAACTGTGATAGCTCGGTCGCGTACGCGGGATTCGCCCCGGCTAGGCCCAACTCGCGCGGCAGGTTGTAGCAGTACGCCTCGACAGCTTCGCTTGTGTCC
>JBDHHQ010000024.1:0-51023 GCA_039589315.1 Gemmatimonadota bacterium
GCGGAAGGAGCGGGTGCAGGCGGCCCTGGAGCGAGTGGGCATGGCGCACCGGATGAAGCACTACCCATCGCAGCTTTCCGGCGGTCAGCAGCAGCGGGTGGCCGTGGCCCGGGCCATCGTCGGCAAGCCCCTGATCCTCCTGGCCGACGAGCCGACCGGTAACCTGGACTCCAAGAACGGCGGCGCGGTCATGGACCTCCTCAACGAGCTCCACGACGAGGGCGCCACGATCTGCATGGTGACCCACGATCCGCGCTACGCGCACGTGGCCGAGCGGTCGGTACATCTGTTCGACGGCCAGGTCGTGGACGAGGAGGACGCCAACCGGACGCGGGAGCTGGAGGAGTCCGGCTTCGACCTGTAAGGCCGGAGCGCGGTAAGCGGCGCATCTCGGCGTTAGGCTTCGGACTCGGGAGCCTGCGGCGTACTGGAGTACGCCTCGGCCCCGCTCGCCTCGCCTGCCTTGAGCTGCATCCACTTCTCGCACTCCCTGGACGTGTTCGGTCGAGCGGTGGTAGGCGGTGCGGCGCTTCGCGCGCACCTGCCCACCCTCGACTCCGGACGGCCAGACCTCGCGAGGGCGCTGGAGCACGACTCCCAGCGTGTTGGCGAAGGGCCGCCTCCCCGAGGGGCGGCCCTACTTCTTGGATGTGCGGCTGCCCGCCATTCGGGCCGTGGAACGTCGGGCGGTGGAAAGTGTCCGATTCTGGGACGGCGGCGCGCCCCGAGGCTGTTGCGCGAAAGGGCGGCCTGCTAGACTGAGCGCCCCGCATCCCCGTCGAGAAACCGGGAACGAGAGCCCTACATGATCAAGCTGCGTGGCATCGAGAAGTCGTACCGCACCGGAGCCGGTGAGACGTTCGTCCTCCGGCGCATCAACTCTGAGGTCGGAAGCGGCGAGTTCGTGACGATCATGGGCCCGTCAGGTGCCGGCAAATCCACGCTGCTGAGCATACTTGGCATGCTGGACGGAGATTGGCGCGGCGAGTTCTACCTCGACCACCACGCCGTCCATGCGCTGAAGCCCCGCGCCAGGATCGAGCTGAACAAGCAGTACATCGGCTTCGTCTTCCAGCAGTACCATCTCCTGGACGATCTCACGGTCTACGAGAATCTGGAGATCCCCCTGTCGTACCGGAACGTGAAGCGGAAGGACCGCCAGGCGATCGTGGCGGACACGCTGGATCGCTTCCAGATCGTCGGGAAGAAGGACCTGTACCCGAATCAGCTCTCGGGCGGTCAACAGCAGCTCGTGGCCGTCGCCCGTGCGATCATCGCCGAGCCCAAGATCATCCTCGCGGACGAGCCTACCGGAAGCCTGCATTCGTCCCAGGGCAAGATGATCATGGACCTGCTCAAACAGCTGAACAGAGAAGGGACCACGATCATCCAGGTGACCCACAACGAGAACTGGGCGGCCTACGGCAACCGCGTGATCCAGCTGCGAGACGGCTGGATCGTGGAGGAGTAGCCGTGAGGACCGACGGGGGCCTCCGCGAGCGGGGCGGGGCACCAGCCCAGCGGTGGCGCCTTAGGCCGTGAGCGTCGACGAAATGCGCGTCCTCGTAGCCGACGATCAGCCGGATGTGCTCGAGGCGCTCAGGCTCCTGCTGAAGGGCGAGGGCTTCAGGATCCAGACCGCCTCTTCGCCCGCTGGGGTGTTGCAGGCCGTCGAGAAGGAGGATTTCGACGCGCTGCTCCTGGACCTGAACTACACCCGGGACACCACCTCCGGGAAGGAGGGTCTGGATCTGATCTCCAGGCTCAGGGGTCTCGACGCTACTCTGCCGCTCGTCGTCATGACGGCCTGGGGCAGCGTGGAGGGCGCGGTGGAGGCCATGAGGCGCGGGGCCCGGGACTACATCGAAAAGCCCTGGGACAACGATCGCCTCGTCACCACGCTCAAGACGCAAGTGGAGTTGGGTCGCGCCCTGCGGCGCACCCAACAACTGGAGGACGAGAACCGCCTCCTTCGCCGGAAGGGCGTTCCAGAGCTGATCGCGGAATCCAAGTCGATGGCGCCGGTGCTCAAGGTCATGGAGCGGGTGGGCCCTTCGGACGCCAACGTGCTCATCATGGGCGAGCATGGAACGGGCAAGGAGGTAGTCGCCCGGTGGCTGCACGCAGTGAGCAACCGTTCGAAGAAGAGCCTGGTGGCGGTCAATGCAGGCGGCTTCTCGGAGGGGGTCTTCGAAAGCGAGCTCTTCGGGCACGTGAAGGGCGCGTTCACCGACGCCAAGAGCGATCGGGTAGGGTGCTTCGAGCTTGCCGACGGTGGGACCCTTTTCCTGGACGAGATCGCCAACATCTCCTTGCAGCAGCAAGCCAAGCTCCTCCGGGTCCTGGAGACCGGCGAGATCCAGCGCGTGGGCTCGTCCAAGGTCCGGAAGGTGGACGTGCGCCTCCTCTCGGCCACCAACGCGAATCTCCAGGAGGCGGTGGCCGAGAGCTCGTTTCGTGAGGACCTCCTCTACCGGTTGAACACGGTGGAGATTCGGCTGCCGCCCCTGCGGGAACGGCGCGAGGACGTGCCGCTACTGGCGCGGCACTTTCTGCGGCGTCACGCGGACCGCTACGAGAAGCCGCTGCAGGGCTTCGACGAGAGCGCCATGCAGGCCCTGATGCGGCACTCGTGGCCGGGGAACGTGCGGGAGCTGGAGCACGCCGTGGAGCGTGCCGTTCTCATGACCCAGGGCCCCTTGATCGGAGTGGAGGACCTGGGACTTCGTGGCCGCGCCGGTGGTGGGATCGCCATGGAGGAGATGACCCTCGAGGACGCTGAGCGGATCCTCATCGAGAAAGCGCTGGAACGATGCGGCGGGAACGTGAGTCAGGCGGCAGACGAGCTGGGCCTAAGCCGGAGCGCCCTGTACCGTCGGCTGCAGCGCTACGAGCTGTAGAGCCGGAACGACCCTCGCGCTGGGCCCGGATGAACCACAATCGCCGGGTCCTGTTTCTGGCGATCCTCGCGGGGCTGCCGGGCGTCCTGCTTTCGTTGGGGTTCCTCTGGCTGGGCGACTTCTCGGCCCGGGTCCAGTGGACCGTCACCGTCCTGCTGATGGGCACGTGGCTCGGGTTCACCTTCGCCCTGCGCGAGCGAGTGATCCGGCCCATCCAGACCCTTTCCAACATGATGGCCGCCCTCCGCGAGGGTGATTTCTCGATCCGCGCCCGCGTGGAGCCCGACGCCAACGATCCTCTCTCCCTGGCGTACTTCGAGGTGAACGCTTTGGAGGAGATCCTGCGTGAGCAGCGGTTGGGGGCCGTCGAGGCGTCGGCCATGTTGCGCAGGGTGCTGGAGAAGATCCCGCTCGTGGTCTTCGCCTTCGACGAGCACGAGTCCCTGCGCCTGGCCAATCGTGCGGGAGAGCGCCTGCTGGGGCAGCCCGCCGAGCGCCTCATCGGCAAGAGCGCGGAAGAGCTCCGCCTCCACGAGGCGTTGAGTGGCCCGGCCCCGCGCACCATGGACTTGGCCTACCCCGGTGGCACCGGTCGGTGGGAGCTCCGACGGAGCATCGCCCGTCAGGAGGGGCACCGCCTGCAACTCCTGGTGCTCTCGGACCTCAGTCGGGCCCTCCGCGAGGAGGAGCGCGCCGCGTGGCGTCGCATCGTCCGGGTCTTGGGCCATGAGATCAACAACTCTCTGGCGCCCATCAAATCCATCACCGGCAGTCTGCAGACCCTGATCAAGCGGGATCCCAAGCCCGAAGACTGGGACGAGGACGTGAACCGTGGGCTCGAGGTGATCTACGGCCGGGCCGAGTCCCTGAGTCGCTTCAT
This sequence comes from Gemmatimonadota bacterium, assembly GCA_039589315.1. Classification (GTDB taxonomy): domain Bacteria; phylum Gemmatimonadota; class Gemmatimonadetes; order Longimicrobiales; family Gaopeijiaceae; genus JBDHHQ01. The sequence goes on from JBDHHQ010000024.1 coordinate 3,781, forward strand.
GGCCACCTACTCCAAGCTGGCCCGGCTGCCCCGGCCGCGGCTGGCCTCCGTGCACGTGGAGGAGTGGATCCGGAACGTCGCGGCCCTCGAGACCCGCGTCGACGTGAAGGTCGCACCGGGGAAGGACGTGACGATTCAGGCTGACCGTGACCAGCTGGATCAGCTGCTGATCAACCTCCTCAAGAACGCCGTGGAAGCCTCCGAGATGGCGGGCAAGGTGGAGGTGAGCTGGTGGCGGCGCAACGACCTGGTCGAGGTGTGCGTGGATGACGAAGGACTGGGAGTCGGCGAGTCCAGCAACCTCTTCGTGCCTTTCTACACGACCAAGCCGGGTGGCTCGGGGATCGGACTGGTCTTGAGTCGGCAGATCGCCGAGGGCCACGGCGGAAGCCTGATCCTCGAGAACCGGCCGGACGGGAAGGGGGCCCGGGCGCGCCTGGTTCTGCCCATCGATCCGGACGAGGCCGTGGGCTGACCGTCAAGGTCACCGTCAGAGGACGGGGCCACGAAGCGTTGCAGGAGGGGGGAAGAGTCCGGTGCTCGGATCCCGCGCCAGGCCCCGCCCGGGAAACACGCGGGCAGTGCAGCGCGTAAGAGAAGGTGCTACCGGAACCTGGGGGACACTGGCCGAATGAGCGGTGTGCGGCGCGGAAGGGGTTGGCCGACGGGGCTCCTCGCCTCGATTGTCGGGGGCCTGGTCACGGTGTGGCCCGTTGGGTCTGCCGGAGCCCAGGACGTGACGGATCCCGGACCTGCCGGCCGCATCTCCGGCGTGATCCTGGAAGCTTCCGGAGGCGCACCGCTGGCTGGGGCCACGGTCACCCTTGAGCCCCTGCCCCAGGGCATCGTCACGTCGCCTGAGGGCGGGGGCGGCGGTTTCCTGGAGGCGATGCGCATCACCGAGTCGGACGAGCGGGGTCGCTACTCGTTCGACGGCCTCCCCGAAGCGACGTACCGCCTCCGGGTCGCGCGCCTCGGCTACCGCTCCGCCACGATGCACGTGGAGTACCGGGGGTCCAGGGAGTCCAGGGTGTCGGTCGGGTTGGAGGTGGAGCCGATCCAGCTCGACCCGGTCGAGGTAGTGCTGGACCCCGTAATCCCCATGACGCACACGCCCACCAACGAGACGGTGCTCGGGGCCGAGCGCATCCAGGTGGAGCTGGCGCGCCAGGCCATGTTCACCCAGTCGGACGTTCGGTCGCTGACCCGGCAGGACCTGGTCGAGGCCGTGACCCTGGGCGAGACCGATCTCTTCCGGGCCCTCCACCGCATGCCCGGCGTCACGGCGGCGGACGATTGGTCGGCCGAGCTGTGGACCCGGGGAGCCCGGTGGGACGAAACCCGGGTCTACTTCGACGGCCTGCCGCTGTACAACCCCCTCCATGCCGGGGGCGTCCTGACCGGTGTGAGTCCCGACGCCGTGGGCGCGGTGATGTTCCACCCGGGGGTGCGACCGGTGGGCGGCGGCGACGGATCTGCCGGGGTAGTCGATATGGTGAGCCGGCCGGCCGGCGGCATCATCCCGGTTTCGGCCATGGCCCAGGTCTCCATGGTGAGCGGTCGCTTCACGGTGCAGAGCCCCTACGCCCGGGGTAGCGGCATCACCCTCTCCGGGCGCCGGACTTGGCTGGACCTGGCCACCGAGACCGCGTCGCAGGAGCTCGGGGACAGGTCGGTCTTCTATCCGTACAAGTTCTCCGACGTGGCCGGCCGCTGGGACCAGCGCATCAGCGATCAGGTGGCCGTGGAGGTCAGCGGCATGTGGTCCGGCGACGCGATCCAGGGCGATCTTCCCGACGTCCTCGCCGGCAACGCGGCCGAATGGGGCAATTCCGCGTTACGGGCCACCGTGGAGACGCGGTGGTCCACCGTTCGGGCCCGGTTCACGTTGGGCGGCAGCAGCTACCTGGCGAATTTGACCCAGAGCGCGCCCGACTCGGCAGTCCTCCAGGAGTTTCCGGGCACGCCCCAGGCACCGCCCTTCGCCAACGAGATCCAGAGCGGCCACCTCGGTGTCACCCTCGACCGGTACGCCACGGACGCGGCCCGCTCTGCCTGGCGGGCCGGTCTGCGTCTGAGCTCGACGGCGCTCCTGTACGAGGGGCCGGCGCCCGTCCCGTTCCCTGCCGGTGCGGATGACGGCAGCTTCGCGCATGCCAGCGAGGTCGGTCAGACGACGGCCTGGTACGAGCATCGGCTCGTGCCGGTCGACGGACTCGATCTTCGGACCGCTCTCCAAGCGGACCTCCGGGGCACCAGGGACGATGAGACCGCAGGCTGGCTGTCCCCCAGGATCACGGCCGCCTATGCCCTCGGGCCCGACGCCCGGATCACGGCCGGTCTGGGCCGCCACTACCAATTCCAGCAGGCGTTGGCAGGCGTTGGCTTCGACCTGGGGCCGCGCCTGGTGCCGAGCCACGTGTGGGTACAAGCGCAGGGGGACATCCCCCCGATCCGGTCCGACATCGGCAGCCTCGGCGGTGAGATCTGGCTCGGCCCCGGCTTCCTGGTGGCCGGCACGGCGTACCTGCGGCTGTCGTCCGGGACCCTGATCCCGGCGCCCGCGTCCAGATACGTCCAGGCGGTGCCACTCCTGGGCGCCCAGGGCCTGAGCGAGTCCTGGGTGGCGGCTTCAGGCGTCGCGAGAGGGATCGACCTCTCGCTGCGGCGCGTCGCGGGCCGAGTGACGGGATCCCTTTCCTACAGCCTCGGCCTGGCCGAGCTGGAGGCGAACGGGAAGACGTTCCCCGCGCCCGGTGACCGCCGTCATGCCCTGGACGCGACACTGTTCTTCCGCCTTGCCAGCTGGGTCCGGCTGGGAGCGGCGTTCACCGGCGCAACCGGGGCCCCGTACACCCGGTTCTTCGCGTTGTCCTGTCCGAGCGATGCGAGTTGCCCCGTGGCCCCCGAGGGTGGTGGGGTCCCCGGGGTGGTCGGTTGGGCCGATGACGCGAACGGGGAGCGCGGCGGGCCCTATTCCTCGACCGACCTGATGCTGGAGTTGGAGGGGAACGTTCTGGGGCTCAAGATCGGCGGGTTCCTGCAGGTGAGAAACATGGGCGCCAACGCCAACAATCTGGCCTACCTCGGGAGCGACCGGAGTTGCGCGGGTGCGCTGCTCGACGGCGCGTGCTCTTCGGGCACCGGGGTCACCGACCGATTCGAGGTGGGGATGCCTGTGTTTCCACTCATCGGGTTCTGGGCGCGCTTCTGAGGGGTCCCACCACCCGTACCGGGAAGATCCGCTCCACCTGACGTCCCCCATCGAGGTACACGCGGACGGTCATCGTCCACTCGCCAGACTCGTGGAAGGGAAAGTCAGCCACCACGTAGCTCCCACTTGGCTGGCGCGCCGCTGCCAACTCCGGCGATCCCGAGGCCGCACCCTTCCTGATTCCGCTCACCCGCACCTCCGGGCCGCCGTCCCCCACCTCCGGTCCGGAAAGCGTCACCACCAGCCGCGTGTTTCCCACGGTGGGTGGGGTAGGGGAGATCCCCAGGTCCACCTCGACGCCCGCGTCATCGAGGGCCACGCACGCCGTCGTGAGACCTACTGTCGCCAGCAGGAGCAGCCTTGACATTAGTTGTGCCTCAATCGTTAATTAGGAGAGCCTAACTTCTTGCCTTCTCACGTTGGGTCCGAGGGCGCCGTCATCTGCCTCGTAGTGTGTGAGACCAAAACTCTGCAATCGGCCCGGAGGGAACCAGTACATCGATGAGTGCCTGGAGAAAAGCGGCGCGGTACGCTGCGGGGGCGCTGGCGCTCACGGCGGTCGTAGCCTGTGACGACCTCTTCACGTCGCCCCCGGATGACGCCGACGTGATGGACGGGCCCCTTCCGGGGCTCACACCCGAGGAGTTGACCTCCTTCGTCCGGGGTGACGGTGAGTTCGAACGTTCGTTCGCGCCCACCGAGGGTCTGGGACCCATATTCAACAACTCGGCGTGCGCGGGTTGTCACCCTGGAGACGGCCGCGGGCGCCCGGAGAACGCCTTGGTCCGGTTCGGTGAGCCCCCGGATCTGGCACGGCACCTGGGGGGGCCACAACTCCAGACCCAGGCTACCCAGGGGGCGATTCCGGAGTCGCTGCCTCCGGGCCAGCCCACTTCGGTCCGGCTGCCTCCACCGGTCTTCGGTGTCGGACTCATCGAGGCGATACCGGTGGCTGCCGTCCTGGAGCTGGCCGATTCCCTCGACGCCGATGGCGATGGGGTCTCGGGCCGACCCAATTGGGTGGTCCCGCCCGAATGGGTGCCGGCCACAGAGGTCGGCGGGGGCGCCGGCCCCCAGCTCGGCCGGTTCAGCCGGAAGGCACAAGTGAGCGCCCTCATCCAGCAGGCGGTCGAGGCCTACCTACAGGACATGGGGATCACCTCCGACTTCCTTCCCGAAGAGAACTGGAACCCCCAGTCCGGTGCAGCGACCCAGGCGGCGGACATGGCTCCGGACCCCGAAGTCCCCGAGTCGACGGTCCGGGCAGTCGTAGACTACATCCGCATGCTCGCACCTCCGGCTCCCGGGCAGGACACGCCCGAGCGCATACGAGGCGGGGAGGTCTTCGGACAGGTGGGCTGTGACAGGTGTCACGTGCCCCAGCTACGGACGGGGCCGAGCCGAATTACCGCCCTGTCGGACCAGTCCGTCACCCTGTACTCCGACCTCCTCCTGCACGACATGGGCGCGGAGCTCGCGGACGGACGGTCAGACGGAAGCGCCAACGGCCGGGAGTGGCGGACCGCGCCCCTGTGGGGGCTCCGGGTCATGCCGGACTTCCTGGGCGGTGACCGGTTCCTGCTCCACGACGGGCGAGCCCGTAGCGTGGAGGAGGCCATCGAGCTGCACGGCGGCGAGGGGGAGGCTGCCCGGGAGAGGTTTCGCCGACTCGGCGCCCCAGACCGGGCCGCCCTCATCGACTTCGTGGAGTCGCGATGACCGCCATGGACAGGAGGCAGTTCGTCGAGCTCGCATTGGGAGCCGCACTTTGCTCCGCCGGTCTCGGTTGTGCGTCCATGGTGACCCACCGGGTGGCGCCCGTGGACGGCAACGTGCGACTCCAACTCCTCGATCACCCCGATCTCCACGGCGCCGGGGGCTCGCTCAGGGTTCTTCCCGACGGCTTCGAGGAGCCGGTCTACGTGCTGGCCCTCGAAGACGGGAGCTACGCCGCGGTCTCGCCCATCTGCACACACCGTGGCTGCACCGTGGATGTCCGGGGGCCCGAGCTGGTCTGCCCCTGCCACGGCTCCACCTACGACCGTCAGGGCACGGTTCTCGAAGGTCCGGCGGAGCGGCCCCTTCAGCGCTTCCCCACGCGTGTCGCCGAGGGCGATGTCCTCGTCATCCGGTTGGAGACCTAGTGGGGGGGCCTCGACCGCGTCGACTCGGGGTCCTGGCGGTTGCCATGGTCGCGCTCGCGTGGCCTGCCTCGGCGGTCGCCCAGGAGCCCGACACGATCCCGAGACCCTTCGTCGAAGGGGGAGCCTTCGACAAGCCGTACCTCTTCGAGCTGGCCGGCAACGCCGCCTTCGGGGGCTACGCCGACGCCCACGCGCGTTACCAACGCGTCGACGGCGCGAGCGATGACTCGGGCTTCCTACTCAAACGGTTCAATCTCTTCACCGCCGCGCAGGTCAGCGACTTCGTGCGGTTCGGAGCAGAGCTGGAGTTCGAGGACGGCGGCGAAGAGATCAAGCTGGAGTTCGCCACGGTCGACCTGACGATCCACACGGCGTTCGCCTTCCGCATGGGGATGCTACTGACCCCTTTGGGCCGCTTCAACCTGGCCCACGACAGCCCGCGGAACGAGTTCACGGACCGGCCTCTCGTCTCCACGGAGATCCTGGGCGTTGCCCTGTCGGAGCCAGGCCTGGGCGCTCTCGGCACCTTCCCGCTTTCCGGAGGCGGCCGGATCACGTATGAGGCCTATGCCGTGAACGGCTTCAACGACGGCGTCATCACCGCGTCCCCAGACGGGACCCGAATCCCCCGTGGGCGCGGCAACTTCGAGGACAACAACGGCTCACCGGCGGGCGTGGCCCGCGTCGCCTGGAGCCCGGGACGAGGGTACGAGCTGGGGCTTTCGGGGCACCACGGCCGCTACAACGTCTATGAGCCCGAGGGCGTGCGCATCGACGATCCCCGGGACCTGACCATCTGGGTGGTAGACCTGGAGGTGCAGCCATGGGGCTTCCGGGCTGCGGGCGAGGCGGCCTTGGCCACACTGGATGTCCCCCCTGATCTTGCCGACAGCTTCGCCTCGTCTCAACGGGGCGTGTACCTCGAGGTCCTGCGGGACTTCGGGTTCGGTTGGATCTCCACGATGCCCCGGTCCTTCTTCACCGCCGGCGTGCGTGTCGACGCGGTGGACTTCGACACGGACCTAGACGGAGACGCCGTCCGGCAGGTCACCGTGGGGCTGAACTTCCGGCCCACCCGGGACACCCTGTTCAAGCTCGACTACGTACGGGGCCGGAGCTTCGACGGGTTCAACAACGCCGGTGACCACGCCGCCGTGCTCTTCTCGGTCGCGACGTACTTCTGACCGCACGCCGCTGGACCAGACCGGCTCGGGCCGCTCATCTTCCCAAACCCACCACACCCTCGCTGACGGCCTGGCCGTACAGGCCGGGCCGCGTCCGCAACCCTATGGCAGGTCGTCGTGTCCCACGGTCGGAAGCCAAACGCAGACCACTCACGTGATGGGTCTTTGAACGGGCTCGCAATCAGGATCGACGAGGGAGAGACCGTACGCCTCGCCCGCAAGGGTGACGAGCGGGCGCTCAGGGGGCTGTACGACGCCCACGCGGACCGGGTGTACCGGCTGGCGTACCGCATGTGCGGCGACGATGAGCTGGCCCGAGAGGCCACGCAGGCGGCGTTCGTCCGGGCTTTCCAGCGACTGGACCAGTTCCGGGGCGACGCCGCGTTCTCGACCTGGATGCACCGGATAACGACCTCGGTCACGCTCAACGAGATCCGGAAGAAGAAGAGGCACGCGACCAGGGAGCGGGATCTGGACGAGGGCGTCTCCCAGCCGGCGCCGCGGCCCAGCGGGCTGGACCCGGATACACGGGTGCGGTTGCACGCCGCGGTGGACGGATTGCCGGAGATCTACCGGGTCGTCTTCCTGCTGCACGACCTGGAAGGATACAAGCACGAGGAGATCGCCGAGATGCTCGACGTTGCGGTGGGCACATCGAAGGCACGGCTTTCCCGGGCCAGAAAGAGGCTCCGGGACGCCCTGAAGGACATTCGCGAGGACTATCTGTATGACTGACGATCGACTGGAAGAGGCCCTGAAGGAGCTAGGGGAGACGTACAACCGTCCACCGGAGACGCCCCGTCACGAGATGTGGGCCGGAATCCGGGACGCTCTGCCGGGGGATACCCATGCGTCCGTCACGTCCATCGAAGCGGCCCGCAAGCGCAAAGGGCGGTGGTGGCGCAGGGGGCCCGGCGTTCAGTGGACCGGTTTGGCGGTAGCCGCTGCGGCGCTCCTGGTCCTCGGCATCGGCATCGGGCGGGTGTCGGTGAATCCGCTGGCCGGTCCGGAGACGGCTGCCAGCGACGGCACCCTGGCCGCCCCGGCGGCGCCTGGCGAGCTGGTACCGGGGGCGGGACGCGACAACGCTTTCCGGTACGCGGCCGTGGAGCACCTGCTCCGGTCCGAGTCCCTCCTCACCATGGTGCGAACCGACGCGAGGGCGGGGCGTTACGACGCCGCATTGGGCGGTTGGGCCCGTGACCTGCTCATGCGGACGCGCCTGCTGATGGACTCGCCGGCGGCCGAGGATCCCGCCCTGGGAGAGCTGTTGGAAGACCTCGAGTTGATCCTGGTGCAATTGGCGAGGTTCGGGGAGGACCCGAGCCAGACGGATCGCGGTCAGGAGGAGCTGGACCTCATCGCGCGCGGCATGGAAGAACAGGAGATGCTGCTTCGCATCCGGGCGGTCGTACCCGCCGGAGCGGGGCTGGTCGGAGCCTAGAGGAGATGACGATGAAGAAGCGAGTTTCGATGGCCGGTGCAGGCGCGCTGCTCTTGGCCACGAGTTCCCTGGGTTGGGCACAGGCGAAAGCCAGCGAGTACGGGCACGCCTGGAAGGTGGCGCAGCAGGCCTACGCCCACGCAGGGGCTCAGGAAGTCCACGCTTTTGCCTTGGCTGGGCAGGCGTACGCTCTCGCTGAAGCGCGATACGCCGTCGAGCGGACCGCGCTGGCCCTGCCCATGGCCGAGCATGCGGCGCGGCGAGCCCGCGCCGTCGTTCCCGGTGCGTACTCGAGCACCTATGGCGCCCGGGTGGCCTATCGTGAGGCGCTGCGCCTCGAGCGGGGCGCCATCGAGGCGGCTCCCCGGGAGGCCTGGCTGCAAGAGGATCCGGGTGACTCGCTGTACCGGGCCGGGCGTGAGGCCCTGAACCGGCGGGACTACCGAGAAGCGGCGCGACTCTTCCAGGAGTTGAGCGAGGTCCACGGCGAATCCGGATACGCCGCCGACGCTCTCTACTACCAGGCCTTCGCCCTTTACCGCTCTGGGCGCCCGGCGGAGCTGGAAGAGTCGCTGACCGTGCTGGAGCGACTCTCGGCCGAGTATCCCGACGCGGCCACCCGGGGTGACGCCGAGCAGCTGATCGTCCGTGTCGAAGGCGAGATGGCGCGTCGCGGTGATGCCGGGTCCACCCGCAGGCTCATGGACCAGGCCTCCGGGTCGTGCCAGGGACAGGATTACGAGCTGCGGGCCATGGCCCTGAGTGCCCTGATGAACATGGACACCGAGCAGGCAGTCCCGATTCTGAAGGAGGTGCTCCAGGACCGCGAGAACTGCCCCGAGCTCAGGGAGCAGGCGGTGTTCCTTCTGTCGCAGCACGTCATGGACGAGACGGTGGAGCTCTTCCTCGATCTGGCGCACCGGGACCCGGATCCGGACCCGGAGGTGCGGAATCAGGCCGTGTTCTGGCTGTCCCAGGTGGATCATCCCGAGGCGGTGGACGCCCTGGAGTCGATCCTGCAGAGCTCGACGGACCAGGAGATCCAGGAGTCGGCCCTCTTCGCGCTGTCCCAGCATCAAAGCGAACGGGCGATCGGCATTCTCCGGGGCTACGCCGAGCGGAGCGACGCACCGGAGGAGCTCCGCGCGAACGCCATCTTCTGGCTGTCTCAGAACTCCGATCTGGGCTCAGCCTATCTGATCGGTCTCTGGGATTCGGTGCAGGCTCCCGAGCTCAGGGAGCAGATCCTGTTCGGGATGTCTCAGATCGAGGATCCCGAGGCCACGGGCTGGCTTCTGGACCGCGCCAGGGACGCGAGCCTGGACATGGAGCTCCGCAAGAACGCGCTCTTCTGGGCGGCCCAGCGTGACCTCGACGTCTCGGAGCTCATGTCCCTCTACGACTCGATGGACCGCAGGGAGATGCGGGAGCAGATCCTGTTCGGCCTGTCTCAGATGGACAGTCCGGAGGCCGTCGACGCCCTCATGGAGATCGCTCGGAGCGACCCTGACCCGGAGATCCAGGAGAACGCGATCTTCTGGCTGGGTCAGTCCGACGATCCGCGCGTCGCCGAGTTCTTGTTGGAGCTGATCCGGCGATGAGCGGCGCGAGCACCGTGCGGGTTCCGGGGATCGCCGCGCTTGCCGTGATGGCGGTGGGCTTCGGCGTCCTCGCCGACGAGGCGGGCGGGCAGTCATTGGAGGACCGCGTGGGGGAGAGCACGGGCCTCGTGGCCTTCCACTACAAGGGGAAGGATGGCCTGGAAGGCTGTGGGGACGGCCATATCTCGCTGGACGGCTTCCACTCCCACCGGTCCCGATGGAACCGGTCAGCGGAGGAGTGCGGACCCGGTCCGGTGCTGGTATTGCTCGACGTGGGCGACGGCGAGCCTCGGGATCTGGACGTCCGCGTAGGGCCGTCGGTGCACCTGGAGGTGAGCGCCGACGTCGACCTCGGCCGCATCCCCGCGCCGGAGGCGGCCGACTACCTGCTCGAGCTGGCCCAGCGCGCGACGGGCGACGTCGCCGAAGATGCCGTGTTTCCTGCGTTCATCGCCGACAGCGTGACCGTTTGGCCAAGGCTCATCGAGCTGGCCCGGGACCGGAGCCGGCCCGCGGACGTGCGGTCCCAGGCCCTGTTCTGGGTGGGGCAGGAGGCGGCCGGCGTGGCCACCGAGGGGCTGGCGCAGATCGCGCTCGACGAAACGGAGGACCAACGCATTCGTGAGTCCGCCATTTTCGCCGTTTCGCAGCGGCCGGAGGAGGAGGGTGTGCCTATCCTGATGGAGGTAGCCCGGACGGCAGACGAGGCGGAGACGCGAAGGAGCGCCATGTTCTGGCTCGCCCAATCGGATGACCCAAGGGTGGTGGGGTTCTTCGAGGAGGTCCTGTTGGGACGGCGGTGAGGGGCGGCTTGGGCGGAGCACAGCGGGCGGACGTGGCGCCCCTTTCGGGCCGACGTTAACTTTTTCGAGATCGTTCCCCTCGAAAACACAGAGGCTGCGAGGCTCCCGACCCGGGCCGACCGCCACGCACGAGGCGTCCCGGCTCGACCCGACGGTCCCAATTCATGCCCGAACTCTCCAAAACCCCCATCAAGGTCCTTCTAGTGGAGGAGGACCCGAGTGGAGTGGAGTACCTGCGCAGAACGTTCGCGTCGTCCAACCAGGCCCGCTTCGAGACGGAGTGGGTGCAGAGTCTGAACGAGGCGCTGGAGCGACTGTCCCGTGGGGGCATCGACGTCATGCTCCTGGACCTGAAGCTTCCGGACAGCGAGGGCATAGGCACGTTCGACCGAGCCAACGCCTTCGCACCCGACGTGCCCATCGTCGTGCTCACCGATCTGGACGATCAGGAATTGGCCATGCGCACCGTGCAGGGGGGCGCCCAGGACTACCTGGTAAAGGATACGGTTTCGCCCGGGCTCCTCATGAGGTCCATCCTCTACGCCCTGGAGCGGCACCGCCTCTTCTCTGCGCTCCGCAGTCTGTCCCTCATCGACGACCTCACGGGCCTCTACAACCGCCGCGGCTTCGCCGAGCTGGGCGAGCAGCATCTGAAGCTCGCCACGCGGACCAACCGGGCGGTTACCCTGGTGTACGTAGACCTCGACGACTTCAAGTCCATCAACGACTCCCTCGGCCATCAGGTGGGAGACCGGGCGTTGAGCCGCGTCGCCGAGATCCTGAAGACCGCGTTCCGGAGATCGGACATCATCGCCCGCATGGGGGGAGACGAGTTCGCGGTGCTGGCACTCGAGGCTTCGGGCGACAGCGCCGACGTGCTGGTGGACCGGCTGCGCGGCAAGGTCGACGAGTTCAACAGCGTGGCGCAGCAGCCGTATAGACTCTCCATGAGTTTGGGCGTGGCTCGCTTCAGCTCCGAGACTCGGAACAAGCTGGATGAGATGCTCACCGCCGCCGACCGAGCGATGTACGCCGACAAGAGGCGCCATGGTCGGGGCTCTCACAGCGCCATGGGGCCCCTGGAGCGGTAAGCCGACGCCGTCCCAGGATCGCGGGGTCGCGGCGTTCGCGGGGCGCTCGGCTCGGCTCTTCGCACCACCCTCTGTAATTGACAGTCTCGTCCGGCGAAGTGAGCTTATGAGGCTTCGATGCGGACACGTCGCCGGCCGTCTCCGGCGTCGTTCCGTCACGTCTCCCGGGTGTTTGCGAAGGACTCATGTTCAAATCCGTTCGTGGCCGGCTCCTGCTGATCCTGGTGATCGCCGCGGTCTCCGGCTACCAGCTCTACAGCAACGGAATCAAGCTCGGGCTCGACCTCCAAGGCGGTATGCATCTGGTTCTCGAGGTCGACGATCCGGACAACACGCTCACGGCGGACGCCAAGGCGGACGCCATCGACCGCGTGGAGCGGGTGATCCGCACCAGGGTAGACGAGTTCGGGGTCGAGGAGCCGCTCATCCAAAAGGTCGGGAGCGACCGCCTCATCGTGGAGCTGGCCGGCATCCGCGACGAGGAGCGGGCCAAGGAGATCCTGCAGCAGTCGGCATTCCTGGAGTGGAAGCTGGTGCTGCCGGTCACGGACCTCGATCCCGCCCTCCCGCGACTCGACCGCGCGGTGGTGGCTGCGCTGGGCGAGGACGCCCTGCGGGAGATGGGGCGCGACACGCGGGCTCCGACCTCGACCATCGAAGATCTGCTGTTCGGCGACAGCGCCGCCGCCGGGGCCGATTCCGCGGCGGCCGACAGCGCTGACGCCGAGGCAGCCGGAGCAGAGGCCACGGACGCGGAGGGGGGCGACGAGCAGGTGGCCGAAGGGGAGCTGGATCAGGAGGCCCGGCCCGACCTCCGGCCGCTGACCGGCATCCTGAACCGGGGTGAGGGCGACGGCGAGTATCTCGTGGCCGAGGAGGACGTCGAGACGCTCACCGGGTTCCTGACCCTCGACCGGGTCCGGCAGGCCCTACCCCGGAACGTTTCGCTTCAGTGGGGCTGGCAGCCGGTGGGGCGGGGCGCCCGGGCATACCGGATTCTGTACGTGCTCGAAGAGGACGCGTTCCTCACCGGGGACATGCTCGAGAACGCGGTCGCCAACCGGGACCCCCAGTTCAATCAGGCCATCGTCCAATTCGAGCTCAACCGCCGTGGTGGACGACGCTTTGCCGACGTCACCGCACAGCACGTAGGCGACCGCATCGCCATCGTCCTGGACGGCGAGGTCGTGAGCGCCCCGGTGGTCCGAGACCGGATCGGCGCCCGCGGACAGATCGAGCTCGGTCAGGCCGACCTGGAAGAGGCCCGGGACCTGGCTCTGGTGCTCCGGGCCGGCGCGCTGCCGGCGCCTCTGCGCATCCTGGAGGAGCGTACGGTGGGTCCGTCGCTGGGCCAGGACTCCATCGACCAGGGCAAGCTCGCGGGCATCATCGGCCTCGTGCTCGTCGTCATCGTCATGATCGCCTACTACCGGACCGCTGGGATGCTGGCGGTCCTCGCGCTGATGTTCTATGTGCTGCTGGTCCTGGGCGGACTGGCCGGCATCGGTGCCACCCTGACCCTACCGGGTATCGCCGGCATCATCCTCTCGGTCGGGATGGCGGTGGACGCGAACGTCCTGATCTTCGAGCGCATCCGTGAGGAGCTGGTGGCGGGTCGCGCCACCCGGACCGCTGTGGACGAGGGATTCGCGAACGCCCTCTCGGCCATCGTCGACGCGAACCTGACGACGCTCATCACGGCGCTGATCCTGTTTCAATTCGGGACAGGCCCGATCCGAGGTTTCGCGGTGACGCTGTCGATCGGAATCGTCGCTTCGTTCTTCTCGGCCTTGTACGTGACCCGCACCTTCTTCCTGATGTACCTGTCGGGCAAGAAGGCGTCGGATCCCATCAGCATCTAGGATCGGCTCTATGAGACTCTTCGGCGACGCCCATTATCACTTCATCGAGAAGCGGAAGACGGCCTACGTCGTCTCCGCCACGGCCATCGCCATCGGCCTGATCGCCATGGTGGCGAACATCTTCCTGGTCGGGAGCTGGCAGAACTACGGCGTGGACTTTACCGGCGGATCCTTGATCCAGGTGCGGTTCCAGCAGGAGCAGACAGCCGGAGATCTGCGGGATGCCCTCGGGGGAGCCCAGGCCCCCCCCATAACGCAATTCGGTCAAAACAACGAGTTCGTGGTACGGGCGCCGCTGCCGGAGGATGGAGACGTGGAGGCTGTGGCGAACACGATCACCGCTCAGCTCGAAGAGGCTTACGGCGCCGGCGCCTTCGAAGTGGTTCGCACCGAGTCGGTGGGACCCAAGATCGGAGGAGAGCTGCAGCAGAAGGCCGCGCTGGCCATCCTCTTCTCGTTCCTGCTCACCCTCATCTATCTGGCCATTCGGTTCGAGTTTCGCTTCGGGGTCGCCGCCGTGATCGCGACGGCTCATGACATCCTGGTCACGCTGGGCTTCCTGGCCATCTTCCGGGTCGAGATCGCCCTCCCGACCGTGGCGGCCATCCTTACCATCGTCGGGTACTCGCTCAACGACACCATCGTGGTGTTCGACCGGATCCGCGAGAATCTGGGCAAGAAGGGCGCGCGGAAGCAGGACCAGGTCGAGCTCGTGAACCGCTCCATCAACGAGACGCTGCCCCGGACGGTGCTGACCTCGGGCACCACGCTGGCCGTGCTCCTGGCGCTGCTGATTCTGGGAGGAGCCGTCATCCGGGACTTCACGCTGGTGCTGATCCTGGGTGTCCTCATCGGGACCTATTCCTCGATCTTCGTGGCCTCGCCGGCGCTGCTGGAGATCCAGAAACGGATGGGCAAGAAGGACGCCTCGACCCAAAGCAAACGGGCAGAGCCGGCGACGGTTTGACACCTCGGCTCACGGGTCGCCAGCTTCCACTCACGAGGGGGCCGTCCGGACTCCGGGCGGCCCCTTCGTCTGCCGAAGGGGAGCCCATCTGGCCTCCCGCGGCCTCCGACCCGTGACTGCGTGCCTTGCCTCACACCCATGCCAGCCATGCTGATCGACAGCCACTGCCACTTGACCGACGGTCGTTTCGACGCCGATCGGCAAGACGTGTTGGCCGCCGCCGCGACAGCCGGTGTCACGGGCGTGGTGACCATCGCTTCCGACGCAGCCGACGCCTCGGCGGTGGTGGAGTTGGTGCGCGCTCATGGGCCGGGCGCCGACGGCCTTCGGCTTTGGGGCACGGCAGGGATCCATCCGCACGAGGCGGCGGCCGCCGCCACGGGCGATTTGGACAAGGTGCGTGTGCTGGCGACTTCCGAGGCCGGCATCGTCGCGATCGGCGAGACCGGTCTGGACTTCCACTACGACCACTCGCCACGGGAGGTGCAGCTACGGCTCTTCGAGGCGCAGCTCGAGCTGGCTGTGGAACTGGCCCTTCCGGCCGTTGTCCACTCGCGCAGCGCTGACCGGGAGACGGTGGCGGTCCTGAAGAACCTGCCTGCCGGCGCCAGCGGCGTGCTCCACTGCTTCACCGGCGGGCGTGAGCTGCTGGAGGCGGGTCTGGATGCCGGTTGGTACGTCTCGTTCTCCGGAATCGCGTCGTTCAGGAAGTTCGATGCCGCCGATCTGCTCCGTCAGGTGCCGGACGACCGGCTGCTCGTGGAGACAGACGCTCCGTACCTGGCGCCGGTGCCGTTCCGGGGAAAGCGCAACGAGCCGGCCATGGTGGCCCACGTCGTCCAGGCGGTGGCGGAGCACCGGTCCCGGAGTCCCGCCGCAGTGGCGACGAGCACTGCCGAAAACGCCCTTCGCTTCTATGGCCTCGAAGCGGCCACGCCGGGAAGGGTGGGCGCCTGATGCGTCGCATTCGCGTGCTGCCGGATCACGTGGCCAACCAGATCGCCGCGGGCGAGGTCGTGGAGCGGCCCGCCTCCGTGGTCAAGGAGTTGGTCGAGAACTCGCTGGACGCCAGGGCGGGGCGCGTCGACGTAGCCGTCGAAGCCGGCGGAAAACGTCGCATCCGGGTCTCCGATGACGGGGTCGGCATGGGGCGGGAGGACGCGCTGCTCGCGCTGGACCGACATGCCACGAGCAAGATCGAGACGGCGGCCGATCTGGCGGGGGTGCGGACGCTGGGGTTTCGCGGTGAGGCGCTTCCGTCCATCGCCGCCGTGTCCAGGATGTCCCTGGAGACCCGGGAAGCCAACGACCAGGTAGGAACGGCGGTGCGAATCACCGGCGGCACGATCACCAAGGTGGAGGACGTGGCGCGGCAACCGGGGACCACCGTGGACGTTGCGGGGCTCTTCTTCAACGCCCCGGCCCGGGCCAAGTTCCTGAAATCCGCCCGGGTCGAGACCAGGGCCGTGAGCGACGTGGTAACGACGCTTGCATTGGCCCACCCGGTAGTGGCGTTCACGCTGGCGTCGGACAGCCGGACCCTGTTGGATCTGCCGGCGGCGCGGGATCTCCCCGCCCGGATCATGCAGCTGTGGGGCCTGGAGGCGGCCTCGACGCTGCTCCCGGTGTCCGGCTCGGGTCATGGTCTGGAGGTGCGGGGACTCGTACAGCGACCCGATGCCGCCCAGCCCGGAATGCGTCGGGCCCACCTGTTCATGGAAGGCCGACCCTTCCGGGACCGCGCGCTCCTGAAGGCCGCTGACCGGGGATACCGCACGACGATTCCCGCCGGCCACCGCCCATGGCTGTTCCTCTACCTCCGAGCACCGGCGGGCTCGGTAGACGTGAACGTCCACCCCGCCAAGGCCGAGGTGCGGTTTCGGCACGCTGCCGAGGTGGAGGGTCTGGTCGAGGGGGCGGTGCGCCAGGCTCTGGACCGTGAAGAGAGCTCGGCCACGTTCGACACCCAGCTCGCTCCGCCGTCCAGTGTCGTCCGAGAGCCGTCACCAGGTAGCCACACGGACGAGGCACCCGGCGAAGGCCAGATGGCCCTGTTCCTCGCGGGTGTCGACGAGGAGGCGCCCGTCGCCGACATGACTCCGGAGCTGGGCGCCTCGGAGCAGCCACGCCTCTGGCAGATCCACAATACGTATATCCTGGCCGAGACCCGGAACGGTTTGCTGATCATCGACCAGCACTCTGCTCACGAGCGCGTCCTCTTCCAGCGCCTGATGGATGCCTTCGCGCTGGGGGGACAGACGGGCCAGAGGCTGCTCTTCCCCATCACGCTCCGATTGGGACAGGCCGAGTACGGCCAGGTGGAGACCCTGGCCGGGCTCTTCTCCCGTGCCGGCTTCGAGGTGGAGGGTTTCGGCGGAGATACGATCATCGTTCAGGCGGTCCCCAATCCACATCCGTACTTCGACGCCGAACGGTGTCTCCGGGAGATGGTGGAGGAGCTCACCCACGGGTCGGAGCTGGTGCGTTCGGCCGGGAACCAGCACGAGCGCATCGCCATGACGTTCGCGTGCAAAGGCGCGATCAAGGCGGGTCAGAAGCTGGCCCTCGAGGAGATGCAGGAGCTGTTCGACTCGCTGTTCGCCACGGAGCTGCCGTATCACGACGTGCATGGCCGGCCCACCATAGTGCGCCTCACGAAGGCCGAGCTGGAACGTAAGTTCGGGCGGTAGTCACGCTCGACCCAGCCACCGAACTCGATCTCGCGTGTCACCGCGTCCCTGCTTCCTCGCTCTGGTCGGCCCGACCGCTTCGGGCAAGACGGCCCTGGGCCTCGCCGTGGCCGAGGCACTCTCCGGCGAGATCGTCTCGATGGACTCGCGCCAGGTATACCGGGGCATGGACCTGGGCACGGACAAGGTCGCGCTGGCGGACCGGGCGCGGATACCGCACCACGGACTCGACCTGCTGGATCCGGACCAGCGGTACAGCGCGGGCCAGTTCGCCCGAGACGCTCGGGGGTGGATTCGGGATATCCGGGCCCGGGGCCACGTCCCGGTCCTGGTAGGGGGGACGGGGTTCTTCCTCCGGGCCCTGACGGAGCCGATCTTCGCGGAGCCCGCCCTCGAGGCGGCGCGTCTGGATCAGCTCCGGACCTTTCTGGCGGCTCAACCGCGGGAGCGACTCGAATCGTGGGTCCAGCGTCTGGACCCCGAGCGCTCGGAGCTCGCGGCGGCCGGCGGCCCCCACCGCCTCGGGCGCTCTCTGGAAGTGGCGTTGCTGACCGGCCGGCCTCTATCCTGGTGGCATCGCCATGCGGGGGCTGAAGCCCCCGGGCTGCCGGGAGTCGTCGTCGCACTCGCGGTACCCCGCGAGGAGCTCGACCGCCGCAGTGACGCCCGTATCGAGCGGATGGTGCAGCGGGGCCTGCTCGACGAGGTTGGCACGCTCGTCGACGCGGGGTACGGCCCCAGGGATCCTGGGATGACGGGTACGGGGTATCGGGAGATCGCGGCTCACCTGGCAGGGGAGATGGACCTGACGGCCGCTTTGGAGGCCATGCGCCTGCGGACCCGTCAGTACGCACGGCGCCAGCTCACGTGGTTCCGCCATCAGCTGCCGCCCGACGCCGTCACCCTGGATGCGTTGTTGCCCTTCGATGCCCAGGTGGACCGGGTGCTGACGATCTGGCGAGAGCGCGGGTCGGAGAGGGGACAGGAGAGGACCACAACGGAAGGGCTTCCATGAAGATCGGTATAACGCTCTATCCCACGTACGGCGGCTCAGGCGCGGTCGCCACCGAGCTCGGCCTCGATCTCGCCAGGCGGGGGCACGAGGTGCACTTCGTGTCCTACGCCCAGCCCTTCCGTCTCAGTGGGTTTCAGGAGCGGGTGTTCTTCCACGAGGTCGAGATGGAGGAGTACCCCCTCTTCGAGCACCCGCCGTACTCGCTGGCCCTGGCCGTCGCGATCCACGATACGGCCCTCAAGCGGGGCCTGGACATCATGCATGTGCACTACGCGATCCCCCATGCCACTTCGGCGTGGATCGCCGCGGCCATGCTCGAGGGCGAAGGACGACTCCCGGTCGTCACCACGCTCCACGGCACGGATATCACGCTGGTGGGCCAGCACCCCTCGTTCAAGGCCATCACGCGGTTCTCGATCCTTCGCTCCCAGGGCCTGACCGCGGTTTCGGGCTTCCTCAAGGACGAGACGGTAGAGGCCTTCAAGGTTCCCGAGGAACGCATCCACGTGATCCCGAACTTCATCGACACGCAGGTCTACCGCCGGGACAAGGAGCCGTGTCATCGCGATTCGCTTTCGGAGCCCGGCGAGAAGATCGTCATGCACGTGTCCAACTTCCGCCCGGTCAAGCGGGTGGAAGACGTGGTGGAGGTGTTCGCCCGGGTCGCCGCGGAGATGCCGGCCCGCTTGGTCATGGTGGGCGACGGTCCGGAGCGCCCTCGAGCTCGCGTCCGGGCCGAGGAGCTGGGGGTGGGCGACCGCGTCGTCTTTCTGGGGAAGCACGCCTCGGTGGACGAGCTCCTGGCGTGCGCGGACCTGTTCGTCCTGCCGTCGGCGACCGAATCCTTCGGGCTGGCTGCGCTGGAGGCCATGGCGTGCGGAGCGCCGGTCGTGGCCAGCCGGGTGGGCGGCATCCCCGAAGTCGTCCCGGACGGGGAAGCCGGATTCCTTTGCGAGACCGGTGACGTGGAGGGCATGGGCGAGGCCGCGGTGTGGCTTCTCTCCGATCGGGAGCGGTGGCAACGAGCCAGCGACGCCGCTCGGGCAGTGGCCGTGGAACGCTTCTCGTCCGATCTGGTGGTGCCCCAGTACGAGCAGTACTACCGACAGGTGATCGAGCGGGGCCAGACGTGACGCTCTGGGAGGCCCTGGTCCTGGGGGTGATCCAGGGCGCCACCGAGTTCCTACCGGTTTCGAGCTCGGGGCACCTGGTCATGGGACAGGCGGTGCTTGGCCTTTCCGTTCCGGGCGTGTTCTTCGAGGTGGCGGTTCACCTGGCCACGCTGGTCTCGGTGCTCGTGGTCTACCGCGAGCGGGTCGCTCGACTCGTCGTGGGTGCCATCCGACGGGAGGGCGAGGCCTGGCGGTACATCGGGCTCTTGCTCCTGGCTACCCTGCCAGCGGCCGTCATCGGGGTGGGTCTGGGCGACCAGGTCGAGGCCCTGTTCGAGGCGCCCGCAGTGGCAGGGGTGGCCTTGCTGGTGACGGGAGGCATCCTCTGGTCCGCACGCACCGCGCTCGCACGCGGGCCGGACGCTCATCCCGGGGTCCGCACGGCGGTCCTCATGGGTCTGGCCCAGGCCTTCGCTCTGGTTCCTGGCATCTCCCGGTCGGGCACCACGGTGGTGATGGGCGTGTGGCTGGGGGTAGAGGCGCGAGAGACGGCGGCGTTCTCCTTTCTCATGGCCATTCCGGCCATCGCGGGCGCCGCGGTCCTGAAGGCTCCAGAGATGGCGGGTGGGGCCGGGGTATCCGCCGGAGCCCTCTGGATGGCCGCGGTAGCCGCGGGCGTGACGGGGGTGCTGGCCATCCGCTCGTTCGTCGTCCTTCTGCAGCGTCAGGCCTTCCATCGCTTCGGATTCTATTGCTGGGCGGTGGGGCTCGCGTTCCTCCTCTACCTGTATGTCCGATGACCGAGCTGTATGTCCGATGATCGAGCAGCGCAGAGCCGGCCGAGCCGATGACAGGACAGGCGTAGACGATCACGTCGACCTGATCGTCGCCGACGCATTGGAGGAGGACATCGGACCGGGCGATTGGACGACAGAGTGGACCGTCGACCCAGACGCCCGTGGCAGCGCCCTCATCGTGGCCAAGGCGCCGCTGGTCCTGGCCGGCACGGCTGCGGCCCGCCGGGTCTTCGCCCGACTGGACCGCCGGGTCCGCGTGGACGTGACGAGCGCTGACGGCAGCCGACTGCAACCGGAGGACGTGGCGCTCCGCCTGGAGGGCCCCACCCGCGCCCTGCTGACCGGGGAGCGCGTGGCGCTGAACTTCCTGGGGCGCCTCTCGGGCGTGGCGACGCTGACACGCCGGTTCGTCGACGCCGTGTCGAGGACCGGCGCCCGCATCATCGACACCCGCAAGACCACGCCTGGGTGGAGGGCCCTGGAGAAACAAGCGGTGCTGGCGGGCGGTGGGGCCAACCACCGGATGGGCCTCTACGACATGATCATGGTCAAGGACAACCACGTCGTGGCCGCCGGCGGCATCACGGCCGCAGTGGAGCGGGTCCGGGCCCGGAACGCGGCGGGATTGCCAGTGGAGGTCGAGGTCAGCACGCTGGAGGGGTTGGCGGAGCTGCTGCCTCTGGACGTGGACCGGATCCTGCTGGACAACATGACGCCGGCCGAGCTCCGCGTCGCGGTCGACCGGGCTCGGGCCCACCCGGGACGGCGGCCCGAGCTCGAGGCATCGGGAAACGTCAGCCTGGAGACCGTTCGGGCCGTGGCCGAGTCGGGCGTGGATCTGATCAGCGTGGGCGCCCTGACCCACTCGGCCCCTACGGCCGACCTGTCGATGCGAGTGGACCGATGACGGACCCGGACGTACACGACGAGGTCGCCCGCCACCCATCGTCCTCGCTCCTGACGCACTGGGAGGGAGAGCCGGTCCAGGTCTGGGCCCGCCTCTGGGGCATCCCTCTGCTCGAGGCCCACGACCGACTCACCAGCACCAACGATCGGGCTCGGAGCTTGCTGCTCGGCGGCGCCGAGCGGTTCACCACGGTGATCGCCGAAGAGCAGACGGCGGGCCGTGGCCGCTCCGGCCGGCGGTGGGACTCACCACCGGGTCGGGGCCTGTGGATGTCCACCCTGGTGTCGGGGGCCGGGCACCGGGCTTCTGCGCTGACTCCGATCCTGGTAGGGATCGCGTTGATTCGCTCCATCCGCGCCGTGGTGCCCGGGGCCGAGCCGGGCCTCAAGTGGCCCAACGACGTATACCTCGGAGCGCGTAAGGTGGGTGGAGTACTGTGTGAGTCCGTAGGGGATTTGGGGGATGGCAGGCATGTGATCGCCGGCGTTGGCGTGAACGTCCGCCAGACCCGGGACGACTTCCCCCTGGAGCTGCGCGAGACGGCAAATTCCCTCGAGATGGCGAGCGGGCATCCGGTCTCGCGGCGGCACCTGGCAGGGCAGGTGATGGCTGAGCTGAAGGCGATCCTCTCTGACCCACCGCCGCAGATCACGGGGCCGTTGGCTGCGGAGATCGAGAGGGTGGACGTGCTCGCGGGGCAGGTGGTGACGGTATCCACCGGCATCGAAGGGGTGGCCGGTGGGTACGGGTCCGACGGGAGTCTGAAGGTCCGGGATCGAGCCGGGCGCGAGCACCGGATACGCACCGGCAGCGTCAGTGTGACTCGAGCCGAGCGTCCCTTCGGAACGCTGGAGACCGAGACAAACGGAGCGTGAGATGAGATTGGTGGCCGACGTTGGCAACACCGAGACGGTTCTGGGCGTCGTGGGCTCCGAGCCCACGAGCCTGGAGGGGCACTGGCGGCTGAGCACGCTGACGCCCCGGACGCTCGACGAGTTCCGGCATCTGCTGCGGGGCCTGCTCGAGGCCGACGGGTTCGATCCCAGCGCAGTCGATCAGGTCGTCATCGCGTCGGTCGTACCCTCCACCACCGGCGTGCTGGCCGACGCCCTGAGCGCACTCGTATCGGGACCGGTCCACGTCGTCGACGGTCAGACCGATCTCCCCATCCGGCTGGACGTGGAGGAGCCACGAACGGTCGGCGCAGACCGTATCGTCAACACGCTGGCGGCCAAGGTGCTGTACGGTCGAGACACGATCGCGGTGGACCTGGGCACGGCCACCACCTACGACTGCATCACCGCGGACGGCGTGTTCGTGGGCGGCGTGATCTCTCCCGGCATCGAGTCCGGCCTGCAGTGGCTCGATCGCCATACGGCGAAGTTGCCCCGAGTCGAGCTGTTGCCCCCCGAGCGCGTGATCGGCAGGCACACGGAGACCTGCATCCAGAGCGGCATCTTCTTCTCGGCGATCGACGCGGTGGACGGCACGGTGCGACGGATCAAAGCCGAGTGGGATCGTCCCGACGCGATGGTCGTGGCCACCGGGGGATTCGCGCCCGTGATCGGCCCTCACTGTGACAGCGTCGAGCTGGTCGAACCGTTCCTGACCCTCTACGGGTGTGCGCTGGCCGGCGGATACCTCGACGAGCAGAGGCTGTAGAGCTACCCGAGGCGCTTCGCGTAGCGTTGAATCCAGCGGTTCGACACGCCCAAGAGGGCCGTGTCCCGCGTAATCGCCCGGACCGCGTCGCGGGCGATCTTCACCTCGTGGGTGAAGACCTCCGGATTCCGCCTGCTCTTCTCTACCGTGGCAACCGCGAAGAAGTACGGAAGCAAGCAGAAGACGCGAATGCCGTGGTGGCGGCGCTCGATTCCCGCGATGTAGCGCCGGGCCGCGTCCAGATGCCGGTCGGCCTTGTCGGTGAGGATAGAGAGTACCCGGAGCCCCGGCCCGGGTGCGGCCGGGTCGAAGAGGACCTCCGCTCCCGCGCCTGCCTGATCGAGGAAGGAACGGGGCACGAAGACCCAGCCGCGCTCGTGGTCCTCGTGGAGGCCTCGAATCACGTTCACGGTCTGAAGGCCCAGGCCGAACTCCCGGCCGAGGCTCATCATCTCGTCGTGGTTCCGACGGACCGCTCCGCTTCGGGCCGAGAAGAGCTCTGTGAGCAGGAAGCCGACCCGGCCGGCGACCTCGTGCATGTAGTCATCCAGATCGGCCTCGTCCGCGAAGTCGGGACCGCGCGCCACCCACCGCGCCATGCCCAACGTGGAGTCGCCGGCGTGGTGGACGATCACTTCCCGCGCCCGCGGTGTCAGGTCGGCCAGGGCAGCGTGGACCTGGGCCACGTGGCGGGCCGCTTGGGCGTCCGGGAGGTCGTCGTCGGCGTTTTCCAGCTCGGCCTCGACGGATGACAGAGGAGCCTTCTCGTGCAGCACGGCGTGCCACCGCTCCAGCAACTCGGCCTTTCGCTCCGGTGCCATGGAGCGGTTGTCCTCGATGTAGTCCGAGATGCGAAGGACCAGATAGGCCAGCTTCACTTCTTCGCGGAGCGGCTGTGGCAGCCGCTCGATCCCTATGGCGAAGGTGCGGGACGTGGCGCGAAGGACCTGGTCGAGCGTTGGCATGCGGACCCCTACCCGCATCTCCGGCGAAGGCTCCAAGGGGTGCGACCGAGCCCCAAAACGAGTGATCGAGTTACCCTCCGGTCGGCCCTGAAGACGGCCCCCAGCCGCCCGGGCTTCGGCGCCGCAGCTTCGGCGGCCGTCCTCCGAGGTCCGCACCCGTTGACACTGCCGGTGACCTCGGTAGATTCCTTATCGGAGTTGTTAGCACTCACTGCCAACGAGTGCTAACAAGAACCTGAGGAAGAATCCCAATTCAACCGGTTCGGAGGCGTGGATATGGCTACCACTTCTGCCACGAAGATCCAACCACTCGCCGACAGGGTCGTGATCAAGGCCCTGGAGGAGTCTGAGGAGATGAGGGGCGGTCTGTACATCCCGGATACCGCGAAGGAGAAGCCCCAGCAGGGCGAGATCATCGCGGTGGGTCCGGGCAGGGTGTCTGACGAGGGTAAGCGCCTGGAGATGGATGTCTCCGTAGGCAACCGTGTGCTGTACGGCAAGTACAGCGGCACCGAGGTCACGGTCGACGGCGAACAGTACCTGATCCTCCGCGAGTCGGACGTTCTCGCGATCATCAACGACATAGGTCCGCAAGGAGCGTAGCCAAATGGCAGCGAAGGAACTGGATTTCGATATCGACGCCCGGACCCGCTTGAAGGCCGGCGTCGACAAGCTGGCGCACGCCGTGCGGGTGACGCTGGGCCCGAAGGGCCGGAACGTGGTTCTCGACCGGAAGTTCGGCACTCCGACCGTGACCAAGGACGGCGTGACCGTGGCCAAGGAGATCGAGCTGGAGGATCCGGTCGAGAACATGGGCGCCCAGATGGTGAAGGAGGTCGCAACCAAGACGTCGGATGTCGCGGGCGACGGCACGACGACCGCCACGGTGCTCGCCCAGGCCATCTTCACCGAGGGCCTGAAGAACGTCACGGCCGGAACGAACCCGATGGGCATCCGCCGGGGCATCGACAAGGCGGTGGAGCAGGTGGTTGACCATCTCCACAGCATTTCGATGGAGACCAAGGGCAAGAGAGAGATCGCCCAGGTCGGCGCCATCAGCGCCAACAACGACCCGGAGATCGGCGACCTGATCTCCGACGCCATGGAGAAGGTGGGCAAGGACGGCGTGATCACGGTCGAGGAGGCCAAGGGCCTCGAGACCACCCTCGAGACTGTCGAGGGCATGCAGTTCGACCGTGGGTACCTGTCTCCCTACTTCGTTACCGATCCGGAGCGGATGGAGGCGGCGCTCGAGGAGCCCATGATCCTCATCCACGACAAGAAGATCTCTTCGATGAAGGATCTGCTCCCGATTCTGGAGAAGGTCGCCCAGATGGGTAAGCCCCTCCTGATCATCGCGGAGGACGTGGAAGGCGAGGCCCTGGCCACGCTGGTGGTCAACAAGCTCCGCGGGACCCTCAAGGTCGCTGCCGTGAAGGCCCCCGGCTTCGGGGACCGGCGGAAGGCCATGCTCCAGGACATCGCCATCCTGACGGGTGGTCAGGTGATCTCGGAGGAGGTCGGCTTCAAGCTCGAGAACGCCGTCGTGAGCGATCTCGGCTCCGCCAAGCGCATCGTCATCGACAAGGACGACACGACGATCATCGACGGTGCCGGTGAGGCGGAGCGGATCCACGGCCGCATCGACGAGATCAAGGTCGCCATCGACAAGTCCACGTCGGACTACGATCGGGAGAAGCTGCAGGAGCGGCTCGCGAAGCTCGCCGGCGGCGTGGCCGTGATCAACGTCGGTGCTGCCACCGAGACCGAGATGAAGGAGAAGAAGGCTCTGGTGGAGGACGCCCTCCACGCCACCCGTGCAGCCGTCGAGGAGGGCATCGTGCCCGGCGGTGGCGTCGCGCTCCTTCGGGCTCAGCAGATCCTCGACGCCTTCAAGGTCGAGCGCCATGACGAGCAAGTGGGCGTGGAGATCCTCCGGCGCGCGCTGGAGTTCCCGCTCCGCCTCATCGCCCACAACGCGGGCGAAGAGGGCTCCATCGTGGTCTCCAAGGTCCGTGAGAACGATTCGGTGAGCTTCGGCTACAACGCCCTCACCGACGAGTACGGCGACCTGGTCGAGGCCGGTATCATCGATCCTACCAAGGTCGTGCGCACGGCGCTGCAGAACGCGGCGTCCATCGCCGGCCTGCTCCTCACCACCGAGGCCGTGGTGGTGGAGAAGCCCGAGGAGAACAGCGCGCCTCCGATGCCGGGTGGCGGCATGGGCGGGATGTACTAGGAACCGAGAGGTTTCTATCGCCGCTCACGTAGCGGCGAGCGCTGGCCGCTACGGTGGTTGGCGAGACGAAGGAAGCCCGGGCCCCCGAGGGTCCGGGCTTCTTTCGTACCACGAGGCAACGTGTGCCACCTACAATGCGTCCGTTGCGGAGGGTCAACGGGTGTCTCGGTCGTTGGTGCAAGGCTCCGATGGCATGTGCGGCATGAGAATCGGCTGGCAACATTGGCTTTACGGCGACGGGCGACTGATGGTGCCTTGCCACGCGTTGACTTGGTACGGAACTTGTCGTCGATCCCCTCGTGCATTCGTAATGCCCTCTCGCCGGGTCGGGTGATGCCCCTCCTGGCACGAGGCGCAGAATCTCCCCTTGGGGGAGGGAGTCCGGATGGTGGTCCGAGACGCCCCTCTCCCGCTGGAGGTACCCGTGACGGCACCACCCGAGCGTATGCCCCCGTCACTGGGGCGGTACCGGGCACAGAAGGCAGAGGAGTTGCTCGGCAGCCTGGTGGGCGTAATCTCGGCCCGCGTGGTCACCGATGACGAGGGGGCTATCGAGGAGATCCATGTCCTCAGCACGAGCGACCTCTCGCCCAAGCGGGCGGTCCGCAACGTGGAATCCGCCCTCCTCGCTCACATGGACCTGGCCGTCGACCACAGGAGGATCTCGGTTGCCCAAGCCGAACCGGGCCAGGAGGCCGAGATCATGGCGACCCTCCAGCAAGCGAGAGCAGGCCGCGACGTCATCGAGGCGCCGCCGCCCGTGGAATCCCACGCGGAGGCGGCTCCGCCGCAGGGCCAGGTAGCGGCTCTCGGCCGTCTTCCGTCATCGGTGAGGCGTTCCGGCCGGCCAGCGCAGGCGCCGAGTCCCGAGGACAACTCCGACCGCTTCCTGTTCGTCGGCCACCAGGTCACGAGTCAGCGCGCCCACCGCGTCGAGACCCGCGTGACCCTCGAATGGCGAGGACGTCGCTACGAAGGAGCTGCCTGGACGCCCGACCTACCCAAAGCGCGGCTCGAGGCCATGGCGGAAGCTACGCTCCGCGCAATCGAGCAGACGCTGAACGGAGACGGAGAGGACGCCGGCTCGGGTGCGGCGCTGAGCCTCGAGGGCGTGAGGCTCGTCGAAGCGTTCGACCGTCGCTACGTACTGGTGGCGGTGCACGCGGTCGAGGGGCGCCGGGTCTTTCCGCTTGCCGGCGCCGTCCTGGCCGGCGAGAATCCCGAAGCGGCCGCCGTGCTGGCCACGCTTCAGGCCACCAACCGGCGAATCCCGGGCATGCTGGAAGAGGTCGCACCGCGCGCCGCGCCCACCGAGGAAGAGCCGGACACAGGGTTCGGCGATCCGTTCGACATCTGGGGGTAGAGGCTCGTAGGGCCGATCCTCCACCCCCCCGCGCCCCCGCTGACGTCCCACGGCAATCCTGCTACCTTTTCGGTCCGCGCCGCGTCCCGGTACCGTAGTCCGGCAACGCGCGGCCGCAGCACCACCCCAACACAAAAGACCGACCCATGAGCGCCGAGCAGATCAAGATCTCCCTGCCTGACGGGACCGTCATCGACATGCCCTCCGGGTCCTCCGCCGCGGACGTAGCCGCGGCCATCGGGCCGGGGCTGGCCAAGGCGGCACTCGCCGCCGTCGTCGACGGTGAGACCGTGGACCTGAACCGTCCGATCGACGGGGATGCCGAGCTCCGCATTCTTACCGCGCGGGACGCCGACGCTCTGCCGGTGCTGCGGCATTCGGCCGCCCACGTGCTCGCGACGGCGGTGCGGGAGATCGATCCACAGGCGGGCATCGGGTTCGGACCGGCCATCGACGACGGTTTCTACTACGACTTCGACGTGGCGGAGCCGTTCACCCCGGAGACCGTGGAGGCCATCGAGTCCCGCATGGCCGATGTGGTCGAGGAGGACTACCCGTTCGAGCGACGCCGCGTGACCGCCGAAGAGGCGCGGGAGCTCTTCGCCGACGACCCCCTCAAGCTGGAGCGACTCGAGGAGTTCGACGAGGACGAGGTCATCACTGTTTACCGGGACGGGCCTTTCCTCGACCTCTGCCGCGGACCACATCTGCCCTCCACCGGAGCGCTCGAGCACTTCAAGCTCCTCAGTACCGCTGGTGCCTACTGGAGGGGTGACGAGAAGCGGCAGATGCTCCAACGCATCTACGGTACCGCGTTCTTCAAGAAGGACGATCTGGAGCAGCACCTCCACATGCTGGAGGAGGCGAAGAGGCGAGACCACAGGGTACTGGGCAGGGAGCTCGACCTCTTCAGCATCCAGGAGGAGGTCGGACAGGGGTTCGTGCTCTGGCATCCGAACGGTGGCATCATTCGGCACACCGTCGAGGAGTTCCTGAAGCGAACCCTCCTGGAGCACGGGTACGAGCTCGTCTACTCCCCACAGGTCGCGAGCGAGGAGCTGTACCGGATCAGCGGACACCTGGAGGTGTTCGACGCCAACATGTTCCCGGCCATGGACGACGAGGGCACCCGCTTCCGGCTGAAGCCCATGAACTGCCCTCATCACTTCATGATCTACAGCTCCCAGACCCGGTCGTACCGGGATCTTCCGCTTCGCTTCGCCGAGCTGGGCACCTGCTACCGGTATGAGCGATCGGGCACCCTCCACGGCATGCTGCGGGTCCGGTCGTTCACTCAGGACGACGCGCACATCTTCGTCCGTGAGGACCAGATCGAGGATGAGTACGATCGCCTCCTGGACCTGGTGGACTATCTCCTGAGAGCCTTCGGCTACGAGTACCGGGTCGCCCTCGCGACCCGTCCCGAGAAAGCGATTGGCGATCCCGAGGTCTACGACGCGGCCGCCGAGCGGCTCCGGGGCGTGCTCGAGCGCCGGGGCATGGAGTATGAGGTGGACGAGGGAGGCGGGGCGTTCTATGGCCCCAAGATCGACATCCTCCTGGTGGACGCTCTGGGCCGGGAATGGCAGGGCCCGACCTTCCAGCTCGACTTCCTGATGCCTCAGCGGTTCGAGCTGGAGTACGTGGGAAGCGACAATGCCAAGCACAACGTCGTCGTGATCCACCGGACCATGCTCGGCTCCATGGAGCGCTTCATCGGCGGGCTGGTGGAGCATTACGCCGGGGCGTTTCCGGTCTGGCTCGCACCCGAGCAGGTCTGGGTGCTCCCCATCTCCGAGCAGTGGGAGGAGAGCGGGAAGGAGCTCCAGGAGCAGCTCGTGGCAGCCGGCGTCCGTGCTCGCCTGCAGGCGCGGGACACCCTGAGTTACCGCATCCGTGAGGGAGAGACCAAGAAGGTGCCGTACATGGCCGTGGTCGGTGAGCGAGAGGCCGAGGCGGGAACCGTAGCGGTGCGGAAGCGCGGTGCCGGCAAGAAGCAGGAGGTCATGGACCGGTCGGACTTCGTGGACCGGGTGACCCGGGAGATCGCCGAGCGGCTGATCGACTGACGGTCCGCCGCCCGACGGTTGACGAAGGCCTCCGCCGTCGCGACCTTACTGGCCGGTTCGAGCCCGGCGCCTGGAGCGTCGACTCGCCGGACAAACTGGAAAGTGAGCCGGTGGACCCCGGCTCCACCTTTTGGCCCCCCCAGGGAAGCGGCCACCGGGTTGGAAGACGCGAGCCCCGCCATTCGCGGGGTCGGAGTGTGCGTCTCTTCTGGCCCGGAGCGATCCGGGCTTTTTTCGTATGGGCGCCCCGCTCCCCGCGGTCAAGGACAGTCGAAACGCAACAAGGAGGGGAATCATCAAGGATCAGAGGGTCCGCGTAAACGACCAGATCCGGATCAGCCCAGTGCGCCTGATTGGCGCCGATGGCGAACAGGTAGGAATCGTCTCCCTCGATGAAGCGAAAGATCGCGCCAACGAGGCCGGAATGGACATGGTCGAGGTTGCACCCGAGGCCCGACCCCCCGTGGTCAAGCTCATGGATTACGGGAAGTACAAGTACGAGGCCGCTCGGGCCGCTCGGGACGCGAAGAAGCGGCAGCACACGATCCAGGTGAAGGAAGTGAAGTTCCGGCCGGGTATCGAGGAGCACGACTACGAGTTCAAGACTCGTCACGCGCGTCGCTTCCTCGAGGAAGGGAACAAGGTCAAGCTCACGATGATGTTCCGGGGCCGTCAGGTGTCGCACCCGGAAATCGGTCTCGAGGTGCTCCAACGGGTAACCGAGGATCTCGAGGACGTGGGCAAGATCGAGGCCCAGCCCAGGAGAGAGGGGAGGATCATCCATATGGTCCTTGCCCCATTGAAAATGTAAGCGAAAGCGGTCCGCTCAGATTCGGACCGATAACATGACCACGTAGTGGCGCAGCGTTGGCGCACACCGCGGGGCCGAGGAGCGACCACGATGCCGAAGATGAAGACGAACAGGGGCGCGGCGAAGCGTCTCAAGACCACGGGCCGTGGCAAGATCCGCCGTCGGCGGGCCTACAAGAGCCACATCCTCACGAAGAAGTCCACGAAACGGAAGCGGCGTCTGCGCCATGCCACTCTGGTGGCGAAGGCGGACGAAAGACGCGTCCGTCGCATGCTTCCCGGCTCGTAAGGAGGGACGGCCCATGCCACGCTCGACGCACTCGACCGCGCGCAACAAGCGCAAGAAGAAGATCTTCAAGGCTGCCAAGGGCTACTTCGGCGGCCGCAAGAACCTCTACCGCACGGCGAAGGATGCCGTGGAGAAGGGGTGGGAGCACGCATACCGGGACCGGAAGAAGAAGAAGCGGAACTTCCGGCGGTTGTGGATCACCCGGATCAACGCTGCAGCGAGAGAGCACGATCTCTCGTACTCTCGATTCATGAACGGCCTCAAGATCTCCGGGGTCGAGTTGGACCGCAAAGCGCTCGCCGACCTGGCCGTCCGGAGTCCTGAGGCCTTCGGAGCTCTGGCGGATCAGGCCAAGGAAGGGCTGAAGAAGGCGAGCTAGACACCGGTCGCGGTCGCTTTCTCAGGCGCCACGGGGGCTCCGCCGAGCGCGGGGCCCTTCGTCGTATGAGGGGGTCCGACAAACCCCGATCTGGCGATGACGGAGGCGCACCGAAACGGCCCGTCGGCAGGGAGAATCGGCACCTCCGGCGGCGCCAACACCCGCTGGGGACGAAAAGGCCGAAGAGGTGTTTTCCCGGCGCCGTCCGTACGATACGTTGACGCGTCTTCTCAACTGAACGTTCTAAGGTCAATGGGCAACAACGCATCCTTGATAGACGAGTTGAGGGCGCTCGAGGTCGAGGCGAAGGAGGCGGTCGAGCAGACGGCGGACCTCGGGGGGTTGGAGCAGGTGAGAATCGACTTCCTCGGTCGCAAGGAGGGGAGGGTGTCTCTCATCCTGCGCCGTCTGGGCGAGATGGACCCCTCGGACCGGCCGGCCGTCGGCGCCGAGGCGAACCGGGTCAAGCAGCTCCTCACCGAGGCGTTGGAGGCTCGGAAGGTTCAGCTCGAGACCGGTGTGGTGGCCGGGTCCGGCGAGGACCTGACCATGCCCGCGCGGCGTTGGTGGCCCGGAGGCATCCATCCCGTGAGCCTCGTGATCCAGGAGATCTGGGAGGTCTTCCAGAGCCTGGGTTTCTCCAGGGCCCGTGGGCCCGAAGCCGATTCGGAGTGGTACAACTTCGAGGCCCTCAATACGCCGTTGGACCATCCGGCCGCAGACGAGCAGGACACCCTCTACCTGAAGGGCGGCTATCTGCTCAGGAGCCACACGTCGCCGGTCCAGATCCGGACCATGGAGAAGCACGAGCCGCCCATCCGCGTCATCGCGCCCGGCTGGGTCTACCGGCGGGACACGTACGACGCGACGCACACCCCGGCGTTCGCCCAGATCGAGGGGCTGGTGGTGGACGAGGGCGTGACCTTCGTGGACTTCAAGGCGACGCTGGCCGAGTTCTCGCGCCGGCTCTGGGGGCCGGGCACGAAAGTCCGGTTCCGTCCGTCGTTCTTCCCGTTCACCGAGCCCAGCGCCGAGGTGGACGTGAAGCGGGTGATCGAACGTCCCGACGGCACGAGCCACGAAACCGATTGGCTGGAGATCATGGGCGCCGGCATGGTCGACCCCGCGGTCCTGGACAACGTGGGCTACGATTCGGAGCGCTACACGGGCTTCGCCTTCGGCATGGGCCCCGCCCGCATCGCCATGCTCAAGTATGGCGTGACCGACATTCGGACGTTCTTCGAGAACGATGTGCGCTTCCTCAGTCAGTTCACCTCGTCATGATCGTCTCATACCGCTGGCTCAAGGACGTGGCGCCCGGGCTGACCCTGACGCCGGACGAGGTGGTCGAGCGCCTCGCGCTCCGCGGCGCGCCCATCGAGGGCATGGACGATCTGGGTGCCGCGTTCGCCGGTCTGCAGGTCGCTCGCGTCGTGCAGGTGGAGCGCCATCCCGATGCCGATCGCCTCTCGCTCTGCCAAGTCGATGCCGGGGGCGGTGAGCACCTGCAGGTGATCTGCGGAGCGCCCAACGTGCGCGCGGGTGCGTGGTACCCGTTCGCTCCGGTCGGGGCTCGGCTCCCCGACGGGATGAGGATCAAGAAGGTGAAGATCCGGGGCGTTCCCTCCGTGGGGATGCTCTGCTCCGAGCGGGAGCTCGGGCTCGGCCGCGATCACGCCGGCATCCTCGAGCTGGAGGGCGACTTCAGCGCCGGCCAGCCCCTCACCGAGGCTCTCGGTATGGACGACGTGCGCCTCGACGTCGAGGTCTCGCCGAACCGGGGCGATCTCCTGTCCCATCTGGGGGTGGCCAGGGAGCTGACTGCCGAAGGCGACGCCGGCCTGACCTTGCCCGGCATCCCGGGAGGCATTCCGTACGAGGGAGCCTTGACGTCCGCCCCGATGGAGGTGGAGGGGGGCGGCGTGCGGATCCGGATCGACGAGCCCGATCTTTGTCGACGCTTCCTCGCGGTGGTAATCCGTGGCGTGAAGATCGGCCCGAGCCCACCATGGCTGGCCAACCGCCTCAGGGCCGTCGGTGCACAGCCCATCAACAACGTGGTCGATGTCACGAACTACGCCATGCTGGAGTTGGGCCACCCCATGCACGCCTACGATCTGGCGAAGCTGGGTGGCTCGGCCATCGTGGTTCGGCGCGCGGTCGATGGTGAGAAGCTCGAGACGCTCGACGGCGTGACCCGGACGCTCAGATCCGACATGCTGGCCATCTGTGATGCCAACGAGCCCGTGGGGATCGGAGGGATCATGGGGGGCGGCGACTCGGAGGTCGCGGACGAGACCGTGGACGTGCTCCTGGAGTGCGCGCTCTTCGATCCCGCCAACGTGCGGGCGACCCGCCGGGCCCTGGACATGAGCACGGATGCCAGCTACCGCTTCGAGCGCGGAGTGGATCCGGCGGCCCATGAGGGAGCCATTCGACGAGGAGTCGAGCTCGTCGTCGCGGTGGCGGGGGGTGCGCCCGATGGGCAACTGCTCGATGCGTGTCCGTCGCCGTGGTCCCCGTCCACCGTAACACTGCGCCCGTCCCGCGTGGGGCACCTCCTGGGCGTGGAGCTCGACGTTGACAGCCTGGAGGACCTTCTCACACCTCTGGGCTTCGCGGTGGCTCGGGAAGGCGACGATGCCCTCTCGGTTATCGTGCCCGGTTTCCGCAGCTACGACGTCCGACGAGAGGTGGATCTCATCGAGGAAGTCGCGCGCACCTACGGCTACGATGCCTTCCCCGAGGAGCTCGGGGCCTTCCGGCCGGGCACTGTGCCCGATCATCCCCTGTTCCAGCTCGAGGACAGGCTGAGGCAGCTCCTGACTGGGCGAGGGCTCCTCGAGGTCCAGATCCCCGCCTTCTGCGCCGAGTCTGAAGGAGAGGTTGCCCTGAGCAACCCTATATCGTCTAATGACAGCCACATGCGAAGGTGGCTGATCCCTGGGCTCGTCCGGCGGGTCGCCTACAACTTCGCTCGGGGCAACCGGACCGTCCGCCTCTTCGAGTTGGGGACCAGCTTCCGGCGCGGCGACGGGGAAGGCACTCCTCCGGTGGAGGCGACCCACTTGGCGGTGGCGCTCACGGGATCTCGGGAGCCGTCCCATTGGACCGGCGACGGGGCTGAGACGGACATCTGGGAGCTGAAGGGCATCGCCGAAATGGTGGCGCGGGCCGCGTACGGTAGCGGCGCGGCCGTCGTGCCGGGAACCGGTGCGGCGTCCCTCGTCGACGGACAAGTCCTGGAGGTCAGTACGGAGAACGGTCGGGTCGTGGGCGAGGCCGGCAGGATTCCGCCAGCGATGGTCGATGCTCCGGCGTGGGCGGGGCCCGTCTGGGGTCTCGAGATCGAGCTCCCCCCGGAGCCTGCTCCGGCGGGGGCGCTGCTGGCCGAGGCGCTACCCGAGTTCCCGGGCGTGGATCGAGACCTGGCGCTTCTGCTGTCCAAGGGAGTGTCGTCCGCGGACGTGCGACGGGTCATCGGCGAGGCGGGCGCACAGCTCTTGAGCCGCGTGGAGGTCTTCGATCTCTACGAGGGGGAAGAGCTCCCCGAGGGCTATCGCTCCGTCGCACATCGCTTGCGATTTCAGTCGTCCGACCGGACGCTCACCGACGACGAGGTGGAGCGTGCCATGGGACGCATCCTCAGGAAACTGAAGGAGGAGCTTGGTGTCGAGGCGCGAGGCTGATCCTGGAGAGACGCCGGAGCGAGCAGCTCTGGAACGACTCGCGGCAACTGTGGACCAGGCGGTTGCCCACGTAGGTGTGCTGACGGACCGGGCCCGCACGGCCGAGTCCCGGACGGGGGAGCTCGAGGCCCTGCTGGCGCGCTTCAGCAGCGGAGAGGAGGACCCCGGGGCGTACGTGGAAAAGTTGAGGACGCTGGAAGAAGAGAACGCCGACCTGCGGGGCCGCATCGAACAGGGCCGCGAAGCGGCGCAGCGTCTCCTGGCGCGCATCCGTTTCCTGGAGGAGCAACGGTGAATACGAGACCCAAGATGTACTCGGTCACGGTCCGGATCGCCGGCGAGGAGCACGTGATTCGCGCCAACGCCGAACCGGAGTACACCAAGGACTGCGCTCGATTCGTCGATGAGCGGATCTCGGAGATCCGCCGTCAGGCCGGGCTGATCGAAGGCCACAAAGTCGCGATTCTGGCTGCCCTGTCCATTACGGACGAGTTCTTTCAGGCCAGGCTGGAGATGGCGAAGGTCCGTGGCGATTTGGCCAGCTCGGTAGACGCTGTCGTGGAGCGGCTCTCCGCAGGGCTCGCCGAACAGACCGACGGGGAAGAGCCTCCGGGTTAGCGGAGCCACCCTCCGTCGGACCGGCCGGCCCGCCGACCGAATCATCCCCGCGTCCACGGGTGTATCCTGGAGGCCCGAGGTCCAGGCCTGCTCGTCCTCCTTGCGCGGCCAGAGCCGCAACCTTCTATTACACAGAACTTTCGGGCACATCCGCGCCCTGATGCCACACGCGTCTTCGGCGTGGTTTCGTGAAGAGTAACGCCCCACCTGTCGGATACTCCGTATCCGATTTCGGAGTGATACATGGAGCCGTACGCCCTGGCTGCGGCTGTTGCCGTCGTTGTTGGCGTGGTCGGATTCTTCGTCGGCCGCGGGCTCGAGCGCATCCGTCAGGAGAAGGAGCGCCTTCAGGCCCGCGACGACGCGTCGCGCATCCTCGAGCAGGCCAACACCGAAGCCGAGAGCCTGAAGAAAGCCGGCACGCTGGAAGGCCGGGAAGAGGCCCTTCGCCTGCGGGAAGAGTGGGAGCGGGAGGAGACCCGGCGACGCGAGGAGACGGAGCGCATCGAACGTCGCCTCGAGGAACGCTCGGAGCACCTCGACCGCAAGTTCGACCAGCTCGACGAGCGGGAACAGAACCAGGAGCGGCGAGGCCGCGAGCTGGAGCAACGCGAGAAGGGCGTAGAGGCCCGGGACGGTGAGGTGGCCGAGTTGGACCGCCAGTACCGCTCACGCCTCGAGTCCCTGGCTGGTCTGTCCGCCCAGGAAGCCAAGAAGCAGCTGATCGAGGACCTCGAGGACCAGGCCAAGGCCGAGGCGTCGAACCGCCTCAGAGAGATCAAGGAAGAGGCTCAACGCACGGCCGAGCGGGAAGCCAAGAAGATCATCGCCCTCTCGATTCAGCGGATGGCGGCGGACGAAACCGCCGAGATGACCGTTTCGGTGGTTCAGCTGCCCTCGGACGAGATGAAGGGCCGCATCATCGGGCGGGAGGGGCGGAACATCCGCTCCTTCGAACAGGCCACCGGCATCGACGTCATCATCGACGACACCCCGGAGGCAGTGGTGCTCTCGGGCTTCGATCCCGTGCGGCGGGAGGTGGCTCGCATAGCGATGCAGCGTCTCATCGAGGACGGCCGCATCCATCCGGGTCGCATCGAAGAGGTGGTCGAGAAGAGTCAGAAGGAGGTGGAGCAGGGCATGGTGGAGGCGGCCGAGGAGGCCCTCTACGAGCTCGGCATCCACAACGTGCACGCGGAGATCGTGAAGGTCCTCGGGCATCTGAAGTTCCGCACGTCGTACGGCCAGAACCAACTGCGGCACTCCAAGGAAGTGGCGTTCCTCGCCGGCAACATGGCGGCCGAGATGGGGCTCGACGTCCAGGCCACCAAGCGCGCCGGTATCCTTCACGACGTGGGCAAAGGGCTCACCCACGAGCAGGAGGGGACCCACGTGGAGCTGGGGTACCGGCTCTGCAAGAAGCACAAAGAGCCGGACGTGGTCCTCAACGCAATCAAGGCGCATCACGACGAGGAGCCGCATTACTTCGCCGAGACGTTCCTCGTTACCGCTGCCGACGCCATCAGCGGTGCCCGGCCCGGTGCCCGGCGGGAGCAGTTCGAGGGGTACGTGAAGCGGCTGGAGAAGCTCGAGGAGCTGGCCATGGGACAGCCGGGCGTCGAGCGTGTCTTCGCGATCCAGGCGGGGCGTGAGCTCCGCGTGATGGTCGAGCCGGAAAAGGTCACCGATACCGACATGGCGCAGCTCTCCGAGGCGGTTGCTCGCAAGATCGAGGACGAGCTCCAGTACCCCGGCCAGATCAAGGTTGTGGTGGTCCGGGAGACCCGGGCCATCGACTTCGCACGTTGACCTCAATCCCGACCTCATGTCTGCAAGCGTCATTTCAGGAAAAGAGATCGCCGCCGACATCCGCGCCGAGCTGAAGGAGCGAGTCGCCACACTCGCCGAGCAGGGGCTCGTGCCCGGCCTGGCCACGGTCCTGGTGGGCGAGGACCCGGCGAGCAGCGTCTACGTCGGCATGAAGAACAAGGCCGCCGGCGAGGCGGGCATCTACTCGCGGCAGATCACGCTGTCCGCCGACACCCCCGAGGACGAGCTCCTCGGCGTCGTGGCGGGTCTGAACGCCGACCCGCAGATCCATGGCATTCTCGTCCAGCTCCCGCTGCCGGATCAGATCGACGAGAGCAAGGTGCTGCTGGCCATCGACCCGGGGAAGGACGTGGACGGCTTCCATCCGATGAACGTCGGCCGTCTCTCTACGGGCGCTCTCGACGTGCTGACGCCCTGCACACCGAGAGGGGTGATCGAGATGCTCGTTCGGAGCGGCCACGATCCCTCGGGCAAGCACGCCGTGGTCGTAGGACGGTCCAACATCGTGGGCCGCCCCATGGCCTCGCTGCTCCTCCGCAAGGCTCAGGGGGGGAACGCCACGGTGACGGTGGCGCACAGCCGCACGGCAGACCTGGGGGCCATGACGCGACAGGCCGACATACTCATCGCCGCCATCGGCAGGCCCGAGATGATCACGGCGGATATGGTGAAGCCGGGGGCGGTCGTGATCGACGTCGGCGTCAACCGCGTGGACGCTCCGGATCGAGAGCGAGGGTACAAGCTCGTGGGAGACGTAGCGTACGACGAGGTCAAGGAGGTCGCCGGGGCCATCACGCCGGTCCCCGGGGGCGTGGGACCGATGACGATCGCCATGCTTCTCAAGAACACGGTGGACGCGGCGCTGGCTCTGGACGGCGGGTCCGGCGAGGGCTGAGCGAGCCCGGCGTGACTTCCGACTCATTGAACCTCGACCTGTTCACGTCGGATCCCGATCCGGCGGGCCCGGATGGCGAGGCTGAGCAAGACGCTCGGCCCGCCGCCGACCGTCGAGCGGCAGGTAGCCCGGAGGCGGCACAGTCCGGGACCGGCGACGCCACGACCGGTCTCGGCGGCGAGCCTCCCATCGCGGCCGAGCCCCTCTCGGGTCCCCCTCCGCTCTGGCTCGAGGACTCTCCCGTCGAGCCGACCGACGAGACGGCCGAGGGCGAACGGGACCCCTTCGAGGGCCACCGCGCGGTCGCCCGGGCCGACGAGACGGTCGACCCCCGAGGTGACTCGGCCGTCGACACCGAGCCCCGCGTTTGGTCGGTGAGCGAGGTGAATCACGACGTTCGTGCCCTCCTGGAAGGCGCCTTCCCCCACATCTGCGTCGAGGGCGAGGTCGGGCGGTGGACGCGGCACGCCTCGGGGCACTGCTACTTCACCCTGAAGGACGAGCGGTCGCAGCTCCGGTGCGTCATGTTTCAGAGCGACGCGGCCCGCCTGCCTCTGGATCCCGACGAGGGGCTCAAAGTCCGGGCTCTCGGGGGGCTCACTCTGTACGAGGCGAGAGGCGCGTACCAGCTGACCGTCCGTCAGCTACAAGCGGCCACCGGCGAGGGACTCTGGCGTTTGGCTTTCGAACGTCTCCGGAAGAAGCTCGACGCCGAGGGGCTGCTGGCGCCCGAGCGCAAGCGGCCGGTCCCGCGGTTTCCGCCGGCGGTGGGCGTGGTGACGTCGGCCTCGGGCGCGGCGTTGAGGGACATCCTGACCGTCATCCGGCGGCGCGCCCCGTGGACTCGGGTCGTGCTCAACGATGCGCGGGTCCAAGGCCACGGCGCCGCCGCGGAGGTCGCGGCCGCTCTCGACACGCTGGGTGCGTCCGGTCTTGTGGAGGTGATCATCGTGGGGCGGGGAGGAGGATCCATCGAGGATCTCTGGGCCTTCAACGAGGAGATCGTCGCCCGGGCCATCGCGGCGTGTCCCGTACCGGTGATCTCGGCCGTAGGGCATGAGGTGGACACGACCATCGCAGACCTCGTCGCGGACCTCCGGGCCGCGACACCTTCGGCAGCCGCCGAGGCGGCCGTCCCCGACCAGGTAGAGCTCGCGCGGTCGTTGGGGGTCGTACGAGGCCGGCTGATCCGGGGGCTCCGGGGCGGTGTGGCGCACCGCAAGCTGCGTATGCGCGAAGAGGTCAACCACCTCGGCCGTGCCGCGAGGCGGGTGCTGGAGCCGAGGCATCGGGCTCTGCTGGTCGGCCGCGAC
Organism: Gemmatimonadota bacterium; assembly: GCA_039589315.1. GTDB lineage: Bacteria > Gemmatimonadota > Gemmatimonadetes > Longimicrobiales > Gaopeijiaceae > JBDHHQ01. The sequence goes on from JBDHHQ010000024.1 coordinate 42,733, forward strand.
CGCATGGAGCGGGCCGTCCGCCGCCAGATGGAGCCCCGACGGCACCAGTTGGGCGCCCAAAGCGACCGGGTGGAACGCGCCACTCGCCGGGTCATCGACATGGCCAGGAGGAACCTGGCAGCGGTGGCGGGGAAGATGGACGCGCTCTCACCGCTCGCCACCTTGCAGCGAGGGTACGCGGTGCCGCTCGACGACCAGAGCCGCGTGCTCCGCACCGTGACGGAGTTCGAGCCTGGCGACCGTTTCCGGCTGCGGCTGGTCGACGGCCGCGTGCACTGCGAAGCGTTGGACACAGAAGCGATCGGGGATGGACGTGGAAGCACACAATCCTGAAGACGTGCCCGGGACGGCCCAGGCGGCCGATGAGCCGACACTCGAGAAGCGGCTACGCCGTCTGAACGAGATCGTCGAGGCTCTCGAGGCTGATGAGGTCGAGCTGGACCGTGCCCTGGCTCTCTTCGAAGAGGGCATCGGACACGTTCAGGTGGCCGAGCGGCTGTTGGCCGAGGCGGAATTGAAAGTCGAGGAGCTGGTCCGGCGAGCAGGAGGCACGGAGACCCGGCCCCTCGAGTCAAAGGACGAATGAGCGATCCGGCCACCTTCGACCTTGCCACCTTCCTCGACGAAGAGCGGACGCGAGCGGATCACGCTTTGGCCCGAGCCATGGATCGCCTCGACGGCGTCTTGCCCGCCGATGAAGGTGCGGCCGTGCGGCATGCGGTTCTGACCGGCGGCAAGCGGCTCCGTCCCATCCTGTGCGTCGCGGCGCATCGCGCCTGTGGCGGGTCGGGTGGCGATGCCGGCCACGATCTGGGTGCGGCGCTGGAGATGATCCACGCTTACTCGCTGATGCACGACGATCTGCCGTGCATGGACGACGCCGATCTCCGCAGAGGTCGGCCGACACCCCATAAGGTCTTCGGCGAAGCCACCGCCATGCGAGCCGGCGCCGCCCTCATACCCGCCGCAGGACTCCAGGCGTGGAGGGCGAGCCAATCCATGGGGTGTGGGGACGAGATCAGCGCCCAGGTCGTGGCCGAGCTCATGCGGGCGGCCGGGGGCGGCGGCATGGTCGGAGGCCAGGTTCTGGACCTGGTGGGGGAAGGTCGATCGCTGTCGGCGACGGAGCTCGCTGCTCTGCATCGGAAGAAGACCGGGGCGCTTCTGACCGCCTCCCTGCGCATCGGTGGGCTGGCCGGCCGCGCGGATACCATGTCCCTGGAGGCTTTGACGACGTACGGCCGGGGCGTCGGCCTGGCCTTCCAGATCGCGGACGACATCCTGGATGCCACCTCGTCCGCCGAAACGCTGGGCAAGAACCCGTCGGACGCGGCCCTGGCCAAGTCCACGTACGTGACGCTGTACGGGCTCGACGAGGCGGAGCGAAGGGCGCAGGCAGAGGCCCGTGCCGCCGTGGCGGCTCTCGAACGCGCGGGTCTGGAGTCGCCCGCTCTCGAGGCACTCGGCCAATACGTCGTGGAGCGCACGCACTGACGTCGGACCTCGAGTACCGGACCCTCGGCCATGGAAACCGGCGTGAGGTGATGGTGTAGGTCGTTAGGCTGCTGGGCCGAGACAGGTTGCCCCGGCGACGGTCCCGAACCGTGGCTCATGGAGGTGCAGCCGCTCGGGAGCGGTCGTATCTTCTTACCAGAGCACACAATCCGGAGCATGATCTCTTGACCGTTCTCGATCGGATCAACTCGCCCGAAGACGTCCGACGCCTCTCACGGTCCGAACTCCACGCGCTCGTCGACGACGTTCGGGACCGCCACATCGACGTGATCTCCACGATCGGTGGGCACTTTGGCGCGAGCCTCGGCGTGACGGAGCTCACCATTGCGCTCCACTACGTGTTCGACACCCCCCGGGATCGTCTGGTCTGGGACACGGGCCATCAGGGCTATCCGCACAAGATCCTGACGGGTCGAAACGAGCGCTTTCCCACCATCCGACAGAAGGACGGACTTGCCCCCTTCCTGAGCCGGAAGGAGTCGGAGTACGACCACTTCGGCGCCGGCCACGCCGCCACGTCCATATCCGCGGCGCTGGGCATGGCGATCGGACGGGACATGGTGGGCCGGGACAACTCGGTGGTGGCGATCATCGGCGACGGCGCCATGGGCTGCGGCCTGGCGTACGAAGCGCTGAACAACGCGGGCCACACCGACCGCGACCTGATCGTCGTCCTGAACGACAACGACATGTCCATCGCGCCGAACGTCGGTGCCATGAACAAGTACCTCACTGGCGTGATCACCAGCCCGGTGTACAACCGGGTCCGTCACGAGGTGAAGGAGTTGCTGCACCGGGCACCGGGCAGCCTGCGCGACGTCATGGAGCGGGTGGCGTGGCGGAGCAAGGAGAGCGTAAAGGGCCTCTTCGTGCCGGGGATGATCTTCGAGGAGTTGGGGTTTCGCTACGTAGGCCCGCTCAACGGGCACGACGTCGACGCCCTCGTCGATACGTTCAAGAGCGTCAAGAGAATGGACGGACCGATACTGGTCCATTGCCTGACGCAAAAGGGGAAGGGATTCGGGCTCGCAGAGGAAAACGCCTACAAATGGCACGCCGCCTCTCCGTTCGACAAGATCACCGGAGAAGGGAAGTCGAAGAGCAGCGGCCTGCCGCGGTACCAGAAGGTCTTCGGCCGGTCCCTGAGGGAGCTCGGCGGGAACGAGCGCATGGCGGTGATCACGGCGGCAATGCCGGATGGCACCAGTACCGAGATCTTCGGCGACGAATTCCCGGACCGATTCTTCGACGTGGGGATTGCCGAGGGCCACGGCGTGACGTCCGCGGCCGGCATGGCCACGGAGGGCGTGAAGCCAGTGGTGGCCATCTATTCCACGTTCCTCCAGCGGGCCTTCGACTCCATCGTCCACGATGTAGCGCTCCAGCAGCTACCCGTGGTGTTTTGCATGGACCGGGCCGGCATCGCAGGGCCCGACGGCCCCACCCACCACGGAACGTTCGACATCAACTACATGCTGTTGGTGCCTCACATGACGGTTACGGCGCCCAAGGACGGGTCCGAGATGGTGGGGCTCCTGAAGACCGGGCTCGACTGGGAGGAGGGGCCCTATTCGATCCGGTATCCCCGAGATGCCGTGCCCGCTCCGGTGCCCCCGGCTGACGAGATCCCAGCCGTGGAGTACGGGACCTGGGAAGTGCTGAGGACGGGTGGCGATTTGGCCATCCTCGCCGTCGGCACCATGGTCCTGTCGTCACTCGAAGCAGCGCGAGCGTTGGCGGCGGAGGGGATTCACGCAACGGTGGTGAACTGCCGGTTTCTGAAGCCCTACGATCGGCAGGTGCTCGGGGACGTCGTGCGGAGGCACCGAACGATCCTCACCGTAGAGGAGGGAGCCGTGGTCAACGGCTTCGGCTCGTACATGGCTCGCGAGGTCGACGGCATCGATCCCTCGGTCCGGGTTTGCACCCACGGTCTGCCCGATCGGTTCATCGAGCACGGGGCTCGCAACCTGCTGTTGGCCGAGGTCGGTCTGGACGCCGAAGGGATCGCCGCCGCCGTGCGGCCCCTCGTCTCGGGCGCGCCCTCCGGCGCTGGCGCCCGGGAAAGCGCCTGAACCCCCTGACCGCCAGGGCTTCGAGCGTGCGCCGCATCGCGGTCGTCGGCAGGTCACCCGGGGCCGAGCTCGGCGAAATCCTCGGCCGGCTGGAGAGCTGGGCCGCTGCCCGCGCGATCACGCTGGTGGGCGACCCAGAGACGCTCCCCGACCGCCCGGCCATCGCACCGCTTTCGCCTGACGATGACGACGCCGACCTGTTCCTGGCCCTCGGCGGCGACGGCACCCTCCTTCGTGCGGCCCGGCTGGCGGCGCGACGTGACGCTCCCGTCGTCGGGGTGAACCTGGGCCAACTCGGCTTCCTCACGGCGGCCGGTGGGGACGAGCTGGAGCAGTCCCTCGACAGCATTGTGGCCGGTGACTACGAGCTCGATCGACGGTTTACGCTCGAGGCCAGCGTGCTTCACGCCGACGGAACCGAGAGTCGTCGCTTCCTGGCGCTCAACGACTTCGTCGTTCACAAGGGGGGGCTGGCCCGCGTGACCCGCCTGTCCCTCTCGGTTGGCCTCGCCAACGGCCACGACGAGATCGGCAGCTTCTCCGGAGACGGCGTGATCCTCTCCACCCCGACCGGATCCACGGCATACAGCCTCTCGGCAGGGGGACCGATCGTGGTGCCCGAGGTGCCGTGCATCATCGTGACCCCAATCTGCCCGCACTCCCTCGGTCTCCGTCCCCTGGTGATTTCTGCCGAGGACACGGTGGAAGTGACGCCTCTGGATCGAACAGCGGAGCTGGTGCTGACCGTGGACGGCCAGTTCGGCGTCAACCTGGGCGCCGGGGACGCCGTCCGGGTAGAGCGCGGGGCCATCACCGTTCAACTCGTACGCTTTCCCGGTCAGACGTTCTTCTCCACGCTCAGACGAAAGCTCAATTGGGGGGCCCCGCCCACCCATTGAGGTGCCCGTTCTTGACCGATACGCTACCCTGGAGTCGGGCCCTTCTCCTGGCGGGATGCAGCAGTTTCCCGAATCGCGTCATGACCTCTGCGTCACCACCCTGAACTCGGCCGATGCTCATCGAACTCCGCATCCACGACTTCGCAGTGCTGGACGACGTGTCCCTGGAGCTGCGCCCAGGCCTGAACGTCCTATCCGGAGAGACCGGCGCCGGTAAGTCCATCATTGTGGGGGCTCTTTCGCTGCTTCTGGGGGAGCGGGCGTCGTCGAGCGTGGTCCGACGCGGGGCCTCCAGAGCAGTCGTCGAAGGCGCGTTCGACATACCCGAGCGCGGTTCGGTGCTGGCCCGGCTCGAACAGCTCGGGATCGAGCCGGACGACGGGCTCCTCATCTTGAAGCGGGAGGTTGCCGCCGAAGGCCGCAACCGCGCATGGATCAATGGCTCGCCGGCCACTGCCACCATGGTGGGTGAGCTTGGCTCGGACCTGGTAGACCTCCACGGACAACACGAGCACCAGACGCTCCTTCGCCCCGCGGAGCAGCGACGCATCCTGGACGCCTACGGCGGTGCATTGGATCTGGCTCGAGAAGTCGCGGAGCGGCACCGCCGGCTGCAGGAGCTCTCCCGGGCCCTCGACGAGCGCGAGTCGCGCCGGAGGGAGCTCGAGAGTCGGAGCGACTTCCTCCGGTTTCAACTGTCGGAGATCCAGGGAGCCCGGATTCTGGAGGACGAGGACGCCCGGTTGGAAGAGGAGGCCCGCCGTCTCGAGCACTCGGAAGAGCTGGCTGGGGAGGCTGAGAGCCTGCACGAAGCCCTGTACGGGTCCGACGAGGCCGTGTCCAATCGGCTCGCCGACTTTCAACGGACTCTCGAGCGGCTCGCGAAGGTCGATCCGGGGCTGGCGCCGGACGCGGCGTCCCTCGACGAGGTGTACCACACCGTCGTCGATCTGGGCCGTCGTCTGGGTGACTACGCGAACGCGGTGGAGCACGACCCACACCGCCTCGAGGAGATCCGCGGGCGGCTCGATCTCCTGTTTCGGCTGAAGCGCAAGTACGGGCCGCACCTCGTGGACGTGACTACTACGGGTGAGCGTCTTGCCGACGAGCTGGCCGAGCTGGAGGGCGCTGAGGTGGATCTCGCAGATCTGCGTCGTGCCCAGACTACCGCGCGTGACGCGTTGACCGACGACGCGGCGAGCCTCAGTCGCGCCCGGAGGGAGGCTGCCCGGCGTCTTTCCGCGCAGGTGGAGCCCCTCTTGCCTGAGCTGGGCATGCCGGGGGCTGTCTTCCGGGTCGCGCTCACCGAGCTCGCGGAGCCGGGCGCCGGCGGGAGCGAGTCGGTGGAGTTTCGCGCTTCCCTCAACGCGGGCTTCGAGCCGGCACCGCTCGCTCGCATTGCGAGCGGGGGTGAGTTGTCCCGCGTCATGTTGGCGCTCAAGGCCACCCTGGCGAGCGTAGACCGCGTGCCCACCCTGGTCTTCGACGAGATCGACGCGGGAGTCGGCGGCGTCGTGGCCGGGCGTGTCGCCGAAAAGCTCCGCGAGGTGGCCGAGCGGCATCAGGTCTTCGTGGTCACCCACCTGCCGCAGCTCGCATCCCGGGCCCATGCACACTTCCGGGTGGAGAAGGACACCGTCGCGCGCCAGGCAGTCACCGCCGTCGAGGAGCTGGTCGGCGACGCTCGGGTCGAGGAGATCGCTCGGATGCTGGGAGGAGACCCCGAGTCGGCCCGGTCGCTGGATCACGCACGGGAGCTGCTGGGCACGACCTGACGACCGGGTCCGCGCCTCGCGAGGTACGGTTGTGACTGGAAGCTGGTCAGCGGGAAGGGCTTCGCGGACGCTAGGCCCCGTCTCCCCAGAACGAAAGGAACAACCGGAAGGTGACCCGGAAGGTCGACAGCTTCGGGGCCTGCCCGCCTTTCCCGCCGATGGCGGTCTGGTAGATGGCCCGGAGCTCCAAGGGCAGGGAAGACTCGCCACGCCGGAACGCCGGCAGGGTGGAGAAGATGGCCCCCACGCCGATCCGGTGGAGCGTGGCCTCGGTCTCCTCGTTCAGGACCGTGACGTCGGGCGCTTCCGTGGGTGGATCCGTTTGCGTGGCGGCCAGCGTGTAGCTGTCGGCACCCCTGGTGAACAAGGCGTAGGGGAGCGTGAGCGCCAGGGCATCGTTCATTCGGTAGCGTGGGGCCGCGTACAGCTCGAAGGTGTTTCCGGGCTTCCAGGAGACGAGCGCCTTCGAGGCGACCGGCGAGAGCACGACATCGGGCGTCGTGACCCGGCGAACCAGCTCGGCGCTCTGCTGGAAGCCCAGGCGCGCGTGACCCCACAACTCCCACCGACGCCCCAGAGAGGCCGACCCGAAGACCCGAACCTCCACATCGCCTTGCCCGGTGCCCGTCCCGAGCTGCTGCAGCGTGTCCGGATGGGCTACCGAGCCCGTGGCGAGGCGCACCTTGGCTTCGGCGCCCAGCCGGTAGCGGAAGCCGGAGTCCGCCGGTCGCCCGGAGACACCGTCCAGCAGACGCAACGCGGCGCTCACCTCGACGTCGCCGAGGCCCCACTGTCCCTCGTAGGGGATCAAGGGGGCCGCCAGGACGCCGTAGACAGGCTCCGTAGCCAATCGCTGGAAATCCTCGCCGGTGAGCGCCTGCTCCGAGAGGGGCGGAGGACCGGCTGTGGTGGCCTGCCCGAATGACTCGACTCCTGTCGTGAAGTCGTCAACGCGTCGCTCGAGCGCCGTCCCCGCCGACGTGCCCTCCAGAGGGGCGAACCCGTCGGTGTCGTCATAGAGATTGCCCAGGCTCGTCTCCAGGGACTGACCCTCGGTCAGCAGCCCCTGCGCCTCCAGACACTCCGGTGATTCCGAGCCCAGATCAGCACAGACCCCCGCGGCGGTTGTCTCGAAAGCGGTCACGTCCGTGCCCAGGTTGGACAGAAAGGTCGATACGGCGCCGGGGTCGGAGAGAGCCGGGTTCAGGCCGGCATTGGCGTTGGTCGAGTCGCCCCGAAAGACGGCATCGAGGATCGCCTCGCTCTTCACCAGCGGCACGGTACCGGAGATCGTGAGCCAATCGAAGACACCGACGTCGAGGCGGAAGGGGATCCTGGTCCGCGAGTAGGACCAGTCCGTAGACACGGAGCCGAGGTCCAGCAGAAAGGAAGGCTCCGCGAGCGCAGCGGCCACGGCGTCCTGGAAAGCCGCCAACGTGGGTACCATGGCAGTGCCCACGTCGTCACGGGTCAGGTCGAAGCCCAGCGGCTCCACCTCCTCGATCGTCGAACCGCCCTCGGTGCGCTTGCCGTAACGGGAGTGCCAGAAGCCGTGCTCGGGTGCGAATTCGAACCGGACGGTGCCGCGGCGGACGAGGGGTTCCTCGAGTTCCTGCGCGCCTACTGGATGGGCCACGGCGGCCGCCAGAGCCAGAGCGGCTCGCGTGAGGCGGTGTATCGTCCAGGGGAGGGACCGGGATGTCGTCTGCCGCATGAGGTTGGCGAAGGAGCGATGGACCAGCGCACGCGCCCGAGGGGCGGCGGCCGGCAAAGAGCGCGAAAAGATAGGGGAGATGGGCAGACTTGGGAACCCAAGGCGCACCACGGACTTGACACTCCTCCGGGCGCTTTCTTAGCTTCCAGTCCCAACATTCGAGGGTGCCCGTTGGGACAGGCTCCGAGGCTGGAGCGGTTCGTCGCGGCACCCTTTGTTACGCGGGAATAGCTCAGTTGGTAGAGCACCACCTTGCCAAGGTGGGGGTCGCCGGTTCGAGTCCGGTTTCCCGCTCTCGCGAAGGGGGCTGCCG
>JBDHHQ010000025.1:0-61003 GCA_039589315.1 Gemmatimonadota bacterium
ACGGACATGGTAGGCTTCACGGCCTTGATGCAGGAGGACGAGGCGCGCGCACGCGCAGCGGTCGACCGACACCGCGCCGTAGTACGACGGGCCGTGACCGACTACCGGGGCGATCTGGTCCAGTTCTACGGCGACGGCACCTTGAGCGTCTTCCCCAGCGCCGTCGACGCCGTGGATTGCGCGCTGAAGATCCAGCAGGAGGTGGCGAAGTCACCATCGGTGCCCCTGCGCATCGGCCTCCACACCGGCGACGTCGTGCACGACGAGGGCTCGGTGTTCGGAGATGGCGTCAACGTCGCCGCCCGCATTCAGGGCCTCGGAGTGCCGGGGTCGGTGCTCCTGTCCGCCAAGCTGCGTGACGAGATCAAGAACCAGCCTCGGTTCCAGACACGGGTCACGGGCTCCTTCGCCCTGCGCAACGTCCAGCAGCCCATGGACGTCTTCGCGCTGACCAACGAAGGGATGGCGGTTCCCCAGGCGTCCGAGCTCCCCCGGCAGGCGAACAGCCAGAGCAGCGTAGCCGTGCTGCCGTTCGTGAACATGAGCGCGGATCCGGAAAACGAGTTCTTCGCCGACGGGGTCACGGAAGAAGTCATCAACGTCCTGACCCGGATCGAGGGCCTCAAGGTCACGGCTCGCACATCCTCCTTCGTATTCAAAGGACGGAACGAGGACATTCGGGAGATCGGTGAGCAGCTCGGCGTGAGTCACGTCCTGGAGGGCAGCGTGCGCAGGGCCGGCGACCGCGTACGCGTCACGGCCCAGCTGATCACGACGCGGGACGGGTATCATCTCTTCTCCGATGTCTACGACCGGCGGATCGAGGACATCTTCGCCACGCAGGACGACATCGCCGCGGCAATCGCCCAGGCGCTCCGGGAGCACCTGGGATCCGGGCCTCGACCCGAGAGGCGGTCCGGTGCCGAAACCCGGAACGTCAGCGCCCACGAGCGGTACCTCCGGGGGCTCCACTTCTGGAACAAGTACACCCCTCCAGCGGTCCGGACGGCCATCGGCCACTTCCAGGCGGCCGCGGGCATGGACGAGAACTGGGCACCGCCCCGCTTCATGGAGGCGAGCGCGCTGGTCTTCCTCTGCTCCCTCGGCTACGAAGCGCCCCGGCGCGGATTCCCCCAGGCGGAGGCAGCGGCCGGAGAAGCCATCCGCCTGGGCCCGGCCCTGGGCGAGTCCCACATGGCCGTGGCGCTGGTTCAGTTCTTCTACGAGTGGGACTTCGACGCGGCGGAAGAGTCCTTCGAGCGGGCCCTCAGCCTCACCCCCGGCTCGGCCAACGTGCACCAGACACTGGCCATGCTCCGGGAAGCACAGGGTCGGTACGACGAGGCCATTCAACTGATGCGTCGAGCCGTGGAGCTGGACCCCCTGTCCCTCATCATGCGGCTCAACCTCGGTCGGGCCTACCTGAGGGCTGGCCGTTTGGACGAGGCGGCGGCCCAAGGGGAGCATGTCCTCCAGCTGGATCCGGACTTCCGTGCGGCCCGGGGCGGGCTGGGCTGGGTTCACCTCGCGCGTGGGGACGCGGCCGCGGCCATCGAGTGCTTCGAGGCGCTGCCGCGGCAGACGGGAGACCCCTTCAACGCCGCGGCGCCCCGCGCCCTGGCGTACGCGGCGGCCGGTCGAACGAACGAGGCGCGGACGATGCTCGAGCTCATCGAGCGCCGTGCGGAGGAGCATCCAGAGCTCCACCTCCACATGGACTTCGCGCTGGCGCACAACGCCCTGGGTGAGGCCGAGAAGGCAATCGACGCCCTCGAGGGCGCAGTGGAAGCGCGCCAGGGCACGATCGCCATGGTGCCCAGCGACCCCACGTGGGCCAACCTCAGGAGCCACCCCCGCTTCCAGGCGCTCATGGAGCGAGCCGGCTTGTCCAGGTGGGTGGGCCCGTGACCATGTGCGTGGGCGCGTGCTCCGGTCCCGGACACTCCGTCGGCGCCATCGGATTCCTGGCTCTCGCGCTTCTCACCGCGGCACCGCTCGGGGCCCAAGGGCTCGCGTCCTACGCGCTCGACGGTGACGCGGCCGAGCAGCACGAGCTGCCGGGACGCCTACGCGAGGTGTCGGGGTTGGCCGTCACTGCGGACGGCAGGCTGTTCGCCCACGACGACGAGCGCGCCCGCGTCTACCAGATCGAGCCCCGCAGCGGAGAGGTCGTCAAGCGGTTCGACGTCGGCGAGGGGGGCGTCCGCGGAGATTTCGAGGGCATTGCGATCGCGGGCGACCGGTTCTACCTGGTCGAGAGCGACGGGACGCTGTACGAGTTCCAGGAAGGCGAGGAGAAGGAGGACGTTCCTTACCGGGAAGTGAAGACCGCCCTCGGGCGCCGATGCGAAGTCGAGGGACTCGCCCACGATCCGGACTCGGGTTCGCTGCTCCTGGTGTGCAAGAGCACGCGGGGTCGCGATCTTCGAGACCGCCTCGTCGTCTTCGCGGCACCACTCGACACGCTGCAGCCCGACGCCGAGCCACGGTACCAGATTCCGTTTGCATCGCTGCGGGACGTGGGCGCCCGGGGACGGCTCCATCCGTCTGGAATCGAAGTGCACCCGGTCACCCGGCAGATATTCGTCGTGGCTGCTCGTGAGGAAGGGATCGTGGAGATCGACCGGGCGGGACGATTCGTGGGTGCGGCCGAGCTGCCGGGCAAGCAGCACGTGCAGCCCGAGGGGATCGCCTTCGTGGCCGATGCCCTGGCGCTGGCCGACGAGGGAACGGGTCGCAAGGCCACCCTCACGCTGTACCCCCGGCGGCGGGCCCGGCCCGGGGGGGACATGCCGTGACACCGACCCGACTGAGGCGCGCCGTGCCGCAGACCAGGAGGTGCCCGGTAGCGCCCACCTGCCTCCTGGCCACTGTCGTCGTCGCCTCCGGCGTGGTGACGCCTGCCGACGCTCGCGGCCAGGACCCCGGGCCCGTCGCGGCGCCCGGGCAGCTGATCGAGACGACGCCCCAGGGCCGTTATGATGCCAGCGGGCTCCAACGTTTCTTTCTGGGCGACGGCCACCGGGACCTCTGGGCGACGCCCGTGCAGGCCCGTGTCCTGGACCTGGACGAATTCGCCGGAGGGCTGGCCGTCTTGCGTGAAGGGGGAGGGCTACAGACCCGGTCGCTGCGGTTCCAGGGGGAAGACGGTCAGGTCTGGAACTTCCGCTCCGTGGACAAGGACGCGTCGCGGTCCCTCGACCCCGAGCTCCGAAACACCATCGCCGCCAGCGTGATGCAGGATCGCATCTCGGCCGTCCTCCCGCTCGGCGCCATGGTGGTCGCGCCCCTGCTGGAAGCGGCGGACGTCCTCCACCCGGATCCCACGTTGGTGGTCATGCCCGATGATGCACGGCTGGGGGAGTTTCGAGAGGACTTCGCCGGTCTTCTGGGCTGGATCGAGGTGCGACCCGACGAGGGGCCGGACGGTTCTCCGGGATTCGCCGGGTCGAGCCGCGTCATCGGCTCCGACCGGCTCTTCGAGCGAATCGAAGACGATGCGTCGGAACGGGTGGATGCAGAGAGCTACCTCCGGGCACGTCTTATGGACGTGTTCGTGGGGGATTGGGATCGGCACCCCGACCAGTGGCGTTGGGCCGGCTTCGGCGACGCCCGTGAGATGGTCTTCGAGCCCGTCCCCAGAGACCGGGACTGGGCCCTCAGTCGGCTGGACGGGGTCGTGGGCAGCGTCAGCTGGGCGTTCTGGCCTCACTACGTGGGATTCCAGCACGAGTACCCGAACGCGTTCCGGGCCACGTGGAGCGCTCGGGTCCTGGACCGGCGTCTCCTGAGCGCCCTGCCGCGCGACCGTTGGCTGGAGGTGGCCGCCGACCTGGAGTCCCGCATTACGGACGATGTCATCGACCGCGCCATCGACCGCCTGCCCCCCGGATACGAGGAGCAGATCGGCGCCGAGCTCGGCGCGGCGCTGAGACACCGGCGCGACGACCTGATCCGCTTCGCGGACGAGTGGTACGCCCTGCTGGCTCGCTGGGTCGACGTCCACGCCACCGACGCGAACGAGCGGGCCGAGCTCGCGTGGCAGGACGGGGGCGGTGTGGAGGTCCGCATCTTCCCGGATCCCGTGGGCCAGGGCCAGCCCTACTTCCAGCGCACGCTTTACGCGGAGGAAACGAGCGAGCTCCGGCTCTACATGCACGGCGGCGACGACGTGGTGATCGTCGAGGGACCGGGGCCGGGGTCCGTGAGGCTCCGGGTCATCGGTGGAGGAGGAGACGACGCCCTGGAGAATGCAACTGTGGGCGGAGGCGGCCAGGTTCACTTCTACGACCATCGGGGCGACAACGCGTTCGATCCGGGACCGGGGGCTCGATGGGACACCTCCGTGTTCGAGGAGCCCTTCGACCCCAGCGAGACCACCCATCAGGCGCCGTTCCGCGATTGGGGTGCGCGCTGGCTCCCGCTGCCGACCATCACCTACGACGGCGACGTCGGGCTCTTCGTGGGCATGGGTGGTCTCCGCACCGGCTACGGGTTCCGGGCGTACCCCTACCACACCCGCCTGAGCGTGGCCGGCGGCCTGGGTACGGGGCCGGGCCGTTTCCGGGCGGAGGCGTCGTACGACTTCCCCGTCGTGGGCCGCTCCGTACGAGGCATCGCACACGTCTTCGCGTCGGGAGCCGAGGGTCGGCGCTTCTACGGCTTCGGAAACGAGACGTCGGCCGAGGGTGACGCGGCATTCTTCAAGGCCCAGAACCGAGAAGTCCTGGTCGAGCTTCCCCTCGGCTTGAGCTGGGGCGAAGGCCGCTACGCCGGCCTCGGTCCCCTCTACAAGCACTTCGAGCCTCTCGACACCGATTCCACCTTCGTCTCCCAGGAGAGACCCTACGGCTACCAGAGCTTCAACGAAGCCGGCCTCGTGGCCATGTTCGGGTGGGACTCCCGGGACAAGCGGATCGGGCCGAGTCGGGGGTGGCTCGTGCAAGCGGAGGCCCGCTATTTCCCGGACGTTCTGGACGTCCGGGCGCCCTTCGGCGGCATCCGTGGATGGGCGGCCGGATTCTTCACCGTCCCCGGTCGTCTCGGCCCCACCCTCGCGGCAAGGGCCGGCGGTGAACGGGTTTGGGGCGACGTGCCGTATCAGGAGGCTGCCTATCTCGGTGGGCCCACGAGTCTTCGGGGGTACCGTAACCGACGGTTCGCCGGAGAGGGCTCGCTCTTCCTCAACTCCGAGCTACGGTTTCGCCTCGCGAGGCTGAAGATCCTGCTACCCGAGGACGTGGGGATCTTCGGGCTGGCCGACGTGGGGCGGGTCTTCGTCGAGAACGAGGATTCCGACACGTGGCACTCGGCGTGGGGCGGTGGCGCCTGGATCTCTTTGATGGACGTGGTGTCGTTGAACCTGTCGGTGGCTGTGAGCCCGGAATACACGGCCTTCTACTTCCAGTCCGGCTTCTCCTTCTAGACCCAGGCAGGCGCATCCGAACGATGAAGACGCTCTACCTGCTTCGCCACGCCAAGTCCAGCTGGGATCATCCTGGGCTCTCGGACTTCGAGCGGCCCCTTGCCCCCCGGGGCGAGCGAGCGGCCCCGCGGTTGGCCACGTTCATGAAGGAGGAGGATCTGATCCCGGCCGTCGTCCTGTGCTCCACCGCCCGCCGAGCCAGGGAGACATGGGCCCTGATGGAGAACGAGCTTGGAGGTGCGGCGCAGGTGACGTTCCTGGATTCCCTCTACGGGGCCGGCCCCGGCCGCATGCTCGAGGCCGCCCGGATCCACGCCGAAGACCGTTCGCCCGTCATGCTGGTGGGACACAACCCAGGTATGGAGGATCTGGCTTACGCCCTGGCCGCATCGGGTCCTGAGGCCGAGCTGCAGACGCTCGGACGCAAGTACCCCACGGCGGGCCTGGCCGTAATCGACCTCGACGTGACGTCGTGGTCGGACGTCGTGCCTGGCATGGGTGTCCTTCGCAGGTTCGTCCGCCCCAGGGACCTGCCGTAGGCGACGCCTGTCGTCTGCAGCGATCCCGTCACCGAGGACACGAGTCACCCGGGCCGTCGCGTCCCATGCTCCAACCAAACGACCGCGATTACACGTACGCAGACCGGGAGCTGAGCTGGATCTCCTTCAACGGCCGGGTCCTGCAGGAGGCGGACGACCCCACCGTGCCGCTCTTCGAGCGTCTCGCGTTCCTGGCCATCTTCTCGTCCAACCTCGACGAGTTCTTCCGGGTCCGGGTGGCGTCGCTTCGGAGCCTGCTGCGCCTCAAGAAGAAGAAGCTGGGCAAGCTTCGCATGAACCCGCGTCGCCTGCTCCGGGAGATCCACAGCAAGGTCTCTGCGCAGCAGGAGCGCTTCGGCGACATCTTCCGTGACCGCATCCTCCCGGAGCTGGCGGGTCATGGGATACATCTGGTCGACGAACGCTCGGTGTCGGAGGAGCACGCGGATTTCGTCCGGGAGTACTTCCGGCAACGAGTGCGGCCGCTACTCGACCCCGTACGCCTCGACCCCGAGTCGCCGTCCTTCCTGGAGGACCGGCAGGTCTATCTGAGCGTCGAGCTCTGGGCGGTAGACGAGCATGGACTGGCTGGTCGGCCGGCCTACGCCCTCGTGAAGGTCCCTGACGAGCTCCCTCGTTTCGTCAGCCTTCCGGAGTCGGGAGACCGCAGGGAGGTGATGTTCCTGGACGACGTCATCCGGTTCTGCCTCCCGGAGCTCTTCCCCGACGCCGACGTGGGCGGAGCCTACGCGGTGAAGCTCTCGCGCGACGCCGAGCTCTACATCGAGGACGAGTTCTCCGGGAATGTGGTCGACGCCATCCGGAAGAGCTTGAGCAAGCGCGAGACGGGTGTGCCCGCCCGGTTTCTGTACGATCTGCAGAGCCCCTACGCCATGGTGGCCCTCCTGGGCCGCTGTCTGAGGCTGGAGGACGAGGATCTGATCCTGGGTGGGCGGTACCACAACCTCCACGACTTCCATGGATTCCCCCGATTCGGGCTGACGGAGCTGGCCCATGAGCCCCTGGAGCTCCTCTCCCACCCCACCCTGTCGGCGCGCCGCCCCGTCCACCAGATCGTCTCCGAGAGGGACCGCATCGTCCACTTCCCATACCAGGCCTTCGATCCGGTGGTACGCTTCCTCGAAGAAGCCGCGGCCGACGTCGCGGTGGAGGAGGTGTGGGCGACGCTCTACCGGGTTTCCGAGGACTCGGCGGTCGTCCGGGCCCTGCTCGCCGCCGCCGAAGCGGGCAAGACAGTCCGCGTTTTCGTGGAGGTGAAGGCGCGCTTCGACGAGGCGTCGAACCTTCGCTGGGCCCAGCGCATGGAGAAGGCCGGCATCGTCACGCTGTACAGCTTCCGCGACCTCAAAGTGCACGCCAAGCTCGCGCTCGTGGCGCGAAGGGAGGGCCGTGACCTGAGGTATCACGCCTACCTGGGAACGGGAAACTTCAACGAGAAGACCGCTCGCATCTACGCCGATCACGGTCTGCTCACGGCCGACCCCCGCATAACCGAGGACGTTCGGCGCGTCTTCGGCATTCTCGCCGGCGAGGATGCGGAGCCTGCCTTCGAACACCTCCTGGTGGCGCCCTTCACCATGCGGGAGCGATTCTACGAGATGATCGAGCGGGAGGCCACGCACGCCAGGGAGGGGCGACCTGCGGGGATGGTGCTCAAGATGAACGGCCTGGAGGACGAGGGTATCATCCGTCGGCTCTACGACGCCAGTAATGCCGGTGTCCCCATCCGACTGATCGTGCGCGGAATCTGTCGCCTGGTCCCGCAGGTCCCCGGACAGAGCGAGAACATCACGGCCACCAGCATCGTGGACCGGCACCTCGAGCACGCGAGGGTCTTTGTCTTCCGTAACGGAGGCGAGAATGCATACTATCTGGCATCGGCCGACTGGATGACACGCAACCTGAGTCACAGGGTGGAGGTCGCCTTTCCAGTGCTGGATCCGGAGATCCGCCAGGAGTTGCGCCGCATCCTGGACCTACAGATAGCCGACAACGTCAAGGCGAGGCGCATCGATCCCGAGATGTCGAACGTGAGAGTGGACCCGGGCCAAGCAACCGGCGTGCGGGCTCAAGCCGCGACGCGGGAACTCCTGGCTGGCGTCCCCGCTTCCGACCGGAGGACCCAGGTCACGCGATTCGAGGAGACGGCATGACCCACGGAACGGATCCGCACGACGCCCGCGTCACGTCGACCCCGGACGACGCTTCGGCCGAAACGGGCCCGGATGGCGCCCAGGCCGAAGCTGGCCCTGGCGGCGCACGGGTCGGAGCGAATCCCCCCGCCGGCGCATCGAGCGGCCTGGACCCCAAGAAGGAGTCGGCGGCCCCCCCGCCTGCGGACTCGCCCTCGGCGAACCAGATGGAGACGTCCACCTCCGTCGCCATGGCTCCAACGCCACCTTCGCCCGCCACCGAAGGGGACGATGTTCTTGACACGAAAGGGAAGAAAGGCAAGGGCAAGAAGAAGAAGAAGAAGGGCACGAAGGACGGGCTCGGAACGAGCCGGGGCATCGAGACGATGTTTCGCACCTCCTACCGCACCCACCTCAACCTGAGCAACCTGGCTGACACCAAGGCCAACATCATGATCTCTATCAACGGGATCATCATCTCCATCATCATCGCCTCCATCGCCCCCGGCATCGAGAGCAACTGGTGGCTCGTCTTCCCCACCTCCGTGGTGCTCCTCTCGTGCACGACGAGCATGGTGTTCGCGATCCTGGCCGCCCGCCCCCGCGTCAGCAGCCGCTTCGTTTCGCTGGAGGACGTTCGCTCCAACCGGGCCAACATCCTCTTCTTCGGGAACTTCGTGAACATGGAGGAAGAGGACTTCCTGACGGGCATGAGGGAGATCATGGGCAACTCGGACCAGCTCTACACCAACATGATGCGCGACATCTACTCCCTGGGCGGAGTCCTCTCCCGGAAGTACGCCCTGGTGCGCGTTTCCTACAACATATTCATGGTGGGCCTGAGCGTTTCGGTGCTGCTCTTCGTGGCCGTGTTCGCGCTGGCGGCGTACACGCAGGGATTCTCCGTCACGGGATAAAGGTACGGCCGCCCGTCGTTGGCCCGCTGGCGGCTGTCCTGACCCCGAGGCTGCGCGCCCGGACCCCGCCGGCGACCCACCCGCGGCGCCGACCCGACCACAGTGCCGGCAACGCCGGCGGCTATCGGCGCTTCAGCTCCTCGAGCTCCTCGAGCGTACGTGGCCAGTCCTTCCCGAGGAGGCGGGAAAGGGCCCGGTCTGCCAGGAGCCTCCCTCCCGTCTGGCAGTGCGCACAGTAGTTCGTCTCGCGCTGAGCATACTTGATCCGCTGGATGGCCGACCCGCACACGGGGCAGGGTTCCCCGAATCTCCCGTGGGCCGCCATAGCGGGGTGGAACGCGGTGACCTTCTCCGGGAAGGCGTCCCCCACCTCCGAGCGCAGCCGGTCCACCCACTCGGCCAGCGACCGCCGCGTGGTCTCGTACAGGCGGGCCATTTCGTCGTCGTCGAGTTGGCGGGTGAGTCGCACAGGAGACAACCCGGCGAAGAGGAGGATCTCGTCCGAGTGGGCGTTGCCGATCCCGGAGAGTATGCGCGGATCGGTGAGGGCCCGCTTGAGAGTGCGGTTCTCCCGGAGGAGGGCCTCCTTGAACTCGTCGAGGGAAGCGTCCAGCGGCTCCAGGCCGCCTGGATCGAGCGCGGACAAGGCGGCCTCTCCCCGCACGACGTGTAGCGATGCCCGTTTGTGGGAGCTGGCTTCGGTGAGGAGCAGGGTTCCACCCGGGAAATCGAACGCCGCGTGACCGATCTTTCCGGGAATCGCCGCTCCCCTGGGCTTCCAGCGAAAGCGACCCGAGATCATCAGGTGGATGACCACGAACAGGTCATCCTCCATCTGCCACACGATCCGCTTCCCCATCCGCCTCAGCCCCTGGACGCGTAGGCCTTCGATGGCCGATACGGGTGGGTCCCAGGTCCGCAGGAGAGAGGGAGAGCGCATGCGCACCTTCTCCAGCGGCTGGCCCGAGAGCCGCCGGTCCAGGGCGTCGAGGTAGATGGTGATCTCAGGGTATTCGGGCACGGGGTTTCTTGCAGGTCCGGGATGGGTCGGACATCTTTCCACTTCAACGTAACCCTCGGCGGGGCCCCGTCGACCTCCGGCTCCCGTCGAGACCGGTAGAACCCGCCACGAGCTCCTGAGGCCGACGACCTCGAGCGCCGCCCGCATACCATGCGCCACCCCAGAGAGCGAGCCCACTACCGGGTAGAGTACCCGATCCAGGAGCGGCCGGCGTTCGTCGTGGGTGAGATCGAGATGGCCGTCTACGACCTGTCCGAGAATGGCGTGCGGTTCGCCGCCCATGCCGGTCTCCCCGTGCAGGAGGGCGACGGCCTGTCCGGGTCGATCCAATTCCGGGGCCGGGGCGAGCTGCACGTCGAGGGGACCGTGGTGTGGGTGCGAGGGCCGGTGGCGGCTCTCAAGCTCGAGGTCCCCATCCCGTTCGGCACGATCCTCGATGAGCAACGTTTTCTGAGGACGCGCTACCGTCACGTGGAGTGACGGTGCGGAACCGTCCCCCAAGGCTCCGGCGTTGCGCTGACGCCACATTCCTTCGCCCGGTCCGCCCAATCTCGAGGGGATCCGAGCGGCCGGAGCCGATCGCAGGCTTCGGCCCGCCGCCCGCTTGAGCGGGCCGCGCTCCACGAGTCCGCGCTGTGCCTTGATCCGTGCGGGTTCCCACCGATCCTGGTCCGAAAGCTGCAGCAAACCCGTCCGTGGGCCCACCCGACTCCGCCGGCGGGGTATCGGCACGGCGGTGACTTCGTTTTCTTTTGGTGGCCATGCAGACGACTCACCACCGGCTTCCCCCCCCGGATCCTCCGGCACCTCGGCCGCGCGCGCGGGTCGCAACCGCATGCGTGGGCGCGGGTGCGAGGGGGCCGCGGGTATGGCGCATCCTCCTCCTGCCCGTGGCGCTCCTGGCGGGCGTGCAGGCGTACCCCCTTTCCGGCCAGTCCTCCTCGGCGCCGGCCCGACCCCTCGACGCCGGGCACTGGGCGTACGACTTCATGGAGGTCGTCCACGCCCTGGGCGCTCCCAGCGTCTGGGCCCCATGGATGGAGCCCGTGCTCGCGCCCGCGGTCGGATCCGCGCTTCAGGAGGCGGGCCAGGCTCGGCCCGGCCTCGCCGCACCCCTGGATCGCTGGGTCGACTTGTTCCAGAACGAGACGGCAATCCCGGCCGGACAGTGGGCGCGGCTGGGCATGGGCGCAGGATTCCAGGGCGGGCAGGCCTCCCTCCTCCCGGAGCGGGGCGGGTTCATCGACGGGCTGGTCGACGTTCCACTCTCCCACAACGTAGCGCTGTGGGCCGAGGGGGGCGTCTCGAGCGAAGGGTCCGAAGCCGAGCTCGCGTCTGGCGGGCTCTCGGCCCGGTTCGGCGCGGCCCAACTGGTGGCTGGACGCGTTCGCTCCCGCATCGGCCAGGGGAGCTCTCGCATCCTCCTGGCAGGCCGGAGCTCCATGGACGGCGTGCTGTTCGGCTCAGCCCGCCCCTTCCTGCTCCCCGGGTTCCTCGAGGTCCTGGGTCGTCTGACCGCCCACATCCTCGTGTCCCCGAACGTGAGCACCCCCACCACCGACCGCGCCTGGTTCAGCTCCATGGGAGTGAGCATCGAGCCGCACCCCTCCGTCCAGCTCGGTGCCTACCGGACCGTGCGATTCGCCGGCGAGGGGATATCGGATCCCTCGGTCAGCGAGATCATTCAGGTGTTCACGGGACAGGGCGGATCCGACGATTTCGACGACAGCCAGGGCGAGCTGGCCGCCCGCGTGCGCTTCCGCGCGTGGGGCCAGGCGGTGGCCCCCTACGTGTCGGTGGGCTTCGAGGACCTGCCCAGCTTGTGGGACGACCCCGGCATCGTCGCCGGCCTGCTGGTGCCCGTGGAGACGGGGTCGGGCATCCTGGCGACCCGCTACGAATACCAGGCATTCGGCAGGCAGGCCCAGTGGTGCTTGGGATGCGAGTACAAGTCCCACCGCTGGTACAACCAGCGCTCCTACGGAGAGTACACGTACGACGACGTTCTGCTGGCGTCGAGCCTCGGAGGGTACGGCACGCGCCACCTGGTGGAAGCCTCCTGGTGGGGAGCCCTCCCGTTGCGGCTCAGCGGCCTGGTATTCTTCGAGAACCGTGAGGAAGGGAACCTGCTGTTCGAGCGGTGGCCGGGGCAGCGCCAGGGCGTGGGAGCGTCGGCGGCAGCTCGCCCGCGACCGGGCTGGGAGGTGGAAGCCGGGAGCGTCGTGTCCTGGTCGGAAGGCTCGACCGAAGGCGAGCTGCGCCTCGTGGTCCGGATCTACGACGTGCTCAGCAACCCCGCCGGCTTCGGTCGCTGATCCCCTCTTCCCGCCCGAGCGCGTTCACCGAAGCGGCAAGCTCTCCCGGTTGACCAGATCCCAGTAGCTCGTCCAGCCCGTGCCCTCCGCCGCCGCGGCGAAGTCCTCGATCCGCTGGAGGAGCTGCACGCTGGCGTAGCCGGACACTGCCTGCGGGTGGCTCGTCGAAAAACGGTCGAAGTAGCTGCGCACGATCATGGAGCTCTCGCTCCGCGGCAGCGCCCTGACGTTGTCGGCGAACCGGTCGAAGGTCCGGCTCCGCCACAGGTAGAACTCCACGTTGGACGTGTAGAGCGCGGACACCGTCAAACCCCTGTCCGCGGCCTCGGCGCCGACGGCCTCGAGGGCGTGAGATCCAGCCAGGTCGCCGACCACGGGAATCACTCGATTGTCGAGCTGCATGCGGCGAAGGAAGGCGTAGGTGTCCTCGTCGGCCAGGTAGTTCATGGGTCGCCCGTCGAGGTCGGTTTCCAGGAGGAGCCGACGATAGGTGGGGTAGTAGGCCCGCGGGCTGCGGAAGTGGCTGGTGAAACGCAGGTCCAGGCCCGCCTGCATGAACTGATGGTGGATGGTGCCGATGACCGCCAGGTCATCGACGCTGAGGGCTAGGCCCATGCTCGCAGCCGCATCGCGGACCCGCTCCCACGCCTCGGCTTCGTGCGACCGCTCGTACGGGTGCGCGTCGAGGTGGGCCGCGAGCTCGTCGACGGACCCTCCGACCCACTCCGAGGGATCGGGAGGCGGCGGCCGGCCGAACATGATCGACAGGTACTCGACCCGAGTGGGCGACAGCTCAAAGAGCGCCTTGAGCCAGACGTGCTGCAGGAGGTTGTCCCGCCGTATGTCGATGACGAACGCGAGCTCGGGGCGCACCACTGCCATGTACGAAAAGTTCTGATCGGGCCCCACGCCGATGTACGCGCCTCCCTTCGCCCCCTGGTCCTGGAGGGCTGCCGTGACGTGGAGGTACGAGCGCTCGTTGGAGATCAGGTTGTCCGTGTCGAAGTAGCCGCCCTCCTCCGAGAGCTCCCGGACCAGGCGGGCGAACGTCGAGTCCGGTATAGCCGTGGTGGAGGCCGCCGCGGTGGTGGACAGGGCCGAAGCCGCGGGCGTGCCCGGATCTTCCAACGTCCCGGCCTCGTCCACGCCCCCGTTGGGCGCGCATGCCCCGGCGAGCAGGGCCGCCCCGAGTGCGGTGACCGCGCGCACGCCGGTCCGGTCCGGCCGAGCCGTGCTCCGCGGGCCCTCCCTGACGGTCCGATACGGGAGCTCCTCATTCGCTCGTGCCGCGCGGAGGAGCAGGGAACCGCGGGTCATGTCGCCCATTCCCACGAACGGGGCGGGAAAGCGAAGGGCGTCACCGAAGGCGTGGTGGAGGGGTTCCACGTACTTCTCGGTGGCAACGCTGCCGAGGAGGACCACCTGCCCGTCCGCGGGAAGCGTCGTCCGCACCGCCGCCGCCGTCCGATCGAGAGGCTCGCGGAACACGGGCTCGTTCTGGTGGATCGTCGCGCTGGCGAATTCTCTCAGCGCCTCGGGTCCCACACTCACCTCCGGAGTCATCAGGCCTCTGGTCGCCGTGATCACATACACGCCCGGCCGACCCCCGGGCGCCCGAGCGAAGCGTCCACCGTAGGCGAGCTTGCCCCGGAAGTACAACCCGCTCAGGAAGGAGAAGAGCTCCCCGAGCGCGGCGCCCTCCGAAAGGAAGGACTGGGCATGGCGCCAGCGCGATCCTCCCGTCAGAAGGCCGGCGGCCCTACGTCCCGTGCAACTCGCAGGGGACAGGAGAAAGATCCGGACAGAGGGTCGCATGGGGCTCCACGGGCCAATCCATCTCTGCAGGTCACGGGGCAAAATGCCCCCTGGCGGCCGGAGCCGACAGGGGGCCTGCCGAGCTTCCCTTCCGGGCCGAATCGGTCGACATCATAGATGGGGTTCCCCACGGAAGGGCGCGCCCCATCATGTGCTCTGGAGCGCCGCCGCGCGCGCTCGTCCAACCGAAGGCCGTACACGAATGAGCGAGTCACCCGCAACCGGATGGCAGCTCTCGCAGGAACAGGTCCAGTTCCTGGAGGAGCTCCTGACCGACGCCGTGCTGGAGAAGGCGGAGTCGCGTCTCCGGGCGGTGCTGGACGACGACCGGGAAGCCCTCACCCGAGATCTCCTGGAAGAGCTGCGGGCCCAGCGAGCTGCCGATGAACCGACGGAGCCCTCCGTCATGGAGTTGCCCGAGGACCTGGTGATCGCCGCCGATCTCCGTGCCATGGAGGACTGGGTCCGCGCGAGGCTCGATCATGTCGCGGCGCGCCCGGCCGAGCAGGGCACCGGCGTCTCGCCAGCCGATCTGCAGGACCTGCAGACATGGGTGCGGGAGCGGCTCGAGGAGCGGGTCACGGCCACGGAGAACACATCCGGGACGGCCGGCTCCACAGACGCCGAGAGGCCGGGTTTCGGGGTAACGCGGCGTTTGGCGGTGGCCGGCCTGTCGCTCTTCGCCGTGCTCCTGGCCGTCGGATGGATGGCGCTGTCCGCCCGGGTCGACGGGCTGGTGCGGGATCGCCATGAACGCCTGGCGGCGCTGCAGGAGCAGACCGAGTCGCAATCGGCCCTCATGGTGGACCGAGCCGAGCGAGCCGACGAGCTGTTCCGAGACATCGGAGCTGCCGCCACGGAGATCCGCGACCACGCCAACGCCCGAGCCGTGCGCGCGGACATCGTAGAGGACCTCAAGGCCAGCCCCGCCTTCGTGGCGGCCACTACGGGGCCCCGGGGACCCAGGGGTCCGGTCGGCAGGCCGGAGCGGGTAGCCATGGCCCCCGGCCGCTTCTCGTTCCAGAACAGCTCGGGCGCCACGGTGGCGGTCATGGGCCAGGACCAGACGGGCCGCGGGCACACGCAGATCTTCGGGCAGTCCGGAGCCGCCGTCGCCTACCTGGGCACCGACAACGGCTCCGAGGGCACGATGCGCGTGAGCGACACGTCGGGTTCCAGCGAGGTGGCGGCGCGGGCCGGCAGAGAGTCAGGGAGCGTCTCCGTCTCCACACCACGCGGACAGCAGGCGTTCCTACGAGCCGAGAACGGGACGTTCGCGGAGATGGGCGTGACGAATCGCTCGGGAGACGGTGGCGTCGTGCTCCGCTCCCAGGGCGGCCTCGGCTCCATCGTCGTGAACGGCATGAGTATCCACGACTTCGCCGAGGTGTTCGAGCTCGGCGACCGGAGCGGCGTCGAGCCGGGCACGGTGCTGTCCGTCGCCGGGGCCAACGGCCGACTCGGACCTTCGAGGGGCCCGTACGACCACACCGTCATCGGCGTGGTGAGCGGTGCCGGCGGCCTACGCCCCGGTATGACGATCGGCTCTCGGGCCGACGGGTCGCGGGACCTGCCGGTTGCCCTGAGCGGCCAGGTGTACGTCCGGACGAGCGGCGAGGGCGGTCCCATCGAGGTGGGCGACCTGCTCGTCGCGTCCAGCACACCCGGTGTGGCCATGCGGGCGGCGGATCGTGCGAAGGCCCTGGGTGCCGTGATCGGCAAGGCCATGGAGCCCGTGCCCGACTTCCCGGAAGGGGAGGTTCTGGTCCGCATGTTCGTCATGGCTCGATAGGAGGCGCGGGCCTCCAGACCCCACCCCCGTCCCCGCGCCTTCCCCTTTTCCCGGGCGACTCGCGGACTCCAGTTGCACCGCAGTAGGTTCCCCCGCTTCAGGTGGCCGACTGCCCCGACGCGTCGGGAGCGCGGCCCGCACGTACCCGCCGAATCAGGGACGCATGCATAGAGAAATCGCGCCGGGTTTCCAGTGGATCCAGGAGTGCGGCCCGGACCGACAAGATATCGCGGCCTCACTGATCGCCAGGGGACAAACCTGGTACGAGGAAGGGCGCCCGCTCCACGTACCACAGAACGCCTACCTCTTCCGCGGGGAGCGCAGCCTTCTATTCGACACGCTGTCTCCGTCGGCCGGCGAGCAGATCGTCGGGGATCTGGACGACGCGCTGGGCGGCGCCCCCCTGGATTTCCTGGTCGTCTCTCACCCGGACGTCCCCCACGCGGGCAACACCCACCGGATCCTGGACCGATACCCGGCGTGCACCCTGGTCGCGCCGGCCGTGGGGGACATCCACGAGCTCTACGACCTCCAGGATTCCCTCAAGGTCTCGCCCGGCGACGAGATCGACCTGGGCGGTCCGGTCGTGCGGTTCCACGAAGCCACCTTTCTCGACGCGGCCATGTCCGTGTGGATGACGGAGCGGACGACGGGCGCCCTCCTTCCCGTGGATTGGCTCGGCTTCCCCCACATGGACGGAGAATGCCTCCGCTTCACCGACGAGCTGGAGGTGGAGATCGGGCCGGACCGACTGACCGAGTTCCACGGCCGGGTCATGTTCTGGTTCCAGTACGTGGAGGTTCCGAAGGTGCAGGCCGAGATCGACCGCCTTGCCCGCGACTTCGAGCCGGCCATCCTGGCCCCGTCCCACGGCCTCGTCGTCCGCGAGGACCCGGAGCGATACTTCGGGATGATGAAGGACGTGGTCCGACGAGTGGCGGAGACGGGTCGGTTGGGGGTTCTGTGAGCCGGCCGTCGTCTCGGCCCGGTCCCCTGGATGCAGGCCCCGGTGGGCCCCCCTCCGTGCCGGTGACGGAGGACGTCGAGTGGATCCACGAGTGTTACGACCTCGGCGGACGGCACGAGCACGTATCGGTGTACCTGATCCGCACCGACGAGGGCAACATCATCGTCGACTCCGGCTCGTTCTACCATCGGGACAGCATCCACCGGCGCATCACCGAGGCGACGCACGGGCAGGGCATCCGGGCGCTGATCCTCTCTCACTCCGACTATCCGCACTCCGCCAACATCGGGGCGTTCCGCCGCGAATGGGGGGACTTCGAGATCGTCGCCTCGTGCGGGGATCCGGGGATTCAAGGATTACCCTATGCGCGCCCCAGCTCCATTGGCGAGACGCTGGAGGTGTTGGGGCGATCCTTCACCTTCCTGGATCCTCCGCTGGCCGACCGCTCCCACACGACCTGGATTTACGACCGTGCGTCCCGGGTCATGTTCGTGGCGGACGGCTTCGGCAACTATCACGACCCCGGCCAGTGCCACCTGCTGTCGCCGGCGCTACCCGAGGAGGGCCGAAGCGACGGGATCCGTGACTTCCACCGGGACACGCTCACGTGGCTGCGCTACGTCGACGCGAACCTCATGAGCCGGATCCTTCGGCGACTCTTCACCGAGCAGCCGGTGAGCTTCGTGGCGCCGATCCACGGAAACCCCATCGCGGCGACGGACCTGGGGGACTACCTGGATCGGTTGGACGTGGCGGTGGCCGACATTGCCCGTGCCTACCCAGTCGGGGCGTGGCCTTGATCCACGCGCCGTCGCCAACGTCCTTCGAGGCTTCCTCCAGCTCCGGTGGGATGAGCATGACCGACCTGGGAACGAAGCGCGCGCTCCTGACCGCCGGCCTGTGGGCCGCGCTGGGCCTGACGCTCACGGCCGTGGGCCAGGCAGACGCCCAGGGCGTTCCGACGCCTACCGCCTCGCTGGGCTTCGAGCCCGGGGCCGACTTCGAGCTCGCCACCTACGAGCAATCGGTGTCCTACTTCCGCGAGCTCGACGAGGCCAGTGAGCACCTGACCCTCCTGAAGGTGGGCCACACGTCGGAGGGGCGTGACTGGTTCATGGCCCTGGTGTCCGCACCCGACAACCTCACCAACGTGGAGCGGTACCGTGAGATCGCTCAGCGGCTGGCCCACCCCAGCGGCGTCACCGACGACACCGCACGGGAGCTCGCCCGGGAGGGCAAGGCGTTCGTGGATATCAGCGGGGGCCTCCACGCCACCGAGGTGGCGGGCGCGCAGCACACGATCCAGCTGGCCTACGACCTGCTGGCCGGCGCAGGCACCGACCCCACGGTGGACGAGATCCTGGACAACGTGGTGATCATGCTGTGGCCGTCCCTCAACCCCGACGGCCAGACCATGGTGGGAGAGTGGTACGCCGCCAACGTGGGCACGTCGTACGAGGTGGCGCCCCTGCCGGCCTTGTACCAGAAGTACATCGGCCACGACAACAACCGCGACGCGTACATGCTCAACCAGATCGAGTCGCGGGAAGTGGCGCGCACGTGGCGCCACTGGGAGCCCCAGATCATCTACGTTCACCATCAGTCGGCGCCCTTCCCGACTCGCATCTGGGTCCCGCCGTTCGCCGAACCCATCGCCTCCCGGTCGCCCCCTCTCGTGACGCGAACCCTAAACGCGCTGGGCATGGCTATCGCTCAGGGGCTGGAGTCCCGGGGCATGCCCGGCACGACCCACATGGGGACAGGCTTCGATGCTTGGTATCCGGGCTACATCGATTACATGCCCGCCATGCAGAATCAGGCGGCGTTCTGGACCGAGACCGCACTCTACCGGTACGCGACCCCGCGTTATTACCAGGCGGACGAGTTTCCCGAGGACAGGCGGGCTCTGCGGGTGGAGGCGCTGTACACCTCACCCTGGGAAGGAGGCTGGTGGAGGCTTCGGGACGCCGTCGACTACATGCGCGTGGCCTCCATCTCCGTGCTCGAATACGCGGCGAAGTACAAGGAGACGCTGCTCTACAACCGCTATCAGGCCGGCCGCAACACCATCGCCAAGTACCGCGCCGAGGGGCCTTACGCCTACTTCATTCCCCAGGAGCAGCACGACCCGGTGGCGCCGGTCGCGATGCTGCGGCGGCTCGCCTTCAACGGTCTACGTGTCGAACAGTTGCAGCGCGACGTCCTGTACGGAGCCCATTACCTCGAAGCCGGTACGTGGGTGATCCCCATGGACCAGGAGTTCGGTGAGCTGGCGCGGCAGCTCCTGGAGGTACAGGTCTACCCGGATCTCCGGGAGTTCCCCGAGGGTCCGCCCGAGCAGCCGTACGACGCGGCCGGCTGGACCCTGGGGTACCAGATGGGCGTTCGCGTCATCGAGGCAGCAGCGCCCCTTCCCCGGGACGTCGTGGAGGCCATGACGCCGGTGTCCGGGCCCGTGGTGTCGTGGACCGACACGGGCAACGAAGCCGCTCCGTTCGACGCAGTGCCCGGTCCCGGCTTCGACACCGACTCGACGGCAGCCGGCATCGTGCCCCTGCCGGGTCGGATCACCGGATCGGGCCCCTCCCTAGCCGTGGACCCGGCCGAGAACAACGCGTTTCGGGCCGTCAACGCGGCGTGGGCGACCGGTGCCCAGGTAGGGTTCGACGAGTATGGCCGCTATGTCATCACGGGGGCTTCCGGCGGACAGCCCGAGGCCTGGGCCGCCGAGCTGGCCCTCCAGGCCCGGCGCACCGAATCGGTCGGCACCCCCCTCCCCCGACCCCGCATCGGGCTGTTCCGGCCCTGGCGGCCCAGCATGGACGAGGGGTGGACCCGCTGGCTGTTGGAGCGGTACGGGTTCGAGCTCACCAACCTGAGGGATCCAGACGTAGCGGCGGGCGGGCTACGTGACCGGTTCGACGTGATCATCCTCCCGTCGGAGCGGCCCCAGACGCTGACGGACGGCTTCGAGTCAGGCACGGTGCCACCCGAATACGCCGGCGGCCTGGGCCCCCAGGGCCTCCGTGCGCTCGACCGTTTCGTCCGCGATGGCGGCACGCTGGTCGCGCTGAACCAGAGCAGCGATCTGGCCATCGACGGCCTGGGCCTGGCCGTCGAGAACGCCGTCGCCGAGCTCGACCGTGGCGAGTTCTTCACTGGCGGCTCCATCATGGAGGTCCACACGGACCCGGCCCACCCCGTGATGGCGGGCATGCCCGACCGGGCGGCCGTTTTCGTCCAGCGAAGCCCGGTGTTCGAGGTACAGCCGGGATTCCAGGGCCGGGTCTTGGCACGATACCAGGATGCAGGCTCGCCCCTCATGTCCGGCTACCTGCTGGGTGAGCAACACCTGCACGGACGGTCCGCCGCCCTGGAGGTAGAGCACGGAGAGGGCCGGGTGATCCTGCTCGGCTTCCGCCCCCAGTGGCGCGGACAGCCCTACGGGACGTTCCGCGTCCTGTTCAACGCTGCGCTCTATCACGGTGCGGTGGTGGAGGAAGGCCGGGGGTCGTCCGCTTTCGCGGCACCGGTCGCCGCCTCCGCCGCCCGCTGAGCGTGGCGGTACCAGTCCCGTAGCTGCCCGGGCCGTGGCCGCGCCGCACTGACGAGGGGGGCGACCAGAGGGCGCGGAGCTCTCGGTCACCCGTAGAACAGCCGCACCAGGCTCATGGGGATGGCGGGCACGTAGGTCACCAGCAGAAGCACGGCCACCAGCACGGCGATGAAGCGCAGGTTCGCCTTGCTGACCTCCCAGATGTCGGCCTTCGCGACCGAGCACGCGGTCACCAGCACGCTGGCCACCGGCGGCGTCTGCTGACCGATCCCCAGGTTGAGCGTGACGATCAGGCCGAAGTGCACGGGATCGATGGCGGCCGCGTGCACCAGCGGCATGACGATGGGGACCACGAGGATGATGGCGGCCGCCGAGTGGAGGAAGAGACCGATCACCAGGAAGAACACGTTGAGCAGGGCCAGGATCACCCAACGCGAGTCCGTGAGGCCGATGATTCCCGCGGCCACCTGTTGGGGGACCTGCATCTCGGTCAGGTAGTCGCCCAGTAGCGCGGACGTGGCCACCAGGAGCATGACCACGGCGGTCTGGACTCCGCCTTCCAGCATGGCCGTGCGCAGGTGGGCCCAATCCAGCTCCTTGTACACCAGCCCGCCGATGATCAGCGCCGCGAAGACTGCCAGGCCGGCCCCTTCGGTGGCCGTGACCCAGCCAGTGAAGATCCCGCCGAGGATGATCACGGGAAGCAGGAGCGCCCAGCCCGCCTCCTTGAAGGTCCGCCAGACCCGGCTCAGCTGAAACGCCTCCTCCACGGGGAAGTCCTGCTTCCGCGCCACCAGCCACGCCACGAACATCATGAGTAGCCCGCCGATGACCCCCGGCACGATACCGGCCACGAAGAGCTCCACGATGGAGCTCCCCGACATGACCCCGTAGATGATCATGGGAATCGACGGCGGGATGATGACCGCCAGTGTGGCGGCGGAGGAAGTGACCGCGGCCGCGAAGGGCGTCGCGTACCCCCGCTTCTTCATGGCCGGGATCAGGATCGACCCCAATGCGGCCACGTCCGCGACGGCGGAGCCGCTGATCTCGGCGAAGAAGAGCGACGCCGAGATGCTCACCATGGCGAGCCCGCCGCGGATGAACCCGAACATGGCCGATGCGAAGGCGATGAGGCGGCGGGATATGCCCGAGGCATTCATGATCGCCCCCGCCAGAATGAACAACGGGATGGCGATGAGCGGGAACGAGGTGGCTCCGTTGAAGAGCACGAGCCCGGCATTGGGCAGCACCGCCGGTCCCGACGCGGCCACCATGCCGGCCACGGCCACGACGCCCAGCGCGACGGCGATGGGCACGTTGATCGTCACCAGGGCCAGGAGCCCCAGGAACATGGCCAGCAGGGTCATGGCTCCGCCTCCCGAAGCTCGCTGGCCCCGTCATCGGCCAGCGCGTCTGGGATGCTCAGGAGCTGTGCCACGATGAACAGCACCGCACCGATGGGAATCACGGACTGGGCGATGCGGGCCGGCACCCAGGGCAGGCTGATCAGGGACGTCCCCCCCAGGACGGCCATGACTCGCCACCCCGCCCAGGCGACCAGGGCGAAGAACGCCAGCACGACGGCTTCGGAGACGGCGATCGTCAGGAGGCGCGTCCGTCCCTTCAGCGCCCGGACGGCGGTGGGCACCCCGATGTGCGCGCGCTTGAGGGCGGCCAGCGACGCGCCGTAGTACGTGAGCCACGCGAGCAGGATCGACGCCACCTCGTCGTACCAGACGAGGGCGGCGCCGAACTTCCGGAAGCCGACGCCGAGGATCACGATGACCGCCAGGGCGGCCATGAGGGTCAGGACCAGCGCCTCGAGGCCCCGCTCGAGCGTGTCCCGAGCCAGTCCCCGTCCGTGGCTCCGCCCCCGGTCCTCCGGCACGGTCGCTACTCGACCCGCGCGGTCGGCCGCACCGTCGCTCGCCGCGAGGCCGCCGGCCTACCTCTGGGCAAGGGGGATCGCTTTGGCCAACAGAGCCTGTCCGCCGTCGACGGTCGAGGCGAACTCGTCGTAGATGCCCCGGCTCGCGGCCTGGAATGCCTCACGGTCCACTTCGTTGATCTCCAGGCCCGCCTCGGCGAGCTCGGCCAGCAGCTCCTCGTCCATCCGGACAGCGTTCTCGTACACGAAAGGCTGCATCTCCCGGGCGATCTCCGCGATGGGGCCGGTCACGTCAGCCGGAAGACGATTCCATCGATTGACGCCGACGGTCACGAAGGCGGGCGTATAGACGTGACCGCTCACCGAGAGGTACGACTGGACCTCGTGGAGCTTGGCGCTCACGATCTGGGCCAGCGGGTTCTCCTGACCGTCCATCACGCCCGTCTGCAGGGCGATGAAGACCTCGGAAAAGGGCATGGGCGTGGGGTTGGCTCCGAGGGCTTGAAACAGCTTCACGCGCCAGATCCCCCGGGGCGTCCGCAGCTTGATGCCCTGGAGGTCGGCGGGCGTGACGATCGGCCCCCTGTTGTTCGTGAGGTGGCGAAACCCGTTCTCCCAGACGGCCAGGACCCTGTAGCCGTCCGCCTCGGCAAGGGGCGCCAGATCCGGCCAGACGACCGCCTCCTCGATGCGCTTCATGTGCTCCCGGTCCTGGACCAGGTAGGGCATCTCGAACAGGCCGAAGGCGTCGATGGTGGAGGACATGACCGTGGAGGGGAGGCCCACGTCCAGCGTACCCAGCAGCAACTTCTGCAGCATCACTTCGTCGCTGCCCAGTTGGCTCGAGCCGAAGACCGTCATCTCGACGCGGCCGACCAGCCGCTCGTTCACGCGCCGCACGAATTCGTTCGCGATCACGTCGTAGAGCGACCCTGGGGCTCCCACGTGGCCGAACTTCAGCTCGAGCACGCCATCGTCGGACGCTCCGCCGCTGCAGGCGGCGCCCGCCAGCGTGACCACCACGGCAGCTCCCGCGGCCAACGTGCGTCGACGGAAGGCGGAGGCCCCTCGACCGCGCGCGCGGAGGATGCCCCCGCGCCCGCTCGTTCGTGTTCCGATCATCGGTCTCCCTGGTTGAGGGTGTCCGGAGCACCCGTTGGTCCAGTCGGCCCGGCGGCCGTCATCGGTCGGTCAGCTCTCCACGGTCCGTTCCCACCCCGGCCTCCCCCGCCAGATACGCCAGCGCGGCACGAACGCCCCCGGGCTGATGGGGTACCCCCGCCACTTCCAGCCCCATCTCCACACCGCTCAGCGATCCCGCCAGCATGAGGTCATTGAAGTCCCCCAGGTGACCGATCCTGAAGACCCGGCCCTCGAGGGGACCGAGACCGCCGCCCAGGGACATGTCGAAGCGCTCCAGGATGACGTGGCGCAGCACGTTCGCGTTCGTCCCGTCGGGCACCAGGACGGTGGTGCCGGCGCTGCTGTAGCCCGCGGGATCGGCACAGTGGTTCTCCAGGCCCCATGCGTCCAGTGCCAGTCGGGTGGCGTGAGCGTGCCGGGCGTGTCGGCGGAACACGGCCTCCAGCCCCTCCTCCTCCAGCATGGTCAGCGACTCGGCGAGTCCGTAGAGCAGCGTGGTGGCCGGCGTCGACGGGAAGTATCCGGCCTCGTTGAAGCGGGCCATCTCGGCCCAATCCCAGTAGGCCCGGGGCAACGTCGCCGTCTCGTTTGCGGCCAGCGCCAGGTCGCTCACCGCGTTGAAGGACAGCCCGGGCGGCAGCATGAGTCCCTTCTGCGACCCGGCTACCACGACGTCCACCCGCCACGCGTCCCGCTCGACCGGCATGGCGGCCAGAGACGAGACGGCGTCCACCATGAGCAAGGCGGGGTGGTCGCACCGGTCCATCGCTTCGCGGAGCGCTCCGATGTCGCTGGTCACGCCGGTCGAGGTCTCGTTGTGGACCACCAGTACGGCAGCGATCTGGTGCTCACCGTCCTGGGTCAGACGCGCCTCCAGCGCATCCGGATCCGCCTGCCGCCGCCAGTCGCCCGGCAGGCGCTCCACCTCGAGCCCCATGCGTCGCGCCACCAGCGCCCAGCGGTCGGCGAAGAAGCCCTGGTCGAAGGCACAGACGCGGTCGCCTGGCGACAGCGTGTTCACCAGCGCCGCCTCCCACGCACCGCTCCCTGAAGACGGAAACACGAACACCGGCGCAGATGTCCTGAAGACGGGCATGAGGCCCTCCAGGATCCCCATCGTCATCCGACCGAACTCGGGGCCCCGGTGGTCGATGACGGCCCGGTCCATGGCCCGGAGGATGCGGTCCGGCACATTGGTGGGCCCGGGAAGCTGCAGGAAATGCCGGCCGGCTCGATACGTCACCTGAGCACCCCGTTCGGCTCGAGGACGGGACCGCTCTACGGCCTCGCGCCGCGTTGCGGGAGAGGACAGGAGTAGAGCGGCCGGTGGCGCGGCGCAACGCGGGGCCGAACCCGTCGGGGAATTGCGCTGACGGGTGTGAGCGGAAAGCTTCTCCCGCGGGGTGCCGTCGGCCGACCGGACGCGGCGAGGCCGCGCGTCGATCCTGCGACCGGCCCCAGAACACCCGTGACCCACATCCGGAGTGCCACAAGCCACGTGACTCCAACACTCGGCGACTCGACACTGGCGGCCCGGCTCCGGCGCGAGATCGAAGGAGATGTTCTCTTCGACCCCCTGACCCGAGGCATCTACAGCACCGACGCGTCCATCTACCAGATCGAGCCCGTTGGCGTGGTCGTGCCTCGCCACGCCGAGGATATCCGCCGCGCCGTACAGATCGCCTCCGAGGTCGGCGTGCCGATCATCCCGCGGGGTGGCGGCACCGGGCAGGCGGGCCAGACCATCGGCCGCGGCCTGATCGTGGACACCAGCAAGTACCTGCGGACGGTCGAGGCCGTGGATGCGGAGGCGCAGACCGCCACGGTGCAGCCCGGCCTGGTCCTGGACCACCTGAACGCCCACCTGGCACCCACGGGTCTGTTCTTCCCCGTGGACGTAGCCACCGCGAGTCGGGCCACTCTGGGGGGCATGGTGGGCAACAACAGCGCGGGGGCGCGGTCGATTCGCCATGGGCACACGGTCGGGCACGTCCGGGCCATCGAGGCGGTCATGGCGGACGGCACGGCCGCCCGGTTCGGTGCCGGAGAGGGCAGGCCTTTCGCTGCTCCGCCCGGCCACCCGGATGGAGGGACCGACCCCCCTGACCCCGGTGCGAGCGACCGCGCCGGAAGCGTCGCGGCCGCCGCGCAGGCCATGGCCTGGCCCGGAGCCAGCCTGGCTCTCGACGGCCAGGCTCGCGTGGCCGGTCTTCAGGCGGCCATGGCCGCTCTCCACGCCCGCGAGGCCGCTGAGCTGGAGCGGCGCATCCCCCGGGTTCCGCGGCACGTGGCGGGATACAACCTCCAGCGCATGGGCGGTCCGGGCCCGAACCTGGCCGACATCCTGGTGGGCTCGGAGGGCACGCTGGCGTTCTTCACGCGCCTGGAGCTGAGCCTGGCGCCGCTTCCTGGCGCCCGGGTCCTGGGGATCTGCCACTTCGATTCCCTGGGCGGGGCCCTGAATACCGTGCAGCACGTCGTCACGCTGGAACCCACTGCGGTGGAGCTGGTGGACGCCGCCATGCTCCGCCTCGCCCGTGGCAATCCCGACTTCGCCGCCGCGCTGGACACCTTCGTCCGCGGCGATCCCGGTGCGCTGCTGGTCGTGGAGTTCGCCGGGCCGGAGGCGGGCGCGCTGGTGCGGCGGCTGGACGACCTGGGCCAGCTGCTGGGAGACCTGGGCCATCCCCATGCGGTCGTGCCCGTGGTCGAGCCCGACGGCCAGGCGCGGGTCTGGGAGGTGCGCAAGGCGGGGCTCAACATCGCCATGTCCATGAAGGGCGACCGTAAGCCCGTCGCCTTCATGGAGGACTGCGCGATTCCCCTACCCCGCCTTGCGGAGTGGGAGGAACGGGCCAACCGGGTCTTTGCGGGCCACGGCACCCGAGCCATCTGGTACGCCCACGCGTCGGTGGGCCTCCTCCACGTCCGTCCGGCGCTGAACCTGAAGGCCGCCGAGGATGTGGCGCGGATGCGGGCCATCGTCGAGGAGTGCTTCGAGATCGTCCGTGACCTGGGGGGCTCCCATTCGGGGGAGCATGGAGACGGCCGAATCCGCTCGGAGTTCCACGAGCGGATGCTGGGGCCCAGGCTCGTCCGGGCGTTCGAGGAGGTCAAGGACACGTTCGACCCGGAGGGCGTGTTCAACCCGGGCAGCGTCGTGCGTGCGCCCAGGATGGACGACCGCTCTCTGTTCCGGTACCGCCCGGACTATGCCCCGCTCATCCTGCCCACCGTGCTGGACTGGTCCGAGTGGGGCGGCTTTGCCGGTGCCATCGAGATGTGCAACAACAACGGCACGTGCCGGAAACGGGACCCGGGCGTCATGTGTCCGTCGTACCGGGTCACGCAGGACGAGGTGCACACCACCCGCGGCCGAGCCAATGCTCTTCGTCTGGCGGTGACCGGACAGCTGGGTCCGGAGGCGCTGTCGTCGGACGCCCTGTACGAGGCCATGGACCTCTGCGTGGGCTGCAAGGGCTGCAAGCGCGAGTGCCCGACGGGCGTGGACATGGCCCGGATGAAGATCGAGTTCCTCCACGCGTATCGCAGCCGGCACGGGCTGCCGCTCCGGGACCGTCTCGTCTCGTATCTTCCCCGCTACGCGCCCCGGGCCTGGCGTCTCCGGCCCATGCTGAACCTGCCCAATCGCGCAAAGCCGCTGGCGGCGCTGGGCGAGCGGGTCCTGGGCTTCAGCAGTCGACGGCCCCTGCCGGAGTGGTCGGCTGCACCGTTCGTGGAGCGACGTGGCTCGACGCTGGGCGAAGGGCCGCCCGTGGTTCTGCTGGTGGACACGTTCTCGACCTGGTTCGAGCCCGACATCGCTCGGGCGGCCCGTAGGGTGCTGGGCGCCGCCGGGTACTCGGTGTCCACGGTGCCCTGGCCCGACGGTGGCCGTCCCGTCTGTTGCGGACGGACCTTCCTGAACGCGGGGCTGGTCGACGAGGCGCGCAAGGAGATGATCCGCTTGCGGGAGGCTCTTCTGCCCGCAGTCGAAGCGGGAGCCGAGGTCGTGGGCCTGGAGCCATCCTGCCTGCTCACCCTCCGAGACGAGCTGCCGGCCTTGCTGCCGGATCTGGCCAGCGCGCGACTCGCCGGTGCCTCGCTGCTGCTCGAGGAGCTGTTGGATCCCGCTCGCGGCGACGACCGGCTCACCCTGGCCGCCCTCCCCGACGGGAGCGTGCGCGTCCATGGCCACTGTCACGAGAAGGCCTTCGCGGCCATGGGCGCGCTGGAGCGGGTGCTCGGACGGATCCCGGGTGCGGCCGTGGACGTGATCGCGTCCGGGTGCTGTGGGTTGGCAGGCTCGTTCGGTTACGAGGCCGAGCACGCCGAGCTGTCCCTGGCCATGGGCGAGCTGGAGCTCCTGCCGGCGGTCCGGGCCACGCCGACCACGACCGCACTCGTCGCCAACGGCACGAGCTGTCGACGTCAGATCCTGGACGGGGCCGGGCGCGAGGCCGTCCACCTGGCCGAGCTCCTCGCCCAGATCGTCACCTGACGCGGGAGTCGGCAGCCACCGGCTCGGCCGCATCCGTCGGATCCGAGGGAGCTCGCATCCACCGGATCTCGGGGACCCCTACCAGTACTCGAGGATCCGGCTGATCCGGCCCTGGGCGTTCACCTCCAGGACGGTGACCTGTCGCCGCTCGAGGGGACGCCACCCGAGCTCGGTCTCGGTCTCCATCTCCAGGGTGAAGTCCAGCACGACCACACCCTCGCCCTGCGTTGACCCGTGCACGTCCGTGTCGGGGTTCCGGGTCTTTCCGAGGAATCGAGCCATGGCCTCGGCGATCTCGTCACGCCCGCGGATCCGGATTCCGACCCTGGGATGCTCGTACACGACGTCCACCGAGTAGAGGAAGGTCAGGCGCTCGATGTCCTCCGGGGTGGCGGTCTGGCGCAGCACGGCTTCAACGGCGGACAGATAGGTCTGACCCAAGCCGTCCGGCGGAGTCTGGGCCGCGGCCTCGAACGGTGCGACCAGGGACGGGGAGGCGGCGGCCGCCAACGCCAGAGTCGCGACCGCGGCGGCCCTCCCGGCGGTGCGTGCCCACCCCGGAGGGCGACTCCACACGACCTGGCCCCGCCTCACGCGCCGTCCGGCCTGAACATGCACCAGGCGTGGAGGGCGTCCACGTCCGCCTCGCCGATGATCCGGTAGCCGAGGGACTCGTAGTAGGCGACGTTCCGGGGATCCTCCGTGCTCAGGCACACACCGTGGGAGAGCGGATCGTCCTTCGACATCTCGGCCACGTGTGCCAGCAGGGCACGGCCATATCCCCTGCCCTGGCACTCGGGTGAGACTCCGACCATGCCAACGTAATAGTAGGGCCTGTCGGGCTCCGCCCCCGAGCTCAGCTCTTCGTACCGGTTCATGCGGTCCAGGGCGGCGGTGCCGATGGACTGCTCCAGCCGATGGTACGCCGCTTGCAGATCGACCGGGCGGGGCGTCACCAGGGCTTCGCTCACGAGGGCGGCGGCAACGACGCGCCCGTCGTCACGAATGCCAAGGACGGGCCACCCCCGCATGTAGCGGGCGTCGCAGAAGAAGCCGATCAGGTCCCGGAGGTGCGTGTCGTACTCATCGCCGCTGTGCGCCAGGGTGTAACGCATGACCGGGTAGTCCCGGAACGACGCGCAGAGCACGTCGAGGGCGGCGCCCCGGTCCTCCGGAGTCAGTCGCTCGATGTTCGGATGCCGTGCCAACGGACCGCTCCTCTCGGATGGCGTAGGATCCATTATACTGCGGCAGAGCCCTGTGGAGCGCTCGGCGCCGTATTCCTGGTGGCTAGCATCACGAACGCATACACCACCATCAATACCCCCGAGTCCTGTCTGGACCACGAATGGTTTCCGCACGGGCGTGCAGCCGCTTCATGAACCGCATGCTCCCGCCCATCACTCGTGGCGAGAGGAACGACCGATGAGGATTCTCGTCTACGGCGCCGGCAACATGGGCTGCCTCTACGCGGCGCTGCTTCAGGAGTCCGGTCAGGACGTCTCCGTTCTGGCCCGCGGGACACGTCTGGCCGACATCCGTGACCATGGGATCAGGCTCCAAGACGTGGAGGGGGGTGGGCGAACGACCTCGCGCGTGAACGCGGTCGAACGGTTGGAGCCGGAGGACCGTTACGATCTCGTGTTGGTCATCCTGCCCAAGACCCACGTCTCGGAGGTGCTGCCGGTCCTCGCAGCCAACCACCATGCGCCCAACGTCATGTTCTTCGGCAACAACGCAGCGGGTCCACGGGAGATGGTCGATGCGCTGGGGCGCGACCGGGTGCTACTCGGGTTTCCGGGAGCCGCCGCGGTGACCCGGGACCGTGTCATCCGCTACCTGATCACGTCGAAACGGGAACAGCCGACCACGATCGGCGAGCTCGATGGGGCCCGGTCAGCGCGAATCCAGGCTATCGCGGATGCCCTCGGAACCGCTGGATTCCCGGTGGCGGTCAGCGCGAACATGGACGCGTGGCTGAAGACCCACGTGGCGGAGATCAGCCCCACGGTCAACGCGCTGTACATGGCGGGGGGCGACGCTCGCCGACTGGCCCGCACCCGGGACGCACTGGTCCTGATGCTCCGAGCGATTCGAGAGGGCTACTGGGTCCTCTCCGCCCTCGGCATCCCCATCCTACCGGGGAGCCACCGGGTCTTCCGCTGGCTTCCCGAGCCGCTGCTCCTGGTCGTGATGAGACGAGTGGTCGAGGACGAATCGACCGCAATCAAGATCGGCCACGCCGCGGGAGCGCGGGAGGAGATGGGCGTGCTGGCCCATGAGTTCCGCGAGCTGACTCGACGGACGGAGGTGCCGACGCCCGCGATCGATGCCCTGGATCGCTATCTCGACCCGCACGCGGAGCCGATCCCCGACGGAAGCCGCCGGGTCCCGGTCCGCTGGCGCTCCGTCTGGACGACTATGATCCTGCTCACGGTCGTCGGGAGCCTGTGGGCCCTGCTGCAGCGTTGATCAGACGATGGCCGGTCACCGTGCCCGGTCGTCGCGGCGCCCGGACCACGGTACCACGCTACCTGCCAAGCGGGCTCGGCTCCGCCATGATCCGCTCGATCTCCTCCACCGACGTGGGCGCCATCGCCGACAGGTTCTCGTATCCGTCCTCGGTGACCAGGATCTCCTCTTCGATCATGATGGCGATGCCCTTTTCCGGGATGTAGATCTTGGGCTCCACTGTGAAGACCATGCCCGGCTCGAGGGCCATCGAGTAGTCCCGACTGTCCAGGGCGTCGAGCCCCACGTGATGGCCCAGATCGCGTACGCCCGTTCCGCGGGCGCCCGAATAGTCGGTGTGGTCGCCGTCCCGGATGATCCAGTGGGTGGGAGACGGCATCAGCCCCCAGACCCGATCGGCGCCCATGACCTCGATGTCCTCGTACTCGTGGTAGCCGTGGTCCATGAAGACGCCGGCAGCGGCCCGGATCACGTCTCGCATCATGACCCCCGGCCGGATCGTCTCCAGAGCGGCGTTCAACGCCTCCAGCACGACGTCGTAGTGCTCTCGCTGCTCTGGTGTGAATCGACCGGACACGGGGAACGTGCGGCACAGGTCGGACGTGTACATAGCCCACTCCGCCGCGCCGTAGTCGATGAAGATGAGCTCATCGTCGCTCATGACCCGGTGGACCGGACGGTAGTTCTCCGACCGCAGCGTGTAGAGGGAAACCGCCGAAGGACCAGACGCCACGATGGGACCAAACGAGTTCCGCGGTGAGCCCTCCCGCCGCCACACGTACTCCATGTAGCCGGCGAGCTCCAGGTCGTTCATGCCGGGCCGGATC
The DNA here is from genome assembly GCA_039589315.1 of Gemmatimonadota bacterium. Classification (GTDB taxonomy): domain Bacteria; phylum Gemmatimonadota; class Gemmatimonadetes; order Longimicrobiales; family Gaopeijiaceae; genus JBDHHQ01. The sequence goes on from JBDHHQ010000025.1 coordinate 31,335, forward strand.
GCCCGCATGGCCTCCACCAGGCTCAGCGCCGAGATGTCGGCCGCCTTCCGCAGCGCGGCGATCTCGTGCTCGTCCTTGACCAGCCTCATGCGGCGGATCAGCGGGGTGACGTCCTCCAGGCGCGCAACCCCGAGGAGGTCGCCGACCGAAGCTTCGAGCTGTTGGCGGTATGACAGGGCCCCGCCCATCCCGGGCGGAACGTAGAGAGCTCCACCGTGCGCGGCGAAGTACACGGGGCTCGCGCCCCCGACGAGCCCGGGCAGCCGCTCGGCGAGCTCGTCCACCGGATAGATATCGGTGATCCCCGTTGCGGCTTCGGCGTCCGGACCCGGCTCGAGCCTCCGGAGCGGCTGGTTCCACGCGGCCTCCCGAAAGCGCGGGTCCTCGACTGGATACTGGGCACCGGCGAACTGGTAGGTGTCCGGGAGAAACAGCACGTCGCGCCGCGCGCCGTCCGGGCCCGGGGCGACGACCAGCAGCGCCCAGGGCGACTCGACGCCCGTCAGGTAGAAGAAGTCCGGGTCCTGCTTCAGCGCGCCGCCGTGCCGGATCATGTACTCGCCGGGCACGATGATCGGGGCGGCCCCCACCTCCTGGAACAACCGGGCCCGCCGGCCCTCGTAGACCTCCGGGAGGAACGCGACGTCACTTTGGGCAAGCGAGCTCGTCGGGGCCGTGGCCCATGCCAGACCCAGCGCGACGAGGAAGGAAGAGTGGATTCTCATGGGGCCTCCGAAACCACGGATGAGAGTCGGCAACGATCAGGCGCCGTCGCCGGCCACCCCGAAGTACGGCTGGATCGCCTCCTTCGGTGGCGCCGGCGTGATCAGGCTCACGGCGACGAGCAGGACGGCCGACGTGAGGAATCCGGGCACCACCGGGTCGATGTTGCCCCAGCCGAACGCCTTCCACAGGAAGGTGGCGGCCACGCCGCCGATCATGGCTGCGGCCGCCCCTTCACGCGTCGCCCGCCGCCATAGCACTCCCCCCACCACCGGCATGAAGAACGCCGCCGCCATGAGGGCCGTGAACAACAACACGATGAACTGGACGAGCTCGCCCTCCCCAACGCCGCTCAGCAGCAGCACCACCGGGACGGTTCCCACGATCAGGATGCCCAGGCGATCGACCCACATCCGTCGGCCGGGTGAGGCCTCGGGGTCCACCAGCGTCTGGTAAATGTCGTAGGACAGCGCCGACCCGGCGACGATGAGCAGCGAGTCCACGGTGGACATCATGGCGGCCGTGACGGCGGCCAACAAAACGGCGCCCAATGCCGCCGGCAGCACGGCCCGGGCGATCATGGGCATGGCCAGGTCGCCGGTGGGCAGCGACGGGAACACGATCACCGCGACCAGGGACAGGATGAAGACCAGGAGGTTGAGACCAGTGGCCACGACGATGGCCAGCAGGATGCCGCGCCGGATGGTGGGCATGTCCTTCATGGCGTAGAGACGGATCAGCTTCTCGGGCGTGGCCACCGACCCGAGCAGGAAGCTGAGCGACATGGTGAAGAGCAGGATGGGGGGCAGCGCCCCCCAGGTGAACTCGGCGGGGTTCACGGCCTGCACATACTCGAACATGGGCCGCACTCCACCCACCTGGCGGATGGCCAACGGCACGGCGACCACCGTACCCACGATCATGATCACCATCTGGACCAGGTCCGTGTAGACCACGGCGATCATGCCGCCGACGACGGTATAGATCAGAAGGATCGCGGTGAAGCCGATCATCCCCCACCGCGTGGGCACGCCGAACACCGTGTTGGCGATGAGGCCCCCGGCCACGATCTGGGCCTGGATGTAGACGGTGGTCGCCACGAGGATGATGACGGCGGCGAGCGCCCGGACCTTCTTGCTGTAGTACCGTGTCTGGATGAACGCCGGAAGCGTGAGCTCCTTCACCCGGGTGAAACGGGGCGCCAACACCGCCGCCACGAACCAGTAGGCCAACGGAATGCTGAGCACGATCCAACCGAAGGACCAGCCCGCCGTGTACATGACGCCCATCGTGCCGATGAAGGTGCCGGCGCTGGTATGCGTAGCCGCCAGCGTTGCTCCGCCCAGGAGCCACCCCAGGTTGCCGCCGGCAATCCAGTAGTCCGTCTCGTCGCGGGTCAGTCGCAGCGCCGCCCAGCCGATGGCGAAGACGACGGCGAAGTAGGTCAGAAAGACGAGGGCCGGAATGCTCACGCCGCCCACCGTCGTGGACCCCCGGGGTCCGGCGGCGTCACCGCTCCACCCACTTCATCCAGGCGACGTACGCCGCCACGATCACCCCGGCCACGACGAAGAGCCCCCAGAAGGCGAACCCGGGCATCAGACGGCCTCCCTCAGTCGGCGCCAGCCCACCAACCCCAGAATCAGCAGAAGCGCCAGCACACCGCCATCCACCGCCCTGCTCAGGCTCAGCAGCGGGGCCTCCCCGACTCGCCCGCGAACGGTCAGATACGCCGGCAGCACCGAAAGCTCCAGGTCCCAGAGGCCGCGCTCGCCGTCGGAGTGGGGGCCAGCCAGGGTGGTGGGGAAGGACTCGTGGAGGGTAACCGTATTCGGCACCGCCAACCGAGCCGTGAACGTGCCGGGCAGCGGATCTGCCGGAGGCCAATCGACGGCCAGGACCGGCACCAGAGCCTCCACCGCCGCACCGGCCGGGCGCACCGATCGCTCTACGGCGTACTCGACGATGAGCGTCAGCGCACCTGTCGGCGGCTCTCCGGGAAAGCGGAGCACGCCCTGCCGTTGAGCGGTCTCGGATGCGGGGAGATCCACCTCCAGGATCCGTGTGGGCGTGCGGGCCACGATGTCCGTCACTCCCACCGGTCGGGGCACGAGCAAGGTGATCGGGACTTGCGTGACGCCCGGCGGCACCTGGAGCCGGTAGTCGACCCGGACGCGTGCGGTGGCGTCCATCCCCGCCAGGTCCACGCTCATGGCAGCCCGCCCGAGCGTCCCGGCCGCCGTCGTCCCAGCAGCGGTCGATTCCTGACCTCCCAGGGGCGAGGAGACGGTCGCCAGTGCCGCACCCACGACGACGGCCCGCCAGGTCCAGGCCACTACGGGCTCTCCCCTCCCAGACGCCGCCCTGCCGGCTCCGCCCACGGGCCAGGGGTCACGCCTGCCGCCGGGCCGGTCGCTCGGCCCGGGCCCACTGCCGCCGTCGTGCCGCACCTCGCTACTGCCATACGGCTGCCATGATCCGCAAGGCATTGCCACCCATGACTTTGGCGATGTCCTCGTCCGAATAGCCGGCCTTTACGAGCCACCGAACGATGTTTTGTGAGCCTTCCGTGGGGTTCTCGATGCCGGCCACGTACTCGACGGGCTCGAACTCCTGACGCTCGCTTCCGCTCCGACCGCGGGACTCCTTGATGGAGAGGTTGGGCGCGTAGGTGTTGTGGAGCCCCACGTGGTCGCCGTAGACGGAGTCCGGCCCGAAGCCCACGTGATCGATGCCCACCAGGTCCTTCACGTACTCGAAGTGTTCCATGTACGCCTCGAGGTCGTGAACCCGTCGGTTGTAGGTGAGGGTGGTGTGAGGTGCCGCCTCGATGCCGATCACGCCGCCCTTGCGGGCGCACGCCACGAGCACCTCGTCCGGCGCCAGGCGGTTGGATTCCCACAAGGCCCGTGCCCCGATGTGGCTCAGCAAGATCGGGGCTTCGCTCACCTCGATCACGTCCAGGGTGGTCTGGTCGCCACAGTGGGAGCAGTCGATGAGCATGCCGACCTTGTTCATGCGCTCCACCGCTCGCCGGCCGAACATGGTCAGCCCGCCGTCCCGGGGCTCCTTGAGCCCGGAACCCAGCGCGTTGCCCTCGCTGTACGTGATCCCCAGCGCACGGACCCCGAAGCCGTAGAGGATCTCGATGCGGTCCACCTCGTTCTCGATCATGGCCGCACCCTCCATGGAGGCTATCCACGCCAGGCGGCCTTCGTCGTGGGCCCGCCGGATGTCGCCGACTCCGGTGCAGTGAGTGACGAAGTCCTGGTGCGCGAGGTCACACAACCGCATGCCCAGGTCGTGGAGCACCTCTGTCCACTTCCAACCGCCCCTGGACTCGATGGTGCAGATCCCGTCCATCAGGTTGTCGAACACCGCGTCCCACCACGAATGGGCCAGCCCCTGGAAAGCCGTGAACATGCGGCCCTCGCGCACGTAGTGCGGCGTCTCGGAGACGTCCGCCGGGAAGGTCCCAAGGTGCTCGTGGAGGGAGATCCAGATATTGTCCCGTACCAGGCTCTCCACCCTGGCTTCGTCGGCGTCGGAGAGCGGCACCAGGTACGGGTCGACCCGACCCACCTCCGAGGCAAGCTCGAACTCCCGGTAGTCGCTACCGGGCTCGAGGTACTCGAAGGACCGATATCCGGAGTATCTCTTCTTGATCGTCATGGAGCTCCTCGGTGGAACGGTCGTTTCCCCGGGGTGGGGCAACCAGGAGGAACCAAAGGGCGCACACGGACGCGCCGGGTCAAGAAGGGAGACGGCACCAGGGCTATGGGGCTGGGCCCGGGGGGAGGATCTCGCGGGGGCTCAGACCGGGGGGCCGGGCCGCTGCCGGCTACCGGAGAGTGGTGCGGGTTTGCTCCGGATCCGGCGCGCCAGCTCCCGGAAGCGGGGATCGTCCCGATAGGCGTCCCAGACGGGATCGGTGCGCATGGCCATCAGGCCGGGATCCCCGATCTGCACGGCCCGGTCCAGCCATTCGTAGGCCAGCTCCCTCTCGCCCAACGCCGCGTAGGTCGTAGCCATGTCGGCAGGCCCCACGGGCTTGCCCTCGGCGAGGCGACTCTCCAGATCGGCCCGGCACCACTCCCAGTAGCCCATCTCGCCATCGGTGTCGAAGGCGTGGGCGAGAGACGCCAGCCCCGCGTCGTCCCGTCCCTCCAGCTCGGCCATGCGGGCGAGGCGCACGTCGACGCCGGCCTCGAAGTCGCCGCGGGCCGTGTGGGCCCGTTCGAGGGCGGACCACGCCGGAGCCAGGTGGGGCATCTCCGCCACCACGCTCTCCAGCACGTCCACGGCCTCCTCGGTGTGTCCCGAGGCGAGCAACACGTGAGCGATCTCCACCTGACGGGCCCTTGGAATACGCCCCATGCCCATGGCCTTCTGGAGGATGGGGATCATGGCCGCCTCGCCTCCCATTCCCGTGAGCTCGGCGACCCAGGCTTCTCGCCGCTCCTGGGTGAGGCTGTCCGCCTGAACGCGCAGTCTGATCTCATGGGCCCGAGCCACGCGCTCGGTCTCGGGCGTGCTCGGCGTCGGGCGCACACCGGGCGTCCCCGTGACGCCCGGCGCGGGCATCGCCTCGTCCGGCGGCGCCGGCACGATGGCGCTCAGCACCGCCATTGCCTCGGGAGACTCCGCGTCCAGCTCGAGGGCCCGGGCCGCCGCGTCTTCCGCCAAGGTCAAGTCGACCTGGGCGACACCCGGCATGTCGCCCAGCAGGATGAGGGTGCTGCTCAAGGCGGCGAACGCGGGCGCGAAGGCCGAATCCATCTCGATGGCCGCCTCGAAGTGCTGCGCCGCCTGCTGCAACGACTCGGGCGTGCCCCGGGACTGTTGGAAACGCCCCTTCATGTACTCGTCTCGGACGGCCGGGTCGAGATCGGCGAGCATGAAGGTGGCGCCGGTGGGCTCGAGATTGAGCTCCTGGAGGACCTCGGCGGTGATGTCCGAGGCCACCTCCCGCTGCAGGGCGATGATGTCGGAGAGCTCCTCCTCGTAGCTCTCCGACCAGAGGTGGGTGTCCGATGGCGCATGGATGAGCTGGACGGTGATGCGGACCCGGTCTCCCGCCCGCAGCACGGAACCTTCGACGATGCCATCGACGCGCAGGTCCCGGGCGATCTGAGGCATGGTCTTGGACGTCCGCTCGTACTGCATGACGGTCGTCCGCGACACGAGCCGGACCCCGTCCAGCTGGCTCAGGGCCGACACCAGCGCTTCGTGCATTCCCGCCACGAAGTACGCCTGGTCCCGCTCCTCGGAGAAATCGTCGAGCGGGAGTACCGCCAGAGAAGTGATGGGCGTGCCGGGCTCGTAGGCCGCAGGGACCAACTCCGGCGGAGCGCCGCTCCCCGGGGAGCCCGCCGCTTGCCCGCCCGGCACTCCCGTCACCGTGCTCTCCAGGAACCACCATCCCCCGCCCACCGCCACCAGGATCGTGATCGCCACGAAAGCCAGCCGCGGAAGCAGCCTCACCTCGGGCCGGCCGGAGAACGCGCCGTCCGGGGTGCGCTCGATCCCGTGCCGGGTGATGTCGTAGATCCACGCCAGCGCCAGGGCCACCGGGAACCCCAAGAAGGCGAAGACCACGACCACCCGGAGACCCCACTCGGGCAGGTCGAACGCCGGGAGCACGATCTCGGCCGCCTGGAGGACCACGAAGGCCACGGCCGCGTAGGCCAGGGCCACACGGCCCACGTGCCGGCGTCGCAGCTCGGCGACGAAGCGGCCCCAGATTGTCGATCCTTGGGTCATCTTCTCTCGAGGTCTCGCGGCTCCCGGCGGCCGCTGTCCAAAAGTGGATCCCCGGAGGATCTGGATCAACCAGCCCGCCGTCATTCCGCGCCGAGCGGCGACGTGACCGCCTGTCACGGGGTCCAGGATCCCGGCCCCGTGGATCCGGCTGCGTCCCTGCCTCATGGCCAGGACGGCACTCCTCCTGCGATTGACAGGTTGCCCGATCCTGGCGTTAACTCGAATGGCGTCCGGCGTCGATCCGGCGGTGCCGCCGTTGCTGGAGTGACGGCGCCACCGAGCCGCATGGATGCCCGCGCATTCTTCCGGCCGGCCACCTCGGAGCCTCAGTGACCCGCAATCACCCTGACCCCCATGAGATCGATCGGCTCCGGCGGGGAGACCCCCTCCTGGCGGCCGCCATGGATCGGACCCCACCCTTCCCGGGCTTCCCCGACCACGCGCGGCGGGGCTCCCACTTCCACGCTCTCGCTCGTGCGATCATCTATCAGCAGCTGGCCGGTAGCGCCGCCGCCGCCATCTACCGACGAGTCAGGGCGCTCACCCCGGGACCTGGGTTCCCCCGTCCCCAGGAGTGCCTGACCCTTACGGATCAGGCGTTCAGGACGGCAGGTCTCTCGCGCAACAAGACGCGCGCCCTGAAGGACCTCGCGGGGCGGGTCGCCAGCGGGGACGTGCGGCTCCGGTCCATCGCACGCAGATCCGACCAGGAGGTGATCGACCAGCTCACCAGGGTCTGGGGAATCGGGGCGTGGAGCGCGCAGATCTTCCTGATGTTCCGCCTCGGGCGCTTGGACGTGATGCCGGCCACGGACCTGGGCATCCGCGAAGGACTCAGGCGACTCGATCGGCTCGACGACCGCCCCGACCCCGAGGTGGTGCTGGAGCGGGCCGAGGCATGGCGACCGCTGCGGAGCGTGGCAGCGTGGGTGTTGTGGAGACTGCTCGACGCAGAGGGCTGAGTCGGCGGCGGTGCGCCTCACTTGTTTTTCGCTTGACGGCAAAACCCCTATCTTGGTGTCAGTTGCGACGGTGCGCGCGGGAGTGGACCCGGGTCGACCCTCCCCCGTCGCGCCCCATTCGGGTATCTTTTCCGGCTACACACGCGAACGTGGAGCTGGGCTGCGTATCCGAGTAGCACGCCGACTCGAACCCGGGGGCTGAATGCACCTGTTCGACAAGTGTCGCGCCTTCACGCGCCACAACGAGGTAAAGGCCGAAGGCCTGTACCCCTACTTCCTGCCGGTGAGCGGATCGACGGACACGGAAGTCGTCATCAACGGCAAGAAGAAGATCATGATCGGCTCCAACAACTACCTGGGGCTGACCCATCACCCCCACGTGGTCGAGTCGGCCAAGCGGGCGACCGACCGGTATGGCAGCGGCTGCACCGGCAGCCGCTTCCTGAACGGTAACCTGGATCTGCACCTGGAGCTGGAGGAGCGGCTGGCCCGCTTCATCGGCACCGAAGCGGCCCTGGTCTTCAGCACCGGCTACCAGACCAACCTGGGCGTGATCAGCACCCTGGTGGGCCGGCAGGACACCGTCTACCTGGACAAGCTCAACCACGCGTGCATCGTCGACGGCGCCCGGCTTTCCTTCGGCACCGTGCAGCGCTTCAACCACAACGACCTCGACGCCCTCGAGGCCATGCTCCGCTCACAAGAGAGCGGCGGCGCCATGGTCATCGTCGACGGGGTGTTCAGCATGGAGGGCGAGATCGCCGACGTGCCGCGCCTGGTTGCGCTCCGGGAGGAGTTCGACTTTGCCCTGGCCCTGGACGACGCCCACTCCATCGGTGTGCTGGGCCACACCGGTGCGGGCACGGCCGAGCACTTCGGGTTGACCCACAAGGTCGATCTGACGATCGGGACGTTCAGCAAGTCCTTCGCGTCCATCGGCGGCTTCGTGGCCGGACCCCGCACGGTGATCGACTACCTCCAGCACCACGCGCGGAGCCTGATCTTCTCGGCCAGCATGCCGCCCTCGGCGGTCGCCACGGTTCTGGCGGCGATGGACGTGATGGAGGCGGAGCCGGAGCGCCGTGACCGCCTCTGGGCGATCACCAAGCGGATGATCGAAGGCTTCCACGACATGGGCTTCGAGACAGGCAAGACGGAGACGCCCATCGTTCCGGTCATGATCGGCCCCATGGAGGAGGCCTTCCTGATGTGGAAGGAGCTCTTCGAGCGGGGGATCTACACGAACGCCGTCCTGCCGCCGGCCGTGCCGGAGGGGAGCTGCCGGCTCCGGACGAGCTACATCGCCACCCACACCGACGACCAGCTCGACTACGTGCTCGAGCAGTTCGCCGAGGTGGGCAAGAAGCTGGCGTTGGTCTAGGCCTGGTCGCTCTCCGCCAGCCTATGCGCCACCCGTCCCCGTGAGCGTCGACGTCCGGCCGGTCCGCACGTCCCGCGACCGGAAGCTGTTTCTCCACTTCCCCTGGCGCATCTACCCGGGGCGTTACCCGGCCTGGGTCCCACCTCTCCTGATGGAGGAGAAGAAGCGGCTGAGCCGGAAGGCGAATCCCTTCTTCGAGCACGGCGACGTGGAGCTGATCGTCGCGTACCGGAACGGTGAGCCCGTAGGCCGCATCGCGGCGGTGGAGAACCGGCTCCACAACCGGGTACACGAAGACCGACTCGGCTTCTTCGGTCAGTTCGAGTGCGTGGAGGACAGCGACGTCGCTACCGCACTCCTGGAGGCGGCAGCCGAGTGGGTCACCGCCCGTGGGCTCGACGGCATCCGGGGTCCCGTGAACTTCTCCATGAACGAGGAGTGCGGGCTGCTCATGGACGCCTACGACGACCCGCCCACCATCCTCATGACCTACAACCCTCCGTATTACAAGGACCTGCTGGAGGGGTGGGGGATGACCAAGGCTAAGGATCTCCTGGCGTGGCTGGCAGATGAGGAGACCTTCGACGCGGACCGGTTCAGCCGACTCGAGAAGCGGGTCGTGCGGTCCGACCGGGACCTCCGCATCCGGTCGCTGGACATGAAGAACTTCCATCGCGAGGTGGAGCTCGTCCGCGACCTGTACAACGAGGGGTGGGAGAAGAACTGGGGCTTCGTGCCCATGACGGACGCTGAGGTCAGCCACATGGCCAAGGGCCTGAAGCCCGTCGTGGACCCCGACCTGGTTCTCATCGGCGAGATCGACGGAGAGCCCGCAGGGTTCGCCCTGTCGCTCCCCGACATCAACCAGGCCATCGCCGGGATCAACGGGCGCCTCTTGCCGTTCGGACTCCTCAGGATGCTTCGGGGAATGAAGAAGATCGACCGCATCCGCATCCTCACGCTGGGGGTGTTGCCGGAGCACAGGCGGTCCGGACTGGATGTCCTCTTGTACTACGAGACGTTCAAGCGCGGGACGGACAAGGGGTATTCCGGAGAGAGCTCGTGGATCCTCGAGGACAACACGCTCATGAACCGGGCCCTCGAGAAGATGGGCTTCAAGCTCTACAAGACCTACCGCCTGTACGAGAAGGCCCTGCCCCGTCCGGGTTCCGTCCCCGAGTGAGCGGCGTCCCGGCATCTCGCTGATGGCCATGTCCGACCCCTCCCGACCGACGCGGCCGGATGCGCCGCGGCCCTCAGACCGGGGCGGACCCCGGCCTGACCCGTCCGATTCGCTTCGACGCGCCGAGCCCGATGCGCAGCGCGCCCTGGTCACCGGCGGCACGGGCTTCGTCGGGAGCCACCTCGTCGACGAGCTGCTCGACGCTGGATACCGCGTCCGGTGCGTCGTCCGCGCGACCAGCGACCTTCGCTGGTTGGAGGGGAAGCCCGTCGAGCTGGTCGAGGCAGACCTTGCCGAGGGCGACCTGGAGGCGGTCGTCGCCGGCGTCGACGTGACCTTCCATGTGGCCGGCCTGACGCGGGGATCCGCCGCCACCCTCGAGCGGGCCAACGTGGTGGCCACACGCCGCCTGGTGGAAGCGCTCGTGGTCACCGGTGACCGCCATCGCCTCGTCTTCTGCAGCAGCGGCGCCGCCGCCGGCCCCGCTGCGCTCCACCGTCCCCGGGTACTCGAGGACGAGCCGGCGCCGACCAGCGACTACGGGCGGAGCAAGCTGGCCGCCGAGACCATCCTGTTCGAGGCGGGCGAACGGCTCCGTACGACGATTCTGCGGCCGTTGGCCGTCTACGGGCCTCGTGATCAGGACACGCTCCCGGTCTTCCAGATGGCCGCGCGTGGCATCGCTCTGATCCCCGGCCTGCGTCGTCGGAGGATCCAGCTGGTCCACGGTCGGGACGTGGCGTCGGCCCTGCGCCTCGCGGCAGAAACACCCCAGGCGGTCGGACGGACGTTCTTCGTAGGTCACCCCGAGCTGCCCCTCTGGCCCGAGGTGATCGCCGCGCTGCGAGAGGCGATGGGCCGGCGGGTGCTGGCTCTGCCGCTGCCGTCGCCCGCCGTCCTGGCCGCCGGTGTCGTGTCAGGGCTCTTCGCAGGCGGCAGGCCGGGGCAGCTGGATCTGCGGCGGGCGCGGGACATGGTGGAGCGGGCGTGGACGGCCGACGTGTCCGAAACGGTGCGAGTACTTCGCTGGTCTCCGGTGTACGACGTCCGATTCGGTTTTCGCCACACCGTTCGCTGGTACCTCGAAAAGGGGTGGCTGTGACTCTGTATATGCGATGGATGACGTGGTTTCACAGGCGGGTCGGCTGGTTCGCGGCGCGGTTTCCCGAGGCCGGTCCCGCCGACGTCGTCTTGATGGCCTACGTGGCCCTCACCGGCTTGATCATCCTGTTCATGGGTTGGAGGCTCGACTCGCCCGGCCTGTGGGCGATGCTGGTCATTGCCCACGCAGCGATCCTCGTCATCACATGGCTCGTGACCCGGCTGTCCCGGCCCGACCCAGGGCTCCTGGGATTCGCCCGGGACCTCTACCCGCTCCTCTACATCGTCTTTCTGTATTGGGAGCTCCGCTACCTGGCGCTGTTCTTCTCGGTCGGCTACAACGACGCCCTGATCCTCGCCGCCGAGGAGCTCCTCTTCAGGGAGCAGCTGGCCATGACGCTGAGTCAGCGGTTTCCCCAGATGTGGATCAGCGAGGCCCTCCACTTCTTCTACGCGTTCTACTGGGTCATCGTCCCCCTGGCGGGCGGTGCCATGTACCTGCGAGGCAAGGTGGAGGGCTTCCGGGAGCTGGTCTTCTCGCTGGTCGCGGTGTTCTTCACCTGCTACCTGTTCTTCATCTTCTTCCCCGTCCAGGGCCCCCACTACGAGTTTCCGCCCATCGGCGAGCCCTGGTCCAACGGGTTCTTCTACCAGATGGTCCACGCGGTCCTGGAGGACGGGGGAAGCAAGGGCGCCGCGTTCCCGAGCTCCCACGTGGCCGTCGCGTGCACGATTCTGCCGGTGGCGTGGCGCCATGACCGCCCTGTGTTCTGGGCGTTTCTGATTCCAGTTGTGGGGCTGACGATCAGCACCGTCTACGGCCGCTTCCACTACGGCGTGGATGCGCTGGCGGGGGTCCTGCTCGTCGTAGTCCTCTTCCCGCTGATCATGAAGCTCTACACGAGGCTGACGTGGTACACGGCGGGGGAGCCCGTGCGGGCGGACTAGGACCTTCAGAACGCGGCACGTACGGATCGAATCGCTTCGCGGTGATCGCCCTTGCCTGCCCTCCGGACGATCCGGATCTTCAATCCGGCCACTCATCTACAGGCCGATCCCGACACGGAGGCCGTCCTGAACCAGAGCCGCACCTTCTCCACGGGCCGCGCTGTGGTGACAACGCTGCTCGCCAGCGTGCTGGCACTCGCCTGCGGGGGCGGCGCGGCCGACTCGATCCCGGACGACTCCGGCAGCGAGGCCGGATCGGGCCACCTCCCCTCGACCGACGCGGCATCAGCCACCGACTTCCGCGTCCTCTTCGACGGGACCTCCCTGGAGGCTTGGCGGGGCTACCGCTCCGAAACCGTGCCCTCGGGCTGGTCCATCGACGGGGAGCACGACCTGGCCTTCGAGCCTGTCGAGGGAGGCCGGGGCGACCTGATCACGGTGGACCAGTTCACCAGCTTCGAGCTGGTCCTCGAGTGGCGGGTCGCGGAAGGCGGCAACAGCGGCATCTTCTTCCACGTGACCGAGGACCACGACTGGCCCTGGGAGTCGGGCCCCGAGATGCAGGTCCTGGACGACGCGCGGCACGCGGACGGCCAGAGCCCGCTGACGAGCGCCGGCTCGAACTACGCGCTGCACGCCCCGTCAGTCGATGTCGTCAACCCGGCAGGTGAGTGGAACGAGGTGCGGCTGATCGTGGACGGTGCCGGCGTAGAGCATTGGCTCAATGGCGTGAAGATCGTCGAATACACCCTGGGGTCTCCGGAGTGGAATGCGCTGGTGGGCGCCAGCAAGTTCGCGAGCATGCCGGCGTACGGCGGTGCGCGACGGGGTCACATCGCGCTGCAGGATCACGGCGACCGTGTCTGGTACCGCGACATCCGCATCCGCGAGATCGGTGGTGGCCGATGACGACCGCGAGCGAAGTGAGACCCCGCAAGCTCTTCGTGGCCAGCTGCGTCGCCCTGGTCGCCACCTCCGTGACCTTCGCGGTGGTCGGCGCCGTGATGCTCACGCTGAAGCGAGAGTTCGTGCTCTCCAACCTGCAGATCGGGTGGATCGGCGGCGCGGCCCTATGGGGGTTCGCGGTCTCGCAGCTGGTCTTCGCACCGCTATGCGACACATTGGGGATGCGCCGACTCCTGCGGCTCGCGTTCGCGAGCCACCTGGTGGGAGCCCTGACCATGATCTTCGCCGGCGGATTCGCGACGCTCTTCGCGGGCGCGTTGATCCTGTCCATGGGGAACGGTCTCGTCGAGGCGGCGTGCAATCCGCTGGTGGCGGCCCTCTACCCGGACGACAAGACGGTCAAGCTGAACCAGTTTCACGTATGGTTCCCCGGGGGAATCGTGATCGGCTCGGTGGCCGCCTTCGCCCTGGACGCCGTGGGGCTGGGATCCTGGCAGCTCAAGCTCGCCTTGATCCTCATCCCGACGATCCTCTATGGCCACATGATGCTGCGCGAGACCTTCCCGCCTACCGAAGGCGTGCAGGCCGGGGTGAGCATGGGCGAGATGTTCCGGGCCACGTTCACGACCCCCCTCATGCTGCTCATGCTCCTCTCCATGGCCATCACCGCCTCCACCGAGCTGGGCCCCAACCGCTGGGTGCCCGCCGTCCTGGAGGCTGGGGGGATCCCGGGCATCCTGGTGCTGGCGTGGATCAACGGGCTCATGGCTGTCCTCCGCTACAAGGCCGGACCGGTCGTGCATCGCCTGTCGCCCACCGGGCTGCTGCTCGGATGCGCCCTGGTGTCGATCGTGGGACTGGCGTGGCTCAGCTACGCCGAGACCACGCCCATGGCGTTCCTCTCGGCCACGGTCTTCGCCGTGGGGATCTGCTATTTCTGGCCCACGATGCTGGGCTTCGTCTCCGAGCGAATCCCCAGGAGCGGCGCGCTGGGACTGGGCCTCATGGGCGCAGTGGGGATGGCGGTCGTGGGCCTGGTCACCGCCCCCCAGATGGGACGCATCGCCGACCAGGCGGGACACGAGCGGATCCCGGTGGACGAGACCGTGGCGCTCTTCACCGAAGTGGTAGGCACCTACCCGGCCTTGGCCGAAGCGGCACCGGCCGAGACGGGGCTGGACATGAGGAACGCCACCGAAGCGGTGGCAGGCGTGCTCGACGCGTACGCGTCCGCCGGTGCGCTCCCGCCCGTGACCACCGCAAATGCGCTCCGCGCCGTGACCGATGCGGGCGAGGCGAGCACCAGCGGACGCGCGGCGGCCATCCTGGGGCCGGCCGACAACTACGGCGGCCGGGTGTCGTTCCGCGCGATCCTGCCGTTCACGGCGATTCTCGTGCTGGTGTTCGGGCTGCTGTACTTGAGCGACCGCCGGGCAGGGGGTTACCGGGCGCGTAAGATCGTCGAGGAGGCGACCATATGAGGGTAACCGCCGGACCACCCCCACCCCCGTCCTCTTCGCCCTGTGCGGGTGTGGCTGGATCGAGGACGCGGTTCTGGCTCCGGCGGTCCCAGTCATGACCGATCCCGTCCGCTTCGGCATGGTGGGCGGCGGCCCCGGCGCGTTCATCGGGGACGTCCACCGCATGGCCGCCACGCTGGACGGCGAGCTCGTGCTCGTCGCTGGAGCGTTTTCGTCCGACGCCTCCCGTTCGCGGGAGAAGGGCCGCGGGCTGGGCCTGGACCCCCAGCGGGTCTACGGGTCCTGGCGGGAGATGGCCGAGCGGGAATCCGCCCTGCCGGCCGAGCAGCGCATCGAGGCGGTGGCCATCGTCACGCCCAACCATCTGCACCACCCGGTGGCGAGCGCCTTCCTCGACGCCGGCTTCCACGTGTTCTGCGACAAGCCCCTGACAAACACCGTGGACGAGGCGGAAGACCTGTGTCGGCGCGTCGCCGACACGGGGCGCGTCTTCGTCCTCACGCACAACTACACCGGCTACCCCATGGTCAAGGAGGCGCGCGCGTTGGCCAGAGAGGGCCGGCTCGGCGAGGTCCGGAAGGTCGTCGCCGAGTACCCGCAGGGGTGGCTGACGCTGCCCCTCGAGGCCGAAGGCCAGAAGCAGGCCGCGTGGCGCACGGATCCCGCGAGAGGAGGCGTGGCGCTGGCTCTGGGCGACATCGGCTCCCACGCCGAGAACCTGGCCCGGTACGTCACGGGACTCGAGATCGAGGAGCTGTGCGCCGACCTCACCTCCTTCGTTCCCGGCCGTGTGCTCGAAGACGACGCCAATCTGCTCATCCGGTACGCGGGCGGCGCTCGGGGCGTCCTGTACGCCTCCCAGATCTCGGTCGGCGAGGAAAACGGCCTGGCCCTCCGGGTCTACGGCACCGAGGGATCCATCGCGTGGCGGCAGGAGGCTCCCAACGAGCTCCACGTTCGCAGCCTGGACGGGCCCGAGCAGGTGCTCCGGCGCGGAAACGCCTATCTGTCTGACGCGGCCCAGGTGGCCACCCGCATTCCGCCGGGGCATCCCGAGGGCTTCATCGAGGCGTTCGCCAACCTCTACCGGGCCGGGGCAGCAGCGATTCGCGACGCGGACGCAGAGGAGCGCGAGGCGCTGGACTTCCCTACGGTGTGGGACGGAGCCCGGGGCGTGCACTTCATCCACAAGGCGGTGGAGAGCGCCCGGGCGAATGGGTGGGTCGGAGCGAGCTACACGCCGCCGCATGAGCCGCCCGGGGACGCCTAGCGCGAAGGCTGTTCGCCAACGCCCCACATAGGCCGATCCCCAGGAACGATCCGGGCAAAGGGGCTGGCTGGGCGCCGCTGAGACTCTTGCGCCAGGCCACGAGACGCTTGCGGCCGGTACCTCGGCGAGCCGATACTCCTGTCCATGTCGTCCCCCGACCTCTGGACCCGGCTGCGGCAGGCCCGCATCGTCCGGGTCCTCGCTTTCTACTTCGGTGCCTCCTGGATCGTCCTGCAGGTCGTGGACGTGTTGCAGGAGGCGTTCGCCCTCCCCGAGTGGGTGGCCCCGACTTCGGTGATCCTGCTCATGGTGGGCGGTGTGGTCATGGTTGCCACCGCTCTCGTGCAGGGATCTCCGACGACCGACGCCAAGGAGGAGGCGGGCGAGGTGCCCGGCTCCTGGGAGCTGGCCCCGAAGCAGCTGGGCCGCAGCCTGGCCCAGGGGAGGCTGCCCCACCTGACGTGGGGCCGCTCGCTCCTTGGCGGCATCATGGCGTTCTGGTTCCTCTTCGGCCTGGCGGGTCTGTACGTGATCGTCCGGGACCGGGGGGAGTCGTTCGCTCCCGTCGAGGCGATCGCCGACGAAGCGGGCACCGGGATCGCTGTCATGCCCTTCCGAGTGCAGGGCACCGCCGACCTGGAGCTCTGGCGCGAGGGCATGGTCGACCTCTTCTCCACCAATCTGGACGGCGTCGGCGGGTTCCGTACCATCGACAGCCGCACGGTTCTGGCGCGGTGGGGCGAGGGCGTCGCGGACGAAGCCGCCCCGGACCTTGCGACCATCCTCGGCGTGGCGTCGGCCGCGGGCGCGGGTTACGCCATGGTGGGCTCCGCCGTGGGCCTGGGGAACAACGTGCGGCTCAGCGCCGATATCTACGAAGTCGCAACCGGCACGGAGGTGGGCCAGGCCCAGGTGGAGGGCTCGGTCGACGAGGTGCTGACGCTCGTGGACCAGCTCTCCGTGGACGTCATGCGGGCCCTCCTGGAAGGGGCGGGCGCCGAGCTACCCCCCATTCAGCACACCGCCAGCATCACGACGTCGTCCTTGCCGGCGCTTCGGGCATATCTCGAGAGCGAAGCCCACTACCGCGCCGCCGACTTCACCAGCGCCATCGAAGCGCTGGAGCGTGCGGTCCAGGCCGACTCCATGTTCGCCCTGGCCTACTACCGGCTCTCCGATGCCTACGGCTGGGTGGAGAACATCAGCAGCGAGCAGGGCGAGGTCTACATGCGGCGGGCCCGGGAGCTCTCGGACCGCCTCCCCCCGCGCTACGCCGCTCTGCTGAACGGAGCCGTGGGCCTCCTGGATGGCGACCTGAGCGTCGCGCCGGACCTGGAAGAGGCGGTACGCCGTTACCCGGACGACCCCGAGATGTGGTTCCTGCTGGGCGAGCTCTACCTGCACTACGCGGGGCCGAGCCTCAAGGGGATCGACGAAGTGTACCGGGTCTTCGACCGGGCCATTCAGCTCGATCCCACGTTCGCGCCCTACTACATCCACTTGATCGAGATGGAGATCAAGAAGGGGGATGGGCCACGCGCCACGGAGCGACTCGAGCGCCTGGAAGGCATGAGCGACGACCCGGAGGGACGTGCCTACCTCTCGCTGGGACGGGATCTCGCCTTCGGCGATTCGGCCGAGGTGGTTGCCGCGCAGGCGGCCATCGACACCACGGGCTCGGTAGTGGCGCTCTGGGCCCAGCTCGGCGTCAACGGGATCGGGACCGCCAACATGGAGCGGGTGGCCCATGCTGCGGAGGCCCGAAACCCTGGCCCCGGCTCCCGGACCTTTACCGCCTGGGCGTACCTCATGAACGGCAAGATCCGCCAGGCCGAAGAGGTACTCGCCGACGAGATCATGCCCCCGGGAGCGCGTGCGTTTCGCGCCTACATCATGCGACGGATGATCGGCGCCCTCGACGATGAGACGCTGGACCGATACCTGGCACCGGAGTCGTGCGGTCTCGAGCACCCTTCGCTCGAATGTGCCTGGGCGGTGGCGTCCCACGCGGCCGAGCAAGGAAGGTGGGCCGTTCACGCCGACTTCCTCGAGCGCCACCGCACGATGCAGGGGGAGATGCTCGCAGAAGGCGACTCGGCCCACGCCCGAGCTCACGGGAACGCCGCCGTGACTCTGGAGGCGCGCGCGCTCTGGCTCAACGGACGGCGGCAAGAGGCCATCCGAGCTCTCGAGGCCGTCCAGGGAGATGGCGCCGGCAACGACGCGGTGGTCCGATTCATGCTGGGGAACATGCACGAAGAGCTCGGCCAGTCGCGCCAGGCCGTCCGGTACTACGAGTCGTTCTGGAACGACATCAACCGGTGGTGGTTCGCCTTGCGACTGGGCGATCTGCCGAGCTCGGCGAGAACGAGCGGGCCCGGGGGTACTACGCCCTCTTCCTCGAGGACTGGGCCAACGCCGACGAGGGCCGGCCCGAGGTCGCCAGGGCCCGGGCAGCCATCCAACAGCTCGGGGGCTGAGGCCCCCTCCCCCCGGCCAGACGCCGCGGGGCGTCGCGCTGGCGACGCAACGTCGCGCGAGCGACACGATTGGGACGACCAGCGGGGCCCCGACGGACTCCGCGGGACCCACGGAGATCATCCATGAAGAAAGTGGTCAAACGGGTCGGGCTGGGTCTCGCCACCATCGCCCTTCTGGTGATCTTGTGCGCCGCGGCCGTGTTCGCCATCGGCAACGCCCGCATCGCGAGGATCTTCGACAACGTCGGCCACGACCTGGCGATCCCCACGGACTCGGGCTCCATCGCCAACGGTGACCGCTTGTCCACCGCGTACGGATGCCGGGACTGCCACGGCGAGGACCTGGGCGGCACGAAGATGATCGACGAGCCGGCCTTCGCCGTCCTGGCGGCGCCCAATCTCACGGCGGGCCCCGGCGGCATCGGCCCCGACTACGCGCCCACCGACTGGGAGCGGGCGATACGCCATGGTGTGGCCCGGGACGGCCGAGCCTTGGTGATCATGCCGTCCGGCAGCTACAGCCACTTCTCCGACCGGGACATCGGTGAGATCGTCGCCTACCTGCGGCAGGCGGCTCCCGTGGCCCGGAGCTTCGACCCGCCCCGCATGGGGGCCATGTCCCGGGTGGCGGCAGCCATGGCCGGAGGCGACCTGGTTCCCGCCATCGCCATCCAGCACGACGCGGCCCATCCGGAACCTGTGGAGCGCGCGGCCTCGGCCGAGTTCGGCGCATACCTGGCCCAGGGCTGCAAAGGCTGCCATGGGGAGGACTTCTCCGGCAATCCCCCCGCCATGGGCGACGACGTGGCCGCGGCCAACCTGACCCCCCACCCAGACACGGGGTTGGGCGGATGGAGCTTCGAGGACTTCGAGCGCGTCCTCCGCACCGGCACGCGGCCCGACGGGACTCGGCTCAGCGATGCCATGCCGGTCGCGGCGTTGAGCGCGCTTACCGAGGACGAGATCAGTGCCCTGTGGATGTACCTGCAGAGCCTTCCGGCCGTGGAAGCGAATCGACGATCGGAATAGGCGCCGTCCTCAGTGCCCGAAACCGGCGGCGATCTCGCTCAATCGAGCCTGGATGTCGGCCTCCGAGTGCCACGCTCCCCTTACCATCACCCCGGCGCGATCCGCCAGATTGCCCACGTCGTCCAGGGGATTGGCGTTGAGCAGCAGGAGATCGGCGCGCCGGCCGACGGCCACCGTGCCGAACGCATCCTGCCGACGGAAGTACTCGCCGACGTTCCTCGTGCCGCTCACGAGGATCTCCCAATTGCCCATGCCCGCGGCCGCCATGGCCTCGATCTCCCTGTGCAGGGAGAAGCCGGGCACGCTGAAGATCTGGGGTGAATCGGTTCCCATCAGAATCGTCGCGCCGCCGTCGCTCAGGGCCTTGAGCACCCTCTGGCGGTTGGTGAACCACGTCTCGGCGCGCTCGGCGTTCTGCCTGCGGTCCGCGGCCCGGTCGGCCTGGCGCTGACGCCAGTTCTCCGTGCCCTGGTCCGGCCAGTAGCGCAGCTCGGGCATCGCCATCAGGTCCTCGGTCTCGCCCATGCCGATGATGCCCACGTCCCAGAGCACCATGGTCGGCACGACCGCGGCGCCCGCCTCACGGGTCAGGCGGACGATCTCGTCGAGCTGACCCTGCTCGATGGGCTTGTCGAAAGCGTCGAGGTACTCGATGTAACCGTCCAGGTGGTCGAACGTCTCCTGTCCCATCTCGATGGCGTGCCGAAGACCCACGTCCGCGGGCACGTGCCCACCGAAGCGGAGGCCCACTTCGTGGGCGGCGTTGGCCATGGCGTCGTACTCCGCCACGGTCAGCCCAGGATGGATCTTGAGGAGGTCCCACCCCTCCTCCCTCTGCTGGCGTACCTTGGCCTCGGCTTGCTCCGGCGAATTCACCGAGTTCCCGTTGAAGCTCGGTCCGGCCATGTAGAGCGTAGGCGCCACGATCAGGCCGCTGTTTGCCCGGTCTCGCAGGGCGAGGTGCTGGTCTTGGCCCAACATCCCGCGGACCGTGGTGATCCCGTTGGCCACGTAGAGGAACATGACGATCTCCTCCAGCTCGCCCCCGGGCATGTGGCCGTGCATCTCGGCCAGGCCCGGCATGAGGTACCTGCCGGAGCCGTCGATCACCGTGGCCCCGCTGGGCACCTTCACCTGGGCCTCGGGCCCCACGGACACGATGCGGTCGCCGCGCACCACCACCGTGTGATCGGTCAGCGAGCGCTCGCTGTCCATGGGAAGGACCGTCACGTTCGTGAAGGCGGTGATCCCGTCGGCCATCGCCTCAGCCGAGCCGGGGCTCGAGCCCCCGTCGCCCGGCAGCGCCGCGAGACCCAGCGCCGCCGTCGCGAACAGCCCTGCTGCCAGCACCCGTCCTTTCCTGATCATCTCCCCACTCCTTCGTACAGACCCTCGATCGCCGGCGCCTCCGGCGAGCCCGGCCGCTCTCCTCATGGCACGGCCGGGCTGCACGCGGAAGAACTGGTACGCCACGGCCGCGCGTGACACAAGCGGATGCGAGGGTGTGCCGGCGAACGCAGGTCCGAGCCTGAAGCTCGGGGCGGCCTCCGCCCCACCGTCGCCATCCCGCGGTCGCCGACCCGCGACATGCTCCAGGGCACCAGGGAGGCTGTCCCGCACGCCCGCCACCTCCTATTCTGCAGGCGTGGGTTGCAGACGGGCCGGCCGCCCTCCGCGGCCCCCGCGCCAGGGCCAACCTCGAAGACCCGCATCATGACCAGACCCGTCACTCTCTTCACCGGCCAGTGGGCCGACTTGCCCCTGGCGGACCTGGCCGAGAAGGCGGCCGGCTGGGGGTACGACGGCCTCGAGCTCGCCTGCTGGGGAGATCATTTCGACGTGCAGCGGGCGCTGACCGAGGACGGGTACGCCCAGGGCCGGAAGGACCTCTTGGCCGGTCACGGCCTCCAGGTCTTCGCCATCAGCAACCACCTGGTGGGCCAAGCCGTGTGCGACCGGGTCGACGCCCGGCACGAGGAGATTCTCCCGGCCCGCGTATGGGGCGACGGAGATCCCGACGGCGTGAGCGCCCGGGCGGCCGACGAGATGGGAGACACGGCCCGGGCCGCGCGTGTTCTCGGCGTCGACGTCGTGAACGGCTTCACGGGCAGCATCATCTGGCCGCTCCTCTACACCTTCCCTCCCCTCGCCCCCGGGAGCGTCGACGCAGGCTTCCAGGACTTCGCCGAACGGTGGGGTCCGATCCTGGACGTCTTCGACGAGGTCGGCGTGCGGTTCGCGCTGGAGGTGCATCCCACCGAGATCGCATTCGACACGGCCACGGCCGACCGGGCCCTGGCGGCGGTGGGCTACCGAGAGGCTCTCGGCTTCAACTACGACCCCAGCCACCTGGCGTACCAGGGAGTCGATTACGTGGGGTTCATCCGGGAGTTCGGGCACCGCATCTACCACGTGCACATGAAGGACGTGTGGTGGAGCGAGACGCCCACCCGAGCCGGAACGTTCGGCGGGCACCTGGACTTCGGTCACGCCGACCGGGCCTGGGACTTCCGCTCCATCGGCCGGGGCCGCGTGGCCTTCGAGGAGATCGTCCGAGAGCTCAACCGCGTCGGCTACGCCGGTCCCCTCTCGATCGAGTGGGAGGACAGCGGGATGGACCGGGAGCACGGAGCCAGAGAGGCGCGCGAACGGGTGAGCGCCCTGGACTTTCCGCCGTCGGATTCGGCGTTCGACGCGGCGTTCGGGGAGGGGGCCTGACCGCGCCGGGCCCAGCCGAGGTTTCGGCGGGATGCTGCGTCAGCCAGGTGCTCTCACGTGCGGGCGGTCCGATGGTGCAATGGGCTCCCCGTTGTGCTCATGGCGGTGACGCATCTCGACCCGGGTCGTCAGTCCCCCGTGATCCTGGAGGCATTCTCCATGGCCCGGCGGGCCGCATCCACCCGGGGCTGGAGCTCGGGATCGGCGCTCTCCCACAGCGACACGAAAAGGCCGCAGTAGTTCACGGCCTCGGCCCCATTGCCGGCTTCGGCGTGGAGCGCGCAGAGCTGCTCGTAGGCCAAGGGCAGCTGTACAAGCTGGGCAGGGAGGAACGTATCGACACTACGGGCCCGCTCTTCCCAGGCGGCGATCGCCCCTGCGCGATCCCCGCCGCCCGCGACGATGCGGGCCCGCTGGTTCATCCAACAGTACGTGCAGTCTAGGCCGCGCCTGCCCTCGTCCAGTAGCGCCAGCGCACTCTCGTAGTCCCCCGCCCTTTCGGCCAGGAACGCGTGGACGATGGATTGTCTGGCCTCCACCAGGTCCGGCGTGACCTCGGGCGGGGTTTCCTCGGACCAGCGACCCAGGAGCTCCCGGGTCCGCTGAACCTCTCCCGCCTCGGCCAGGAACGTCGCCAGCTGGAAGAAGGGGCGATCCAACACCGGAGCCGCTTCGAGCAACCCTCGGTCGAGCGCCGCGTTCACCACGGCCAACGCGCGCTCCCGGCTCAGGGAAAGCCGCAGGTCCACGCGAGCCAGGTCAACGGCCCGGCGCAGCTCCTGGGACGGACCCAGCTCCTCGGCCTCCCTCAGCGCCTGCTCGTAGTAGCGCCGCGCGTCCGCGGCGCGCCCCCGCTGCTGGGACATCGCACCGTGCCATTGGGAGCTCCGCACCCGCTGGAAGCGACTCGCGGCCGGGTCGTCGTACAGGCTCGCCAACCGCGGGCGCGCTTCTTCCGGTCTCCCGGCGAAGGCGTCGACGATCGCGAGGGTCTCCACCGTCCAGAGGTTGTCCGGATACCGTTCCTGGAATCGCTCCGCGATGTCCTGCGCCTTGTCCAAGCGGTTCTGCCGAATGTAGTTGCCCGTCAGGTTCTGATACGCCACGTCCGGCGCACCGGGGGCAGCCACGGCCCGCTCCAGGAGCTCCGTCGCGGCCTCCCGGTCCGTGCCCAGATACATCAGCGCCAGGTTGTTCAGGGCCGTCACGTCGTCCGGGTGGGCCCTCAGCACGGCCCGGTAGGCCTGGAGCTGAGCATCCCAATCGCCGCTTACGACCTGGTGGTAGTAGGCCTCCGTGAGATACCGTTCCCGATCGGTGAGGCGCGAGCGGTGCTCGTACGCCAGACTCGCGGCATCCACCATCCGGTCCGCGTCGATACGGTTGTTGCGGAGCAGCACGGCGAGCTTCCGGTAGGCCATGGCGAAGGTCGGATCCAGCTCCACGGCCTCTTCCAGCAGCGCGATGGCCCCCGGGTCATCGCCCTGTGTCGTGAGCTTCTCCGCCTCTGTGAGCTTCCGCAGCGCCTCGAGGGACGATGTCGTGGCGCCCTCCAGAGGCTCGCCGGCCCGGATCGTCCGTAGCGATTCGCCCGCGCGTTCCCGGATCCGTTGGGACAGCTCGTCGATGGCTCCCACCACGGCGTCGGGGTCGTCGGCCGTAACGCGGAACGCGCTCAGAGAGCGGCCGTCCTCGGTGGCCCGGATCGTGGCGGTGAGCACATAGCTGACGCCGGCGGGCTGGACGTCTCCCTCGATCACGGCCTTGAGGCCTTCGCGCACCGCCACCTCCCGTGCCAACTCGGCGGTGAGCGGTGCATCGGGATCCCGCTCCATGCGTCGGAGCACGTCAGCCACGTGGGCGCGCTCGGCCAGCGTGATGACGGGCGACTCCACCAGGTCGATCCGCAGCGTCGACGTCACCAGCTCGCCCATGACCGGATCGTTCGTCCCGTTGTGGAACTCCGCCAGGACGATCGGCTCCTCGACCTCGATGACGCCCTGGGCCACCAGCGAGCCGACCGGACCGATGCCAGTGCTCCACATGAACCAGTACGACACCACCAGGAAGCCCAGGGCGGCGAAGGCCAGGACGCCGCCGGCGATCGCATTCCGCCACGTGAACAGGTGGGCGAACCTGGACGGTCGGGTGCTGGGCAAGTCCAGAGATCCGGTGCCCTGGACGAGTCCGGGTCCCTGGCCCTGCCCGCCCGGTGGGCTCGCGCCCGCCGGGACGGCGTGGGCACCGGGGTGTGCCCCGGAGGGGTCCCGATGCGGTGCGGGACTCGAGGGGTCCGCTGGCCCAAGAGCCGCACCGCCGTGAAGAGGCGGAGTGGGTCCGACCTGGTCCGGTCCTCGTCCCATGCCCTCCTGTACGAAGGCGGTGGCCAGGACGATGGGAAGGCCGATCACCAGGAGGACCAGGGCGCCTGGCGGCACCCAATCCGGCAGCCCGAAGTTCGAGACCAGAACGTCCACGATTTGAAGCGCGATCCACGAGACGGCCAGGTAGATACCCAGAACCTGCCAGAGCGATCGGCGGTGCGCTTCGTGGATGAGTTGCTTGAAGGTGCTCAAGGGGCGGGCTCCGGCTCTTCGGGAGAGCGTCCGTGCGAAACGGCTCCAAGATGCCATTCGGACCGAAGTTGGAGCAAGCACGCAGAAGCCGGACCCGCGGGCGAGCGGCGCCCGGCGACCAGGCTGCTGGTCTCGATGGCACCGGCCGAGCGGCGCGGCGAGCGTTCGGGCAGGACGCCGAACCACGAACGGCTTGCGGCCACCTCGCCCACCGGCTCAGGTTGCGGCCAGTCGTGAGCGATTCGGCCACGCACGCCGGAGTGGCTAGAAACCCGCAAGAGGCTCCGCATGAAACGACGTGAAGCTCTCAAGGTCCTGGGCGCCGCGACGGCCCTGCCGGTGCTCGGTCAGATCACCGCCGAGGAGCTGGCCGCACTGGGCACGCTGCTCCGCAGCTCACAGGCTACCCGGCCGGTGACCGGCCAGCTGACCTACCTGAACGCCCACCAGAACGCCACGGTCACCGCGATCGCGGAGCTCATCCTTCCCCGGACGGACACCCCGGGAGCCGCCGACGCGGGCGTGAACGAGTTCATCGACCTCATCGTGGGAAGCTGGTATTCAGACCGGGAACGGGGCGACTTCGTAGCCGGCTTGACCGACATCGACGCTCGGAGTCAGGAGGCAGAGGGCCGGGACTTCGTGGACCTGGACGAAGCCGATCAGATCGTGCTGCTCACGGAGATGGAGGCGGAGTCCTTCGCCCTGAAGGAGGCCCAGGAAGCCGCAGCCGCGGAGGCTCGTGGCGAGGGCCCCTACGACTTCCCCACCGAAGACGTGCCCGATTCCCGGATGGCCGTTGCACCCGGCACCCCGCGTGCGGCCACCGAAGGGCCGCCCTGGAACGAGCACATCTTCCAGCGCCTGAAGTACCTGACCCTCTACGGCTACTACACGTCCGAGGAGGGCGCCGAGGAGCTCCACTTCCGGATCATCCCCGGCGAGTTCAAGGGGTGCGTGCCCTATGAGGAGATCCACGGCCATTCAGGGCGGAGCGGCCAGCCTACGGGAGGGCCCGCTCATGGCTAGGCGGCAGGAGGTGTACGACGCGATCGTCGTGGGTTCCGGCATCACCGGAGGCTGGGCGGCCAAGGAGCTCTGCGAGGCCGGGCTGCGGGTCCTCATGCTCGAGGCGGGCAGGGAGATCGTACCCAGCCGCGACTACACCGAGCACACGCCCATCTGGGAGTTCAAATACCGGGGCCGGGGCGACAAGGCCTGGACTGCGCGGAACCAGCCGGTCCAGTCCCTGGCAGGGCCGGTGAGCGAGACGACCAGCGAGTGGTTCGTCAACGACCGCGAGAACCCGTACGTCCAGGCCGACGGCAAGCCCTTCCTGTGGATTCGAGGCCGCCATCTGGGCGGCCGCTCCATCATGTGGGGGCGCCAGTCGTATCGGCTGGGCGACCTGGACTTCGAGGCGAACGCCAAGGACGGCTTCGGCGGCGACTGGCCCATCCGGTACGCGGATCTGGCCCCGTACTACGACTACGTGGAGGCGTTCGCGGGCATCAGCGGGCAGTCCGAGGGACTGTCCCATCTGCCCGATGGCCGGTTCCTTCCGCCCATGGAGCTCCGCTGCGCGGAGACGGCCGTGCGGGAGCGCGTTCTGGCCGCGTACGGGGGGTCGCGGGTGCTCACCATCGGCCGGACGGCCGTGTTGACCCAGGATCACATGGGCCGCGGAGCGTGCCACTACTGTGGCCCCTGCTCCCGGGGCTGCCGGACTCGGTCTTACTTCAGCACGCTCAACGCGACCCTCCCCGTCGCACAGGAAACGGGTAATCTCACCCTCAGGGTCAACAGCGTCGTGGAGCGGGTCCTCTTCGACATGGACCGCCACCGCGCCTCGGGCGTCCGGGTCATCGACCGGGAGACCGGTGAGGACATGGAGTTCCACGGCCGGATCGTGTTCCTGTGCGCCAGCGCTCTCGAGTCCACCCGGCTGTTGCTGAACTCGGCCAACGCGCGCTTCCCCAATGGCCTGGCCAACGCCAGCGGCCAGTTGGGGCGGAATCTGATGGACCACAACATGGGCGCCGGAGCGCGCGGCACGTTCCGGGAGTTCAACGACCGCGGCTACTACGGCCGTCGCCCCAACGGCATCTACATGATCCGCTTCCGGAACGTGACGGATCAGCATCCCGACTTTCTGCGCGGATACGCCTATCAGGGCAGCGCGTACCGGGAGGGCTGGTCTCGAGGCATGAACGAGCAGGGCTTCGGTGCGGACCTGAAGAGCCGGCTGCACGACGCAGGGGACTGGAGAATGACGCTCTACGGCTTCGGCGCGTGTCTCCCTCGCCCCGAGAACTACGTCGAGCTGGATCCGGATGGGGCAGTGGATGCCTGGGGCATCCCGGTGCTCAAGATCCACTGCAACTGGAGCGACAACGAGCTGGCCATGCGGAAGGACATGCAGATTCAGGCCGCCGAGATGCTCGAGGCCAGCGGCGCCACCGACATCGAGATGTTCGACGACGGCGCCCTGCCCGGCGAAGCCATCCACGAGATGGGGACTGCACGCATGAGCGCCGATCCACGAGCCGGCGTGCTGAACGGCTTCTGCCAGAGCTGGGACGTGCCCAACCTCTTCGTGCCGGACGGAGCCGCCATGGCGTCGTCGGCCAACCAGAACCCCTCGCTGACCTATATGGCTCTCACGGCCCGGGCGGCGACCCACGCGGTGGACTCCATGAAGCGAGGCGAGCTCTGACCGACCGAAGGCACCCAGGACCGGTCCCCGGGGCGGACGGGGAGATCCCGAGGCACAAGGACGCGGTGGATCTCACGCCCGCACAGGCCGCGGCGGCCGGCCCGCCGCAGGAAGGTCCGTCGCAGGAAGGCCCGTCCCTCACTGATGCACAGCTGGATCAGTACGTCCTGCTCCGGCTCCAGTCCCTGGGTGTCGACCTCTCCGTTCTTCCCGAAGACGACCCGGACGCCCCCGCCGATCAGCATCGCATCCTCCGCTCGGCGCGTCGCTTCCTGCGAAGCACGCCGCCCGACATCCTGGCCTTCGAGATGGACCCGCAGGCGGTGGCACCCGCCATGTACCCCGCCGAGACCGCGAGGCGCACACGCCGGGGCGAGCCTTGAAGGAGGGCCCCCGCTCGGAGGTGGACGCCGCTGCAGAGGGCCCCGTCGATCGTCGCGTCGACCGGCGCCTCTTCCTCAAGCGGATGGGCGCGATCACGGCTGCGGCCGCGGCCGGGACCACCGCCATGCCGCCGACCCGGGCCGAAGCCGCCCCTCCTCGCTCCTTGGGTCCAGTGCGCCTTCCCGACCCGCGTACCGTACAGGCCGCCGAGATCGAGGATCTGACCTTGGCGGAGGCGGCTTCGCTCATCCGCGAGGGATCCCTGGCCCCGGTCGAGCTGGTCGAGGCGTATCTGGGTCGGATCTCGGCCCATGACCCGACGCTCGAGGCCTTCAACACGGTCACGGCGGAGGCGGCGTTGGACCGGGCCCGCCGGCTGGCTCGTGCGCCCTACCGCGGCCCGCTGCACGGCATCCCATTGGCCATCAAGGACAACTTCTTCACCCAGGGCGTCGCGACCACTGCCAACTCGCACATCTTCGTCGACTTCGTCCCGTCCTACGACGCGACGTCGTGGGCTCGCCTTCGGGATTCGGGCGCCATACTGCTCGGCAAGACCCAGATGGGGCCCCTGGCCACCAGCCGAGCGACCACGCCGGACGGCGAGCGAACCACCGTGAACGCCTGGGCGCCTTTCGACCCGGACGTGACCCCGAGCGGGTCATCCAGCGGCTCGGCCACCGCTGTGGCGGCGCGGCTGGCGGCGAGCGCCACGGGGACCCAGACCGGGGGCTCGATCACGGGGCCCTCCCAGGCCCAGGGCCTCACGGGTCTGAAGCCCACCATGGGCCGCGTGTCACTACACGGCATCATCCCGCTGACGTACACCCGGGACCATCCGGGCCCGATCGCCCGGGACGCCATGGACGCCGCCATCATGCTCCAGGCCATGGCCGGGCCGGACCCGTTGGACCCCCGTACCGCGAGCCAACCCGACCTGCCCGATCTGGTGCGTGCTGCCACCCCCTTCGAGCTGCGGGGTCGGACCCACGTGCGCTGGGCAACCACGATCGGGGTCATGCCCGGCTACCTCGGGGAGCCGGAGCCTCCCTCGGAAGAGGAGCTGGCGCAGCAGGATGCGCAGCAGCGGGCCCAGCGCATGAGGTCACACGCCCACGAGATACAGTCCATCGATCTCCGCCGTGAGATGCTCTCCCGCTTCGAGACGCTGGGAGCGCGCGTCGTGGAGGTGGAGATGCCCGAGGACTGGGACACCCTGACGAGCCGATCCTTCAACAACGTGCGGCTGCCGGAGCGGTCCGAGCCCTTCCTCCGCTATCTCCGGGAGGACGTACGCCTCTTCGGTGTCTCCCTCTCTCCCTGGATCAACGGCTTGCTCCTGTCGGGAACCGAGTACCTTCGGGGCCAGCGGGCGAAGCTGTTGCTCCTGGAACGCGTCCTGGATGGCCTCTTTGACCAGTGCGACGTGGTCGTCCAGACCGAGCCTTTTCCCTTTGACATGATCGGCTTGCCTCTGATCGCCTTCCCCATCGGCTTCGAGAGCGCGTCGGCGGGAGTGGAGCGGCCGGTGGGCGCCATGTTGGGTGGTCAGCCCTACGCGGAAGACCGGCTTCTGGGGTTGGCCGCAGCCTATCAGGCCGAGACGGACTGGCATCGGCAGCGGCCACCGGAGCCTGTGAGGCCGGACCGGGGGCGCCCGGGTCTCCCGCCCGCCGGGTCCGCAGGGGAGGGCCCGGGCCGTCTCGACCTGGAGACCGTCATGGAGCACGGAGAGTAGCGGCTTCGCGCGAGGCACCGCGTCCTCACCCGGGACCGACTCCCCTCCTCGATCCGGCCGAAGGTGCCTGTAGACATCCAGTGGGTCGCGTCCGGTCCCCGGCGTCCGGCGGTCCGGGTCATCCGTGAGAAGGCCGGAGGGGGGAACCGGTTGTTCGAATCGCCGACTGGCTCCACTATGCAAGAACGGGCCGTCCCCACGACTACGATTGGGGCTGTGACACCAGCAGCCCGCCCCTGGTCCTGGCGGTTGCCGACGACGGGACCGACACGGAGGGAGCCGGCTGAGCCGGTCCTGACCGCTCTCCGTT
>JBDHHQ010000026.1:0-57093 GCA_039589315.1 Gemmatimonadota bacterium
TGATCGCATGGGTCCCGTCGCCTTTGTGCGGAGCCGCGCAGGCACCGACCGGAGTGGCAGGTCATGGCTCGAAACGCGGGCCCGTGACATACTCCCATCGCGCCTGTTCCGATGGCACTGGCAACGTGGGGGCACGGCGCGTGGACCGAAAGCCCGACAGGCGACGACGAGGCTCCGCGGGGTTCCGGGGCATCCGTGAGGCGGTCGGAACGTCCGGGCACCGGGTTTCGGGAGACGGTGTAGGACGGGCGCGGGCACAACGGTCAGGTGCGGCGATTCCTTCTTCCCAAGAGGCCGAACCGATGGACGCTCCCTTCGTGAGCAGAGCGGGCGCGCATCGCCGGCGAAGCGCGAGATCCGGGCCGCTCTCCAGGTGCGCGCTCGGTCGGACCGTTCTCGGCTTCACCCTCCTCGCATGGGCAGGACCCGCATGGGCCCAGGCCCCGGAGACGGATATGGGACTCACCTCGGTGGCGGGCGTGAAGGTCGGCCATGTGACTCTGGACGGTCGCCCGACGGGGTGCACCGTGGTTTTGACGGAAGAGGGGGTCGTGGGCGCGGTCGACGTGCGCGGAGGCGCGCCGGGCACGCGCGAAACCGACCTCCTGGATCCTGCCAACACGGTGCAGGAGGTGAACGCGGTCGTGTTGGCCGGTGGGAGCGCCTTCGGGCTGGACGCGGCTTCGGGCGTCATGCGCTACCTGGAGGAACGGGGGCGGGGGTACCGTGTGGGTGATACGGTCGTGCCCATCGTGGTGGGCGCGATCCTGTTCGATCTGCTCGTCGGAGAAGATCCGAGCGTGCGTCCGGGGGCCGAGTGCGGCTACCGGGCGGCCGCCGTCGCGAGCACCGACACGCCTGCCGAGGGGAGCGTGGGGGCGGGGGCGGGCGCCACCGTCGGGAAGCTCAGGGGCATGGCCCGGGCCATGAGAGGCGGGATCGGCACGGCCTCCGTGTCGCTGCCGGGGGGCCTGACGGTGGCCGTGCTGGTGGCCGTCAACAGCGTGGGCGACGTCGTCGACCCGACCACCGGGGCGGTCGTCGCCGGAGTGCGGACGGAGGACGGCCAGGGTCTGGCCGATGCGCGCCGCCTGGTCAGGGCGTCGGTAGCGGAGACCCCCGACGGGCGGGCGAACACCACCATCGCGGTCGTCGCCACCAACGCCCGCCTTACCCAGGCCGAGGCGACCAAGGTCGCGCGCATGGCTCACGACGGCATCGCACGGGCCGTCTATCCGGCGCACACCCCTGGCGACGGTGACACGGTGTTCGCGCTCGCCACCGGCGCCTACGAGGGTGCCGCGCCGCTGCTCGTCGTGGGTGCGCTGGCCGCCGACGTCATGGCCGAGGCGATCGTGCGGGGGGTCCGGGCCGCGACGGCTCTCCCCGGGCTACCTGCCGCCACCGACCTGGCCCCGGGCCGGTGAACCTCCAACTCGGTCTGCTGCTGGCCTACTCGGCGGCGCTGATCGGGCTGGGGCTGTGGATCGGCCGCCGCGTCGAGGGGAGCGGGGACTTCTTCGTCGCGGGCCGGCGGCTGGGTCCAGGCCTCCTCTTCGCCACCATGTTGGCCGCGAACATCGGCGCCGGGTCCACGGTGGGTGCCGCCGGCCTGGGGTACCGGGACGGCCTCAGCGGCTTCTGGTGGGTGGGATCCGCAGGTGTGGGCACGCTGATCCTGGCCATCTGGGTGGGGCCCAGGATCTGGCGTGTAGCCTCGGCGGGTGGCCTGTACACCGTCGGCGACTACCTCGAGCTGAGATATGGGCTCTCCATCCGCGCCGTCATCGCGGTGCTGCTGTGGTTGGGGACGTTGTCGATTCTGGCCGGGCAGCTCATCGCCATGGCATGGGTCCTGGAGGTGGTGGCGGGGACGCCGAGGTGGGCCGCCGTGTTGATCGGGGGCGGGGTCATGATCGTCTACTTCACGGCCGGGGGGCTCCTCACGTCGGCTTGGGTCAATCTCGTCGAGCTCGTGGTGCTGGTCGCGGGGTTCGCCGTCGCACTGCCGTGGGCGCTATGGGCCGCCGGCGGCTGGGCGGCAGTCACGGCGGCGGCTCCGGTGTCCGTCGAAGGCTATCTGAACCCGTCGCAGGGCGGGGAATCGGGGTGGATGTATATCGCGTTGCTCGCCCCGGCCTTCGTGGTGTCTCCCGGGCTGCTTCAGAAGGTCTACGGCGCGAGGAGCGAGCGTGCTGTCCGCGTCGGGGTCAGCGCCGTGGGCGTCGCCCTCCTCCTGTTCGCGTTCGTCCCGCCGGTGCTGGGGATGGTCGCCAGGGTCTACGCGCCCGCCTTGGCCAATCACGAGCTGGCCTTGCCGACGGTGCTGTCCGTGGGTCTGCCCCTCTGGCTCGGCACGCTGGCGCTGGCCGCCGTCTTCTCGGCCGAGATCAGCTCGGCTGACGCCATTCTCTTCATGTTGTCGACGTCGCTCTCGAAGGACCTCTACAAGCGCTTGGTCGCTCCGGACGCGGGCGACAGCCAGGTGCTCCTGGTGGCGAGATGGGCCGCGGTCGTGGGCGGCGGACTGGCCCTGGTTCTGGCCCTCGTGCTGCCCACCGTCATCGACTCGCTGACGATCTTCTACGCCCTTCTGGGCGTGAGCTTGTTCGTCCCGGTCGTGGCCGGCCTCTACACGCGGCGACCCGGCGTGCCGGAGGCCGCCGCGGCCATCGGCGGCGGGGTCGTGGCGTTGGCCGCAGCTCGCCTCCTGGGACTCGGGACACTGCATGCGCTGCTCGACCCGACGGTCGTGGGCCTGGTCGCCTCCGGACTGGCGTTCGCCCTGGTCTTCTGGCTGAGAACGGTCAAAGCGTAGGCAAACCCCCGGCAACGCACTCAGCGAAGGGCGAGGACCTCCCTGAGGACGAGGAGGTTGCGCAGCACCCGGTCGGCCCCCCACCAGTCGTCCCCCGGGTGGGGTGGCGCCGAGAGGCGTTTGCGCACCGCTCGCCGGGCTCGCAACGCGATTCGCCGACCGCGGTGGACCAGCCGGTGACCCAACCGAGCCTCGGCTTCGATGCGGTCGATCAGCCGGAGGAGGGTGCTCGGCGGAACGAGGTCGTCCAGCCGGCTGGGCGTGGATCGAATCATGTCCCGGAGGGCACCTGCGTGGGATCGCACCTCGGTGCCGATGTCGAAGTAGTACCCCGCCCGAGTCGCGCGCGGGACCTCGAACACGTCCGGGTAGGCCCTCTCCACCGCCTCATGGAAGACGTAGGACCGGCGCATCTCCACCGTGAGGGCGGCCAGGAAGTCCATGAGGTCGTAGTCCAGGAGCGGGAAACGCGGCGTCATGTATGCGCCGGGGAAGTGCTGACGCCACGGCAGCAGGACGCTTGGGAGTCGTGCGGACACGTAGAAATAGCCGCGCCCTCCCCCGGACTGGTCCGCCCTCTGTTGAAGGTGCGCGTTATCCAACGTCACGCCGGCCTCGAACCGGTCGAAGGTGTCGGCAGGTAAGAGCCGACGCAGCCACCGGATACGGTCAAAGGGGTACATGCTGCCGGGCGGGTGGTAGAGCCCGGCTCGGGCTCGTCCCCCCTCCCGCAATGGATTATCCCCGTGCCGCGCCTCACCGGTCAGGAGGACGGGGTGAGACAGCCCCCGCACCTCCGTCTCCAGAGTGCGCCATGCGTCCACTTCGTCGCAGACGTGTGCCATGCCCTGGCCCAGACGAGCGTTGTCGCGGATATGCCTGATGAAGTCCCCGGAGTACGATGGGATCACCTCATGCCGGTACCCGAGGCGTTCGCTCACCCGCGCCGCGACCCAAGGATCCGACCCGGGCTCTGGCGGTCCCGATGCGTACGAAAAGCAGATGACGTCGCGCACGCCCAGGGTTCTGGCCAGGATGGCCGCCAGGGCTGCGGAATCCCAGCCACCGCTGAGTGACAGGAAGAGCGATGGCTGGTCGGCGATGCAGCGCTCCACGCCTTGCTGACTCAGCCGGAGGAGCTCCACCAGCACCTCCTCACGGTCTCGCGCCGGGTCGGACGCCTCGAAGGGGAGGCGCCAGTGCGGCTCGGACCGAATCCCGTGGTGCGTGACCTCGTGGACGGAGGCCCGGTCCAGGACCCGTATCCCCGTGTAGGGAGTGCGACCCACGTGCATTACGCCGTTGGACAGATACCACGCGACGCCGATCGGGTCGACGGGGAAGAAGGCCGTGTCCAGGGCGGTGAGGGAGGTGGAAACCCGCGCACCTCCCGAAGCTTCGGAGGCGAAGACTCGACGGGTGCCCATGCGGTCCGTGACGATCTCGACCGCGTCGCCAGTGACGTCCACCAGGAGGATGACATAGCTGCCGTTCAGGTCGCGGGCGAAGCTCGACCCTTCGCGCAGAAACCCCTCGGCGATCTCCGAAGGCTTCTGACTCGGGTAGGTTTCGCCCCAAACGAAGGCCATGAGACGCCCCGAGGGCTCGGTCCCGGCGACCGTAGCCGGGGAACGGACGACCGTTACGCGACGGGTGGCCGTGCTCAGAGCGTGGACCGTGCCGCCCGGAGGCGTGGGGAGTGGCTCGGCAGGGGGCGCAGCGGCCGGATCGACCCGAACCAGAAGGGCCGGCGCCGCCAGGTCCGTGCCGCCGCGGATCGTCAAACGCCGACTCGTGCCGGAGCAGCGGAGGGCAGCTTCACGATGAAGTGGTGCGGGGTGACGCGCGGTGCGGTGGGAGGGGCAGTCCAGCCACACCCCCGCCGCCTGGACCGCCGGGCCACACCAGGCCGACAGCATGCCCTCGCGCACCACGTGCGCGGGGCTGTGGGCACATCCCCTCACGAGACAGTAAGTCCGCGGGTTGGCGTGAGGAAGAGGCTGCACGGCGGGCTCAACCGGCCACGGCTTCGACGAGCCGCCTGGGATCGTGCTCCGCACGGAGCGCCACTCCGGCCCGTCGCGCCGCTGCGGAGAAGTGCTCGTAGCGAGCGGCGACGTCCTTCGCCGCCTCGACCGCCGCATCGATGTCGTCGGGCCGGACGGCGGCGCCCGCGCCGAAGCGTCGGACGGGGCGTTCCATCCAGGTGCCATCGTGCACGAGGATCGGCGCGCCCGCGGAGAGAGCGTCGAGGGTCACGCCGCTCACCCGGTCGGCGAAGTCGACGGGATCATAGAGCTGGATGCAGACGGCGCCCTCGAAGGAGCGTCGGTACAGGTGCTCGTCGAGACTCCCGGACTCGATGCGCAGCGCGGGGTAGCCGAGCCCCTCCAGGCGCCGAATGTCCAGGGCGACGTCCGGGCTCCGCCGGCCGTAGGAGTCCCCGACAGTCTGGACCAGCACTGGGATTCCCTCGTTGGCTTCGGCGAGTCGCGCGACGAGCTCCACCACGCGGTGAAACCCTTTGTCGCGGCGCGCCGCTCCCGCGAAGAGCAGATGGCGAAACGGCACCGGGCCGACGCCCGCGTCGGCTGGCATGAGCGTCGGGTAGGGCACGTGGCGGACCCTCCGAAAGCCGCACGACGCGAGGACGTCCCGCACGGTGACGGTGGTCGTGAGCAGCCTCATCTCGGGACGGCGCCTGGCGACGGCCGCCAGGCTCCTCAGTCTCTGGGGTGTGGGGCGCAGCCAGTGCACGTAGAGCACGGCCGTCCCGCGGCTCCGCCGGCCCAACGCGCGATCAGCCAGCACGATGTCCGTCCGTCCCGCCGTGGGAAGGAACACGGTGCGTCCTTCACGGAGAAGTCTGCGCACCAGGAAGAACGTCTGTGGCACGCGGATCCTACGACTGAACCAGGGCGTCAGCCGGACGTGACCGCCCGGGATCAGATCGGCCCGCGCCTTCCGTCCGGCCCAGACGCGAACGCGGAGCTCCGGCGCCGCGGCGCAGAACCTCGTGACCAGCGCTCGGGGGTGTCCCCGATGGTCCTCGAGAGTGGGCTCGACGATGTGGATCGGCTGGGACAACGGCGCGCCGTCAGAGTAGAGGGAGTCGTTGCTTCATCCGGAGTACAAGCCTGCCGGGCGAGCAAAGGACAACCAGCGGTCTCGGTAAGCAAGCGGCGCAGCCGTCAGCGTCCCCGACGCGAATGCGCGCGCCCCCCCGGCCATTGCGCGCACCACCATCAAGCGCCCCTCGACGCCATTGCGCGCGCACCTATCTCCACAGTACCCTGGCCCCGCGATTCGCGCTCTGCCGTCACCTCCGATCCGGACTGGTCTTGAAGCTCCCTGCGCTAATAATGGTCGGACTCGTCCTGGCCCCTGCGTCGGCCGCGGCCCAGGCCTCCACGTGGGGGAACGGTTTCGGGTTCCAATGGCAGATCGGCTACAAGTCGGTGGGCGGGGGCTACGGCGACCTGCTGACGGACGGCATCGACGCCGACATCAACATCTTCTACAACCACAACAAGCTGCGTATCGGAGGCGGTGGCAACTTCGTCTCCCTGAACGTGGTGGAGCCGCTCCAGGACGAGAGCGTGAGCAGCGTGGAGCTCCACGCGTTCCTGGGTTACCACTTCCTGCGCGGCAACTTCCAGCCCTACGTCCAGGGCCGATTCAACTTCGTGCGCATGCGCCCCGAAGGTCACGACTTCGACTTCGACCCGGAGGCGCCCCCTGAGGATCCGGAGGAGGGCGAGAACTTGGCCGACCGTCGCGCCGGCTTCGGCGGCGGACTGGTGGCGGGCTTCGAGTACCGGCTGTCCCGCAAGATCGGACTCGAGGCCAACGCCTCGATCGACGCCTTCGCGACCGAAGAGGTCGATCTGGCCGAGATCGAGGAGCCGAGCCTCCAGGGCACGTTCACCGACGGCAACCGATGGGGATTCCGTGTCGGCATCAACTGGTATCCCTAGCCGGAGCGCGGCACCCGTGACCGGCGTGCGCTTCCTGGCGGCCGTCGGCATCGCGCTCGCGGGCGTCGTTGCACCCCTGTCGGGTCAGCTCGCGGCTACCCGGTCCTTCGAGATCGGGCCCGTGGGAGCCGTGGACCCGCTCGTACCCGTGGACACGACGCTCACCGACGGTCCGGACCCGGATTCCACCACCGCCACGGTGGCGGAGCGCCTCGTCGCGGGAGCTCGCCTGGGCTCCCCCACGACGGCGGAGGAGGCGGACGGACCCGCCCAGCAGGCGCCTCAGGGCTTCCCGCCCAACGCGGACGTCTGGGGCGCCTCCCCCAACGTGGCGCTGGGGATCGGCGAGATCCTGATCGTGAACGTCATCCCGTGGGCGTTCAACGAGTACGCGCGGAACGCCAACTTCTCCCAGGTGAATCCGCGCAGCTGGTACGAGAACGTCAAGCACGGCTTCACGTGGGACGACAACAACTTCTCCACGAACATGTTCGCCCACCCGTTCCACGGGAACCTGTACTACAACTCTGGGCGCTCCAACGGGCTGAGCTACTGGCAGTCCGTGCCCTTCGCCTTCGGCGGCAGCGTGATCTGGGAGTTCTTCGGGGAGACCCATCCACCCGCCATCAACGACTGGATCCACACGAGCATCGGCGGCATCGCCATCGGTGAATCGCTCTACCGGATCTCCTCGACGGTGTTGGACAATCAGGCCACGGGGAGCGAGCGGATCTGGCGCGAGCTCGGGGCGGCGGCGATGAACCCCGTGCGGGCGTTCAACCGCCTGGTCACCGGTCGGATCGGCAAGGTCTACGACAACCCCACGAATCCCTGGGACCACATCCCGCCCCACCTTTCCAACGTTCTGAGCACCGGCGTGCGCGTGATCCAGGACGAAGGCAGGGAGCGGACCGACGAGGAGGGCAACGTCGTGAACGATGGCGCCCAGGTCGGTGCGTTCTTCGAAGTGGACTTTCAGTTCGGCGGACCGTTCCAGATCGACCGGAAGAAGCCCTTCGACTTTTTCGTCATGGGCCTCCAGATCAACACGAAGGACAAGCAGGCCATCGGGCGCTGGCAGATTCGGGGAAGCCTTGCGCACTGGGACCTGAAGCGCTCCGAGGACGTGCATCACAGGATCTTCCTGTCCCAGGACTACGACTACCTGAACAACAACGCCTACGAGTTCGGGGGTCAGAGCGTCAGCGGGGTCCTGGTTTCGGGGTGGCAGCTCTCGGAGCGCTGGCAGCTGCTGACCAATGTCAACGCGACGGGCATGATCCTCGGCGCGGTCAACTTCGACGGCGCCAGCCTCCAGGACTTCCCGACCCAGGAGCGGCTCCGGGAATACGACTTCGGTCCGGGAGTCGGGACGCAGTTGGGTGGGTCGCTGGTGCGGGATGCCACCCGGCTGGTGGATCTGTCGTACCGAGTCACCTGGCTCTGGACCGTGAACGGCGCCGTGCTCACGACCGACGAGGGGCAGGTCGAGGACAACTCGCGGCACCGCATCCAGATGCTCCGGGCGCGCCTTCGCGTACCGATCCACCGCAACTTCCACCTCGGGTTCGATTGGACCGGCTTCTTCCGCGATACGAGGTTCGACGACCCGGACTTCGCCGACGACCTGCACCAGTTCACCCGAGAGCTCCGGGTCTTTGGCGCGTGGAGCGTGGGGCGGGGTTCGGCGGAGCGGTAGCGTGACGCACCGGCGGGAGCCGCAGCTGTGCAGTCGCAGGCCTTCTCACTCATCGCGCTAGACCACCGAGCGATCG
This sequence comes from Gemmatimonadota bacterium, assembly GCA_039589315.1. Taxonomy (GTDB): domain Bacteria; phylum Gemmatimonadota; class Gemmatimonadetes; order Longimicrobiales; family Gaopeijiaceae; genus JBDHHQ01. The sequence goes on from JBDHHQ010000026.1 coordinate 8,571, forward strand.
CCGTGCGGGCTTCCGCACCTCTTCTCCCGACTGGCCACGGCACCAGGGCGATCACGGTCCTGCTCTGCCTCTTCCTCGCGGCCTCCGCCTTCACGGCGGCGGAGGCGTGCTGGGCGCGTACTCCGGCGGCATGCTCGCTCTCGTCGGTTCCTTGATTCCCTGTGGCCAAACGATGGCGGGCCCCACGTGCTCGGCCTGGGTGGCGGGGATCGGTGGTGTCGTGGGCGCGACCGCGGGCGCCACGGTGGGCGCAGCGGATGACGAGCGCTTCGTCCGCCGTGTCGAGGCCGGGATGATCGGCGCGGCGGCCGGGGCCGTGGTCGGCTACGCGCTGAAGGGGGTGGTGCGCCAGTACGGTTGGCTGGATGTGGTGTCCGGCGCCGCCATCGGCCTGGCCGTAGGATCGTCTGCCAAGGGAGCCGCCATCGGCCTCGGCGCGGGGGCCCTGGCGGGCGGGGTCCTCCTGGCCACCGTCCCCCGCGTGCGCGTCACGGACGCCGTGGCCGTGAGCGCGGCCGGCCTGGCCCTGGGCGGGATCCTCGGCTGGGTCAACGATGCGGTTCGCGCCAACGAGGCGTCGTTTACGCCGGTCTTCTCCGTGAGCTGGACGCCGTGAGGTTCGGGATCGCCGGCTGGATGGCGATGGCGGGGGCATCGTGCCTGTCCGGTTGTGCGCTGGGCTACACGATGGGGACTGCGGAGCCGGATCCGGTCTGTCCGGGGGCCACCTCCAATCCGCTGGCCGCCGCTCAGGCCGACAGGTCCCGCGACCCCATCGCCTGGTTCGGACCCACGAACAGTGGGGACCGGGCGAAGCTGGACGCCTGGTGTGCCACCGTGGGCGCTCCCATCGTTCGCCTGGACCCGGGCGGCGCGAGCACGTCGCCGGCCGGAGCTCGGACGCTCACGGTGGTCGCGTGGAACGTGTCGGTGGGTACGGGGGACGTGCCGGCCTTCCTCGCGGCCGAGCTCGGCCATGAATGCGGGGCGGGGCGGACGCCCCCGGCCTCCCGTCGACCCTTCGTGCTCCTGTTGCAGGAGGCCCTTCGGCGGTCCGCCCGCATGCCGGATCTACTCCCCCAGCCCAGCATTCCGTGGCGGCTGGGTCCGGAAGAGCGGCCCGGCGAGATCCTGGACATCGCCCAGGTCGCCGAGCGCTGCGGACTCTCGCTGGTGTACGTGCCGTCGTCCAGGAACGGCCCCCAGACCGAGGACGGCCTGCGGGAGGACCGGGGCAACGCGGTGCTGTCCACGCTTCCGCTGGCGGAGCCCACCGCCATCGAGCTCCCCTTCGAGGCGGGCAGGAAGGTGGCAGTGGCCGCGACCGTGGCGGGCCCGGGCGGTCCGGTCCGCGTCGTCAGCCTGCACCTCGACGTCGCTTCCACGCTGCTCCGCACATTGCTGACCGGGAACGGTACGCGGATCCGCCAGGCGGAGGCGTTGGCCGATGCCCTCGAGGTGATGGAGCCCGCTCTTCCGACCGTGGCCGGTGGCGACTTCAACACGTGGTCGGAGACCGAGACGGCGCTACGCCGCTTCGCGGTTCGGTTTCCCGACTCGCCGCCCGCCGATCCCACGCCCACGCGCACGCATTTCCCCACGGACCACATCTTCTTCCGCCAGGGGGAGTGGGGAGACGGGGGAACCGTCACGGAGAGCTACGGGCGCGTGCCGGAGCGCTACCACTCGGACCATCACCCCCGCGTGCTCGAGCTGGCGGCGTCGGGTCCCGCTCAGGGCGATCCCTCACCGGCAAGGATCCCGGTACGGCGGTGGTCCGTGTCGACGAGCTCCCGGTAGAAGTCACGCTCGGCCTCCAGACGATGGAAGCGGCTCGAGAGATCCTCCACCATCTCTCGGATCCGAGCCAGCTCCACTCGCGTGTCTTCGTCGGACGACCAGCCCCGGCCGCAGCGTGCCCGATTGCGGGACCGACCCATGAAGGCGAACGCCGCGAAGAACAGCAGAAAGAGCATTCCCGTCGACATCTTCCCTCAGCCCCCTTTCGACGTGTTGTCACCCGCGCCGGATGAAGCGCCGCGCCGCGCCCGACGCATCTCACGGTTGGCTCCTTCGAGCACCTCGATCATACGGTCCAGGGTCTCCCTACTGGCCGGGCCGCGCATGGCGCCCTCGAAGGTCGTCTGAGCCAGCCGGCGAAAGGCCCGAGAGAGATCCCGCATGCCGTCACCGAAGAACGTGCCGGTGAAGCTGGCGACCCGGTCGAACACGTCGTCGACGGTGTCCTCGTTCTCGGCCAGGTAGTCGCGCCCAGCCTCGGTGATCCGATAGACCCGCTTGCCTTCCGTCTTGTCGGAGGTCAGGTACCCCTCGTCCTCCAGCATTTGCAGGGTGGGGTAGACCGAGCCCGGGCTCGCCTGGTACGCACCGTGGGACTCCTCTTCGAGGGCTTTCATGACCTCATAGCCGTGCATGGGGCGGTCGGCGATGAGACGGAGAATCACGAATTTGAGGTCGCCCCGCTCGAAGACCCGCCACTTGAAGCGCCGACCCGACTTGCGCCGGTGGCGCGGGGGGCCGAAGCCGAATCCGAACCCGAAGCAATCATCGAAGTCCCGCATGGTACTCCCCTCAGACGTCAGGTAGAAGCGATATATCTTCCGATATGTCGTAGCGATATATCGGAAAATAGTGTCGCACCCTCGACGAAACAAGTCGGTAACGCTGCGCCGGCTGGCTGCCGCCCTGCGTGCGGATCGCCGCGGTCAGGCAACATCTCGCGCCTCGGCGGCGACACTGTGAGGGGGCCCAAAGCCCTCGTTTGTAACGATTTGGACCGGGCGACGGCGTTTCCGGCCCTGGCCCGGAAGATGCTGGCCCATGGAGGGTGCAAGGGTTATCCTGTCCCTATCGAACTCGCCTGACACAGCGGGAAGATCCAGGAGGTGTCCGTGGCCGAGGGGACTCCCACAGGGGATCAGGGCCCCCGTACGGTGCTACTCGTCGACGACGACGACGACCTGCGTCGGACGTTGGTCTCCGCACTGAACAAGGGTGGATACCGCGTCATCGACGCGGACTCCGCGGAGCGTGGGCTCCAACTGGCGGAGACCGCCAAGGGCCCCATCGATCTGGCGTTCCTGGACATCATGCTGCCCGACTCCTGGGGTGCGCAGCTCGTGCCGGCGCTGCGCATGGCGCACCCGGACATCCGCGTGATCTTCATGTCGGGCTACACCGACACCGACCCCGTCCTCCGGGCGGCCATCGGCAGTGAAACGGCCTTCCTGGCCAAGCCGTTCGACGTGGCCGAGCTGCTCGCCCTGGTGGAGGAGGTCTTGGCTGCGGAGGCCGAGCCCGGCGAGGGCTGATCCGCCAGATCAGACAGGACGACGAAGCGCCGGCGCTCTAGTGCGGGGTCGCCGGCGCTTCTCATGGCCTGTTTCGACAGGCCGGTGGCTCAGCCTTTCACGCAGACCGACTGGCCGGCGGCGGCCGCCTCGATGACGGCGAGGACCTCTTCCATCGTGGAGCGGCCGGCGTCCTCCCTGTACCACGCCATCTTCTGCGGCATGAAGTCGTCACCCAGACGCTCACGGTTCTCCAGGGCCCAAGCCTGCAGGCTGGAGGGCCGTTCGACCCAGCAGCCGACCTCCTTGTACGTGCGGTCGAGAACGAGGACCGTGGGCGTTGCGGGGCGGCCGTCCGGTGTCAGGTGTGATTCCATGATGGCCTCTCCCACTTCGGAGTCCGCCACCCTCAGCTCCAAGGCTGGTGCGGCGTCGGCGAGGAGGGCGAGGAAGGGGATGGTGTTCACGGAGTCGCTGCACCAGTCCTCGGCGATCGCCAGGATCCGCCATGTGCCGTCGACCGCCCGTGCGCGCTCCAGGATGTCCTCGGGCACGGCACCCTGGACGTAGTGCTCGGTCCACAGGTTCTTCCGCCTCGTCGCCTGCTCCAGGAAATCCTGGAAGGTCACCCCCTGCTCGTAGATCTCCTGCAGGGACTCGTCGGCGTCGGCGCTCCGCTCGTCCGGCCCGCACCCCGGTAGCACGGCGGCCGGAAGCACGGCCAGCACGGCGAGGGCGAGGGTCGGCAGCGCCATCACGCGTTCCCCTGCGCGGGTACGCCGTGGCGCGAGGCGTGGGTCATGGCGTCGATGAAGCGATCCAGCTCTTCCGGCGTCGTGTAGACGCTGGGAGAAACGCGGATCCCGGGGCACTCCTCATGTCCGATGGCCACGGTGAAGATCCGGTGCTCGGCCCACAGCCAAGCCGCCAGGTCTCCGGGGGTGGTACCCTCGATCCCCACGTTGGCGATGCCGCAGGCGAAGCCGGGTCGGAGGCTCGTATTCAGGTAGACGCCCTCGAGCTCCAGCAGTGGCTTCGTCCAGTAGTCCCTCAGGTGCACGAGCCTCGCGGCCTTCCGGGCCCCACCGATGGCCTGGTGGAACGTCAGTGCTTCCGCGACGGCCAGGAAGTTGGCTTCCGGGTGCGTTCCGATTTCCTCGAACTTCCGGATGTCTTCGTCCTTGGCCTCGGGAGCGGCCATGAGTGGCCAGACGCCGGCGATCCTGTCCCGCCGCACGTACAGCAACCCGTTGCCGATGGGAGCGAAGAGCCACTTGTGCAGGCTCGTCGAGTAGTTGTCACAGTCGAGGTCGGATATCTTGAAGTCGAAGTGGGCCAGAGCGTGAGCGCCGTCCACGATGACCGGGATGCCTCGCGCCCGCGCCATGGCCACCACGTCCCGGACCGGCAAGATCTGGCCGGTGATGTTGATCATGTGGCACATCAGGATCAGGCGCGTCCGATCGGTGATGGCCGCCTCGAACCGGCGGACGACCTCCGCGTCGTCTTCAGCCGGCGTGGGAATCTTGATCTGCTCGAGGACGACCCCCTCCCTGCGCTCCCGCTGGTGGAAGGTGGTGATCATCCGCCCGTAGTCCTGCGTCGTGGTCACGATCTCGTCGCCGGCCCGCAGATCGTGGCCGAACTGCAGCGTCTGCAGGCTCTCGGAGGCGTTGCGCGTCAGCGCTACCTCTTCGGTATCCACGCCCCACTCCCGAGCCATGCGTTGGCGTACGCCCTCGCGCTGGGGCTCGAGAATCTGCCAGCCGTTGTAGACCGGGATCTGGTTGGCGAAGTCGAGGTGCCGCTTCATGGCGTCCAGCGCGAACGCCGGTGCGGGGCTGACGCCGCCGTTGTTCAGGTTGACCAGACTCCGGTCCACCGTGAAGGCCTGCTGGACGCGTACCCAGAAGTCCTCGTCCGCAGCCGTCTCCGCCGGGCCCCCGGGATGATCCAACAGGTCACGGATCCGATCGGGCCAATCGGGGCGAAAGCGTGGGGGCGCGAGGGGGACTCCAGCCACCGCTGCCGCTGCGGGGATACCCATTACGCCCAGGAACTGCCGACGGCTCTGCATGACCGATCTCCTTGGGTCTGAAAACGTCGCCTCGTCGGGGCCGTCTCAGGTATACCGGGCCGGTCGTCGTCTGTCTACCCGTCGTTCAAGTGTTGCGGGGCCCTCCCGATACTGGCCCGGAAGGTCTTCTCGAGGGTCCGCCGGCATTCCGGCCGTGACTCGCAAGGCGTCTGCAGCACGAGATAGACGCATGCGGTTGATCCCGACTCTCGTCCCCCGTGACGGAACAAACGGTCACCTCGCTGGCTAGAACGGCGCGAAGCTGCGTCCCCGTGCCGCGTGCTGCGAGGGGCCCGCGGGCCGTGTCGCCACGTGCCTGGCGGGCACTCGTCTTGCCGGCTGCCCACGCCAGCGTGCGAATGAACTACAACCTCTGCCGATTCGGGACCGTTGACTCGGCGCCGGTGAGACGTGCGAGGCCTTCCCTCGCTGGCGGTCCGCTATTCCTGGCGGCCGTGGTTGGGTGGTCCACGCCGCCCGCGCAGCTCCGGGCCCAGGAGATCCGGGACACGCTGACCAGCGACGCGGTTGCGCAGGACACCGTCTTCACGCTGCAGGGCGTGACCGTCAACATCACTCGCCCGGTTGCCACGTCGGGGGGGAGCTCCGCGGTCGATATTCCCCTGGACTCCCTCCACGTCGCGCCGGCACCCACCCTCGAGCAGGTCCTCAGGACCGTCCCGCTCATCCAGATCCGGGAGAACTCACGAGGCGAGGCCCAACCCTCGCTGCGAGGTTCGGATGACCGGCAGATCGCCGTCCTGGTGGACGGCATCCCGTTGACCCTCGGGTGGGATCACCGAACGGACCTGTCCGTGATCCCCCTCACCGCCATCCAGGACATCCGGCTGATCCGGGGCCTGTCGTCGGTGCTCTACGGGCCCAACGTGTTGGGGGGCGTCATATCCGTGAACGTCGCGCGCGGCTCCGGCCGTCGCGACGCGCCGGAGCCATTGATGTTCACAGGTGGCGTCGATCAGACAGGAGCCACGCAGCTCGGGGGGACCGGGGGGGGGTTGCTGGAGGGTGGCGCCGGACAGTGGTTGATCCGGGGCGGGCTCGGTCACCGACGCAGGGACGGAGATCCGCTGTCGGACCGGCTGACGCTCGAGTCGCCGGACCAGGAGGAGCTCCTGTCGTCGGACGGAAGCCTCAGGCTCAATAGTGACATGCGACACTTCGACGGCTTCCTCTCGGCACGGTACCAGGGCGACGGCGGAGGATGGCTGTCCATGGGTGCGTCGGGGTATTCCGCCGAGCGAGGCGTCCCACCGGAGGTGAACGAGGACGAACCCAGGCTGTGGCGCTATCCGGAGCAGTGGCGCGCGCTGGCGGCCGTGACCGGTGGCACGGGGCAGCGCACGACGGCATGGGGCGAAGGCGACGTGGAGGCGAGCTTCGGCCTCGATGCGCAGCACAACGTGATCGACGAGTATGCGACACCCGCGTACAGCCAGATCGTGGGCGGGGAGACCGGCGACACACGGACGTTGACGGCCCGGCTGCTCGGCGAGCACACCGCAGGGGACCGGGGCCAGCTGCGCGCTTCACTGACCTACGGCGACGTTCACCACGACGAGGTCCTGAAACCCGAGGATCTGCGCTCGAAGTATCGCCAACGCCTCTGGAGCTTCGGCGCGGAGGGCGACTGGGGTGTGGGGGCCGCTGGCACGACACGGATCAGCGCTGGTGCGGTGGTGGACGGCTCCGACACGCCCGAGTCCGGGGACAAGCCTCCCGTCGGCGCGCTGTGGGACTGGGGCGCCCGGGTCGGCGCGTCGTCCCTGGTGGGAGATGGGAGCGTACTGCTCCATGGCTCACTGAGCCGCCGGACCCGCTTTCCCTCGTTGCGGGAGCTCTACTCCGGGGCTCTGGGCCGCTTCCTGCCCAACCCGGAACTCAGGCCCGAGTCGCTCCTCGGCGCAGAGCTCGGCGTCACCCTGAGTGGGGCGATAGGCGAGGTCCAGGTGGTGGGATTCCATCACCGCATCGAAGACGGCATCGTCCGGATTTCGGTCCAAACGGACGAGGGCTCGAAGCGCCAGCGCGTGAATCAGGACCGGATCCGGGCGACCGGCCTCGAGCTGCTGGCCACCGGATCGCTGGGCGGCCTCGAGTACTCGGGTGACCTGACGCTCCAGAGGGTGCGGCTCCAGGAGGAGGACGGCTCGCAGGCGAGGGCCGAGTATCAGCCGGATTGGGCGGGTAAGCTGGCGTTGGGCGGCGGTCTGCCCTGGGAGTTCCAATGGACGGCCGGTGCCCGCTTCATCGGCCAGCAGTTCTGCACCACCACCACCGAGTCGGGTTCCGACACCCTCGACGTCAGCGGAGCGCTGGACCTGGGCCTTCGCCGCAAATTCCCGCTGCGCGGCGGAGGGACGCTGACCAACCTGGACCTGCTGGCTGCCGTGGACAACGTCACGGACGCCGCCTATTACGATCAGTGCGGGCTGCCACGGCCGGGCCGCAGACTCAGGCTTCAGTTCCGGCTGTTCTAGTGTGGAGGCGCCGTAACAGGCCTCGCGAGGTTCGAGGTCTCCCGGCTCGGATCCCGTCGCGGCGGCGGCTCTGGGTTCGACGCGCCTGAGCCACTACCTTCGTGACGGCCTTCGACCGGCGAACCTCCTTCGGACCATGATCCGCGTCATTCTCCTCGGCACCTCCGCCGCCCGTCCCACGATCCGTCGCAACGTCAGCGGCATCGCCATTCAGCGCGAGGGGGACCTGATGCTGTTCGACTGCGGCGAGGGAACGCAGCGGCAGATGATGCGCTTCAATACGGGCTTTGGCGTCGGGGAGGTCTACTTCACGCACATGCACGCGGACCACTTTCTCGGGGTCACCGGGCTGCTTCGCACCATGGCGCTCCAGGGACGCACCGATCCCCTTCGTCTCTTCGGTCCACGGGGCTCCGAGCCCGTGATCCGAACGGCGGTGAGGCTCGGTGTCGAGCGCGTGCCCTTCGAGATCTGTGTCGAGGAGCGACAGCCGGGCCAGGCCGTGAAGAAGGAGGGCTATGCGGTCGTTCCGTTCAACGTCCGTCACGGTACGCACGCCGTCGGATGGGCCCTGGTCGAGGACGAGCGCCTCGGCCGGTTCGACGTGGAGCGCGCCCGAGCCCTGGGCGTCCCGGAGGGCCCCCTTTTCGGGCGCCTGCACCGGGGGGAGCCCGTGGAGGTGAACGGTCGGACCGTTGCACCCGAGGATGTCGTGGGACCGAGCAGGCCGGGGAGGAAGGTCGTGTACACGGGGGATACCAGTCCCAGCAGTGGGACGGTGGCAATGGCTCGTGGAGCGGACCTGCTGATTCACGACGCGACGTTCAGCGTCGAGGAAGAGCAGCGGGCGCGGGAGACGTATCACACGACGGCTCGGGGGGCGGCGAGCGTTGCCCGAGAGGCGGGGGCCAAGCGGCTCGTGCTCACCCACCTTTCGGCTCGGTATGCCGACAACCCCGCAGTGCTGGAGCGGGAAGCCCGATCCGTCTTTGCCGGGGCCCAGGTGGCTCACGACGGGATGGTGGTCGAGATCCCCTACCCACCTGATGAGCCGGGACCCTCGGCGAAGGCTGACGCGTGAGCGGCTTCGTCCCGTCGAGGCCGTCCACCCAGGGGTCCAGGGACGAGCCTACGACGCTCTTCGACCCCCGTCTGCACGAGGCCTGGCAGGAGCAGCGGTGGGAGCTTCGTGCGGCTCAATGGCGCGCACTGGCGCTGGCGGAGCGAGTCTTCGGCGCGGGGGTGCGGGCATCCCTGTCGGGCAGCGCACTGGAGGGAGCTTTTCGGGCCCTCCTTCATCTGGACGTGCCCTTCGACTGCATCGATCGCCACCGGGATCTGGAGGCCCGTTTTACCGCGGCGGCCGGGATGGACCCCGTGCTGGTACGGGTCCCCTTCATTTACGTGTTCTCGGGTGTCGAGCCGGATAGAGGCGGTCGCGGCGCGCTGACTCCGGAGCTGTAGTGAGGACCCGGCTTCCACGGGCGACGGCATGACGGCGTCGAACAGGGGTGGCTCCGTTGCCGTCGTCGGCCTGGGACTCATGGGCGGCTCGTTGGCCCGAGCCCTTTCTGCTCTTCCAGAGGGCCCCGAGGTACTGGGGTACGACGTCGCAGCGGATCGCTCGGCGTCGGCGGTCCAGGCGCGTGCGGTGGACGAGGTGGCGTCGGACCCTGGTGACATCGCGGAGCGTGCCGACGTGGTGGTCTACGCCACACCTCTCCCGGTGACCTTGGACCTCATGACCCGACACTGCGGCCGGTGGCGCCACGACGCCCTCGTCATGGACGTGGCCTCACTGAAGACGCCCGTGATGAAGCGCGCCGGCGCGCTCCGGATCATGGACCGGTGGGTCGGCGCACACCCCATGGTCGGCGGTGAGGGCAGCGGATTCGAGGCCGCACGGGAGAATCTGTTCAGCGGTGGGCACGTCTGGCTGGTGGGTGGTGATGAAACGAGCGCCGATCTGGTCGAGCGGGCCGAGGCGTTCTGGCGCCGGCTCGGCGCCGAGGTCACGTGGACAGACGCCGAGAGCCACGACGACCACATGGTGCTGGCGAGCCACCTCCCCCAGGTCGTAGCCAACCTCCTCGCGGCGCGACTGGCGGAGGAGGGCCTGGCCGCAGGCGAGTTGGGACCGGGCGGGCACGACATGACCCGCCTGGCCGCCAGCTCGCCCGACATGTGGGCGCCTCTCCTGGAGGTCTCGCGAGACCGCCTGAGTCCGCTTCTCCGGCGCCTGGCCCGTGACCAGGAGGGGCTCGCCGACGCCCTGGATGCCGACGACCTCGCCGCCGTTCGGACCCTCATGGACCGGACCCGCGGCTGGCGGGAGGGAGCAGGGTGGAGTTGAGGGTTCCGGGAGACAAGTCGATCTCCCAACGCGCGCTCATCTTCGCCGCCCTGGCCGAGGGAACGAGTCGGCTCAAGGGCCTCCTGCCCGGCGCCGACCCCCGTTCCACGGCCCAGGTGCTCCGGCAGCTAGGCGCTCCGATTCCGGCCCTTCCAGAGGACGGAGCGCCGGTGCACGTGATGGGCCTCGGCCTGCGCGGCCTCGACCTTGGCGGCAAGTCGCTGGACTGCGGGAACAGCGGCACGGCTGCACGACTGATGATGGGAGTCCTGGCAGGCTGTTCGGGCATGGCCACCTTGATCGGAGACGAATCCCTCAGCCGCCGTCCCATGCGGCGCGTGACCGAGCCGCTGACGCGCATGGGAGCCCGATTCGACGAGCTGGGGGCACCCGGCTGCCTGCCGATCCGGGTCCTCGGCGGCTCCCTGGGTCCCCTCGAGCACACCTCGCCGGTCGCCAGCGCCCAGGTCAAGAGTGCCCTGTTGCTGGCCGGGCTCGTGGGGGGCGCCCCCGTGGTCGTGACGGAGCCTGCCCGGTCGCGGGATCACACCGAGCGGATGCTCGAGCTCGTCGGGGTACCGCCGGTGTCTCTCCACACCGAAGCCGGGTGGCAGGTTCGGTCGGCCGATCCGGCGAGCTCCATCCGCCCTCTGGAGCTGACCGTGCCGGGCGACTTCTCCTCGGCGGCCTTCTTCCTGGTCCTGGGACTCCTGGGCGGCGCGGGGCCCCGGGTCACGATGCCGGGGGTGGGCCTGAACCCTACGCGCACGGGCTTGCTACACATTCTGGATCGCATGGGCGCCAAGGTCGAGATCGGGGGCCGATCGGGGGGAGCGGTCGGGGAGCCGTGGGGAAGCCTCACGGCCATGCCGACCAGGCTCCTGGGGACCGATGTGAGCCCTCGGGAGGTGCCAGGGATCATCGACGAGATCCCCATTCTCGCCGTCGCCGCCGCCAGGGCAGAGGGCTCGACGCGGATCACGGGGGCAGGTGAGCTACGGCTGAAGGAGACCGACAGGATCCGGGCCTTGGTCGATAACCTGAGAGCCGTGGGCGCACGGGTGGAGGAGCTCGACGACGGCCTCGAGATCGAGGGGAGCGATGTGCCGCTGGAGGGCCGCGTCCAGGCGTTCGGCGATCACAGGATCGCCATGGCCTTCCAGATCCTCGGCGCGCTGCCCGGCAACCGCATCGAGGTGGACGATCCTTCGGTGGCGGCAGTGAGCTTTCCCGGCTTCACGGCAGTGTTGGCCCGGGCCACGGCGCACGACGGCTCCCGGGGCCCGGTGGGTGGCGCTGAAGCCGCCGATGGGGCGGTGGCCCCCGCCGAGGGGGGGCGGCGTGCGCCGGTGGTCACCATCGACGGGCCCGCCGGTTCGGGCAAGTCCACGACGGCCCGCGAGGTCGCGCGCCGCCTCGGCTTCCGTCACCTGGACTCGGGTGCGCTGTACCGGGCCATCACGTACGCGCTCCTCGAGGCGGACATCCAGCCCGATGGTTGGGACCGCTTGACCCCCCCGGACCTGGCCCGTTTCGAGATCGACCTGGTGCCCGAGGCGGACGGATTCGAGCTGCACCTTCACGGCCGTCGCCTTGGTGTGGAGCTGCGTACTCCCGAGGTCACGGCCAACGTCTCGAGGGTGGCGAGCCTGCCGGCAGTACGAAGCTGGCTCCTGGAGTATCAGCACCGGGCTGGTCGGCTGGGTGGCCTGGTGGCCGACGGGAGGGATATGGGCACGGTGGTCTTTCCCGAAGCCGAGCTGAAGGTGTTCCTCACTGCCGACCTGGAGGAGCGGGCCCGCCGTCGCCTGCGCCAGGACACGGGCGCGGAGCCGGATGCCGACACGGTGTCCCAGGAGGCCGCTCGCATCGAGCAGCGGGACCGGTCGGATTCGGAACGGCAGCTTTCACCCCTGCGGCGTCCGGACGATGCCGCGGTCCTCGACACGACCCGACTCACGGAACGAGAGCAGGTGGACCGGATCGTGGCCCTCGTCCGCGCCCTCGACTCTCCTGAGGGGGGCTGATCCCGGCACGCCTCGGGCGCCTGCTGGCCCGGGGGTGGGCTCACGATCCAGGCCTTGACCTTCCCATTTTGCGCCCATAGCTTAACCCTGCTAAGCACCCGTCATCCGGCTGCGATGAGGCCGACAGGACGGGCTTCGGTGTCGCGGGAGCTACCCGCGGGCCCCAGGGCCACGGAGGTGCGCCACGCACTTCGGGCCTTTTCTTCATTCCACCCGAACCCGGAGCGGGACACCCCAACCCCTGCCCGGCACAGAGGCCGCGCCTTCGACGGCGACGGACCGAGACATCATGAGCGAGCACCAGGAAGAGATCCAGCCCGACGCCGAGCCCATCAGCGCCGACGTCACCGAGGCACCCTCCACCGGTCCCGACGAAGCGGCCACCGAAGCACAGGTGGCTGAGGTCACCGCGGAAGCCCCGAACGGAGGTCCGCAGCAGGACGAAGGAAGCTCCTCGGCCCCGGAGGCGGAGGAGGTCCAGACCCCCACGCTGACGACCACGGCAACCCTCGACGCCCAGGCGGAAGCCGCGCGGCTCGGGATCTCGCCCGAGCTCCTCCTCGACCCCTACGGCGACGAGGAGCTGGACGTCTCGCGCGAGGACTTCGAGGCGCTCCTGTCCCAGCACCAGGACACCATCGGCGAGTTCCGTGAAGGGGAGATCGTAAACGCGACGGTGCTGCGGGTTACCGACTCGTCCGTGATCCTGGAGTTTGGCGGCAAGAGCGAAGGCTCCGTCGCCCGGGATGAGTTCAAGGATCCCGAAGGCATAGAGCCGGGTCAGGCGGTGGAGGTTCTGCTCGAGAGCCTCGAGAACGATGACGGCGTAGTCGTCCTCTCCAAGAAGAAGGCCGACTTCCTCCGGGTCTGGGAGAAGATCAGGGAAGCACACGAGAGCGACCAGCCAGTTAAGGGCACGCTGGTACGCAAGATCAAGGGCGGTGTGACCGTCGATCTCATGGGCGTGGATGCGTTCCTGCCCGGTTCGCAAATCGCCCTGCGCCGCGTCCCCAACATCGAGGACCTGATCGGCGAGGTCTACAAGTTCAAGATCATCAAGCTGAACAAGCGGCGTCGGAACATCGTCGTCTCGCGGCGGGTGATCCTGGAGGCCGAGCGGGAGAAGAAGCGCGAGACTCTGGTCAAAGAGCTCATCGTGGGCCAGGTCAGGGATGGGATCGTCAAGAACATCACGGACTTCGGCGCCTTCATCGACCTGGGCGGTCTGGACGGGCTACTCCACATCACGGACATGTCCTGGGGCCGCGTCGGCCACCCCTCGGAGGTCGTCAACATCGGCGACACGCTGGACGTGAAGGTCCTGGACATCGACTGGGACCGGGAGCGGATTTCTCTCGGATACAAGCAGCTACTGCCGTATCCCTGGACCGATATCGACAAGAAATACCCCGTGGGCTCTCGCGTCCGCGGCAAGGTGGTGTCCATCACCAACTACGGCGCCTTCGTCGAGTTGGAGAAGGGCGTCGAGGGTCTGGTCCACATCTCCGAGATGTCATGGACCCGAAATGTCCGACATCCCTCGAAGCTCGTCTCCATCGGCGACGAGATCGAAGCCGTTGTCCTCAAGGTGGATCCCGACGACGAGAAGATCTCCCTCGGGATGAAGCAGATCGAGGAGGATCCCTGGTTGGCTCTGCCTGTCAAGTATCCGACCAGTACGACGCTGTCCGGGACCGTCCGCAACCTCACCTCATTCGGTGCGTTCGTGGAGATCGAGCCTGGCATCGACGGCCTGGTCCACGTGTCCGACATGAGCTGGACCAAGCGGGTGGAGCACCCCAGCGAGATCGTGCAGAAGGGCGAGGAGGTCCAGGTCATGGTCCTCGACGTCGATGCCGAGAACAAGCGGATCTCGCTCGGCATCAAGCAGCTTCTCGACGATCCGTGGCCCACCATCTCGGAGCGCTTCCAGGCAGGCGTCGAGTCGGCGGGTTCCGTGGTTCGCGTCCAGGACAAGGGTTTGGTCGTGGATCTGGGCGACGACATCGAGGGCTTCGTGCCCGGCTCGCACGCGGGCATCGAGGATCCGTCCCGCCTCGAGGAGTACTACGAGGGCGGCGATCCGGTGGACCTGCGGGTGATCGAGTCCGACGCAGCCAACCGGCGAATCGTCCTCGAGACCACCGTGCAGCCGACTCGCAAGCCGCCGAAGCCGGAGGTCCCCGCCGAAGGAGAGGCCGAGCCCGCCGCGGAGGGTGAAACCCCCGCAGCGGAGGTTGGGGCGGAAGCCCCGGTGGATGAGGTCGTAGAGGCGGAGGCCGAGGGCACCGAGGAAGCACCGGAGGCAGCCGCCGTCGAGGCAGAAGCACCGGAGGCCGAGGCTACCGAGGCCGAGCCCATTGCCGAGGTGGAGGTCGCCGAAGCCGAGACCGCCCCCGAGACCGAGGTAGCGGAGGCCGAACCCACCGCCGAGGTCGAGACGGCTGAAGCCGAGGCCGTGCCCGAGGCAGCGGAGGCGGAGCCCACCGCAGAGGTCGAGACGGCTGAAGCCGAGGCCGTGCCCGATGCGGCGGAAGGCGAGCCCACCGCAGAGGTGGAGGTCGCCGAAGCCGAGACCGCCCCCGAGACCGAGGTAGCGGAGGCCGAACCCACCGCCGAGGTCGAGACGGCTGAAGCCGAGGCCGTGCCCGAGGGCGCGGAAGGCGAGCCCACCGCAGAGGTGGAGGTTGCCGAAGCCGAAACCGCCCCTGAGGCCCATGCAGCGGAGGCCGAGCTCACCGCCGACGTGGAGGCGGCCGAAGCCGAACCCACCGCCGAGGCCCAGGAAGCCGAAGCCGAGGAGGAAGAAGGCAAGGCGTAGCGCGTACGCCTCTGGCCGATTGCCGTTGGCTGGCATACCCTTAGACCGCCCGGACGCCTGGTGCGTCCGGGCGGTTCTCATTACCCCGACAGACCCACGCAATGGCGACGGCTGACGCCCCCCGAAACAACCTGCTTCGCTCCCACGCCCAGGCACCGTCCTGGACCCGACTCCGCAGTCTGACGGTGATGGCCCTCGTTCTCCTGGTCTCCTGCCGGTCCGTCGGCGGGCCGCGGCCGGCGACGACCGTGGCGGAAGACTCCGACCCGCCGATCGAGGCTGGCACGAGCTCGGCAACCGCCGATTCAGCGGCCGCCGCCCTCATGGCGCGCGCCGAACAGGCGTTGGGAGAGGGCCGCTGGGACGAGGCGGCCACAGCGGCGGCCGAGGTCGCGGACCGGTACCCCACCGCCCGCATGTCGAGCCGGGCGCTTCCAGTCCTGGCCACCGCGCTGTCGGCCCTGGAGGACTTCGGTGAGGCGCTGGCCGTGGCCGACCGATATACGGCCTTGTTCGCTCGCTCCGACCCCAGGGCCGGTCAGGGCGCGGTTCTGGGCGCCCGGGCACTGGTAGGGCAGGAGGCCCATGACGCCGCGGCGACCCGGTTGCTGGCGGCCACGCCGGAGGCCCTGGAGGGCAGGCAGGAAGAGGCGATGGAGGTCATGCGCGTCGTGGCAGCCCGGCTCACCAACGAGAGCCTCGCCGCCATCGTGGAGAGTGCTCCGTCCACTCTTCTCAGCGCTCCCCTTCTGATCGAACGCGCCCTGGCCCTGTACTACGACGGCCAGACCGCCGAGGCGGAGGCGCTGGCTCGAAGAGTCCGGGATGTGGGAGCCCCGGGACCGGAAGGCGGGACCGCGACCGCGATCCTGAGTGGCAACGTCGAGGCCTTCGCAGGGGCGTTGCCCGTCCTGGGCGCCATGTTGGCGGAGACGGGCTCTCCGGGCCTGCAGGAGTTCTCCCGGCTGATCCGTGAAGGAATCGAGGTCGCGGTCCAGGTCCACGCCGACCAATCCCGCCGGCCCGTGCGCCTGTCCGTGATGGACGATCGCGGGAGCCCGGGCGCCGCGGACGCGGTCGTGCGCCGCCTGGAGGACGAGGGGGCCCTGGGTGTCGTGGGGCCGCTTCTGGACACCTCGCTGGCGGCTGCCGCTCCGGCCCGTCTCCGGTCCACGGTGCTGGTTTCGCCCACCGCTCGGACGGTGCCGTCGGAACACGCGGGTGTCTACTCGCTGTCGGGGCCGGACCCGAGCGCCGCGGAGGCTCTGGCCAGATACGTGCGAGATCAGGGCTTCCGGCGTGTCGTGGTGCTCCGACCCGCTACCGAGGAGGCGACCCTGGAGGCGCACGTCTTCCGGGAGGTGCTCGAGGAATCCGGGATGGCAGTCTCCCACGAGATGGCGTACGACTCGGGAGCGACCTTCTTCCAGGAGTCGCTGAGCGAAGTGGCGGAGATCCGCCCTGACGCGCTGGTGCTGCCGCTGCCGGCTTCGGACGTGGAGTTGGTGGCGCCGCAGATCACCTTTTTTGGCCTGGACACCCTGGGGATTCAGGTGCTGGGGACTTCGGGATGGGCAGCCGAGTCCGTCGCCAGCGACGTGGACGCACGTCATACGATCGGAGTCGTGGCGACCGCCGCCGTGATGCCGGGAGACCCGACGTCCGGTGAGGAACGCTTCATGACCGAGTACGAGACTCGCCTGCGCAAGACGCTCAGGAGCTCGGTGCCCGCCCTCGGCCACGATGCGGCGGCGCTGCTGCTCGAGGCTCACCGGATCAGCGGCGCCCGGAGCGGAGAAGAGCTCGCGGCCGCCTTCGAGAGGATCCGCGGCTTTTCAGGAGCGACCGGGGTGCTGTCGGTGCAGGATGGACGAATCGTACGGGCTCACCACCTGGTGCGGTATGACTCCACAGGGGTGTTGGCCCCGCTGTCGCCCGAGGTCCGGCGCTGATGTCGGTCCGGGAGAAGCTCGATCGGCTGCGCGAGCTGGGGGAGCAGGCGGAGCTCGGCGGCGGCGAGGAGCGGCTGGCGGCACAGCATGCGCGAGGCAAGCTGTCCGCTCGCGAACGGATCGCCCTCCTGGTCGACGAAGGGTCCTTCGTGGAGCTGGATCGCTTCGTCACGCATCGAGCGTCCGACTTCGGACTCGCGGAGCGGAAGGTGCTCGGCGACGGGGTCGTGAGCGGCTACGGTACCGTTCACGGCCGTCTCGTCTATGTCTACTCTCAGGACTTCACCGTATTCGGCGGCTCCCTCTCGGAAGCCCACGCCGAGAAGATCGTCAAGCTTCAGGAGCTGTCCCTCAAGAACGGAGCGCCCATCATCGGGCTCAGCGACTCCGGCGGAGCCCGCATCCAGGAGGGTGTGGTGTCCCTGGGTGGGTACGCCGACATCTTCCTGCGCAACACGTTGGCCTCCGGGGTCGTGCCCCAGGTCAGCGTGATCCTGGGCCCGTGCGCGGGCGGCGCCGTCTATTCGCCGGCCATCACCGACTTCGTCTACATGGTCCGGGGCACGAGCTACATGTTCGTCACCGGACCCAACGTCGTGAAGACGGTGACCCACGAAGACGTGGACATGGAGAGCCTGGGCGGGGCCGACGTCCACAGCGAGACCTCGGGGGTGTCCCACTTCGCCTTCGACTCCGAGCCGGAGTGCCTGGAGGCGGTTCGGGAGCTCTTCCGCTACGTGCCCCAGAACAACGCCACGCCGGCGCCGACGGGGCCGGGGACCGATCCGGCCGATCGTCAGGAGCCGACGCTGCTCGAGATCGTACCGGATAACCCCAACAAGCCATATGACATGCACGACGTCATCCGTGCCGTGACGGACGACGCCGGCTTCTACGAGGTCCACGCGGGCTTCGCCCGAAACCTCATTACCGGCTTCGCGCACCTGGGTGGGCACTCGGTGGGGATCATCGCCAACCAGCCGGCCGTCCTGGCGGGGGTGCTGGACATCGATTCCTCGGTCAAGGGGGCGCGCTTCGTCCGCTTCTGCGATGCCTTCAACATCCCGCTGGTGGTCTTCGAAGACGTCCCGGGCTTCCTACCCGGCGTGGCTCAGGAGCACGGTGGGATCATCCGACACGGCGCCAAGCTCCTCTACGCCTTTTGTGAAGCCACCGTCCCCAAGCTCACCGTGATCACCCGCAAGGCGTACGGGGGCGCTTACGACGTCATGAACTCGAAGCACATCCGCGGCGACGTGAATCTGGCCTGGCCCACCGCAGAGATCGCCGTGATGGGCCCCAAGGGCGCGGTAGAGATCTTGTTCCGGAAGGAGATCGCCCAAGCCGACGACCCGGAGGCCGCCACCCAGGCGCGGATCGAGGAATACCGGGAGAAGTTCGCGCATCCCTACGTGGCCGCCGCCCGGGGCTATGTCGACGATGTCATCGACCCGCGCGAGACCCGGCCGCGCCTGATCAGCGCCCTGGACATGCTCCGCGACAAGCGAGACCTCAACCCGCCCAAGAAGCACGGCAACGTGCCGCTCTAGGCCGCCGAGCCCCTGTGCCGTGATCGAATCGGTCCTCGTGGCAAACCGAGGGGAAATCGCCCTTCGCCTCATTCGAGCCTGCCGGGAGCTGGGCGTCCGCGTCGTGGCTGTCTACTCCGAGGCCGACGCGAACGCGCTCCACGTGGCCGCCGCTGACGAGGCGGTCTGCATCGGGCCGGCGCCGGCGGTCGAGAGCTACCTCCGCGGGGACCGGATCCTCGAGGCGGCCCACCGGACGGGTGCCCGCGCGATCCACCCCGGCTACGGCTTCCTGGCGGAGCGCGAGGCCTTCGCGCGGGCTGTGGAGGAAGCCGGGCTCGTCTTCGTGGGGCCCACGGCCGACACCATCGCCGCCATGGGAGACAAGACGGAGGCCCGCCGACGGATGCGAGCCGCCGGCGTGCCCATCGTACCCGGTGTGGAGCACGCCTTGAGGGATGCAAAGGAGGCCCTCGAGGTCGCCGCCGACATCGGCTATCCGGTGCTGCTCAAGGCTTCAGCGGGCGGTGGAGGAAAGGGGATGCGCGTCGTGCGCGACCCCACGGAGCTGCCGTCCGCGTTCGGGGCCGCGGGGCGGGAGGCCGCAGCGGCGTTCGGCGACGGGTCCGTGTACGCCGAGAAGCTCCTCGAGCGTCCGCGCCACATCGAGATCCAGGTCCTCGGTGACTCCCGGGGTACCGTGGTCCACCTGGGAGAGCGCGAGTGCTCCATTCAACGACGGCACCAAAAGCTGGTCGAGGAGGCACCGTCGGTCGTCGTCACTCCCGAGATGCGGGCGGCGATGGGGGAGGCCGCCACCGATGCGGCCCGAGCCGTGGCGTACGTGGGGGCCGGCACGGTGGAGTTCCTCTACGAGGACGGCGACTTCTACTTCCTCGAGATGAACACGCGCCTCCAGGTGGAACACCCCGTGACCGAGCTGGTGACCGGCCTGGACCTGGTTCATTGGCAGCTTCGGATCGCCTCGGGAGAGGCCCTCGACTTCGGCCAGGAGGACGTGGCTTGGCAGGGGCATGCGATCGAATGCCGGATCACGAGCGAGGACCCCTTCCGTAGCTTCCTGCCGTCCACGGGCTGCGTCGAGCACCTCGAAGTGCCGGCCGGGCCGGGCGTCCGGTGGGACGGCGGCATCGAGGAGGGATACGAGGTGGGACTCCACTACGACCCCCTCCTGGCAAAGCTCATCGTGCATGGTCGAGACCGGGCGACGGCGATCCGTCGCATGCGGCGGGCCCTGGAGGAGCTGGTGATCTCCGGCGTGGAGACGTCGACGGAGCTCCATCGGCGTGTGATGTGCGAGCCCGACTTCCTGGGGGGTCGACTGACCATCGGATACCTGGACGAGCACCCCGGCCTCACAGAGCCGGAGATGGAACTCGACGCGAGCCGTGTCGCAGCGGTGGCGGCGGCGCTCCTGGCCGACAGGGACCGGGCCCGCTTGGACGCCAAGCGCATCGGCGCGGACGGCGGCGCCGGCTTCTCGGCTTGGCGGGCTCTCCCCTGGTCCCACCGGCACGGCCATCGAGGTGCGCGGTGGTGACCGCCTCGAGAGTGCCGGTCGACGTCTCGATTCACGGGATCGCGGCCGGTGGCGCCGGGGTCGGACGGCTGCCGAGCGGTAAGACGGTCTTCGTTCACCGGACGGCTCCGGGTGATGTGGCACGCGTTACCGTGACCCGGGAGAAGCCGACATGGAGCCAGGGACGCCTTCTCCAGGTCGTGGAAGCGGGCCCCGATCGCGCGGCGCCGCCCTGTCCTCGCTACGACCAGTGTGGCGGCTGCACCCTCGAGCACCTGACCTACGAAGCCCAGCTCTCGTGGAAGTCCCGCATCGTGCGGGACGCGCTCGCGCGTATCGCCGGCTTGGACGTCCCGCTCTCCGACGCCGAGGCGTCACCCTCCCGGCTCCACTACCGGAATCGGGTGACGTTCACCCTGCGGCGGCTCCGGAGCGGCCGGGTGGTGGCCGGCTTTCACGAGCTCCTCGCACCGGCTCGCGTCCTGGACGTGGGAGGGGAATGCCTTCTTCCCACCGCGCGTCTGGCCGCCGTCTGGGGGAGCCTCCGGGCGAGCTGGGGAGGCGGGGCTCGGCGGTTGCCGGCGGGAGGACAGCTGCGGCTCACCTTGAGGGAGGCGAGAGAGGGCGTGATCCTGGGCGTCAAGGGCGGCCGGGACCCGGGCGACCCCGAGGGGCTGCTCCAGGATACCGATGGGCTCGTGGCTATCTGGCACGTGCCCGGTGCCGGCCGCCCGACCCTTCTGGCCGGCCTGCGCGAAACGACGGACGAATGGCTGGGGGAAACGGTGCCTGTGGGACCTCGAGCCTTTCGCCAGGTCAATCGGCTCGCCGGAGAGCGACTCCACCGCCGGGTCCTCGAGCTGGCGGGCGCCGGCTCGGTGCATGCGGTCGATGCGTACTGCGGGATCGGGGTGTTCGGCAGGGCGTTGGCCAGCCGGGGGTGGCGGGTGACGGGCATCGAGCGTGACTCCGAGGCGTGCGCCGCCGCCCGCCTCGATGCTCCCGCGGCGCTCGAGGTACGGGAAGGACCCGTGGAGGAGCTGCTGGGAGAAGCACTTCCCGCCACGCTCGTGATCGTCAATCCTCCCCGAGCCGGCCTCCACGAGACGGTGCCCGAGCTTCTCGGTGAGGCACCTCCCGATAGGTTGATCTACGTCAGCTGTGACCCGGCCACCCTGGCCCGGGACCTGGCCCGCCTGGCACCTTGGTTCACCGTGCGCGGCGTCGACGCGTTCGATCTGTTTCCGCAGACCGCCCACGTCGAGGCCGTGGCCAGCCTGGAACGACGGGAGAGCCGCTGATGCGATATCACGTCACCATCGGGAAGCGGTCCCATGTGGTAGCGGTCGAGGGTAGCAGCGTCCTGGTCGACGGTGAGCCCGTCGATGCGACGCTGACGTCTCAGGCCGGTTCCACGGTGATGAGGCTCCGGATCGGTGGATCGACGCACCGCCTGGTTCCGGGGCGCTCCGATGCGGGGGTTCGGACGTTCCACCTGAGGGGCCGACGAGTCGTCGCCGAAGTGGTGGACGAGCGGACTCGGTCGGTCCGGGCGATGGCCGGGGGGGCGGCGGCCGCGCAGCGGGCCGCCAGCGTACGCGCCCCGATGCCGGGACTCGTGGTCAAGGTCGAGGTCGGCGTGGGCGAATCGGTGGTCCGGGGACAGGGCGTGGCCGTCGTGGAGGCCATGAAGATGGAGAACGAGCTCGTCACGGAGAGCGACGGCCGGGTCCTGAACGTCCGCGTCGCCCCCGGTGACACGGTCGAGAAGGGGCAGGTTCTCGTGGATCTCGAGCTTACGGAGAAAGGGTGACGAGTGCCCATGGAAGCTGAGCGGCAATCGGCCACCTCTGCCGCGGCCGGATCCGAGGACGACGGGCCCATGGCGGAGACGGACAGCGGGATCCCGGTCGCCCCGGTGTATGGCCCTGCCGACGCGGGGATGGAACCAGGGGCAGATCTCGCCGGCCCGGGGGCCTTCCCCTTCACCCGCGGCGTCTATCCCGACATGTACCGGGGCCGCGTCTGGACAATGCGACAGTACGCGGGCTTCGGGACCGCCGAGCAAACCAACGAGCGGTACAACTACCTTCTGGAGCAAGGCACGACGGGCCTGTCCGTCGCGTTCGACCTGCCCTCGCAGATGGGCTACGACTCGGACCACGCCATGGCCACCGGAGAGGTCGGCAGGGTGGGGGTGGCTATCGACTCGCTGGACGACATGCGGGCGCTGTTCCAGGGGATCCCCCTCGACAGCGTGTCCACCTCCATGACGATCAACTCCACCGCGGCCATCCTGCTGGCCATGTACGTGGCGGTGGGAGACGAGCAGGGCGTGCCGCGGAGCGCCCTGGCAGGGACCGTCCAGAACGACATCCTGAAGGAGTACGTGGCCAGGGGCACGTACATCTATCCGGTGGGACCCAGCCTCCGTCTGGTGGCCGACGTGATGGCCTTCTGCGCTCGGGAGGTCCCCCGATGGAATACCATCTCGATCTCGGGCTACCACATTCGGGAAGCGGGCGCCACCGCACCACAGGAAGTGGCATTCACCTTCGCGAACGGCCTCGAGTACGTCGAGGCCGCGCTATCGCGGGGGATCGAGCTGGAGGCCTTCGCTCCGCGCCTGTCGTTCTTCTTCGCGGCTCACAACGACCTCCTGGAAGAGGTGGCCAAGTTCAGGGCCGCCCGTCGCCTCTGGGCGCGGCTCATGCGAGAGCGGTACGGCGCTTCGGACCGTGCGTGCCGTCTGCGGTTCCACACGCAGACGGGTGGCTCCACGCTCACGGCCCAGCAGCCCCTGAACAACGTGGTGCGGGTCACGTTGCAGGCCCTCGCGTCCGTGCTCGGCGGCACCCAATCGCTGCACACGAACGGCTACGACGAAGCTCTGGCGCTCCCTACCGAGGCGTCGGCTCGGATCGCCCTCAGAACACAGCAGGTCCTGGCCCACGAGTCCGGCGTCGCTCGCACCGCCGACCCGCTGGGCGGGAGCTACTTCGTCGAAGCGCTCACCGACGAGGTCGAGACCCGTGCTCGGGCCTACCTCGAGCGAATCGAGGAGCTGGGCGGAGCCGCGCAGGCGGTGGGCTATATGCAGGAGGAGATCCACCGCGCAGCATATCGCTTTCAACAAGAGGTGGAGACGAGGGCACGCATCGTGGTCGGGGTCAACAAGTTCGAGGAGGGAGCAAGTGCCTCGCGGATCGCCTCGCCCGACTACGGAGCCCTCGAGGCGACGCAGCGACAGAAGCTCGAGACGCTGCGCACCCGACGCAGCGCCTCGGAGGTGGACGCTGCTCTGGCCGCAATCCGCCAGGCCGCGGATGGAGACGACAACCTCCTGCCCCACATGATCCACGCCGTGCGCTCTTTCGCGACGCTGGGCGAGATCAGCGACGTGCTGCGGGACGCCTGGGGTCAGTACGACGCATCCGGGTGACCGGAATGCGGTTCATCGTTAGCTTTTCGCTTTGCCACGTTCAGTCCGAAACCCGAGACCTCTCGATCGAAAGCGCTGATGCCGACCTACGAGTACCGCTGCTCCAACGGTCACGACTTCGAGCTGTTTCAACGGATGTCCGACGAGGCCGTCGACACGTGCCCCGAGTGCGGGGCGGACGCGCAGCGCCTCTTGTCGGCCGGCGCGGGCCTCTTGTTCAAGGGCGACGGGTTCTACATCACGGACTCCCGGAAGGACGATTACAAGAAGAAGGCCGCGTCCGAGAAGCGCGGGTCCGGCGGCGCCGAATCGTCCGAATCGGCCGAGAAGCCCGACAAGGCTTCGACTGACTCCAGCAAGACTTCCAGCACCTCGAGCGACGACTGAGCGGCGGCCCGACAGGGAGCGAGGGCAACATGACCATGGCCCACGACAGCATCCGCGTCGCCGTCCAGGAGGTACTTCGGGAGCTGGGCGCCGACGGCGCCGAGATTCGTCTCGAACGCCCCCGGGACCCCAGTCACGGTGACGTCGCGACGAGCGTAGCCCTCACGCTTGCGGGTCGGCTCGGGCGTCCTCCAAGGCAGATCGCCGAGGAGATCGTGCAGCGACTGGACCGGACCCGGGCGGGGGTCGATCGGGCCGAGGTGGCGGGCCCCGGCTTCATCAACTTCCACCTCGCCTCCAGGGACCTGGCAGCCGGCCTGCGCGAGATCATCGCCCGGGGTGGGGACTACGGCCGGTCGGAGGAGGGGGCAGGGCGCGCTCACATGGTGGAGTTCGTCTCCGCCAACCCCACCGGGCCGCTGCATCTGGGACACGGCCGTCAAGCGGCTCTGGGCGACGCCCTCGCTTCCTTGTTGGAGTGGACGGGCTGGGCCGTCCATCGCGAGTTCTACTACAACGATGCCGGCGTACAGATCGAGCGCTTGGCGCGCAGCGTATGGGCACGGTACCGGCAGCTCCTGGGTCGGGACGAGGCGGTCCCGGAGGACGGGTACCACGGCGCCTACGTCCGGGACGTGGCCGAACGACTGACCGATATCGCGGGTGACCGTTACGCGGCCGCCGACAGCGCTGAGGCCCTCGACGCGATCCGCCGATTCGCCGTGCAGACGCTCAGGGAAGAGCAGGACCGGGACCTGGGAGAGTTCCGCGTCGACTTCGACTGCCACTACCTCGAGTCGTCCCTCTACACCGACGGACGGGTCACCGAAACCCTGGCGGCTTTGGAGAAGACCGGCCTCGCCTACGAGCGCGACGGCGCGATCTGGTTCCGCTCCAGCGAGTTCGGGGACCAGAAGGACCGGGTCATGGTCAAGAGCGACGGGCAGCCCACGTATTTCCTGCCGGACGTCGCCTACCACCTGACCAAGTGGGAGCGGGGCTTCCACCACGTCATCAACGTCCAGGGTTCGGATCACCACGGCACGGTGGCCCGGGTCCGGGCCGGTCTTCAGGCCCTGGGACTGCCCGAGGGGTACCCGGAGTACGTCCTCCACCAGATGGTCACCGTGGAGCGCGACGGCAGGGAGGTGAAGTTCTCCAAGCGGGCGGGCTCCTACACGACGCTGCGGGAGCTGTTCGAGGAGGTCGGCGTCGACGTGGTCCGGTACTTCTTCCAGATGCGCAAGCCGGACGCCCACCTGGTCTTCGACCTGGACATGGCGCTGGACCAATCCGAGAAGAACCCGGTCTACAAGATCCAGTACGCCCACGCACGTATGTGCAGCATCTTCGCCAAGGCGGGTCTCGACGCCGAGGCTTTCGATCCCTCCGTCGTCGACTTCGCACTGCTGGAGCATCCCCTCGAGCGGGAGCTGGTCAAGCAGCTGTCCGAGTTCCCCCGGATCGTGGCCCGAGCGGCCGAAGTGAGAGGCCCCCACGTGGTGTGCGATTATCTGGAGAAGACGGCTGGCGCCGTTAACTCGTGGTATCACGCGGGGAACCCGACGAGGAATCCCGAGCTGGCCGTGCTGATCGAAGACCCGGGCCTCAGGACGGCCCGTCTCGCGTTGGCACGAGCCGTGCAGATCGTCCTGCGCAATGGCCTCTCCCTCCTGGGGATCTCGAGTCCCCGCCGCTTGGAGCGTGAGCTGGCGGAGTCACCTTCGTAGCCCTCGAGGAAGAGAGCTCGCGCATGTCCATTCTCGTGGTCGGAAGCGTGGCGTTGGACACGGTGAAGACCCCCTTCGGTGAGGCCGACGAAGTGCTCGGCGGCTCGGCGGTCTTCTTCAGCGCCGCTGCGTCGCTGTTCAGCCCGGTGGCCGTGGTGGCCGTGGTGGGAGACGACTACCCGGTCGACCGACTCGGCTTCCTGGAAGGGCGGGGGGTCGATCTCGGTGGTTTGGAGACAGCCCCCGGCAGGAGCTTCCGGTGGGGTGGCACGTACGCCTACGACCTCAATTCGCGCAGCACCGACTTCACGGAGCTCGGGGTCTTCGCCGACTTCAACCCCAAGATCCCCGAGCCCTTCCGGAACAGTGAGTTCGTCTTCCTCGGCAACATCGATCCGGCCCTCCAGCTGGAAGTGCTGAGACAGGTGCGGAACCCCGGTCTGGTGGTGTGCGACACCATGAACTACTGGATCGAAGGCCGCGGCTCGGCGCTACTCGAGCTCCTGCCACACGTCGACATCCTCATGGTGAACGACGAGGAGGCGAGGCAGCTCGCCGACCACCACAACGTGCTGGTGGCGGCTCGGCGCATCCAGAAGCTCGGGCCGAGCATGGTCGTCGTGAAGAAGGGCGAGCACGGGGCGGCCATCTTCAGTGAAGACACCATGTTCTTCATACCCGGCTACCCGTTGGAGGAAGTCTTCGACCCAACCGGGGCGGGCGATTCCTTCGCCGGAGGGTTCATGGGCTACCTGGCCCGCAGCGGTGCCAAGGATGATGGGGACTACCGTCGGGCCATGGTGTATGGCTCGGCCATGGGTTCATTCGCGGTGGAGAGGTTCAGCGTCGAGCGGTTCCGGGACCTCTCCATGTCGCACGTTCACGAGCGCGTGGAGGAGTTTCGCGAGATGACGACATTCGAGCATGCGATCACCGATGTCACGGCCTGAGGCCCAAGCACTCTCGTACAGCGCAGCGGGCGTCGACCTGGACGCCGCCGAGCGAGCCAAGGCGTCGCTCGCCGACCTGGTCGCTTC
Source organism: Gemmatimonadota bacterium (assembly GCA_039589315.1). Taxonomy (GTDB): domain Bacteria; phylum Gemmatimonadota; class Gemmatimonadetes; order Longimicrobiales; family Gaopeijiaceae; genus JBDHHQ01. The sequence continues at coordinate 35,275 of JBDHHQ010000026.1, forward strand.
CACCCGGGATGGCAACACCCTTTCGGAGATGGGGCTCTTCGGCGGACTGTACGCGGTGCCATCCGGGGTGACGGCTCCCGTGCTGGTGTCCAGCGCGGACGGTGTGGGGACCAAGCTCAAGCTGGCCTTCCTCACCGGCCGTCACGGGACCGTGGGCCAGGACCTGGTCAACCACTGCGTCAACGACATCCTGGTCCAGGGCGCACGACCCCTGTTCTTCCTGGACTACCTGGCCACGGGCGAGATGGACGAGCAGGTGGTCACGGAGGTCGTGGCCGGCCTGGCCACGGCCTGCCGGGAGAACGGATGCGCGCTGCTCGGCGGCGAGACCGCCCAGATGCCCGACTTCTACGCGGCCGGCGAATACGATCTGGCCGGGTTCATCGTCGGGCTGGTGGAGCGGGACCGCGTGCTCGACGGCTCCCGGGTGAAGGCCGGGGACATCCTCGTCGGGATCGGCTCCAGCGGGCTGCACACGAACGGCTACACGCTGGCTCGGGCCATCGTCTTCGATCGCATGGGCCTCGGGGTGGACGATCCGTTTCCGGCCGCCGACGAAACCGTCGGCGAGGTCCTGCTCCGCGTCCACCGAAGCTACCTGACGAGCTTGGCGCCGCTCCTGGCCGAGGAGACCATCCATGGGCTGGCCCACGTCACCGGCGGAGGCATACCCGGCAACCTGCCGCGGACCCTCCCGACCGGCCTCGGCGCGGCCGTGGACCGCACGACCTGGGACGTGCCGTCCCTCTTCCAGGTGCTCCGGGACGGGGGCAGCGTGGACGGCGACGAGATGTACCGGGTATTCAACATGGGCGTGGGCATGATCGCCATCGTGCCTCCCCGCTGGGCCGCTGACACGGTGGCCCGGCTCGAGGCCGCCGGGGAGACCGCCTGGATCATGGGCGAGGTCGAGGACGGCGAGGCGGTGCGCTTCAGGGGATGAGGCACTGGCCGTCGCTCCTCGCCGCCGTCGGGGCTGCGGCGCCTCTGGCGGCTCAGGGCGTCGGGGACGTCGCCGAGCTGTGTGCCGGGGCAGGGGATCCGGCCGATCGCGCGTGGTGCACGGAGATCGCACTCGGGGTGCAGGCGGCGCAGGGCGACGTGGCGCTCCTCAGCTCCGGTGGCGCGGCCCTTCCGGGAGCCGTCAGCACGTTGGGCAAGAGGGTCGGCTCCTCCCCCCGCCTCTCCTTCTCCGGCAGACTGGCGCTCGTGGGCTTCGAGGCGCCCGACCTGAGTGATCCCACCGTCGTGCCGGCGCCTGGCGCCTCCGCGCTGGCCCCCGCGCTGCACGGTGCCTTTGGGATCGGCCTCTTCCGGGGCTTCTCGCCTTCACCCACGGTGGGTGGACTCCTGGCGTTGGACGTGCTGGCGACTGGCAGCGCTCTCTTTCCACCGGGATCACTCGGCTACAGCGGCTCGAAGCTGGGATATGGCCTCGGCTTGCGTCTGGGCGTCTTCCGGGAGTCGTTCACGCTGCCGGGTATCACCCTGTCCGTGACTCAGCGCTGGGTTCAGGACCTACGCTTCAGCGGGATCGGCCCAGACGACGACGCGGCGGAGCTCGGGTTGAGCACGACATCGCTTCGCGCTCTGATCGGCAAGGACCTCTGGGGCCTGGGCTTCATCGGGGGCCTGGGGTGGGACCGGAGCAGCTCCGACGGGACGGTCCCCACCGCAGACGGCGGCACGGCCACGTTCGACGACTTCACGAACGGTCGAGGGCTTCTGTTCGTGGGGGCCTCGTGGAGCTACTTCCTGATCCAGCTCTCGGGCGAGGGCGGTTGGGCTTCCGGCTGGAGCGCCCCGGACGGACGCGGGGCTGGCGGCTACGACCCGGGATCCGGCCGGTGGTTCGCCGGACTGGCCTTCCGCCTCATCTACTGAGTCGACGGTCCACGCATGCGTCACTTGTCGCCCACGGACCAGAGCCACCTTCGCCGGGCAATGCGCCTGGCGGAGAAGGGGCGTGGCAGGGTGCACCCGAATCCCGTCGTGGGCTGCGTGTTGGTGCGCGACGGTGAGGTGGTGGGAGAGGGATTCCACCAGAGCTACGGCGGCCCCCACGCAGAGGTGATCGCCCTCGACGCGGCCAGCGAGCGGGCCCGAGGAGGCACCGCCTACGTAAGCTTGGAGCCGTGTGATCACAGCGGGAAGACCCCCCCCTGCACGGAGGCTCTGCGCGACGCCGGCGTCCGGCGGGTCGTGTACGCCGCCGCGGACCCTGGACCGGGGAACGGCGGCGGCGCGAAGCTCCGGGCCTGGGGCCTCGACGTCGTGGGCCCGACCTCCGCCGAGGCCGAGGTCGTACGGCAGAACCGGGCCTTCTTCCGGGTTCAGAAGGACGGCCTCCCCTACGTGGCCCTCAAACTGGCCATGTCTCTGGACGGGCGCATCGCGGCTGAACCCGGGCAGCGCACGACCCTCACCGGTCCGACTGCAGGACGGCGGGTGCACGCGCTCCGGCGGGAGTTCGACGGCATCCTGGTAGGCACGACCACGGCTACCGTGGACGACCCGTTCCTGACGGTTCGGGACGACGATCCGGTGCCTCGGCCCCCAGCGCGGATCCTCATCGACCGCACCGCGTCCCTCTCGCCCGAAGCCCGGGTGTTCCGTGACGCGGACTCGGTACCCGTCCACCTGTTCGTCGCACCGGAGTCGCTGCCCGCCCGCCGTGAAGCGCTGTCGGCGGTCGGCGCCCGGGTGCACGTCGTTCCCACGGGCGGCGGCGGCCTCGATCTGGCTGCCGTCCTGGACGTCCTCTGGCGACTGGAGGTCCGGACGATCCTGTGCGAGGGCGGGGGAGTGCTGGGGGCCGCCCTGCTCCGGGAGGGCCTCGTTCAACGCCTCTACCTCTTCCTGTCGCCCCGGGTGCTCGGGCCGGCCGCTGTGGCGGCCTTCCCCGACGCGCGAGCGTTTCCGGACCCGGAAGGGTGGACGCCGCACCCTGGCGTGGAGACCTTTGGGTCTGACGTACTCATCACGTACGACTATCGCGGGAGTGATCAGGCCTGATGTTCACCGGGATCATCGAGGAAGTCGGCACAGTGGCCCGGGCGGCGGACCGGCACGACACGCGCGAGATCGTCATCGAGGCGCCCGGCATCGCTTCGGAGCTGGATCTGGGCGACTCCGTGTCGCTGGACGGTGCCTGTCAGACGGTGGTCCGCGCCGACGGGGACCGGTTCACCGTGGAGAGCATCGGCACGACGCTCTCTCGCACCGTGCTGGGTGGATACCGGGTGGGCACGCGCGTCAACCTCGAGCGAGCCATGGTGCTGGGCCGTCGCCTGGACGGACACCTCGTGCAGGGGCACGTGGACGGCGTCGGCGAGCTCACCTCGTGTCGCCAAGAAGGTGGATTCTGGATGCTGGACTTCCGCATCCCGCCGGACGTGTGGCGGCAGACCATTCTGCACGGATCCATCGCCATCAACGGAATCAGCCTTACCGTGAACCGCCTCGACCCACCGGATCAGTGCCAGGTCGGGATCATCCCTCACACGTGGGAGCACACCAATCTCAAGGACTTACGGCCATCCGATCGAGTGAATCTGGAGGGGGATCTGATCGGGAAGTACGTGGGTAGGATGCTTGCGTCCCGAGAGCCGGATTCTGGCCTCGGGCTCGGGGAGATCGAGAAACTTGGATACTGATGCGCTTCGGGTGTTCGCCTGCGGCCACACAGCGAGCGGATCCGGAAGAAGGAGGCGTGCGTGCCCTTCGACCTCGTAAGAGAGGCGATCGAGGACATCCGCCAGGGGCGGATGGTGATCGTGGCCGACGACGAAGACCGGGAGAACGAGGGGGACCTGGTCTGCGCCGCGGCGGTGGTGACCCCGGAGATCATCAACTTCATGGCACGGTACGGGCGGGGTCTGATCTGCGCCACGCTGACCCGGGAGCGGGCGGAGGAGCTCGATCTCGCTCCCATGACAGATACCAACACCGATCCACAGGGCACCGCCTTTACGGTGTCGGTGGACGCCCACCGCAGGTTCGGCGTCACGACCGGGATCAGCGCGTTCGATCGCGCCAAGACCATCGAGGTTCTCCTCGACCCGGAGACCCGGCCCGGTGATCTGCGGCGGCCTGGTCACATCTTCCCGCTCCGGGCCCAACCCGGCGGTGTCCTCCGACGGGTCGGTCAGACGGAAGCCAGCGTGGACCTTGCACGCCTTGCCGGATTCCCACCGGCCGGTGTGATCTGTGAGATCCTGAGCGCCGACGGAACGATGGCCCGGCGACCCGAGCTGGAGGAGTTCGCCGAGGAGCACGGCCTGAAGTTCATCACCGTGGCCCAGCTCGTGCGGTACCGGCTGGCCAAGGAGCGACTCGTGAACCGGGTGGCCGAGGCCGAGCTACCCACTCCGTTCGGCGAGTTTCGCGTCATCGCCTACCGGAACCTCGTGGACGAGCGCGAGCACGTGGCCCTGGTGAAGGGCGAGATCTGGGGTGTGCCGGAGGTCCTCGTGCGCATGCACTCGGAATGCCTGACCGGTGACGTGTTCGGCTCTCTGCGCTGTGACTGCGGACAGCAGCTCGCTGCCGCCATGGAGCGCATCGAGCGGGAGGGTCGGGGTGCCATCGTCTACCTGAAGCAGGAGGGGCGGGGGATTGGCCTCGTGAACAAGCTTCGCGCCTACGAGCTCCAGGATCAGGGCCTGGACACGGTCGAAGCGAACAAGACCCTGGGGTTCAAGCCGGATCTGCGAGATTACGGCATCGGCGCGCAGATCCTCCTGGACCTGGGCTTGAATTCCATCCGCCTGCTGACGAACAACCCACGTAAGATCGTGGGGCTCGACGCCTACGACATCACGATCGTGGGGCGGGAGCCCATCCAGGTGGAGCCCGGCGCGCACAACGAACGGTACCTCGCCACCAAGGCGACCAAGCTGGGCCACATTCTCTAGCGGCCGGGAAGCGACCTCCCAGGAGCCACGGTGAACGAACACGACGGAGATTTGGACGGCAGCGGACGCCGCTTCGCCATCGTCGTCTCACGCTTCAACAGCCTCGTCACGCGCCAACTGCTTGGCGGCGCGAGGGACTGCCTCCTGCGTCACGGGGTGGAGGACGACGCCATCGACGTCTTCCACGTCCCAGGAGCCTGGGAGATCCCTCAGGCCGCGCAGCGCGTCCTGAAGTCGGGTGGACATGACGCCCTGGTGGCGCTGGGCTGCGTGATCCGGGGTGCCACGCCCCATTTCGACTACGTGGCCGGCGAGGCAGCGCGCGGCCTCGGGGCGATCGCCCGCGAGGCGAGAGTTCCGGTCGTCTTCGGGGTTCTCACGACCGACACGGTGGAACAGGCGCTGGAGCGGGCGGGCACGAAGGCCGGCAACAAAGGGTGGGATGCCGCCCTGAGCGCCCTCGAGCTCGTCAACCTCTTCGGGAGGATCGGATAGCTTGGCGGTCCGTCCCGAGGCTCACCTCGACCGCACCCGGGCCCGAGCTTGGATCCTCCAGATTCACTACCAGTGGGAGAGCGCCGGGCGCGAGTCGCCCCTCGCCGAAGCCCTCCGCCAGACGGTGGCCACCCGCCGCATCCGCCCCGAGCGACTCCCCTACGTCCGCAGGCTGGTGAAGGTCCTGGACTCCCACGGTCAGGAGCTGGATCGTCGGCTCCAGGAGGCCCTGGACAACTGGCGCCTCGAGCGACTGTCGGCCATCGACCGGGGGATTCTGCGGCTCGCTGCCGCCGAGCTGCTCTATATGGACGACATCCCTCCGAAAGTGTCCATCCAGGAGGCGATCCACCTGGCGGATCGGTACGGCGGCCCCGAGTCGTCCCGATTCGTGAACGGCGTGCTGGACGCCCTCTACCGGAGTGTGCGGGAGGGCGGTTGAGCCCGACCCGCCGGGGTGGCGCCTGTATGAGAATCCTCGTGGTGAACTGGCAGGACCGACAGAATCCCCAGTCGGGGGGAGCCGAAACCCACCTGCACGAGATCTTCGGCCGGCTCGCCGCCCTCGGCGATGACGTTACCCTGCTGGTGTCCGGCTGGCGAGGCGCCCCAGCCCGAGCTCGGCTCGACGGCATGGAGGTGCATCGTACGGGTGGGCGATACACCTTCTCGGCCGCCGCCCCCTGGTACTACCGCCGGCACCTGCGGGGCCTGGGCTTCGACGTCGTGGTCGAAGACCTGAACAAGGTGCCCGTGTTCACCCCGTTCTGGACAGAGGCGCCCCAGGTGCTGCTCGTGCACCACCTGTTCGGCACGACCGCGTTCCGGGAGGCGTCGTTGCCGGTGGCCACGGCCACGTGGCTGCTCGAGCGTCCGGTGCCCAGGGTCTTCCGGAAGATCCCCACGGTCGCCGTCTCCGACAGCACCGCAGACGACCTCGTGACGCGCGGCATGGAGAGGGACTGCATCACCGTCATTCCCAACGGTATCCACATCGATCGCTACCCCGTCGCGAGCCCCGCCGGCGCCTTCGACGAGCCCACGCTCCTGTTCCTTGGCAGGCTCAAGCGGTACAAGGGGATCGACCTCATCCTCAAGGCCTGCGGCCAACTAGCGCAGGAGGGACTCAACGTGCGCCTCCTGGTGGCGGGGCGGGGCGACGACCAGGCCCGCCTGGTTTCGCTGCGGGATCGCCTGGGACTGGAGGACGCCGTGGAGTTCCTCGGCTTCGTGTCCGAGGAGGAGAAGCTGGAGCTCCTGCAGCGAAGCTGGATCCACGTGCTCACGTCCCCCAAGGAAGGCTGGGGGATCACGAACGTGGAAGCCGCGGCGTGCGGCACTCCGACGGTGGCCAGCGACTCGCCGGGGCTACGGGACTCGGTGCGGGACGGTGAGACCGGCGTCCTGGTACCCCATGGCGACGTGAACGCTCTGGCTCGAGCGTTGGGCCGCCTCCTGCGGGACGACGGGCTGCGGGCGACGATGGGACGCTCGGCCCGCAGATTCGCGGAGAACCTCTCGTGGGACGCCTCCGCACACCGATTCCGAGCAGTCCTCGAGCGGCGAATGGCGGACCATGCCGTCAACGTCTAGCCCCGCGGTCAGCGAGCGCACCGGCGACCCGCTGCGTGGCGTCGGGAGAGTGGTTACTTTTTGGCTGTGAACCGAGAACCCGAAAGCGGAGGTTGAATGAGAGTCCAGATAGCCGCCCGTCACTGTGAAGTCCCGGACTCGATTCGGCAGCGGGCGGAAGAGCAAGCCCAGAGATTGACCCGATACGAGCCCCGCCTTTCAGGCGTGGAGGTCGTCTTCGAGATAGAGAAGCACGTGAAACGGGTCGAGGGCCGTCTGACCATCGACGGCCAGGCTCCCGCCGTGGCCACTGGCGACGGGCCCGAATTCCGCGGGGCTCTCGACCAGATGTTGGATCGTGCGGGCCGAATGCTGCGGCGGCGGCGGGATCAGGCCAGGGACCACCAGGGTCCGAAGCTCTCGGAAGCGGCGTCTCCCGAGAGCTGATCGCCCACCTGACGCGACCGGAGCTACCGTGGGCCGGCCCCTCACCGTCGAGGAGATCTACCGGGACCGGGGCGACATCCTCCAGCTCGAGCTGCTGACGGAAGGTCCGCCGCTCGACAGCCCCGTCCTCGATCCCGATATCTCCAGCCCTGGCCTCGCGCTGGCCGGATTCACCGAGCGATTCCCCGGCGGCCGGATGCAGGTCTTCGGCGAAACGGAGATGACCTATCTCCGTTCTCTGCCGTCCGAGCAGGCCTGGGACCACCTCGAAAAGCTGTTCGCGCACGAGATCCCGGCGGTCTTCGTCACCAAGGGCCAGGACGTGCCTGCCGAGTTCCTGGAGATCGCCGTGCGGAACGACACTCCCGTCATGCGCTCCAACCTCTCGACGCGGGACTTCTTCCAGCGCATCAAGCCGGTCATGGAAGAGGAGCTCGCGCCGCAGACCAACCTCCACGGCTCGTTGGCCGACGTGTATGGCGTGGGGCTTCTCTTCGTCGGTGAGAGCGGCATTGGCAAGAGCGAGTGCGTCCTGGACCTCGTGGAACGGGGCCACCGCGTGGTGGCGGACGACCTGGTGTTCGTCTCGCGCCGTGGGCACGACGTCCTCATCGGTCGGGGGCACGAGCTTCAGCGGCACCACATGGAGATCCGCGGCATCGGCATCATCGACGTTCGCGCGCTGTTCGGAATCCGAGCGATCCGACAACAGAAGCGGATCGAGGTCGTGGTCCACCTGGAACATTGGCAGGAGGGGCGGGAGTACGACCGCACGGGGCTGGAGACGGAGCACCAGGACATCCTCGGCGTCCCGATTCCTCGCGTCACCGTCCCCCTGGTTCCGGGGAAGAACATCACTGTGGTGGCCGAGGTCGTGGCCATGAACCATCTGCTACTCTTCTCCGGCGTCGACTCCGCGGCCGAGTTCAACCGTCACCTCCAGACGTCGCTCTCTGAATACCTCCGGCAGGACTATGAGTGAGAACGCGCCGGCCCGGGGCATCCTCGTGGCCCATGGGGCCATGGCGGAAGGGCTCGTGGACGCTGTTCGAAAAATCGCCGGGACCGATCCCGAAGCGCTTGTCGCCTTGTCGAACGAAGGGCTCGCCCCCGACGCCCTGGGCCGCGAGATAGAGGCGCTTCTGGGCGACGCGCCTGGAGTGGTCTTCACGGACATGCAGTCGGGCAGCTGCGCGATGGCTGCACGCCTCACATGCCGCGACGCGCAAGAGCGGGTGATCGTGTGCGGGGTCAACCTGCCCATGCTCCTGGACTTCGTCTTTCACAGACACTTGCCGCTCGACGAGTTGATCCCGCGCGTGCTGGACCGTGGGAAGACAGGAATCCAGAGCATCCCGAAACCGACCGCTCATGCCGATCCAGCTCTTTCGGGTTGACGAACGCCTCATCCACGGTCAAGTGGTGATCGGCTGGGGGAGCCAGCTGGCGCCACAGCGGTACGCCATCGTCGATGACGACGTCGCCGAGAGCGAGTGGGAGCAGGAGCTGTACGTCCTCGGCTTGCCCGACGGCACCGACGTAGAGTTCGTGACAGTGGAGCAGGCGGGTCAGCGGATTTCCGAGTGGCAGGCCTCTCCGCTCAAGACCTTGGTCCTCGCGAGGAACCTCCGGACTGTCCACCGCTTGGCCGAGGGCGGATACCTGGAAGACATCGCGGTAAACCTGGGAGGCATCCACCACGGCGCGGGGCGCACCCAGGTGCTCTCGTATATCTACCTCAACGACGAGGACCGGCGCCTGATCCGTGAGCTAGCCGACATGGGCGTAGCGGTCACGGCCCGAGACCTTCCCGGCTCCAAGAAGGTCGGCGCCGAGAGCCTCCTGAGCTGAGGTCGCCCCGTTGGAGCTCCTCTCGCTCTCTCTGCTGGGCGGCCTGCTCGCCCTGGAAGGCACGTCATTCGGCCAGTTCATGGCGTCTCGCCCCATCGTCGCGGCGACTGCCGCGGGGTGGGTGCTGGGGGATCCCGGGTCGGGGCTGCTCCTGGGTGGAATGCTCGAGCTCCTCCACCTGAGCGTGATGCCGGTGGGTGGTGCGCGCTTTCCCGAACTGGGCCCGGCCGCCGTGGTCGCGGTGGCCACCGCGGTGGCCGCGGGCGGCGGGGGGGGCATCGCGCTGGGCTGCCTCATGGCGCTGGCCTGGGGCCAGCTCGGAGGAGCCAGCATCGTGCTGCTTCGACGCGTGAACGGCTGGATCGCGCCCGACCCGCTGACGAACCCGGCCTCGCCGAGCGGAACCGAGTGGCGACACCTGGCGGCCACCGCTCTGGACCTGGCGCGTGGAACCGTTCTTACGGTAGCGGGGATACTGGTGGGCGTCCGAGTGGTGGCGCCTGTGAGCGCATACTGGCCTCTCGGTCGGGGAGCGACCATCGGGCTCGTGCTGGTGGCAGCGGCCATGCCGGCGGGTGCGCTCCTGAGGACGTTCGGAGGCGTGCGCCGTAGGGGCGTCCTCTTCGCGCTGGGTGTCCTGGCTGGATTGGTGGGGAGCCTGCTCCTGTGAGAGAGATCCGGAGCGGCGTCCTGTTGCGAGCGTTTCTTCGCTCCTTTCTGATCCAGGGGTCGTGGAACTACCGGACCATGATCGGTAACGGCTTCGGGTTCGCCCTGATGCCAGTCCTCCGGTGGCTCTATCGCGACGATCCGGATGGTCTGGCACGGGCCACTGCCCGGCACACGGAGCACTTCAACGCTCATCCCTACATGGCGGGTCTCGCTATCGGGGCGACGGCGAGAATGGAGGCGGACGGGGCGGCGCCCGAAGCCGTGCGGCGCTTCAAGAGCGCCGTTCGTGGACCCCTGGGTGGGCTCGGAGACCGGCTGGTTTGGGCCGGATTGCTTCCGTGCACGGTACTGGTCGCGCTGGTGCTCGCGGTCGTCGGGGCGGATGCGGGCGTCGTGGTGGTGACGTTCCTGGTGCTGTACAACTTGGGCCACCTCACCGTGCGGGGGTGGGCGTTCCGCACTGGTGTCGACGCGGGCCCAGGCGTCGGGAGTCGCCTGGCGGCCGTGGATCTGGGCGGCAAGGCCGAACGCGTCCAGGGCGTAGGTGTGGTGCTGCTGGGCGTGCTCACCGGCCTCCTGACCGCTCGGGCGGTGTCTGCGGGAGGGCCTGGATGGGCCGCAGCCGCGGCAGGGGCCGCTATGTTGGCCGTAGGCGGAAAGGTCGGACTACGGATCTGGCGGCCCATGTCCGCGGTGCTGATGGTGCTCATAGTGATGCTCACTGTTTGGGGGACGCTGACATGACCCACCCTGTCGTCGAGGAGCGAACTGCCCAGATCGTGAATCGCCTCGGGTTGCATGCGCGGCCCGCGGCCGAGTTCGTGAAGCTGGCAGGTCGGTTCGCGGCGGAGATCAGCGTGGAGAAAGACGGGATGGCGGTGAACGGCAAGAGCATCATGGGAGTCTTGATGTTGGCGGCGGAGCACGGATCGGAGCTCCGCATCCGAGCAGAGGGCCAGGACGCCGAAGCGGCCGTTGACGCGCTGGCCTCGCTGGTGAACCGGGGATTCGAGGAGGGCTTGTGAAGCCGCGACGAAGCCCCGCGGGGCACATCCCCGGGGCGTCCGCGCTCCCCTGGGATCACGCCTGATGTCCATCGTCAAGGACGGCAGTCCGGCGGCCGAAGGCATCGTGCTGGGGCCCGTGCACGTCATCCACTGGGGCGTACCCGACGTACCGCACCGGACACTCGAAGAGGGCGAGGTAGAGACGGAGATCCAGCGGTTTCACGAGGCCTTGAATTGGGCCCGGGAGAAGCTCCTGGATCTCATGTCCGTCACCGAGGGCCGCCTGGGCCGGGTCGAGGCACGGATCTTCGAGCCACAGCTGCTCATGCTCGAGGACGTGGAGGTGGTGGAGGGAACGGTTCGCTACATCCGCGAGAATCGCCTCACCGCGGAGCGAGCCCTCGAGTGGCGCATGCTCGAGCTCCAGGCCAAGTGGACCCGGACGGCCCACCCCATGGTGCTGGACAAGCTCAACGACGTGCAGGACCTGCAGGTCCGCCTCCTCCACCATCTGTTGGACCTCCCGGATCCGGCCGACGTCGCCCGGATCGGCGACCCCGTCATCGTGGTGGTGAAGAACCTCACGCCGAGCCTCACGGTCCAGATGGACCCACAGCACGTCCTGGGCATCGCCGCCGACGAAGGCACGCGAACGTCCCATTGGGTCATTCTCGCCCGCTCCCTGAACATTCCCACCGTCGTCGGCCTTGGCGATGTCACGAAGGTGGCCAAGAACGGGCAGGAGGCGATCATCGATGGCCGGATTGGCCGGGTGGTCCTGGATCCGGACGATCGAGACCGAGCCAAGTTCCGCGAGCGTCAGTCCAGATTCGAGCTCTGGGAAGCCGAGCTGGGGGAGATCTCCCGGCTTGACGCGATCACGCTGGACGGGCAGCCGGTAGCGCTGCGGGCAAATCTCGATCTACCGGCTGAAGCCGACGCCGCCCGCGCCCACGGCGCTGGGGGAGTGGGGCTCTTCCGCACCGAGTTCCTGGTGGTGGGGCGGGCCTACATGCCGGGCGAGGAGGAGCAGTACGAAGCCTACCGCCAAGTGGCCGAAGCCTTCCCCAGTGACGCTGTCTTCATCCGCACGTTCGACCTCGGAGGAGACAAGTTTCCCATGTTCCTCCACATGCCAGCGGAGGAGAATCCGTTCCTTGGGTGGCGCGCGATCCGGGTGTGCCTGGACGAGCCGGAGCTATTCCGGACGCAGCTCCGCGCCATCCTCCGCGCAACGGCCCACGGCGACGTGCGGATCATGCTTCCCCTCATAAACGACGTGGACGAGATCAAGCGCGTCCGGTCACTCTTGCAGGAAGAGGGGGCCAAGCTCCGAAACGAAGGCATCGAGTTCAACTCGGGCTACAAGCTGGGGATCCTCGTGGAGACGCCCGCCGCGGCGCTGGACGCGGCAGAGCTTGCTCGCCACGCGGACTTCTTCTCCATCGGCACCAACGATCTCGTGCAGTACACGCTGGCCGTGGACCGGACCTCTGCCCGGCTGGCTCACCTCTTCAATCCCTTCCATCCTTCCGTGGTACGGCAGTTGCATCAGGTTGCCCGGGTGGGTCGGGCGGCCGGCATCGAGGTCAGCGTCTGTGGGGAGCTCGCCGCCCACCCGCTGGGTGCGTACCTGTTGTTGGGCCTGGACATCACGGCATTCTCGGTGTCCTGGCCGGCGCTGCCCGAGCTCAAGAAGTTCATCCGCGAGTTCCGGATCGAAGATGCCCGGCAGGCCGCCGCCAAGGCCCTGGCCGCAGCGACGAGCGAGGACGTGACGAAGGTACTGGCGGACAGCATCGGGAACTCGGTGGACCTTGCCGTGTTCTCCGGCCGGTGGAGCCTGTCGGTTCCCAACGGCCGAACCTGACGAACGTGTTCTTTCGAGAGGATATGCGTTGAGCCTCAGACTGTTCACCTCGGAGTCGGTTACCGAGGGTCATCCCGACAAGCTCGCCGATCAGATCTCCGACTCCGTCCTCGACGCGATCCTGCTCGAGGACGCCACCGCCAGGGTGGCGTGCGAAACCTTCGTGACCACCGGTCTGGCACTGGTTTCGGGCGAGATCACGACGAAGGCCTATGTCGACGTGCCGACCCTGGTGAGGGACGTTTTGCACGACATTGGCTACACCTCGTCAGCGTTCGGCATCAACGCAACGACGTGTGGTGTCCTCACCAGCATTGGACGCCAGTCGCCCGACATCGCCCAGGGCGTCGACACCGGTGGCGCCGGGGACCAGGGGATGATGTTCGGCTACGCCTGCGACGACACGGATGAGCTGATGCCGGCGCCCATCTCTTTCGCCCACAAGGTCGTGAGGCGCCTCGCCGAGGTCCGGCACAGCGGCGAGCTGCCGTGGCTGCGTCCGGACGGCAAGGCCCAGGTGACGATGGCGTATGACGGCAACCGACCCGTGAGCGTCGAGACGGTGGTGGTCAGCGCCCAGCACGACCCCGACATCTCCCACGCGGAGCTGACGGCCCAGATCAAGGCGCACGTCATCGCGCCCGTGATCCCGGCCGAGTACCTGGAGGCGGGGGACTGCACCTACCACATCAACCCCACGGGCAAGTTCGTGGTGGGGGGCCCCCAGGGGGACGCGGGCCTCACCGGCCGGAAGATCATCGTGGACACCTATGGGGGAATGGGCCGGCACGGCGGTGGCGCGTTCAGCGGCAAGGACCCCACGAAAGTGGACCGCTCGGCGACGTACGCCGCCCGCTGGGCCGCCAAGAACGTCGTGGCGTCTGGTGCGGCTGCCAGGTGCGAGATCCAGCTGGCCTACGCCATCGGCGTCGTGGAGCCGGTTTCGGTCTATGTCGAGACCTTCGGTACGGGCCGCATGCCGGACACCGAGATTTCGGCGGCCGTGGAGAAGGTGTTCGACTTCAGGCCCGGGGCCATCATCGATGCGCTGGGCCTCCGTAATCCGATCTTTCGCCCAACCGCCGCGTACGGTCACTTCGGCCGCGCGCCGGAAGCCTTCACCGTAGGAGAGGGTGGGTGTCAACGTCAGGTCGAGCTGTTCACGTGGGAGCGTACTGACCAGGTGGACGCGCTGCGGCACGAGTTGGGGCTTTGAGCGCTGGAGCGAACCCGGAGCCCGCTGAGGAGTACCTGAGGGACAGGCCGACCGCCTGAAGCAGGGCGGCCGAGCACTCACGGGTGCTCGGGTTCAACGCGGAGGGCCACGCAACGTGCTAGTCGAGGTAAGAGTCCAGAGTCTGGGGCTGGACAAGATGTCCAATACCCCGGTCGTCATTCTGCAGGAGCTCTCGGGAGAGCGCGTGCTGCCGATCTGGATCGGTCCGGGTGAGGCGAGCGCCATTGCCATGCAGCTGGCCGACATGAGGTTCTCGCGGCCGCTGACCCACGATCTGCTGGTGTCGGTCATGGGAGGCCTCGGCGGCGCGCTGCAGAAGGTGATCATCACGCGGGTCGAGAAGAACACCTACTACGCGGAGATGATCGTACGGCGGAACGGGGAGATCATCTCAGTCGACGCCCGTCCGAGTGACTCCATCGCCGTGGCGCTACGCATGGAGGCGCGGATCTTCGCTGACGACGACCTCTTGAACGAGGCGGCGTTGGAGATTGCCGAGGACGAGGCTGCCGCCGACGTGGAAGGGACCGAAGGGTCCGCTGACCCCTCGGCCGGTATGCCTCCCGAAGAGCTCAAAGAATACCTGCGACGGCTCAATCCCGAGGATTTCGGGCGCTTCACGCCGTGACCGGCCGCCGCGAGCGGCCACGAGGGAGGCTCGTACCGATGGTGGCCCGCGTCGCCGGACTGAGCCTGGCGACCAGCCTCCCCCTGGGTGGCCAGGAGCCGGTCGATCCGGTCCTCGCGGGCCAGGTTTTCCTGGCGTCGGAGCCGCTACCGTCTGTCATGGTGGTCCTTCACAAGGTCGCTCCGGACGATGCCGGCGAGGTGGACAGCCTCCCCACCGCTCCCGACGGCAGCTTCGCCTTTCGGCTTCCTCACGTGCCGGACCACGAGCTTCGCGGAGAGATCTTCTTCGCCTCGGTTCGATATCGAGACGTGCTCTACTTCGGCCCGCCCATCAGCCACGCGATCGAGCTCGACAGCGCCTACGTCATCCAGGCCTACGATACCGCCGCCGCTCCACCAGGCGGAGCCCGGCTACCCGTTCGGGTCCGCAACGTGTTCCTCGAGTCTGACGGAAACGGCTGGCAGGTGACCGACCTGCTCCAGCTGCACAATCCAGGCGACCGTACCCTGATCGCACAACCCGACGATGTCACCTGGACCCACCCCCTCCTGATGGGGGCCAGGGACTTCGAGTTGGGTCAGGGTGACCTGGCCCCGGAGCAGATCCGGTTCGCAGAGGGAGGCGTGTCGGTCACGGCGCCCCTGCCACCCGGCGATCGGTTGGTGGTGGTGCGGTACCGCCTCGAAGACGTGGAAACGGTCATGCCGATCGTCGGGTCGACGGAACGGGCCGAGGTCCTGATCGCGGAGCCCGCTCCGCTGCTGGAGGTGACCGGGCTGGAGGCCCTGGATACCGTCGAGCTGGAGCCCGGCACGAGCTACCGCCGGTACCAGGGCACGGATCTGATGAACGCGACGATCCACGTGATCAGGACCGAGCCTCCCCGGGGCTTGCCCACCCGGTGGCTCGCGGTCCTGTTGGCTCTGGTGCTGGCGGGCGCTGGCGTGCTGGCGTTCCGCTGGCCGTTCGGCCGTCCGGGAACGGCGGGGGACCCTGGTTCCGGAGCCGAGGGGCGTCGGCAGCGTCTGCTACTCGAGATCGCGAGGCTGGACGAAACCCACGGCTCGTCCGACGCCGGGGACTCCGAGTCCGAGGCCCGCTACCGGGCCCACCGGGCGGAGCTGATCCGCAAGCTGGACGTGGACTCTTCCCGATGAGCCTGGTCTCGACGCCGGCCATCCTGCTTCGCTCCTTCGCCTACGGCGAGACGAGCACGATCCTCAAGTTCTACGCGCGGGACCTGGGCGTGACCGGTGTCATGGCCCGGGGTGCCCGGAGCAGGCAATCCCGGGGCCAGGGGGGCATCAGCACCTTCGCCGAGGGGGTGCTCAGCCTCTACGTGAAGGCCAACCGGGAGCTCCAGACGCTCAAGGAGTTCGCGCCGACGGCCGGTCGCCGTCAGCTAGCTGCCGACGTGACCCGTTTTGCCGCCGCCTCCGTGCTCGCCGAAGTCGTGCTTCGTCATGCGGGGGAGGAGGGCAATCCTCCGCTGTACCACCGCCTGGCCACGGCGCTCGACCGACTGGGCGAGACGGAGACGGAGCACGCAGTGGTGGACTTTCTGGCCGAGGCGTGGGGCATCGTGGACGGACTCGGCTACCGGCCCGAGCTGGCTCAATGCGTCGCATGCGGCCGACTGCTGGCGGTGGACGAGATGGGGCGCTTCGACTTCTCCGCTGGGGGGATTCGTTGCGGTGATTGCGGTGGGGAAGGGGCCGGACCTCGGATCGGCGGCGGCGCTCGGGCGCAGCTGTCCGCCCTCGTCGAGGGTGAGCGTCCGGCCGACTTCCGGCGGGCTCGGGCCCACGTCAAGCTCCTGAACGACTTCGTGACCTATCACGTGTCCGAGGGCCGGCCGCTCCAGTCGATGGCCTTCCTCTTCGACCTGGTACCGAGGACCGATGCGTAGGTTGATCCTGGGCACTGCCGGGCACATCGACCACGGCAAGACCGCTCTGGTACGGGCGCTCACCGGTGTCGATACGGACCGGCTGAAGGAGGAGAAGGCCCGGGGCATCACCATCGAGCTCGGGTTCGCGGAGTTCGAAGTCGGTGACGGTCACTCGTTCGGCGTCGTCGACGTGCCCGGGCACGAGAGCTTCGTCCGCACGATGGTCGCGGGGGCTACCGGCATGGACGTCGTGCTGTTGGTCGTCGCTGCCGACGAAGGCGTGATGCCGCAGACCCGGGAGCACGTGGCCATCGTTCGGCTCCTGGGCGTCGATCGCCTCGCCGTGGCGCTGACCAAGGCAGACCTGGTCGAGGACGCGTGGCTGGAGCTCGTGACCGACGACGTGAGAGACCTGCTCGCTGACACGCCATACGGCGGCGCTGCCGTCGTGGCCACGTCGGCCGAGACCGGGCACGGGCTGGAGGCTCTGACCGAGGTCCTCCGCTCCCTGGCGGCGGAGACACAGGGGCGGGACAGCACCGACGTGCTTCGGCTGCCCATAGACCGGGTCTTCACGGTGCGGGGGACTGGTACCGTGGTCACCGGGACCCTTTGGACCGGCACGCTGAAGAAAGGGCAGCGGATCCGGGTCGAGCCCCACGGGCCGGAAGCGCGGATCCGAGGGCTGCAGGTGCACGGCCGCGAGGTCGGCTCGGTCGCAGCGGGTGCCCGCACGGCCGTAGCTCTGGTGGGTCCCGATGTGGGGCGCGGCGGCGTGACCCGGGGTCAGTGCGTGGTCACCGACTGGCCCCCGTCCAACATGCTCACGGCGCGACTGAGCGTGCTGCCGAATACGGGGTGGCAGGTCGAGCACGGACAGAGGGTCCGGGTGCATGCCGGCACCGCCGAGGTGATGGCTCGGTGCGTCGTTCCCTCAGGAGTGATCGCCCCCGGCGACACGGACTGGTTACAGCTCCGTCTCGAGGAACCCGTCGTCGCCAGGGCGCGGGACCGCTTGATCGTCAGGTCCTACTCGCCGGTCACGACCATCGCCGGTGCGGCCGTGGCGGAGCCCCATCCCCTCAAGAGAGCCCGCTTTTCGAGCGCCGAGGTGAAACGCCTGGAGAAGATCCTGAACGGCGCTTCGGCCATCGCGGTGGAGGCCGCGCTGGAGCAGGCTGGGTGGGCCGGGATCGAGGCGGACCGCATCCACCTGGCCACGGGCGTTGCGCAATCGGAGGCGCAGCGGGCTTCCGCCGACCTCATCGCTCAGGGAGCCCTCGCGGCAGCCGGAGCCGTCCACGCGGCCAGCTTCGCGACGAAGGCGGAGGCCGTTCTGGAGGGTGCGGTGGGTGAGTGGCATCGTCGACAGCCGTTACAGCGTGGGATCCCCCTGGAGATCCTCCGCCAGAGGCTCCCGACCGGCGCGTCGGAGGGCCTGGCGGACGCCGTGATCCGTCGCCTGCAGGACGCGAACCGTCTGGCGGTCCGCGGCGGAGTGGCCGCGCTCCCGGACTTCGCGATCCGGCTCACCCAAGAGGCGCAGGTGGCGCGAGACCGGTTGGCCGGTGTGTACCGGGCCGCGGGGTTGGCTCCGCCGACACTGCGTGAGCTTCCGGACGACCTCCGGAGCCGTAGCGACTTCGAGGCCCTGCTGGAGCTGTTGGTCATCGCAGGAGAACTTCAGGCGCTGGATCAGGGCCTTTACGTCTGGCGAGCAGCGGTCGACGACATGGTTACGGAGGTCATGCGGCATTTCGGGGGCCGGAGTGGTCTTTCGCCCAGTGACTTCCGTGAGGTCGTGCCACTGACTCGAAAACACCTGATGCCCCTTTTGAGCTATCTTGACGGGGCAGGGGTCACCGTCCGCGACGGAGACAGGCGGTCGGTCCGCGCCTCGGTTTGATCGAGGTTCGGGCCTCCGGACAACCTTTCCCACGCGGCCCGGGTCCAAGAAAGTGGGAGCGGCAGGAAACAGGTGTCGCGAGGATGCTTGACGCAGGCGTCGCCACCGCCGTATTCTGATGGTATCGGGTAAGTTAGTGGTTCCAAGATAACCTTTGGAGGGCTATACGTCTTTCAGCTACGGCACAGCATTCTGTGCGGAGGGTCAGATGAGGCGCGCAAGCCTCTTCTTCGTCCTCCTCTCCATTTTCGGCCTCGCTACCTCAGCTTCCGGACAGGAGACGGGGACACAGAGGCCGGCTGGGCAGCAGGAGAACGGGTTTCAGCTAGGTCAGAACTATCCGAATCCGTTCAACCCTGAGACCAAGATCCCGTTTGTCCTGAACGAAGATCTATTCGAGAACGGGCAACCGGTGGTCGTATCGGTTCGGATCTTCAACGTACTGCGGCAGCTCGTCGCGGCCCCCACGGCCCTTGGCCATCCGCGGGGCGAGGGCGTGCCGCTGGTCCAGTTGGAGTACGACATCCCGGGTCGGTACGAGGCGTACTGGGACGGCCGCGACGAGTTCGGTAATCAGGTCGCGTCAGGCGTCTACTTTGTGCAGCTCACGGTGAACGGTCGCAGTCAGGTCATGAAGATGTTCGTGACCAAGTAGGCTGGTACGTTCTGCGGCGGAGGCCGGAGGAGTCGAAAAGCAGAGGAGGGGCGCCTCGACCGGGGCGTCCCTCCTTCATCTGCGTCTACGCCTACGGGAGGATGTAGATGAACCGCCCGCAGTGCTCGCAGCTGGTCAGCGCCTGGTTGGGGTCCTGCTCGCCAGCCCGGGCCGTGGCGATCGACACGAAGCAGCCGTAGCAGACTCCGTTGATCACGGGGACGACCACGCGGCCGAGCGACTGCATCACCCGCTCGTAGCGGCTCCGCATCGGAGGGGAGAGCCCCTCTTCGAGCTCGGCGATCTTCTCCTGGAGCTGGGCAGCGGCTCGCTCCACATCGATGTTGAAGGTCCCGGCCTCGATGTCGAGGCCGGCGCCCTCCTCGAGCTCCCGGTGTTGCGCGCGAAGGTCCTGTAGCTCCAGCAGGAGCATGAGCTGAGGATGCATGACCTGGTCGCCGCTAGGGGGCCTTTTCCTCCAGGAGCGCCAAGAAGGCATCAGCCGACTCGATCTCTTGCAGGCGTTCCGGCACGACCGGGTCCTTGGCGAATTGCGCGATCTTACCGAGGACCGGCAGGTACTGATTCGAGACCTCGAGGGGTGGCGCGACGATCAGAAAGAAGTTGTAGACCGGCTGACCGTCGATGGCCTTGAAGTCGACGCCGGCGGGCTTCCTTCCGTACGCGAGGCGAAGCCTGTTTACGACGAGAGACCGGCAATGGGGGATCGCGATTCCTTTGCCGATCCCCGTCGAGCCGAGGTTCTCTCTGCGCTTGAGGGTCTTGAAGAGGATGGCCTCCGACTTTTCGTCGAGTTGGAGCAGGCTGATCAGCTCCTTGAGAAGACCGTCTTTCGTCTCTGACTCGAGATCGAGGCTCACGACGTTGGCCGTGAAGAGCTCACGAAGCTTCATATTCGGCACCTCCGGGGGATACCCTTCGGCTTCAAGGTCTGTGGGTACGGACCGTAAGATACCGTGGCGAAATGTCTTGTCAAAGGAAAGGGCTTCGGTAGGTTTCGGCATGACCGAAGACTTCATGACCGCGCTGAAGGGGGAGTCGATCCCCCTCTACCTGGCGCCTCAGGCGGGGGTGAGCGAATCGCCGTTCCGGCGGCTTTGTCGTCGTTTCGGCGCAGACGTCGTCATGACCGAGTTCGTCAGCGCCGACGGCATCATCAAGGCGACCGAGCGCGTGAAGTCCTACCTTCGGTTCGACGAGGAAGAGCGCCCCATCGGTGTGCAGATCTTCGGCTCCGATCCCGCAATGATGGCGGACGCCGCGTCCCTCGTCGAGGAGGTCTATCACCCCGATCTGATCGACATCAACTTCGGCTGTCCGGTGAAGAAGATCGTGAAGCGGTTCGGCGGCTCCGGATGCCTCCGGGACCTGGACCTGGTTCAGCGGATCATCCGCGCCGTCGCAGAGGCGGTAAGGGTCCCCACCACCGTCAAGATCCGGAGCGGGTTCGACGAGTCCAGCCGTGATCCGGTTGGCATCGGCCTCCGCTGCCAGGAAGCCGGCGCCCGCGTCGTGACGCTGCATCCCCGGACGCGCAGCGACATGTATACGGGCTCGGCTCGCTGGGACGAGATCGCGGCCCTGGTGGGTGCGCTGGATGTGCCCGTCATCGGCAACGGCGATGTCCGCACCGGTGAAGACGCGTGCCGCATGGTCGCCGAGACCGGCTGCGCCGCCGTCATGATCGCGCGTGGCTCCCACGGCGGGCCCTGGATCTTCCGGCAGGCCCGGGCCGCGCTGGATGGCGCGCCGATCCCACCCGACCCGGATGTTAGCACGCGCTTCGAGATCTGCCTGGAGCACGCCCGCAACGCAATCGCCTTCGAGCCCGAGAACGACAAGGCGATGATCGAGTTCCGGAAGCACCTGGGCTGGTATACCAAGGGCGTTCCGAACGGCAAGCAGCTTCGGCAGGAGCTGTTTCAGGTGACGCGTCTGCAACAGGCGGAGGAGCTGCTGCTCGCCTACCTGAGCGACCTGAGCGCGTCCCCAGCCGACGCCGCATAGCCCGTGCACCGGCGGCGTCGGCCTTGAACGCGCGAGGCAGTCGACCGAAACTGAAGGCAGGGCCCCGAGGAGGAACCCAACGCCTTCGCGACGGGGTAGTACAGCGTACCACCTTAGCCGAATACAAGGGGGCGACACGGCTTCGACGTGTTTGGTGAACGTGAGGTTGCGTGCCGAGGTTCCGGTGACCTCGTTAAACCTGCCGGAAACATCACAATTGCCAACTCTGAACTGGCCCTGGCTGCGTAATAAACTGCGCGCCCGTCTCTTAGCCATGCTCGCCTGAAGCGGGCTCTGAGACGTCGACAATCAGGCTGGTGCCCCGGTGATGCTGCCGCGTCGGGGCGCGAGACTCAGACGGCGGCTAGCTCCGGAGCTCGGTTGTTCGCTGGCCGGTCCAGAGCGAAATCCACAGCGTACTACGCACGTAGAGACTTTGCCGGATCCACTCGCGGACGCGGGTTCGACTCCCGCCGCCTCCACTAAGGGCCCCTGTGACCAGGCCGGTCGCAGGGGCTTCGTGCTGCCAGGATCTGCTGGCTCGACAGGCGGCGGGAGGCGAACCCGCCTGGATCGAGCAAAGCTCGAGACAGCTACGCGGGTTTGAGCCGAGCGGCCTGCCTGGTGTCGCAGAGCATTCC
>JBDHHQ010000027.1:0-107066 GCA_039589315.1 Gemmatimonadota bacterium
ATGACGCAGGCCTTGAGCTTCAGCCCAACCAACCGAGCCACCCGCCCGCTACCGCGGACGGGTAAGGGAGGGCTTCGCCCTCTTGACTTGCTTCCCCTTATAGATGCTGCGCGAACTAGGAGCTGACCGCGCAGCGACGTGAACACCGTAGGTGTGAACGGAGCAAGCGATCAAGGCTCATCGCTTCGAGAAGCAGCGGGACGGGACCGACTGGTCAGGAGCGCCTAGCCTTCTGCAGGGGCCACGGCAGGGCCTATCCTGCCACCCTGAGCCCGCCCTCCTTGTAGATGCGCCCACGGGCGAGGGCAGCGGCTACGTCCTCGTGGAAGTGGCCATACGCGGTCTCCGTCGTCTGGATCGAACGATGACCACCCAGCCGCACGCCTCAGAGCACCAGACTCGTCACCTGGAGCACCACCCACGCCCCTGCCAAGTAGGCCAGCGCCCATTGGACGAGCTTGCGCTGGTTCAGGCGGATAGGGAGAGACATCGGTCAGGGCTCGCTTCCGTACTTCTCGAGCAGCGCCTGAAAGCGGGGATAGTCGCGGAGGGGGTCCCAATTCGGATGGAGGCGGAGGAGTGGGACCGAGATTTCACTCGGAACGGCAAGCGCACTTTCCAGTTGGTCGATAGCGGCTTCCGGTTCGTCGAAGATGGTGTAGACGAGGGCGAGATTCAGGACGTACCGCCACGCATTCGTATGATCGTTCAGAGTCAACCGGACCGTCTCCATCGCCTCCTCG
This sequence comes from Gemmatimonadota bacterium, assembly GCA_039589315.1. Classification (GTDB taxonomy): domain Bacteria; phylum Gemmatimonadota; class Gemmatimonadetes; order Longimicrobiales; family Gaopeijiaceae; genus JBDHHQ01. The sequence continues at coordinate 744 of JBDHHQ010000027.1, forward strand.
ATCGCCGCGGTCTCCCTCCCCATCTGCACGGAGACTTCCGATAGGTCCCAGTGCAGGTGTGGGTTCTCCGGATCTTCCTGGACGGCAGCCCCCAGTATCATCGCCGCGGAGTCACTTTGGATCTGTTTCTCCTGTGCGTCGCCGAGGAGGCCACTCAACCGGGCACGACTCTGATGGTAGTGCCAGTCCGGCACCGCGGGGCGTTCGAGCTGTAGCAGCCGACGTTCCAGTAGGTCGCGGCACTCTCCGCACACCAATGGCCGCAACTCGTTGTAGTAATCCCACCAAAGCACGGCGTCGTCGTAGATATCCGGAGGGACGGTCGCCAGTACCCCGCGGGCTGCCTCTACGTCACCCTCTTTGAGAATGGGGATCAGTGCCCGCCGGCGGATGGTGGCGGCGCTCACATCTCCCAAAGACACGACGCGGTCGAAGAAACGCTCGGCCAATTCGTACCGGCGCATGAGCAGATAGGTCTGAGCGACGGCGAGTTGGGCCTCTACGCTTCGAGGATCGTGATCCGCTACCCAGCGCAGGTTCTTCATTGCCGAAGTCCACTCGCCACCTGAGCGCTGGCTGAGTCCCAGCCAGAATCGAGTCGCCGGATCGTTCGGATGGCGCTCGAGAGTCCGCTTGAACTGCGCCACGGCCAATTCGTTCTGACCGAAGCCGAAACGGTAGTAGATGCCCAGCGCGAGGGCTGCCTCTGGCAGGTCTGGAGCAAGCTCAAGAGCCCGATCTACGGCCGCCTTCGCTGTTGAGATCTCCTCCTCCGAGCGGAGCCCTGCCGCCCCAGTGTTCGCAATGGTCAGCGACTGCGACAAGCCGGCCCAAGCCATCGCAAAGTTGGGGTCGATCCTTAGCGCGTTCTGGAAGCGGTGGGCCGCCTCGCTGATTTCAGCGCAGGGAAACCGCAACTCGCACTGACTCATGAGCACAGTGCCTTGGAGGTAGTACTCGAATGCCTCCTCGTCGTCCGTGGGCAGAGCCGCGATGCGCGCCTCCTCCTCACTGGTCAGGACGGCACTCAGCGCGGTCACGATCCCCAATGCGATGCGCCGCTGTATCTCGAACAGGTTCGCGACGCTGTACTCCTCTTCGAAGTCCTCACCCCACACCTGCGTATCGCTGAGCACGTCGGTGAGCTGAAGCGTGATGAGGATCCGGTTGCCTGCCCGTTGCACGTCAGCTGTGAGCAAGTAGTCGGCGGTGAGTTCCTCTCCGATGAGCCGCGAGTTCTTTGGCGTGTCTCGGTACCCAGCGGCAGACGTGCGCGAGATCACCCTCAGGGCGGCAATGCGGGAGAGCTGGTTCTGAACCTGAGCCCAAACCCCATCGGTGAAGTCAGCATTCTCCGGTAGCTGGCTGAGGCTCGCAAACGGTAGCACAGCAAGAGACGGGCGGTCGTCCGTGGGTTCGGGCAAGAGGGCCTGAGGCTCCGCCTCAGCCTCAGGCCCATCCGTGACCGGCAGGAGTCCCACGGCTCCCGCCCCAATCGTCAGCAGAGCCGCGACCAGGACTAGCTCCATCCCGCTGACGCGCTGCCGACCTTTCTCGCCGTGGTACCAGGCGAGCACGAGGGTGACGAAGAAGCCGACGACCAGGACCACGGAGAGGCCTTGGAAGAAGACGTTCGGGAGCTGCCAGCGGCCCCCGACGGCATCGCTCACCTCGAACAACACCCAAGCCCCCGCGGCGTAGGCCAGAGCCCACTGGAACAGCTTCCGCTCCTTCAGGCGATCGAAAAACGACGCCATGGCGAAGACTCTCGGGTGTTGGGAACCGACAGCTTCACGGTACGGCACGCCGAAGGATCTTCGGGCCACGTCAGGTAGGTGGGTCGTCTCGCTGGGGGGGAGCGGGAGTCCGTCTGCGTGCCGACAGCAAGATGCTGAGGTCCCAGAGTCTTCCGCAACCAATGTGGTCCGGCCGACCGCAGCACTGCCGGGCGGTAGCTCCAGCGGCAGCCTGATGGCCATGCGGCTCAGCAGGGACGAGCTACGTGCCCAGCGGAGCTAGTGGCCTCCAGGCGGCTCCAGGTCGGCGCCCTCTGGCCCGGTGACATCCCGCAGCCATTCCAACGCCCGCTCAGCCTCTTCTCGCTCCAGCTCCTTACGAGCCTCACGCACCCTATCGGGGTCGAGTCCTGCAGCCCTCAGGTCCGCTTCGATCCGATCCAGGGTGAGCGTCTGGCCACCGGAGTGGAATCAGGGGGAGGACTGCCCAGAACTTGACAGTTCGTTGACAGAACGCGGTCAACCCGGGCAGAGAAGGGCCGAACAGAACCGGAACGCCGAACCGCCAGAATCCACGTCAGACAAGGAAAACCGGAAGGAACAGGACCAGACCGAAGACGGTTGATAGTCCTCAAAAACCTCTGGGAGTGATCCCGCGCGGGGTCCAAGTCCTGTTCCCCCGTTGCCATCCGGGCGGTAACCTCACGGTGGTACTGTCGGTTGTACTGTCGATTGGGTTCGGCAAGATGCCGTAGACGGCAATTCTGAAGAACGGCAGATCGTGCGATCCGTCAATGTTTGTGCGGTTTCTTGTCGGAATCTCGCCCCTATGTTACCCGTCTCCATGGCAGGCGGCCTCCGCGTTCAGGGTCCGGCCGCTCTGCGGTCGGCCGCCCGGGCAAGGGAGAGCCAGGGCCAACTCTCAATTCAGTTGATATAGCCCAGCGCCCGCAGCGTGCGCAGTTGCTCCGGGGTCAGCACCGCCCCCTCTCCAGAGCGGCTGAATCGCTGTGCCAGGGCCCTGTGCGCCGCCCATTGAGTCTCGAGGAACTCGGTGTAGTGCTCCACGAGGTCAGGTCGCTCCTCGTGCAGGCTGTGAGAGAGTTGTGGATCGTTCCACAGGTCGAAGAGCAGCAATGGAGCGGCTCGGCCGTTCTCCTCCGGTGGGGAGGCCTCCCGGTTGACCAGGAGTGACGCGCCCCAGCGCCCGTCGACCACGTCGATGCGACCGCGGAGCGTGTCTGAAGCGAAGTCACCGTAGAACTCATCGAAGATGACCGGGCGCGGCTCCCAACCTTCCTCCCCCAGGAGCAACGGCGCGAGCGACTGGCCCTGCGTGATCTCGGGTTCGGGCAGACCGGCGAGGTCAACGATTGTCGGGAGCATGTCGATCATCGATACCGGTTGGGTGAAGCTCTGTCCGGCAGCGATACGTGCCGGCCAAACCACGATCATCGGGATGCGGGATTCCCACGGGCTGAAGATGGCCTGCTCGGACGTGGAGGGGGCCGCCATTGAGGCGAAGCTGTGAACGCCGGCGTTGTTATAGCTGTGATCGGCGGCGAGGATGAAGATCGTGTTGTCCCACTCGCCGGCCGCCTTGATCCGGTTCACGAGCCGGCCGATCTGGTAATCGTTGTGCGCCATCCCCTCGTCGTACAGGGCCATCCTCGCGCTGACGTACTCCATGAGATCGACGCCCGCTCTCTCGAACAGCTCCCTGAGCCGGGGCAGCGGCACGTTCCAACGGGCCGACCTCGAACGTGGCCAACCAACCTTTTCCAATCGAGAGTCCCAGTCAGCGATGCGCCGTTGCGCGTCGACGCTGCCGAAAAGGCCGGTGAACGGCGCGACCGGGTGCCATGGAGCGTGCGCATCTACTGACTGAAAATGCACCCAGTAGGGTTGGGCAGGGTACGCCTCCCGCCATTCCCAGAAGCTCCGATGCATCGACGTCGATGAAGCGGAATGGTTCATGTTGGGCCAGGCCTCGTCCCATAAGGCATCGACGCCTCGATCCAGGCCGCTCATCCTGCCCGCCCACGAATTCGCAGTGAGGGCTGCTGTTTGGTAGCCACCGCGATGCATGTGCTCCGCCATGGTCACGGCCTGCTCCGGCAGCGGTTCGGTGTCGTCGGGCCCGCCCAGCACGCTGTGTTGCAGCCCGGTCATGAACGAAGGAGTGGAAACCCTCGTCCAGGTGGAGTTGCTGTACGCGTTCTCGAACACCGCCCCCTCGGCGGCCAGTCGCTCGAGGTTGGGCGTCGTGCGGCGGTTGTATCCGTAGACACTCATGTGCTCCGCCGAACCTCCGTCGATGATGTAGAAGACGACGTTGGGCCGGCCGGCGTCAGGTGAGCCACTGAGGGTGGGTGCACCCCAGAGCGCCACAGTGCCCGGCGCCTCGGCGTCCGCCTGCAGCGCGAGCGTCACCGTCTGACCCTCGAACGCGGAAAGGTCTACCGAGCGTTGAGCCCAATTCGCTCTGTCGGCGAGGGTCTCCTCGAGCAAGCTCGTCTCTTCCTGTTGACCGTTGCCGGCGACCGTGACCCTGAAGTCCACCGGTGCCTTGTCCTGAGCCACCCCGAGACCCAGGTCCAGGCGACCGCCGCGGGGCACACGGACGGTGAAGGCGACCCGGCCGGGCGTATGAGTGAACAGCGTGCGCCGATGCTCCCCGCTCCCAGCGGCAACGGTCATCACGCCCAGTGGATCACCCGCGAAGGCCGCCGCTCTCGAGACGACGGTCACCGAGAGGATGTCCACACTGCCTGCCTCGTAGGTCTCGGCTATGACACCGATCCGGCAACATTCATCCCCTGACGATGGGGGGCCCCAACCCCCCCACAGGGGCAGCAGGTAGCTCTGCACCGACCCATCCGCGATCATCGGGCTGTCCCCGCCCCAGCGCTGAAACAGTCCGTAGATACCGCGCGGTCCAGACCCCTGGAGGTCGGCGGTGAACACCGCCAATCGGCCGGCGCTCTCTGAGCGGGCGCGGACCAGCAGGCGGGTCGGTTCCAAAGCCAGCAGGCCCGGGGAATCGGTGTAGATGCCTGCGCCCACCCAGTCTTCCTCAACGGCCACGCGATCTGCGTCGGTCGCGAAGACCCGTAGCGCATCGTCCGTGCGGGTCAGCAGCGGCGGGTTACGCGACTCGGCCACGGAAAACGCTCTCCAGTCGGGCTGAGGCTCGTCGAAGTGCCAAACGAGGGACTCGGGACCCTCCGCAGGCAGCTCGGAGCCATCGATGACCGCGGCGTCGAGATGTTCTTCGAGATGAAGTGGCATGTCGGCCGTGAGGAGCGGCGGGCGCGAACCAGCGTCGGCACAACCGAGGTTCACGAGAACGCCGATGCCCAGCACCCGCCAGAAGCTCCGGCAGTGGGTCTCGCGGATGCGCTGCCTCAGGGGGTCGAGGAACCACCACATTGCGAAGACTCTCGGGCGAGAGGAACCGACAGCTTCACGCTGCGGCACGCCGAAGGAGGTCCTCGGGCCACGTCAGGTAGGTGGGTCGTCTCGCTGGGGGAGCGGGGGCCCGACCGCGTGCCGACGCTGACAAGATGCCGCAACGGCGGACCAGCCGGCAAGAACTCCGGCACCCGCTGAGCCTCGCATCAGGCGAAGCGGAGGGGGTGGGATTCGAACCCACGTGTCCTTTCGGACGCCGGTTTTCAAGTTCCAACAGGTTTTCTGCGTCTGGTTGCGTGTGGTTGTATCTGGCTGCGGGGAAAGGCCGCTTGGCGGTTTGCCACAGTCGGCGTTTTGCGTCTGGTTGCGTCTGTTCGCGGCGGGCGTTGGCAAGACGTTGGCAACGCTGAGCGGCTCACGTGCCCGGACAAGCAGCGGCGCTTCGAACCCGCACATCGACGGGGTCCTCTAGGGGGCGGTTGGGGCCGGAGTCCCCGTCAGTCCGCGATCGGTGGCCCCGACTTCAGACGCTCCAGCGCCGCCTCGACCGTCGTGACACGGTCACGCACCGACGGGCTGGCCTGATCCCACAGCTCAAGGAACCGGCGGTAGTACTCCTCGGCCTTCTCCAGGTTGCCCTCGTCTCCATAGATCTGGCCAAGCCGGATGTACGCGTCGCCGAGGTGGCCCGCGTCAAACCAGATCGAAGACGACGGCTCCTCCGCGAGATACTCGTAGAACACGCGTGCGGAGTCCGGCTGTTCGAGCGCAGCCCCGCGAGCGCCGTCAACCCCTGTTCGAGGTAGGCTACCGCTGAGTCGGCCTGCCCTAGAAGGGCGTGGATCTGGGCCAACCTCGTGTAGGCCCATGGTCCGAAGATCGCATCCCGCTCCGGGGGGGGAAGACGATCTGAGGCCCTTCAAGTCGAGGGCTACCAAGTATTCTCGGGCCAGGCACTACGCACCCCGGGCCGTGCGTTGAGGCCTTGTCCGCCTTCCTCTGGGAGCCAATCGGCGGGATCCAGTGACGATGTTAGAGCCCCGTCTTGAGGGTCTTCCCCACAGACAGCGTCGGTTAACTCCCCACAGCGAAGCGACTCGCACACCAGGCACTTTTCACCATCCCCCCCACCTCGGCAGCCTACCCCCTGGCCCAGCCGAGGATCTTCTGCGTGAACAGTAGGGCACGCCTCGGATTCTATCTCGGGCTGCCCCCAGAATACTCACCGCTCGGGGTGACTGCTGTCGGCAGTAGACAGCGATGCGGCATGGCCTTCAGCCGCCACTCAGCCTCCGGTCATGGTGACGGAGTTCGCTTGGGACGCGGTGGCCGGCCAGATGAGCGCAGCTTCGGATAGGACCCTATGGCTGACGTTACCGAGCCTTCCTTCGTCGGTGATTGGCGGATCTCTGTCACGAGCAAGAACGCGGGCTGGAGTCAGCGCGTCGTCGTGACGAACACCGAAGCTGGCACGCTGACCCTGAGCGGGGTTCCAGGGGCCTCGCTGGGCGTGTACCGCAGCGGCCAGACGCAATGGAAGCTGAGAACTGAGCACAACGACGGATCGAGCGGGTGGGAGCCCAGCTGGCTTCAACCGGCCTCATCCATCGCCGGTACCCGGTACGAGGTGGGCGTGGCGTCGGAGGACATCACCACCGACCGCAGCGATCGCGACTTCGACGACTTGGTGATTCGCCTGCAGAACCTGGGTGTGACCGCACAGCCGGTTCCTCCCTTCGCCGTCCGGCCACAGACCCTTCAGGCGATGCCGGAGGGCATCTTCGAGGCCTCCTTCGGTGGGTACTTCATGGCCGTGCGGGCGACCAACACGTGGACTCAGACCTGGCCGCCCACGGCGAGCGTCGGACTCACCGACCGCTGCCGCGCCTGGCTGGCAGCCGCCGGGGTCCAGGTGATCGATCAGTGGCCGGCAAAGGATCAGGACGCTCTGCGCCAGAAGGTCGTGGCTGGCCGGGTCGTGGTCGGAGCTATGCCGGCCTGGGACTCACGGCTCATCTACTTCAAGGTCGATGTAGCGAACGCCGCGGTTCGCTGGTCAGTCCAAGCATGCGGTCGTGGCACACCCTCGTCGAGGTTCAAACCACAGGAGAGTTGCAATGAACCTTCTCCGTGTCCTTCTTGCCCTGCTCATGCTCTCTTGCGGCTCCTGGGCATGCACTCCCGAAGACCTTGAGGACTTCATACTGGCCCTGGCGGAAGCGCTCGACTTGGACCCTGGCGAAGCTGTGACTGTGCTGGCAACTGACACCACGCCGCCCAGCGTGAAGCTTCGTGCTATCTACGACGGGACCGACGTGAGCGTTGACGGTGCCTTCTCCTCCACGCCCGTCTCGCTCGGACTGCAGACCGGCCAGTATTATTGGCTTGAGGTGATAGCAGAAGACCCAGAAGGCGTACGGTCCGTTGGCGTGCGGAGTGGCTGCCGTCGAACGAGCTGTCAGAAGGGCGACTTGGGAAGCCTAACCTCGTGCTCCTCCCTCGATCCCGACAGCGATTGGCCCGAGGATCTAGTCAATCATGCCCAACCGGGCGAGCAGGCGAACACCCGGATGGTTTGGTTTGCACTAGTTGCCAAGGAACCGACGGAGTGGACTACGTCGTCCGGGTGGCGTTGTACTCGTCCGCCCCCCGTGTGGGGTGGGCGTGCGACCAACTTTTCGGGTATGTCAACCATGGCAGGCTCGATACGTCCCTGACTCCTCCTGCCGCCCGCGAGCTTTCGCGACACTCGGTGGGTACAAGGCCAAGAGCACGCATATGGCGGCCGGTGGGCCAGCTGATCGCGCCCCCTCGCACCCGGTTCTCCCCGTATGCGCGAGGAGCGAGTCACCGGCCCTCCGAGACGGGGGGCCTCCCGTACCCCTCCGGGACACCCTTTGTAGGTTAGGCTCCCGGAATCACCGCTGTTTCGCCTCGCACACGGGGAACGAAGCCTGCGGGGTCGCTCTGCCGGTCGTCGGCTCCCTCGAACCCGGGGGGGCCTCCCGTACCCCTCCGGGACACGCCTCGTGAGCCAAGCCCCCGGAATTACCGCTGTTTCGCCTCGCACACGGGGAAGCAGGGGCGTGAAGGCGCTCCTGGGGGAGGACTCCCTCGAACCACGCGGCGAGCTACCCACCCGTCCCAGACCGCTAGTTCCGCTAGTTCCACCGCCAGTTTCGCTCGCCTCCACCGGTGTCTTCACCTGTGTTTTCACCCCTGTCTTCCTTGATCCGCACCTCGCGCATACGGGGAGGGAGCGGTGCAAGGGCGCTTGGAGGGTCCAGGAGGCGGTCGGACTAACACAGTAGGTGGTACCGCAACTGGGGGCTGGTCACCCGGAGCGGTCAGGTTTCGATCTCGTTCGTCGAGAACACCTCGCGGCTGCCGTCTCCCCGGAAGGCGATGACGTCGTACGTACCCTCTGTGCGCAGGTACCCTTCCTCGTCCAGGTAGTCAGGCGCGCACAGTCCGTTCAGGTACGGCCGTTCGTCGAGCAGGCGCTGGATGTCGGCGATGGGGACGTGTCCCTCCATGATGTAGGCCTCGATCACCGCTGTATGGCACGACCAGAGATCCCGAGGAATCTGGAACTCCTGCCGGAGCTTGTTGGAGTGGATCACCTGCTCCACTTCCACGTTGAAGCCAGCGTCCACCAACTCTGCGGCCCAGGGGCCACAGCACCCCTTGGAGCCCCCGTGCTTCCAAATGAAGACCTTCGTTCTCTTCGGGGACTGGCTCTGCGTTAGGGCTGAGAGGCGGTCGGGACGCAGGCCGAAGGCCAGCCCCGGAAGTGCAAGTCCGCAGAGTCGGCGACGTGAAAGCACTGTGCCCTCCTGGTTGGCAGTCATGATCGCGGACCGGGGGGCCGACGGCCCGACCGGACAGACGCCACAGCTAGTCGGTGGCCTGGTAACAGTTGACGGTTGCCGCCTCCTGGCTCGCGGGGGTTCGAAGTTGTCATTAGAGCACGTTTCGTGCCGAGCTGCTTTCCGAGGAATCACGGGGAGAGAAGCCGGTTTCTCCCACGGGCGTGGCTTGCGCTCTGTGACCTTCGGTGACACACCGTGTCGGGGCGTGTCACAGACGGCGTTGACGAGCGTCAACGCCGAAAGAGAGACGCCAACCCCCCCGAACGGAGCCGCCTTTGCCTTTAGCGCCCCCGATCTCTCTGCACAGTAGATTGGCAAGAACACGGAGGGTCCAGAGAAAGGGCGGCAATGACCCAGAAGACCGAGTCGAAGAACGATCTGGGAGCCGTTCGCGGTGTGCTGGAAAAGTGTGCAAGTTTGGGGGTCGTAGACCCCACGAGCGGAGTATGCGCGGAGGAAGGTCCTCTCGGAGTCGGTTCGAAACAGTCCGCCGCTACGAGCAGGCCTCGACCGTGCTCACGTCGAACAAGGGCTTCGAAGACTGGGGCCAGGTCCTGGGCGATGACGTCATGGCCGCCGCGCTGATCGACCGGCTGGTCCACCACTGCCATATCTTCAATATCCGCAGCAACAGCTTCCGGATGCGCCATCACACCGAGCTGTCGAAGGCCCTACTCGCCGAGCTCGAGGCCGAGAAACCCTCTCCCAGCCGTAGGAGAAGAAGAACAAAGGAGGCTACGACGAACCGAGGCTCGTCCCCTCAACGGCTGAGGTGGGACAGTTTCAGCCGCCACAAGTAGGACATTTTCAACCGGCGTTGACAATGTGCGGGGAGCGAGGTACATCCGGCCAGTCCGAGATGTTGAGGTGGAGCAACGTCCGGCATGCGCACTTCACCGTACTCACGACCGAAGAAGGCGCGTCTCCACTCAGGTGAAGCGACTGTTCACAGGCTGGGCATTCAAAGACAACCGAGCGATGTTGATAGCCCATCGAGTCTCGCCCTCGACAGCGGGTTGCCGCCTTCTTAGCGCTGCTGACGCGATCGTTGACGTGTCCGGGAGTCCGAATCCTACTTGGTATCGCCTCGTCCTTCGGGGTCCTCCTCCGCCCATCGTCGCTCGAGTTCCTCGAGCCCGAGCCTCATCCACTTCGCGCGGATCCCCAGGGCACATTGACCTGGGCGGGACCCTGCACGACTCTGGTGGGATGAGCACGCCCGCTCGCTCCAGACGGATCCGATGAGCACCGGACTCGCCGGCCGCAGCGGAGGCGAGCCGTCTCGTCCTTGCCGGCCCGGGAGTGAGCACTCGCCCCGGCGGGCCGGCGTCGTGTACGGCCTTCCACTCGTCGGTGCGGTCTGGTTGGCCGTGACGGCCGCGACGGTAGCGCGACCCGCAGCTGCCCCGACCCCGAGCGCCATCCCGGCATTCGCGCGGATGTATCGAACGACGTGCTCCACCTGCCACATCGCCGCTCCCAAGCTCAACGTGCTCGGTGAGGCGTTCCGCCTGAACGGGTACCGGATGCCCGAGAGCCAGCTCCTGATCCGCCGGGACGATCCGCTTCCGCTCGGGGACGACGCGTGGAAGGACGAGTGGCCTCGCTCCATCTGGCCGGGCGAAGTGCCCGGGCAGGTCCCACTGGCCCTGCGCATTCAGACCGATGCACGCCTGACCCGTGACGAGGAGGCCCGAAACGACCTGACGTTCCGCTTTCCGAACGAGATCTACCTCCTCGCTGGGGCTCCCCTCGGATCCCTGATCTCGGCCTTCCTCGAGACGGAGTGGAGCCGCGAGAGAGGGATCGAGGTCGTCCAGGCCAAGCTGGGGTTCAACGACCTCTTCCCGGGCCTGCCGGCAGGAGCGATGAACCTCTGGGTGGGGCAGCAGAACCCCTATCTGTTCACGTTCGTCGACCGACAAATTGACCGGTCGGCGCGCCAGAAGTTCATGTGGCAGGAGTTCTCTCCGTCCGATATCACGCTGTCGTCACCGTCGGGGGACGAAGTGCGCTCGGACAACACGTTCGCGTTGGGTGGCACCTATCCTGCGATCGAGGTCAACGGCACTCCGGGCGGTCGTTTCTACTACGGGGTCGGGATCTCGCAGGGTGCGGGGCAGCTGACCACCGACAACAACGGTCGAACGGACCTCTACTACAAGGTCCGCTACAAGTTCGGGGGCCTCGACCTGCGGGGAGCGTACGACCCCGGTGGAGCCCCCGTGACCGGAACCGGGGGTCAGTTGCTCGACAGGTCGCTGACCCTCGAGCATTTCGGCTACTTCGGTGCCGAGCCGGTCGCTGACGGGAAAGACGACGAGCATCGCTCGTTCGGTGTGAACGCCCGGGCCCTGATCGGCCGCGCCGACGCCGGAGCCGGATACACGTGGAGTCGCTACGATTCTCCCTGGGCATCGCTCGCGTTCGGCCGGCTGGATGTGAGAAGCGTATTCGGGAAGTTCGAGTACCTCGTGTACCCGTGGCTCATCGGATCGCTCAAGGTCGAGTCGTTCCGGACCGAGTTTCCTGATGGTCTCCCGGCGCTCGACCTCGCGGCGGCATCAGGTGACCAGGACCGGATCCTCCCCGGCGCCGTCTTCCTGATTCGTCAAAACGTGCGTGGCGTGGTCGAGGCCGAACTGTACACCAAACACAGCCAGGCCGACGCCGCCGATGTGCGGTACCCTTCGAGCGTGTGGCTCAGGCTCGACGTAGCGTTCTGAAGGAGGCAGGTGTTGGCCGCGTTCCTGCAGTAAACGTGACTCGAGCGAGGGACCTCCGCGGCGGCCGTCAGGCCCCGGACTCGCCCGTCGATCCTGCCCCGTGGCGACGCAATGCGTACGGCGATGAGTCCGTCGGCTGCGACATCCTCCGTCCGGAGTGCGACACGGATGACTCACCCGCGACCGGAAGAAACGAGACCGATCGCGCTCGACAGTCTCGAGCCGAGACAGCGGCGGGAAGGGGGATTCGGTGGGTCCCCGGGCAGCACGGCGGCCCTCTCGGCCATGACGCTGAGTCCGCCGACCTGGCCTCCCGCGCGGAGAGCATGTTCGAGGATCTCAACGCCCCCGCCTGGGGGCGGCACTTCCGCCGGCGGGCCCTGCAGGTGGCGGGGCTCGAACCCCTGGCCCTCGGGCCGCAACCGCTCCACCCAGACGGAGAATGAGCGAGTCGGATGGAAGCCGAGGCCCCAGCCGGCCGAGCGTCTCCACCGAGCATCCCCTCCGACAGGCCGCGGATCGGGGCGTTCGGGCCACGGTCGCGGCCCTTCTCACGAGCGTGGTCCTCGGTGCGATCAAGATTGCCGCGGGCGTTCTCGGCAACTCCTACGCGCTCGTGGCAGACGGGGTCGAGTCGCTTCTCGACGTCGTGTCTTCGACAGTGGTCTGGGGGGCGCTACGGATAGGCGTCACCGCGCCCACGCACCGCTATCCGTACGGCCTGGGCAAGGTGGAGCCTCTTGCCGGGATGGTTGTGGCCTTCATGCTGCTCCTCGCGGCCGCCGGCATCGCCGTACAAGCGGTTCGGGGGATCCTCGAGCCGCACCAGGCCCCGGCCCCGTTCACGCTCGCGGTTCTGGTGGGTGTGGTCGTGACGAAGGAGGCGCTGTTTCGTGCGCTCTCCCGACACGGCAGGGAGATCGGCAGTCGAGCCATGGCGGCCGACGCGTGGCACCACCGGTCCGATGCGTTGACGTCCCTTGCCGCGTTCGTCGGGATCTCTGTGGCCCTGGTGGGGGGGGAGGGATTCGAGAGCGCGGACGACTGGGCGGCGCTCTTCGCGTGTGGCGTGATCGCCTTCAACGGTGTGGGGCTCGTCCGCGGCGGGCTCGACGAAGTCCTGGACGCCGCCGTTTCCCCCGATGTCGAGCGACGCATCCGAGACGCCGCCCTCTCCGTTGAGGGAACGCGAGGGATCGACACTTGTCGTGTCCGGCGTAGCGGTCTGGGCCTCCTCGTCGACATCCACGTGGAGGTCGACGGCGAGCTCCCGGTCCGACAAGGACACGAGATCGCCCACCGCGTGAAGGACGCGCTTCTCGAGGCGGAGCTGGGGATCCTGGACGTCCTCGTCCACGTGGAGCCGTACCCGAGCTCCCGGCACGGTTGAGGCGGCCGTCCGATGAATCAATCCGGAGCCGGAGGCAGGATCGAGTTCACGGACAACGGCGGGGAGTCGCACGATGGGGTTGCGTCGGGGCTGGATGGGAGTGCCGATCGTGGGACCTACGTCTCGCTGGTTTATGACAACCGTGCGTCGGGAGGGCAAGATGCGGGGCCGAACAAAGAGGCGGCGTGCGAACCCGTGGTCGATGGACCAGGGATGTTCCTGCGCGTCTGGGTCGTCGATGCGGACGGTCACGGCACCCTGGTGGGGTCCATTGATCGGATGTCGATCAGCACCTTCAGGACGGTATCCATCCGTGACACCGGGATAGACGGGCCCTTTGGCCCGGCCACTGGTCCGGCGGCGGTCGTGGCCTGCGGGAACGTGGCGACTCACGGCCAGAACTGAGGGACTACTTGGGCGCTCGAATCCCAGCTGAGAGACGGCCCTCAGTCAGGGCTCCGTAGAGGGTGTCGGGCCCGGGGGTTTCCTCCGTCTCCGCAAGTCATGCCTCACCCGAGGGGTCGAGCGAGACCACGACTTCGGTCACGGTGCTCGGCGACAGCCTGACCGTTCGCTGCGATGGGGGAAGGCGGTGATGCCAGACGTTCAGCTGGTAGGCGCCCGCCGGCACGTCGCGAAGCTCGAATCGACCTTCCTCGTCCACGGTCGCGTGGTGCTTCGTCGGCACCACCACGACGTAGGCGACCATCTCGGGGTGGACATGGCAGAGGATCACGTGCTCCCCAAGCTCCCGGAAGGTGTGTTCCCGACGGTCCCCCTGCTCGTAGGTGCCGAGGTCGAAGCCGACCCCCGCGGCCCCGGGACTGAAGACGTTGTGCATCACGGGGTCGCTGTTGAGGAACTCAACGGTGGACCCGACTGCCGCTACCAGAACCACTGGGCGGAAGCGCAGGTGGCGCTGATCGATGACCGCCCGCTCCGGGCCGGACTCGAGCGGGCTCCCGTCAGCGGACAGCAGGTAGACTACGGGTTTGGGTCCGGAGGCTGGGCCCCACTGAACGACCCCCTGTAGCGTGGCACCCTCCTGGGCTCCCGACGGGGGCACCCAAAGGGACGTGGTGACGAGGACCACGAAGACAGGTCTCATGCACGTACGGAGGGTGACGGGCTTGCCTCTCCATTAAGAGCCGCTGCGTGCGCCGGGCGGAGCGAAGAGTATAGTAAATATGCGGAGCGGCATGAACAGAATCCACCCACCGGTCTGTCACTGAAAGTCACACTATGTGACATTCACGGTCACACTTGCACGCATGGCAGGTCGGGTCAAACGATCCTAACCTCAAGGTCTGCTGTTACTTACCGCATGCTGCCCCTTTGGTCCGATCTTTGCAATTCGGTACGCCTAACGAGGCATTCACGAGGCCCGCGTGCGGCGGTCGGCCCGCCGCGCGGAGCCGTCCGAGCGCCCTCGTGCGAGTCCTCGCCCGGGCGCAAGGATGGCAGGTCTCGTCGGGCCCAAGAGCTTCGTCCAGTGCGGCCGGCGCGACTCTGCGGGAGCGTGGATGCGTCATGAACGTCAACAAGCTGTTCCCTCGCCTCACAATCCGGCTGAAGCTGACGATCGCGTTCGCGCTCCTGTCGATGGTCCCCTTGCTCGCCGTCGCAGGGCTTGCCACCCGGGTCACGCTGCGAAATGTCCGGACTCTTACCGAGAGCACGCTCCGTCATGACCTGGACATGGCACGCGCACGGACCGAGCGCGCGCTCCAGGAAGTCGAGCAGGACCTGGCATTCGTCGCGGGCACCGTCTTGGGCCCGCGTTTGATGCAGGACAGCGAGACCGGGGCTGAGCCACTGGAGAGCGTAGCTACGGACTTCCTCGCCCTGAGTCCGACCCTCTTCAGGCTCCTGGCGGTGCGGGCCGACGGCGAGATCATCTTCGCAACCTCGTCCGATCTGGTGGACTCACTGCCGCGTGAGAGTTCGGGCGCTCGGGCCGCGTTCCTCTACTCCTATCTGGCCGCGTCGATCGAGCCGGGGAAGCGGATGGCGATTCCGGTCGAACTGAGAAGCGGGACCGACGAGGCCGGCCCGTTCGTCACGACCCCTGCCATCGCGGTCCTGGAACCCATCCGCAACGAGGGTGGCGAGCTCTTGGGCGTGATCGTCGGTGAAGCATACGCGTCGCGGCTCTTCGCAGGCGTGGACCAGGGGTCCCCGTCTCTCCTGGCCACGACGGGCGTGGTCGCCGGCAACGGCCTCCTTCTCCACCACTCCGAGCGTAAGCAGGACTGGACCAGCCTCCTCGCCTCCCGTTCGGACGCGAACCTCGAAGACGACCTTTCGGCCTCCGGAGCGGCAGCGGTTCTATCCGGTGAGGCCGGGACGCTCAGAATCCCGGATGACAGGGTCGTCAGCTACGTCCCCCTTCGCCTCGCCGGTAGCGGTATCGGACCGCTGACGCTCTACCGGGTCGTGCGCGCGTCGGCTCTCGGGGCATCGGTGCGGCGCCTCCGGACGGTAGCGCTCGGGGGAGGGGCCGTGTTGTTCTTGATGGTGCTGGGCCTCGCGATGCTGGCGGCCCGTCAGTTCACGGGTCCGATCTACACACTGCGGCAAGGCGTCCGCCGCCTCGCCAGCGGGGAGTCCGATGTCGGCGTCGACGTGGAAACGAACGACGAGCTGGAGGACTTGGCGCACGATTTCTCGGCGATGGCCGTCCTACTCTCCGATCACCGCAATCGTCTCGAGGAGCTGGTGGAGGAACGCACCCGGGCGCTGCAGGAGGCCCACTCCAAGCTGGCGGATATCCTGGAGTACTCCGCCGACGCGATCGTCGGGCTCGACCTCGAAGGACGGGTCCGCCTGTGGAACAGGGGGGCCGAGTCTCTCTTCGGATACTCGGTGCCCGAGGCAACCGGGCAACGTGTGGATGGTCTCCTTACGCCCGAAAGCGCGGACAGCGCCGTCGAGCGGGCCGTGATCCAGCGCGAGATGAAGCGACACGGAGCCGTCGTGAACCTCCAGACTCACCGGACACCAAAGGACGGGCCCGCCTTTCCGGTCAGCCTGACGCAGGCGCCGATTCGGGACTCGGACGGGAACCCGGTCGGCTACTCGCTCATCATTCGCGACACGCGCACGCAGGCGAGGCTCGAGGAGCAAATGCGGCGTTCGGAGAGGTTGGCCACTGTGAGCGTGATGGCCGCCGGACTAGCGCACGAGCTCAAGAATCCACTGGCCATCATCGGCAACCGGGTGGAGTGGATGCTCAGGGAATCCAACGAAAGCTGTCACGAATGCGGCCTGGGCCAAGATCTAGAGGTGGTGAGCGAGCACACGAGCCGCCTGGTCGACCTCACGCGTGACCTCCTGTCCTTTGGCCGAGAAGCGGACGACGCCCGTGGGCCTGTGCTCCTCAGCGACGTGTGCAGCCGTGTGGCCGGACTCCTGGATCGAACGTTCGCGGCACGGCAGTTGACGTTGGAGACCGACCTTGCCTCAGATCTTCAGGTGCTGGAGGGCAGCGAGCCCGAGATCGAGACCATCTGCATGAACCTCCTCATGAACGCCGCCGATGCCACACCGTCGGGTGGGACCGTCACTATGGAGGTCCGCCGTTCCCAGTTCGGCGACTCGCTGGAACTGGAGGTGCGGGACACCGGACCGGGCGTCCCGGTCGAGCTCCGTCGTCGCATCTTCGAACCCTTCTTCACGACCAAAGGCAAGCTCGGCGGCACCGGACTCGGGCTCCCATTGTGCCGGAGCATCGCCGAGAGACACGGAGGCACGATCGCAATGGAGAGCGGCGAGGGGTACGGGAGTCGGTTCGTAGTTTCGTTCCCCCTTCCCGCGATGGCCGACGAATGGAACGGGCAAGGATACTGATCGTCGACGACGAGCCGGCGATGCTCGTGAACTGCGAGAGGTTCCTCTCGCGGGAGGGGTACGACTGCGTCACGCTGCGGGATCCGACCCGGGTGCGCGCCGTACTGGACGAGGTGCGGCCCGACGTACTTCTCTTGGACCTCCGGATGCCGGGGGTCGACGGAATGACCGTCCTCACGGTCGCGTTGGCGGACGATCCCGCGCTCCCCGTCGTCATCATGACCGCACACGCCTCGGTAAACTCGGCGGTGGAAGCCATCCGCGAGGGCGCCTTCGACTACCTGGAGAAGCCTTTCTCCGCGGATCAGTTGGTCGTGTCTGTGAATCGCGCGGTTCGGCACCGGGGTCTCGCTGTCGAGAATCGCACCCTTCGGGAACAGGTGGACCGAGGCCTTTCGAACACGATCATCGGTTCGAGCAAGGCAATCACGCAGTTGCTCCACATGGCCCTCAAGGTCGCCGCTGCGGACTCCAACGTCCTGATTTCCGGGGAGAGCGGCACGGGCAAGGAGTTGATCGCGCGCTGCATCCACGCCAACAGCTCGAGGAAGGACCGACCGTTCACGCCCGTGGACTGTGCGGCAATGCCCGAGGGGCTGCTCGAGAGCGAACTCTTTGGTTACGAGCCCGGTGCCTTTACCGGCGCGGTCCGCCGAAGGCGAGGGCTCCTCGATGAAGCCGCGGGCGGGACCGTGTTCCTCGACGAGTTCACCGAGTTAAGCGCGGCCCTCCAGTCCAAGCTCCTGCGCGTGCTGGAGGAGCGGAAGGTCAGGAGGCTGGGAGGCTCCGCACTGATCGACATCGACATTCGGGTGTTGGCTGCCACCAACGTGGACCTCGATGAGGCGGTCGCGCTCGGATCGTTCCGCGAAGATCTTTATTACCGACTCAACGTCGTGCCGCTCCACCTTCCTCCGCTGCGGGAGCGCGAGGGAGACGTTATTCTGCTCGCCCAACAGTTTCTGGCACGCTACTCCGCCGCCCAGGAGTGGGATCCGCCGAAGGTGTCTCCGGACGTGTGGGAAGCACTCGAGCGGTACCCATGGCCAGGCAACGTAAGAGAGCTGAAAAACCTGGCCGAGCGGCTGGTGGTCCTTCACGAGGGCGATAGCATCACCCTCTCCGACCTCCCCGAGGCATTCCGGACAGACTGGGCGACGTTGACACGGGTGGACGACGGGGAGCTCCTTCCCTATCCGGAGGCCCGGCTGCAGGCACTCCAGGAATTCCGGAAGCGCTATGCGCGCACGCTCCTGGGCCGGTGCGGTGGGAACGTGTCGCGGGCCGCTCGCACCGCCGGAGTCTCGCGCCGGACCGTCTATCGGTGGCTCGACGAGCTCGAAGCCGAACCTCCTGCCAACCAGACCTGAGGCCCAGGCGGAGGGTTGCCTGTCCACCGATCCCGCAGTGCCGCCTCGACTTCGGTTCCAAGTTCGCCACTCACCGGCTGTGGCGACCAACGACCGTGTGACACCCAGCGTCACAGAGTAGGCTCGGGACGGAGGCCAGACCGGCGTGAGTAGGTTTGTAGGTGTCCGTATGATAACGACTTAGCCTCTCTCGATCCGAACCCGGCTCGGAAAGCCGCGCTCCGCCTCCGTCGGTACTGGGCTCCGCTCACACTCGCCTCTCCCAAGAGTCGCCACGCTCGCACGAAGGCCCTGGGATCGCGTACTCGCGCCCCGTCGGCCGCCTTGGGCCCGCCACTGCCGGTCAGATGCACAGTTCGACGGTCAGAGTCACACTCCGCAGAGCGTATCGCCTTCCTCACATCGTGATAGAGACGTGTAAGCTATTGTATAACCACAAGATAAGTGATTGGAGTGTTCCTGGCCCCTCCCGGGCTCGGCGCTTGCTACACCCACCGTAGAGACAGTCGGATCAGCGACTGACCTGATCGGCCTCGCCCCCAGCACCGATCGACGGCTCCGCTGCGGACGCAGGCCTTCGGAAGATAATTGTCGCGTGCAAAGGAGGTGTCGCATGAGCTCGCCATCCGTTCGGACCCTGACACTGAGCTTCGTCGCCGCTGCGTTACTCCTCCTCGCCTGTGATGAGGGCGCGGTGACCCCTCCAGTGGTCTCCCCTCCCGACGACACGCTTCCTCCGCCGATCGTAACACCGGTGACCGCCGCGAGCTGGGTCGACTGGGTGGATTGGGACCAGCGGACCGTCGTGGAGGTGAGCATGGTGGAGAGCGGCGCCGCCCTGTCGTACTCGCCTGCCGAGCTCACGTTCGAGGCGGGCAAGCCCTACGTGCTCCGGATCGTGAATTCCGTCGATAACGACAGCAAACACTACTGGTCCCCCGAGGGGACGAGCTTCTTCAAGGCCATCGCCACTCGAAAAATCCAGACGGCGGAGGCCGAGTACAAGGCTCCCTACTTCGACGCGGTAGAGCTACAGATCGGGGGTGCCCTGGAGATCTTCTTCGTCCCGGTGCTGGCCGGCACGTACGACATCGTGTGCACCATCACCGGCCACAAGGCCGCTGGTATGTTCGGCACGGCCACCATCACTGGTGGAGAAGGCTACCAGCTCGACCTGGAGGTAGCGCCGGACTACAACCCGGCCCTGAGCAGCGATCCCCGACGCTCTGGATCGCACGACGTCTGGAGCAACGCCGTCGACAAGACGGTGGAGATGTTCGAGTCCGCCGACTTCAGCCAATTGGGTTACGAGCCGCCGAACCTCGAACTGACTCAGGGCCTGGGCTACAAGCTCCGCTTGGAGAACGACGAGGGCCACGCGTCGAAGCACTACTACACGGCGACCGAGTTCTACAAGACCGTCGTGATGCGCAAAGTCGAAGACTCGCAGGCCGAGATCAAGGCGCCCTACCTGAACGCTGTCGAGCTCCTGATCGGAGGCGAGACGACACTCTTCGTCGTTCCCACGCAGCTGGGCACCTTCGAGACCATATGCACGATCACCGGCCACGTCCAAGCCGGCATGGAGGGCACGATCACCGTGTCGCCACTCGTCGCTACACCGGTCACGAGCTCGGACTGGGTGTCGTTCGTGGACTGGGATCAGCGGACCGTGGTCGAGGTCACGATGGTCGAGTCGGCCGGTGGCGCCCTCTCGTACTCGCCGAGCGACCTCACGTTAGAGGCGGGCAAGCCGTACGTGCTGCGCATCATCAATCCCGCCGACAACGACAGCAAGCACTACTGGTCCCCGGAGGGTTCCAGCTTTTACCAGGCCATCGCGACGAGGAAGATCGAAACCGCCGACGCTGAGTACAAGGCGCCCTACTTCGATGCGGTCGAGCTTCTGGTCGGAGGTACGCTCGACATCTACTTCGTGCCGGTGTTGGCAGGCACCTACGACATCATCTGCACGATCACGGGGCATCAGGAAGCCGGGATGGTCGGCACAGCGACCATCACGGGGGGAGATGGCTACCAGCTCGATCTCGAGGTAGCCGCCGACTTCGATCCTGCCCTGATGACGGACGCGAGACGATCTGGGTCGCACGCCGTATGGGCCACCGCCGTTGACGTCACCGTCGATATGTTCGAGTCGGCCGACTTCACTACGCTCGGCTACGTCCCGCCGGACCTCGACCTGACCCAGGGCGTAGGCTACAAACTTCGCCTCCAGAACGCCCCTGGCCACCAGTCCAAGCACTACTACACGGCGTCGGAGCTGTACAAGACGCTCGTGCTCCGAAAGGCCGAGGACTCCCAGGCCGAGATCAAGGCACCGTACCTGAAGGCCGTTGAGCTGCTGATCGGCGGTGCCACTACCCTCTTCAACGTACCCACGAAGACTGGGACCTACGAGGTGATCTGCACGATCACTGGCCACGTCGCCAGCGGGATGAAGGGTACCATCTCGGTGGCTGCCGACGGAGGCTAGTCGTGCCTCAGATCGTCAGGGCGTCAATCTGCGGCATCGCGGCGGTCCTGCTGCCCTCGTCGCCGATGGGGGCCCAGGATCCCGCGCCGGGGGCCCAGGTGTCAGCCGTAGCCGCCGCGGAGCTCTACGCCGACGCCTGCGCCCCATGTCACGGTCGGCTCGGTGAAGGCAACGGGCGCGGTGCGGCACGTCTGGGATCGCCCGAGCCGCGGGATTTCACAGTCGGTGTCTTCAAGTTTCGGACGACGCCGACGGGATCGCTTCCCACGGATGCGGACATCTTTCGGACGATTGCGCGAGGGGTGCCCGGCACCTGGATGCCCGCCTGGAAAGATCTGCTCAGCGAAGACGAGACGTGGGCGATTGTCCACTATATCAAGGGATTCTCGGAGTTCTTCGCCATCGAGGATCCAGATCCTCCCGTCCCGCTTCCCACCCCACTGGAGGTTACCCCGGAGCTGCTTTCCGAGGGTCGGCTCGTCTACACCGTACTTGGATGCGCCCGATGCCACGGGACCAGCGGCCGGGGAGACGGCCCCT
The DNA here is from genome assembly GCA_039589315.1 of Gemmatimonadota bacterium. Classification (GTDB taxonomy): domain Bacteria; phylum Gemmatimonadota; class Gemmatimonadetes; order Longimicrobiales; family Gaopeijiaceae; genus JBDHHQ01. Next base: position 22,135 of record JBDHHQ010000027.1, read on the forward strand.
CGGCCGCCGAGCTCACGGACGACTGGGACCGCGAGATCGTTCCCTACGACTTCACGCGTGGTGGCTACAAGAACGGGTCCACGCCATCGGACATCTACAGGACGCTGGTGACGGGCCTCGACGGCACGCCCATGCCGGCCTTCGAACCAGACGCGGTTGTCTTTCCCGGAGATCCCGAGGGCGACGTCACCTCGCTGAGCACTGGGCTCGACGCCAGGACGGCAGAGGAGCTCGAAGCCTACCTGCGCCATCAGCCGACGGCCGAGCAGATCTCGGCCATGGACTCCGACGAGCGCGAACGTCTCGCGCAGCATCGACTGTGGGCACTTGTGTTCTACCTCGATGCCCTCCAGCGGCCACGTCGTTGGTGGTACCGGCTCCTCGTTGAGCAACCCGAACTGACCAGGGAGAAGGGGCGATGAAGGGCCTTTGTTCTTCCGCGGCTGTGACGCTCTTGGCGCTCGGATCTTCGTGGGGTTGTGCCGGGGACGGGACCGGCCTCGACGAGTTCGGCAACCCGATCACCGGCTCCCTGGCTGCGCTCGGCCCGACGCTGTCCGGTGTGCAGGACAACATCTTCACTCCGATCTGCACTCAATGCCACACGGGAGCCTCGGCGCCCCTGGGTCTGGCACTCGACGAAGGCGTGGCACGCGCGAACCTGGTCGGAGTGGAGAGCACGGAGACGCCCGGCTTACTACGGGTCGATCCGGGCAGTCCCGACTCCAGCTACATCATCTGGAAGGTCGAGGGTCGGCCCGACATCGTTGGGGGTCGAATGCCCCTGGGGATGGCACCGCTTTCGATCGAGCAACTGGACGCGCTGCGGGGTTGGATCGCCGCCGGCGCGGGGGCGAACTAGGAGGCAGATGAAATGCACGCGAGACGAAGCGGTCTTTGCGCCTTGGGGGTGCTCGGAGCACTCGTCGCGGGCTCCACACCAGTTGCCGCCTACGGGCCGGAGGACGGGGCCAGCCGGGAGCCCTACCTGTCTGTCAGGACCGGCCTGCACTGCTCCCAGTGCCACACCAACCGAACCGGTGGTGGCGGACGTAACCAGTTCGGCAGCGTCTACGCGCAGGCGTTCCTGCCGTGGCAGAAGCGCTCCTTCCAAGGTCGCTCGCTGAACAGCTTCATCTCTGTCGGAGGCAATCTCCGATTGGCGGCGTCCGGAACGGTCTCCGGATCCACGCCGCGAACATCCCTCGCGGTCACCGAGGCCAACATCCAGGTGGAGGCACGCCTGGTTCCCGACGCGTTAGCGGTCTACGTAGACCAGACCATCGGGCCTGGCAGCGCCGCCTCGCGGGAGATCTTCGGCCTTCTCGAAGGCCTGCCGCTGGACGGATACGTGAAGGCGGGGAAGTTCCTCCTCCCGTTTGGCGTGAGACTGCTGGACGACCAGGAGTTCATAAGGGAACGAACGGGGTTCAGCTACAAGACGCCGGATACGGGCTGGGAGGTGGGCATCGAACCCGGGCCGCTCTCCTTCTTCCTCGCCGTGACCAACGGGACCCAGGGCGGCGACGAGAACAACAGCGGCAAGCAGGTTACCGCCACGGGCGCGTTGATCTTCCGCCACTGGAGGCTTGGCGCTTCGGCGTCGCGCAACGATGCGCCGGACGCGCGCCGGGACGTCCTGGGTGGCTTTGGAGGGCTGAATCTGGGTCGCCTGACCTTTCTCGGTGAGCTGGACGTCATCGTGGACTCGCCCGAGGACGGGAACGAGCTCGAACAGTTGGCGGCCTATGTCGAAGCGAACTTCCTGGCCGCCCCGGGTCTGAACGCCAAGGTCACGTACGGATTCCTGGACCCGAGCGCGGACATCGGTGAGAACGCACGGACCCGGATGAGATTCGGTCTCGAGTGGTTCCCGATTCCCTTCCTGCAGCTGTCGAGCTTCTACACGGTGCTGGAGGACATCCCCCAATCCACCACCGACCTCGATCAGCTGAGTCTCGAGCTCCATGCCTACTTCTGACGCTGTGTCCGCCGAACGCCCGTTGCGGCGATTTCGGGTGTGCGGAGGTCGTTCGCCATCGGTGATGTCGACCATATCGAGCTCTGGCCGCCAGCCGTGAACCACACGCGACACCTGACCCTGGAGGTTGTCTCATGTCCGCCAAGAAATCGGCTCGAAGACGGATCCTACCGGTGACGCTGATGGCTCCGGTGCTCGCAGGAACTCTTCTGGACGTCGAGTCAAACCATGCACGGCCTTCCGTGGGAGACATCCGCGGAGCCGTGAGCCTCAGCGGCACGGTTACGTACGTCGGTCCCGCGCCTGAGGCTGAGGTTCTTCCCATGGATTCCGACCCCTACTGCGGCGAGGTACACTTCGGCACGACGTCTGAACGAATGCCGTTCAACGTCGATCTGAACGGCGGTCTCCGTGACGTAGTCGTCTACATCCGTGAAGGGGCTCAAGAGAGCGAGTATCCGGTCCCGGAAGAGGACGTGCTCCTGGACCAGGAGGGTTGTCTCTACGAGCCCCACGTGGTCGCCTTGCGTAACGGGCAGACGCTCACGATCCGAAATAGCGACGGCACCTCGCACAACGTGCACGTCAGCGCAAGGAAGAACCGAGGATTCAACATCGGCCAGCCAATCAAGGGCATCCAATCCCGGAGATCGTTCCGTCTGGCTGAGCTGCCGATCCACGTGACCTGCGATATCCATGGATGGATGCACAGCATCATCGCGGTCTTCGATCACCCCTTCTTCGCCGTCACTCGTGACAACGGGACCTTCCGTCTGGACCACCTTCCCCCGGGGGACTACGTCGTGGAGGCGTGGCATGAGGTGCTGGGAAGCCAGACGCGACAGGTGACCGTGAACGAGGGAGCTGCCACGGAGGTTACCTTTGTCTTCGAGAATTGAGGTCTCTGCGCAGCGGGGGCGGGGGACTACCGGTCCCGGTATCTCGATGCAGATGAGCGAGCCGGCCCTGCAACTCACCACCGGCACCCGACGGACGGCGATGACGTCGGCCGGATGTCGGAGAGTGATTACGCGCATCGTGATAGCCATCTGTGCGTATGGGCTGCTCGCCGCAGCGTGCGTCGATGCCGATGCCAACAGCGACATCGGGCTGCTTGCACCGCCGGTGAGCCGCGAGGATGACTGTGGAAGGGAGCCGGGTGGGTGCGAGACGCAGGCACGGGAAAGTCATCAGGACTGCATCGCCGCGGCTCGGTTGCTCAAGGGTGACGCGTTCCGCGACGCCGTCCGGGCGTGCCATCCGGAGTTCCACGCCCGGCGCCCGTCGGTCTTGGCCGGCCGTGGGCGCGGGGCAGGCTCCTGATTGCCCGCGACAGTGCGAACAGAGAAAGATGCGAGCGCTTACCTTTCCTCCAGGCTGGACCAGGCCCAGCCATCCTCCTTGGGGGTTTCGCCAGCTGTCAACGCCGGCTGAGAGCGATCCATCCGATAGTAGAGACCCGTTTCGGTTCCGACCCCACAAGCGCCCTCGCACCCTTTCTTCCCCGTATGCGCGAGGGTCTGCGCTGCGGAAACAGCGGTGGAGACTCCGGTGAAAATCGGCGGTGAAAAGGCCGGTTGGGGAGCGAAACTAGCGGTGGAATTAGCGGTTGCACTTGTGAGTAGCTCGCCGCGTGGTCAGACCGCCGGACGGAAGCCACGCCAGGACGACGGGATTCCTGGTTAGCCGGTCAAGCTACGGTGAGTCTCCGGCGGGTCGCGGACGTCGGACCAGTGGTCCTCCATCAGATCGAGTCCGGGAGGGGTACGGGAAGCCCTCGTCATCGAGGGACGGAGGGACTCGCACCCTCGCGCCCCTCCGTCCCCGTACGCGCGACGGGCGGATCACAGAAAAGGGCGGTGAAGACACCGGTTGGGAGTTGTCGGCGGTTGGACGTTCAGATGAACTTGCCTGGCAGCGGACGGATCCCGGCCGGGAGGACGGAATTCCGCTTGCCCGAGAGACGCCCCGGGCATACCGGGACATCTTGAGCCGCCGGACCGACGGTCCGCACCAAGAAGGGCGCCCCGGATGGGTACGGGAGGCCCCCGCCATCGAGGGACCGCCCCCGGCCGGAAAGGCAGAGACCCTCAGATCCTGTGTGAGAGCCAACCCAAGAGGTACACAGCAGCGAAGGCGACCCACAGAAACAACAGTGCGCCGACGTTACTTCTGTGCCACGGTACCGGAGCTGGTTCGGCGCCTAGCTCCTGGAGCTTTGGCCCGAGATGGTATCTCAAGAGTGCCTTAGTCGGCCGTAACGGACTCGAATGCGCCAAGTTCTTCAGACTCTCTTTCGCTCCTTTGCGCCTGAAGGAAGGCTCCCAATCATGAGAGAAGGTGACCGTGACTTCAGGCGCGCCATCCGGCAGCGGCCTTCCGAAGGTGTCCTTCATCGTGTCGCTGACGACTCTTCGTTCGCTCCTGCCCAGTCGCCAAACCAACAGAACCAACCGCTCGGGAGTCAGTAGGCGCCGAGCCTCCCGTAGCTCCCAAGCAATGCCTTCGCCCCGTCCGGGTCGCAACACAACCAACTTGGCTCTTTCCAGCATACCACGAATCTCGCCTTGCCAGGCATCGTGACTCAGGTACGTGCGCTCGGCGCCTAACGGCGGATCGCGCTCATCGGGATACCCCACGGCGACCAGCCTGCCCAAGGGTCGCACGGCCTCGGCCAGTTCTTCCTCGAGCGAATACAGACTCGGGGAACCAAGGCTCCATCCAAGGCTAGCAAGTGTGTTGGACCGAATAAGACGGCGAGGGGTGGTGTCCTTCCGAAACGCCCGCAGGTAGAGCACCAAATCGCTTTCTTCATCCAGCGTGGTCGAAGAAAGCGAGCGCATTGCGGTCCGACGCCCGCGGTATAACAACCAGGACCCTATTAGAGCGCCAGCTACGGTGAACGGCAGACTGATGAAGGGTATTCCCGCCTCACCGACTTGGATGACGAAGGCAGTCGTCGCAGATCCCACAAGCAGGCTAGGTAGAAGCAGGCCCGCACCGATTCTCGCCAACCTCTGTCCCGGGATGCGCACATCCTGCCTAGGTGGCTCCCTCTTGCCGAGTAGCTTGTAGGGTGTCACACAGTCTATGCGGCACGGCTCCGCGCACGCCGAGTATTCTGTTCGCAGAAGCGATGCGTAACACGTCTGTCCCGTCACTGCATCTCCGCGCCAGCGTCCCGGCGCCATCGTTGGGCAGGGGTTCCTGCGCCACCTGCGCGGGATGAGCGACGCCGAGCTCGAAACGTTCGGCGTGGACGTGTGGATCGCGGCGGGACTAGGGCCGGGGGGTCGGCTACGGCCGCAGCGGATAGAGACGCCGAAAGTCAGGGCCCTCGGAGCGAGGAGCCTTGATTGCTTGCTCCGTTCGCACGCTGTAAGAGACACCCCCAAGATCCAGCTCCGAAGACACCCAGTTATACGCACCGAGTGAGTTGACGGGACCGCAGTGAAGGGTCCCGCTCCGGATCGACACGCGATCTGGAGGCCGGTTCAGAATGGTGCCAGGCACTGCAATGGGGGAGCGCATCGTTGCGGCTGTGGGGGTCACTTCGTCGTGAAGTCCCTCTCCTCTCCTTTCGTCTCGACTACGGCGACGGTCCTCCTCGACCCACCTCCTCTCCACCTCATCCACCTCTCGGGTCCACTGCGCCGCTTCTTGCCAGGTCTGGGCGGGGAACTAGCTGGAACGACGTGTCTTCCGCCGCTCGGTGCCATTACTTGGAGCTTGCCTTGGACAGCATCACTACCCATCCTGTGTCTGCGCGCACTCTGAAGGAGGCGGCCATGCAGGAGCGGAGCTGGTTTCGGGCCACCGGAGCACCTTGGGCTCATCCGAACATAGTTGCCCAGGTCTTCTTCCCGTTCGACCGCTCTAACCTAGATGCCTCGGATCACCTCGTTCTCGACAGAATGGTACGTGCCTACCATCCGTTGGTCGTCCGCGGCACTCGCATAGAATTGAAGTTTGTCGGTCATGCTGACCAGCGCGGTAATGTCCTCTATAATCAGAAGCTTGGTCAGACGCGTGCCACAGTTGTAAAAGGCTACCTCGACAGATACTTGAACTGGCATCGTAACTATAGTTCTGTGCAGACTACGTCACCGGGTGAATTGCTTGCGGCTCAGGGCCGCGCAACTCGCCAACGCATGGCGGAGGATCGACGGGTTGACATATATAGCAGCCACGTTGCCCAGCGTCACGTCATTGGTCAGCCCATTGCTATTACTGACAACACGCAGCGCATACCGCGCATAGTCTTCCGCAGCTTCTCCCGCCGTGCTGTGACTCCTCTTGCCGGACCACCGGGGGCTAGTCCTAGCGACAGAGCAGACGAAAGGGCTTTTGGCCGACAGATCCTAGATGCCATTGTCGGTGGCGAACGTGAGGATTTCATCGCGGGCCCAGAAGGTGGCCGTCCGAGCATAGAGTACTACCCTGTCACTTTTGCAGTTAACGACGTCATCAAAGAAATACATGAAGAGGTCACGTGGGAGCGTGATACTGTGGAGAGACGGTCAACGACAACGACGGTCCGTTATACGTGGGGCCCTCCGCGCCCTATCGTGAGGCTCAGAACGCATATCGTACGAGACGTGTTTGGCAGACGAACCCAAGACGAGTGGCGGACGCGGTACTATACGCGGGCAGAAGCCGACTCCATCCCCTTCATCTTCCCTCCAAACCCCGATTGACGTTCTGAGCCCTGCTGGATGACTCCAATCGACGCTGCGCCTGCTGACGCTCTGGCTCACCCTGTGCACCTCGGACAGGACTGTGAATGATGTCACTACGTCCAATGAGCCCGGATAAGCTAGCCGACCTACTCCTGCGGGAATCGGTCGCCGATGCCATGGAGCTCGACGACTGTGTCGACAATCGCCTGAAGCAGTTCTATCGACCTCTGATGACGATCGGGTTCGATACGAACTGGAGGTGATTCTTTACTCTATGTTCCCAGCAGAGGTCGTGGCGACCTCTCACTTCCCCCAAGTGGCAGCACAGATCCAGGCAGCGCTTCGCAGAAGGCTTCGTGAGACTCGCTTTTGGTATACTACGGGAGGCTTTCTGTCACCCTGGGCCACCGTGGAGGCCGGCTATCGGCTTCCCTCGCTACGACCTCTTCCCTTCCTTTGTTGACGATAGGTTTGCGGAGTATACCCGCGCCTACATGACCCGAGAAGCGCAGCCGGGCATCGAGCAACTCGGACGGCTAGCCTGCCAGCGGATCACTGGAAGGGAGAAGTGGGATCCGGCGATCACGGGACTTCTGGCGATTCATTTTCAGTTCAGGCTACAAGGACTCGCGTCGGCGATGCCAAAGTACTCAGTCCGGGCTTAGAACGGTCGCTGAACAACATGTCCCAGGCGTCCATCCTGTCCACACGGCCGCTGGATCATGCTTGCTTCCGCGCCGCCCGTGACCCTACGAAGCTGGAGCGACGTTACAGCCTCTGGCCCATCGAAGTGGCGACCTTCAGCAGCTTGAACGGTTCATCCTAGAGAATATCGCAGGTCTGGATTGAGTCCGTCTGCCACACGCGGAACGAGAGGTCCCCGATGTGGCCGGGATCGGCGGACTATGCTGCAGCTATGCCGGAACCCAGCGGTGACGAGGGGGAAAGGGGAGGAGAGAGCGAGGCCGCTGAGGTATCGGAGTAGCCCGAATCACAAGGCGATTCTACCGCTGAGTACCGCTCGGTACACAGCCAGAAAAGGTCTTGAAAACCGGCGTCCTAAAGGACACGTGGGTTCGAATCCCACTCCCTCCGCTTGGCGTAGACCTAATACCGCTTGGGTCCATGGCGAGTCGGGCCGCTCGACTTGATTTGAGCGCCTACTTTATCCATGCCATTGAAGTCGCGTTGACCAGCCGAATGAATGCCCCTTCGGCCAAGATGCTCGAGAACCGCCTCTGAACCCGAGCGGTCGGGGGTCCTCGCTTGAAAGGGCTGGCCCAAATGATGCACCGTGACGAGTTTGCCATCGAGTGGACTCGATCAGCGCAGGATCTTCGCCTCACATCTCGATGGCCGAGAGGCAGGGGCCCCGGAGATGTCCGACGGAACGATCACCGGTCTCCTCGAGCGGTTTCACGAGGGGGACCGAACAGCGTTCAACGAGATGGTGCCGCTCGTCTATGCCGAACTTCGCCGAATCGCCCACGCACGAAGGGGTGAGTGGCGAGGGGACGAGACCATGGGCACGACGGCCCTCTGCCACGAGGCATACCTGAAGCTCGTAGACCACCAGGGCGACGCCTGGAGTAATCGCTCCCACTTTCTCCGGGTCGCGTCTCGCGCAATGCGGCAGATCCTGGTGGATTACGCCAGGGCACGGCGGGCGCAGCGCCGGGGTGGTGGACTCGAGCACGTCCCAGTCGATCAGGTGGAGGAGCTCGTGCCGGCCGCTTCCGCTCTCACGCCCGCCCGCATCGACACCCTGCTCGACATCGAGGAGGCGCTTCCCAGGCTCTCGGAGCAGCATGGATCCCGGGTCTGCGACGTCGTCGAGTGCCGGTTCTTCGGGGGGATGACGATCCAGGAGACAGCAGAGGCCCTGTCCGTATCGCCCGCCACCGTGAAGCGTGACTGGCTTCTCGCCCAGGCCTGGCTCTATCGGCTCGTCGCCGAGCGGGACGACTCCGAAACCGCTGGATGAATCAGGGGCAGTCGTACGCTCCGGCCCCAGGCACGTCCCCGCCGGGATCCAGCGCGGCCCGGCGGGCCTCCACCCGCTCCGCCTCGGAACGGCGGCCCGTGCGACGATAGATCTCGGCCTGGTCTTCGAGCGCGGCGAGGAGGTGCCCGAGTCGCTGCGCCGGCTCGCGTTCATCTTCCTCCACCATCTCCTGGATGATCGGCGTGGCTTCGTCCAAGAGACGCTCGGCCTCCGCGAATCGTCCCTGTTCGATCAGGACATGCGCGATCCAGCGCTGGTTCAGGGCGACGAGCGAGCGATACCGATCTCCGCGCGCTGCGTAGGAGCGTATGGAGCGGCGGAAGTAGTGCTCAGCATCCGACCAACGCCGCCACTCCGCGTAGATCCGGGCCAGCGATCCCATCGCCGTCGTGTTGATGTGCTCGGGTCCCAACGCTGCATCCCAAAGGGCGAGCGCGCGTCGGAACCGCCCCTCGGCTTCGTCAAGTCGGCATTGTCTAGCTGATAAGCTTCCGAGGTTATTCCACATCCGCGCGACATTCTCGTGCTCCGGCCCGTACACCTGCTCCAGCTGCTCGAGGATTCGGCGGTAGGTGGAGTCAGCAGCCTCGTACTCTCCCTTCCTCGCGAGCATGGCTGCTACGTTGCTGGCGTAGCCGACGGTCTCGGGATGCTCCTCGCCGAGAACCTCCAACCGAATCCCGTGGGCTTCGCGAAACAGCCGCTCTGCTTCGTCCAAGTTGCCCGCTCGGTACTCTTCGAGCGCCATCACATTGACCAATCGGGCGCTAAAGAGCCGGGGTGAGTCGCCGAACACGAGGGCCTCCGTGCGAAGGTCCTGATCGGGAAGCGATCTTACCAGCTCCAACGTCTCCCGGACGTCGTCCTGCGCGAACCACCTGCCGGAGACCAGGAACGGCTCAGCCCCTGCCCGGCCGTCCGCCCAAGCCTTGAGCCGATCCCCGACCGCGTTCATCTCATCGACCTGTTGTGTCTCCGCGTAGGCGGCACCCAGTGAAACGAGCGCCACAGCCACGTCCCGGTGATTCGAACCAAGCTCACGCTCTCGGATTCTCACTTGGTCCTCCAGGAACGTCACGGCGGATCCGTAGAGGCCTAGCTTGGTGTACACCGAGCCGATGGCGCCCAGGAGACGGGCCTGCACCAGCGGTTCGTCAGAGAGCTCTTCCTGGATCCGGTCCGCTCCTCGGTCCAGGATTTCCCTGGCGGTGACAGAGTTGCCTCGGGCCTCACTCGGGTCGCTCACCTCGAACAGGTCGACCATGAAGTCCAGCGACCTCTGAGCGGTGAGGGCCTCAGCCGCCGCGGCGCGTTCGGCTCGCCGGGCACGCACGAGTCCTACCGACGTGCCGACCACGCTGCTGACCAGCAAGATCACCGCTACCCCCGACCACGCCACGGACGCCCGGTTGCGCTGGATGAACTTTGCCACACGGTAGGTGGCGCTCGGGGGCCGGGCGACGAGCGGTTCGTCCGCCAGGTACCTCTCCAGCTCTGTGGCCAGGTCGTTAGCCGTGGCGTAGCGTCGCGTCCTGTCGTGATCGATGGCCTTCATGACCACCCAATCGAGGTCGCCTCGGAGCTCGCGCCGCAGGGTGGGAGGATCGGTTCTCCGAAGTTCGGCGATCGTGTCCCAGGACTCCTCCATGCTGGAGAAGCGTTCCGAAGGACGCACCGGTGCCTTCTCCCGGATCAGCGGACCCAGCGCAGCGGGCGCTACACGGTCGAGATCGAAGGGGACGTCCCCCACCAGCAGCTCGTAAAAGACCACGCCCAGCGAATAGACGTCGGCCCGGGTATCCACGTCGAAGCCCGACCCCTCGGCCTGTTCGGGACTCATGTACTTGGGCGTCCCCACGAACTGGCCGACACGCGTGAGCGAGGTGTGCTCGGTGAGGGCCGAGCCCGTGGCTTTGGCGATCCCGAAGTCGATGACCCTCGGGATCGCGTCCCCGTCCTTGGAGGTCACGAGGATGTTGGAGGGCTTCAGGTCACGGTGGATGACGCCCTTCTGGTGTGCGTGTTGAACCGCCCGGCACACCTGGATGAACAGGGCGATCCGTTCGTCATTGGAGAGGCGGTGCCCATCGCAATAGTCGGTGATCGGCTCGCCCTCCACCAACTCCATGACGAAATAGGGCCTACCGAGCTCCGTGGCCCCTGCGTCGAAGACCGTGGCGATGCTGGGGTGGTCCATCATCGCCAGCGCCTGCCGCTCTGCCTCGAAACGGGCCACGACCCGGGCCGTGTCCATTCCGAGCTTGATGATCTTCAGGGCGACGCGTCTGCGTACCGGTTGGAGCTGCTCTGCCAGGTAGACGGTTCCCATCCCGCCTTCACCCAGGACGTCGAGGATGCGGTACGGGCCTATTGCATCGGGAAGGGAGCGGGCGCTGGCCGCAGCGCGCGCTTGACCCTCTGCGGGATCCAGGGCGTCGGCGAGTTCACGAAACATGGCGCGTCCCGGATCTGCGGCTGCCAGGAGTGACTCGAGCTCCCGTCGGAACTCCTCGTCTCCGTCTGCCACTTCCTCGACGAAGCTGGCTCGGGCCTCCGCCGGGAGCGAGAGGGCCTTCTCGAGCAGAGCGCCGAGACGCTCGGACTCTCCCGAGAGATCGGTCGTACCGTTGGGAGGATCGCGCTTCACGGCGTATGCTCCTGCGACGTGCCCTGCCGCCGGGTTCTGATGTCGAACGACTCGAAGGTCCGCCCCCTGCTCTCGGGAAATACTACGGCTCGGTCGTTGCCATCTCTAGAACGGCGTCCAGTTCGGGTTCTGCGCGAGCTCTTTGAGCCGTGTCACCGGAGCCAAATCGGATCCGTCGCTGCGAATGACGTAGACGTCCAGCGCTCCGCCGTGCCAGCGGTGAAACGTGAGCCAACCACCGTCCGATGACCACGACGGCTGGAACGCGAAGCCGTTGGAGTAGATCCGATGCGCGCCTCTGCCATCGGCGTTCATGACGTAGAGGCCGGGATTCCGGTTGCCGAATTGGCCGAACGCGATCCGCCGCCCATCGGACGACCAGTCTGGGCACAGCTCCGTGCCCTTCGCGAAGGTCAGCCGGGTAACATCGGACCCGTCGGCGTGCATCACGTATGCGTCCTGGCCCGTCTCGCCGGCTCGATCCGATGAGAGGAGGATCCTGTCGTCGACCGGGGACCAGCGCGGGCAGCCATCCTCCGCCGGGTGGTTGGTGATGTTGACCTCGCTCGACCCATCGGCGTCGGCGACGAAGATATCAGCCGTCGATGAGAAGTCGGGGAACCTCATGAAGACGATCCTGGAGTCGTCGGGCGAGAAGCATGGTGCGATTCGGAACCCCGGGGCCGTTGGTCAGCTGCGTTTGACCGGTGCCGTCCGCGTTCATGACCCAAACCTGGGCGACCTGGGTGGCTGGGTCACCCCGCGTGAACAGGATCTTGCTCCCGTCGGACGACCACCCGCCCATCAGCTCCTCCATCGGCGTGTTGGTGAGCTTGGTGAGTCCTGTCCCGTCTGGGTTGATCACCGCAATGTCGGAGAGTTCCATCGGGAGTCCCCAGCGTGAATCCGATGACCTCGCCCGGGCGGCCGGTCGAGGGTTTCACGTCGTTGACCTCGACCACCGATGGGTCGTGACAAGCGGCCGAGGTGGCCACCAGCACAAGGGTCGCGCCGAGGTGTTGGATCACCAGCAGGTGCCGCTGCATGTCATCCTCCTTTGCATGGGCAATAGAGGGTCTTCCGCTTCAGGCGGACGCTGAAGAGCTCCACTTGGTAGACGACAAAGCCACGCGCGACTGGCTCATCAGGCCTCGGGAGGTGCGGCAGAGCCGCAAGGAAATTGGGCCAAGGGACGGTCGGCGTGCTCATGGACTCGCGCTCGCATTTCCCGCCACTCGGACGATGTCCAGCCTTCTGGTCGGCGTGAGTCCCACCGCCCCCACGGTGTTCGTGAGCGTCACGGCGCTGCTGCTCGGTGTTGCGTTCCTGGGGTCTTGGCTCTCGGCGATCCGGGCTTCCGCGGTCGAGCCCATGAGGGCCCTCTCGCAGGAGTGACCCCGACCGTCGCCCCGTGGCTCAGCGCCGCACGACTGGCGCCGAACCCCGTCCAGGCCGAACTTGCTCGCCCTCGAACCCGAGGGAGGGGCTATGGAGCGCATCGGTTGGGACGACTTCGCCCGCGTCGAGATCCGCGTCGGCACGGTGACCAGGGTGGAGGCTTTTCCCGAGGCGCGCCGGCCCGCCTACAAAGTCTGGGCTGATTTCGGGGACGGTCTGGGCGAGCTCAGGTCCAGCGCCCAGATTACGGATCTCTACTCCCTCGACGACATCCTCGGTCGCCAGATCGTCGGTGTGGTCAACTTTCCACCGAAGCAAATCGGGCCCTTCATGTCGGAGTTTCTTCTGACCGGATTCTATCAGCCCGACGGCACCGTCGTGCTCGCCGTGCCGGAGCGTCCGGTCGCGAACGGAGCCAGGTTTGGCTGAGGTCGCTCGTGGCATGGTGCCGCCGCCTGGCACGTGGCCGAGGACGGCCGCTTGCATCGCCCTGGGGCTCCTCGGAGGGCGGGTGCCCCTTGCCGGGCAGGTCTCCGCAACGAGGGTCGATCTCGGGTCCTGCGAGCTGGAAGGCGTCGAGGAAACCCGCACGGGTGAGTGCGGTCAGGTCTCCCTGCCCCTGGACCACGACGATCCGGATGGTGCCCGGATCCCGATCGCGGTGACCCGGATTCTCCCCGACGGGCCGGTACGGCAACAACTCTGGTTCCTCGACGGCGGCCCCGGTGACGCGGGTCGGGCCTCGCTCGCCCGTGTCGCAGACGCTCTGACGGCGGTCGAGGGCCTCGCCCTCTACACGCTCGATCACCGGGGCGTGGGCGGATCCGCATTGCTCGAGTGTCCGGATCAACAGGATCGCGAAAGTGCCGATGGTCGCGAGCTCGTCAGCGAGGAATGGGGCGACTGCATCGAGTGGCTCGAGCGGAATCGCGACGATCTGGATCACCTATCCACGACGGCCAGCGCTCACGACCTGAGCTCGCTCATCGAGATCTTTCGACTCGACGATGTGCCCGTCTTCGTGATGGGAGCCTCGTACGGCTCGTTCTGGGCCAACCGCTATCTCCAGCACCATGCGGATCAACCGGACGCAGTGATCCTCGACGGGATCGCGCCTGGGGACTGGACGTTCGCCGAGTTCGACGCATCGCTGGACGCCATGGGAAGACGGCTGCTGCACATCTGCTCGCTCGACCCTACCTGCGGTGACAGGATGGGCGGCGACGCCCTGGCGTTCACCTCCAGTGTCATGGAGCGCATGGCCGCCGGCCATTGTCGGGCCTTGGGCCTGGATGTGCCCACCTACCGCCTCGTGCTGGGAAATCTGTTGATGGGGGGACGGGACCTCTGGCCCTACATACCGGTCCTGACCTATCGCTTGGATCGCTGTGCGATCCGAGACATCCTGGTCATCGCACACTTCTTCGAAGCGGTTTTCGAAAGTGGCGAGGTCGGCGAGCCGGAGTCGCACTCTCCGGTCCTGCAACGTCACGTGAGCATGTCGGAGCTGTGGCCTCCGGCCGGCCCGTCAGTAGACGCCCTCGAACGTGCCCTGGACGGCACTGTCATGACCACCGGCGTCAGCGCGAGCTTCGCAGCGACCTACGAGGGCTGGCCACGTTATCCGCGGCCTGAAGCCTGGAACGAGCTCGCAGCGTACGCCGGGCCGATGCTGCTGCTTCACGGAGGGTTGGACCCGACGTTGTCGATGGATCGTTTGGCCGCGGTGCGGCGGCAGTTCTCGGGCCCCGCTTAGACGTTCGTAGCGTTCCCCATGGCCGGGCACGTCGTTCTGGGAGAGAGCGGTTGCGCCTCGGCGATCTACGCCGCGTTTCTGGCGGCCCCCCGCTCAGCCCCAGACGTGTCTTGTGCTGAGGACGGTGAGCCCGTGTCCTTCGAGCCCACCGACGCCGACCGCATTCTGGGGACGACGGACGCATGGGGAGACGTGCCGCTGGAGGCGTTGATCCTCGGTGGGATCGCGCTCGTGCTGATCTTGCTGAGCTGGTTGGTGCTACGGTGGTGGCGGAAGCGTCGCCGCGCGGCGTGAGCTCCTGGAGACCCGAGCGTCACCCCTCCTGAGCCCGCAGGCGCGCGCGCCTCACCCCCGTACGCGGTCCTACCACGGTTCACGCCTCCCTGAGGACAATGGCGGGGTCGATGCGCGTGGCGCGGCGAGCGGGTACATAGGTCGCGACCATGGCGACGCCAACCAGCATCACAGACACGCCACCCAACACGATCGGGCTGGTCGGATCCACCTCGAACAGCGCGCTCGTCATCAGTCGCGTCAGGCCGAGGGCGGCCACCAATCCCACCCCGAGGGGGAGAGCGTGGCGCAGGCACGTACCGGAGCTTCGTCCTACCGCCGAGATGCCCGTCTGCTGGGGGGGCACGCCTTTCACTCACATCCCGAGGTGTGCGCAAGCGAACGAGCTCGCGCAGCCAGATACAACCAGACGCAGCCACACGCAGAAGACCTGGCGGAACTTGAAAACCGGCGTCCGAAGGGACACGTGGGTCCGAGCCGAGCGGCCGATGTGGTGTGCGCGATGCGGCCGGTCCGCTGGCCCGCGAGACCACTGAGGATCGCCGCAGGCGACCGCAGGTGAATCCCACCCCCTCCGTTTAGGGATCACGGCAACGCTGGTTGGCCAAAGCAACGTCGATGAGTCCGAACCCACGGCGCGATCTGCGGAGCAGATCGCGGAGTTGGTGAGCCGAGCGGCCGAAACGGTGGGCCGCGGGGCGGACCGAAGGCGGCGGTCCGCGAGACGAGCGAGGACGGCGTGAAGCTCCCCCGGCTCGCTTACGTCCCGCCGCCCAGGGTGCAGCAGGGGTGCATCTCCCGGGCCGGATTCCGGCTCAGGTTGGTGGCGCCGGACCCGGCGGCGGCCATGACGTAGATCTCGCCGTTCCCGCGACGGAACGATTCGAACGCGATCCGGCTTCCAACGGGGAGCACTCGGGATGCCCGCCCTGGGGCGTGAAGCAAGGTGGGCAGCCCCAGGGTCGCCAACCCGCAGAGCGAATGCGCCAGGACCGTGGCAAGCGTCCCGGACCGACTCCACGGTGTGGTCCGGGCCGGACTCACTGGCTCATGACGCAAGCCGGAGCGACCGGCTCCCGGACCCACCGGACCGTGTCCTGGGGGACCCATGCCCCGTCCTCCCACACCTTGGCCACGGTCACCAGCGTGTCTCCCCGGCTCAGATCGGTGAGATCGCGGGAGCGCCCGGCGGTGCCATCGGGAAGGGACGCCGTGAACTCGACCAGGCGCGTGTCTTCACCCGGGGCGGTGAGCGTCCCTTCGGCCACCACCCCGATCCCCGCGAAGACCGTGACCCGGACGCCTCCGTTCTTCGGATCCGGGTGGAACACGATGTGGCTGAGGGCCTCGCAACGTCCGTCGGCGTAGACCGAAAGGGCGTCCGACGTGACCACGTTGCGTGCCGGTCCCCAGCGTGAGATCCGCGCCCAGTGGAACGGTTCCTCCTCGGCGCCCGGGCCCCACTCCGGATTATCGCGCCGCCACACGCCGGAACCGTTGACCTCGTGCTTCAAGAGCGCCGCAACGGGGCTCGCCTGCTGATCTGCATGCTGCGCGCCCACAGGGGCGAGCACGGCCCCCACAAGTGCGGTACTCACCAGTCCCGCCTTCCACCATCCGCCTCGACTCATCTCCACCCCACACGTGAAAGGAAAATTTCAGAGGTGAGAAACCATGGCAAGATCGGCCGCCGGAGGCAAGGCAGGGAGGGGGGCGGATTGCCGGACTTGAACGTCGAAGGGTCCGGATACGGTGGTCTCCCCAGGCCGCGGTCTCGTACCATCACCGAACGCGCCGGTGCTGTACCCGTTGAGCCGAAGCATCTCGGCCCAAGGGCCTACCCGTGATCGAGTTCCGCGCAATCCTGCCCCTTGCCAACGTTTTGCCAACGCCACCCGCGAACAGACGCAGTCAGACGCAAGACGCCGACTCTGGAAGACGGCTTAATCGCCTTTCCCCGCAGCCAGATACAACCAGACGCAACCAGACGCAGAAAACCTGTGGGAACTTGAAAACCGGCGGGCTAACGCCCACGTGGGTTCGAGCCGAGCGGCCGAGATGGTGGTCCGCGATGCGGCCGGTCCGCTGGCCCGCGAGACCACTGAGGATCGCCGCAGGCGACCGCAGGTGAATCCCACCCCCTCCGTTAGAATGGACTGCGCAGTTAAGGCGGCTGGCCTGCCACGGGGCGAACCTCGCCGCCGCCTCCCCGCGCCTCCCGACGCCGACTGCCGGTCCTGGGCGTGAACCAAGGTGGGCAGCCCCAAGGTCCCCAACCCGCAGAGCGAATGGACCAGGACCGTGGCAAGCGTCCCGGACCCCACTCTACGGTGTCGGTCCGGGCCGGACTCAATGGCTCATGACGCAAGCCGGAGCGACCGGCTCCCGGACCCAACGGACCGTGTCCTGGGGGACCCATGCCCCGTGCTCCCACACCTTGGCCACGTCACCAGCGTGTCCCCCTGACTCACATGGGTGAGATCGCGGGAGCGCCGAGTCGTGCCGTCGGGAAGGGACGCTGTGAACTCGACGAGGCGCGTGTCGTCACCCGGGGCGGTGAGCGTCCCTTCGGCCACGACCCCGATTCCCGCGAACACCGTAACCCGGACACCTCCGTTCTTCGGATCCAGGTGGAACACGATGTGGCTGAGGGCCTGGCAACGTCCGTCGGCGTAGACCGAAAGGGCGTCCGAGGTAATCACTTTGCGTGCCGGTCCCCAGCGTGAGATCCGCACCCAATGGGACGGCTCGTCCTCCGCGCCGGGGGTCCACTCCGGGTTATCGCGCCGCCACACGCCGGAACCGCTGACTTCGTGCTCGAGAAGCGCCGCAACAGGGCTCGCCTGTTGGTCCGCATGCTGCGCGCCCACAGGGGCGAGCGCGGCCCCCACGAGTGCGGCACTCACCAGTCCCGCCTTCCACCATCCGCCTCGCCTCATCTCCACCCCGTGTGTGAAAGGAAAATTTCAGACGTGTAAAACCATGGGGAGATCGGGCGCCGGAGGCAAGGCCGGGACGGGGGCAGATTGCCGGACCTGGACGTTGAAGGGCCCGGATACGCTGGTCTTCCCAGGCCGCGGTCTCGTACCAACCTACCGAACGCGCCGGTGCTGTACCCGTTGAGCCGAAGCATCTCGGCCCAAGGGCCTACTCGTGACCGAGTTCGGCGCCATCCTGTCCTTTGCCAACGTTTCGCCAACGCCACCCGAGAACAGACGCAACCAGACGCAACCAGACGCAAAGCCCTAGCCGCGACCAGCGCCGAAGACCCCCTGCACCGCAGCCAGATCGAACCACACGCAACCAGACGCAGAAGACCTGACGGACCTTGAAAGCCGGCGGGCTAACGCTCACGTGGGTTCGAGCCGAGCGGCCGATGTGGTGGTCCGCGATGCGGCCGGTCCGCTGGCCCGCGAGACCACTGAGGATCGCCGCAGGCGACCGCAGGTGAATCCCACCCCCTCCGTTGTGTGGTAAAACCACTTACGCATCTACGGCCACACCCTCCTCTCGCTCGGTCGCAGCGGGTGTTACCCGTTCTGTTACCGGCGAGTCGTCGCTCTCGTCGCCCAGCCCAAAACGGGCAGCCATCCGGTCCAATACTCGCCACATCCGAGTAGTCCGAGTGGAAGCGGGCGTACTTCATCGTCATCGTGATGTGCTTGTGCCCCAGCTGCTGCTGGAGCAGGTGAAGGGGCAGCCCGGCCCTCGGGAGCGCCACTGCGGCGGTGTGCCGGGGGTCGTGGATCCAGGAATCGTGGAGCCCCACCAGCCCGCAAGCTCTCTTGTGTTCGGCCTGGACCACGCGCCGAGGGGTGGTGAAGACGGGTTCCGTTCCGGACGACCCGGTGCCGTCGACATGAGCCTTGACCGCCGCTGCACCCCAGGGCGGCACGAAGACTGACCGCACGCCCGACTGGGTCTTGGAGCTTCTGACCGAGACGCGATTCTCCGTGGACCCGAACCGATGGTCGCACATCCGGAGTGCCTCGCCTTCCCCAATCCGCATCCCAGTTCCCACGAGGAGTTGCATGATCGGCCGGAACAGTCGTCGCAGTGCCGCCATGTACGCGGCGAGCTCGTCCGGCTCCAGGTACCGGATCCGGTCCTTCGACCCGAACCGCTTGATGCGCGGTCGCTCGTCGATCCAGCTCTGTCCGAGGGCGAACGTCGCGAGTACCGATACCGCTCCGAGGTCGTTGTTCACCGTCTCCTTCGCGGCACCGGACGCGAGTCGGGCTGCCTTGAACTCCTGGATCCTGTCTGTGGTCAGGACATCGGCGACGGCCGCGTCATCGCCTCGCCCGGGCGGCCTTCCACTCCGCTCAGCCTGTGCCAGCCGAAGAAGCCGCACCACGTCGCGATGTACGTGAGATCGGAGACCCAGAGCCGGTTGGGGCAGACGGCCAGCCGAGGCATCGGTGATCGATCGACCGTGGGGCCGCGTGCAGGTGTTGGACTTCGCTACTGCTGAGCCGTCGGCGACCTCTTCAACGTGTCCGACGGCCGCTCATCGAAGACCTCTCTGTAGAGGCGAGAGAAATCGCCGAAGTGCCAGAAGCCCCAGGCCACCGCCTCCGCCGTGACCGTCGTGGATCCGTATCTAGCGGCGCGCAACGCCTGACGGACCCGATGCAGCTTGAGGCGGGTCAGGTAGGCCATAGGCGTCATGCCGAGGATCTCACGGAAGGCGTATTGTAGCGTTCGCTCGCTGACGTGCGCGGCTCTACACAGGTCGGTCACGTACAGACGCTCTCCCAAGTGCGCGATCGCGTGGGCTTCTGCAGCCTTGATGACCTTGCTGTACCCTCGCCGGGTCCGGTCTCTGCGTGTGAGGTCGAGGAAAGAGCCCGCGCTGAGGGTCTCCAGGAGCATTTCCAGAATCTGGGCGTGCGCCGTTTCCCGTGATCGTTCGCTGCCGTTGAACACGGCCGGCCGGCGTCGCGCCATGTCGGTGATCTGCTTGCCGAGCTCGTAGTAGGGACGAGCACCCAACTCACTGGGGAGTCGCATCTCGATCTTGCTCGGAAACGTGAGCTCATCGCTGCGCTGCCGCACTCGCAGGTGCTCGGCCAAATCACTCGTCGAGATCAGGAAGGTGACGCTGCTGTATCCCGGCTCGACCACCAGTTCCCCCTCCGCGCCGGGCGGCACTGCCAGCACGACGTCGGGGCGCATCGTCAACCCCTCGATGCTGCCCTTGGCTCTGGCACCGATGGCAAGGAACGCCATCAAGTCATCCTGCACCTTGGTGCGGGTGCGGAGGCGACGGTTGGTCGAGTGGAAGACCACCACGCCGCCCGTCAACCGGACGACCACGCGCAGGGCCTGAAAAGGCTTGTCCTCGAGGTGGACTACGTCTTGGTCAAGGACTTCGATGCCCTCACGAGCGGCCGTCGGGTCCCTGATGTCAGCGACGGTCACCGCGGGCGGTGACTCGGGCTGGAGCGCTTCGGCACGGCTTTCGAGCAAGCGTCACATCCTGCGGAATTCCGATAGAGGAGGCCGAAAATCCACACTAACCTTTGGGACACGCACTGGAAACGGTCCACTTCGACGCCACCTGGGTCGCCTGATGATCGTGGGTCATCTATGGCTCGATGCGCTGGGCAGTTCCGCGACATGACGCCGTCAGGAGGATCCTATGACCGGCCGTGTACCTGCTGCACTGTTCTGTTCAACCCTCCTTTTCACGACACCCATCCAAGCGCAGCTGCGGGGTGGCAGCACCTCGTTTGGGCTGTCCGGCGGAGCCTCCTCAAGCCAGCTAAGCGGGGGCAGCATCAACACGGACTTCCGATGGGGGGTTATGGCGGGCGCCTACGCGAGCTTCCGACCCAGCCGCAACACCGTGACGGCGCTCGAGGCGAATTGGGTCCAGAAGGGCGGCGGCGATACGCGACTCGACTACATCGAAGTCCCCTTCACCGTCGGAGCCGCCGGTCCGCTGGGTGGCAGTGAATGGGCGGGCCGCCTCTACACCGGCATCGGCATCGGCTTCAAGGTGTCGTGTAGCTCGGACGCGACCCTACTCGACTGCGACAACGCGAATAGCACCGAGTGGGCCTGGCCCTTCGGCCTCATGGTCAGCCGGTTCGGCAGCTCCGGTCGCCCGGTTGGCTTCGACCTCCGCTACTCCGTGGGACTGTCTGACGTTTCCGCGGCGTTCGCTCAGAACCGCGCCTGGCAGATGCGAGTCTTCTTAGGCGTCGGATGACGATGTCGATGGAGCCATTCGTGGGGCTGTGTCCGGCGGAGCGGTCCCGACCGACTGGCGAGGCGACTCGCGTCGTAGGGTCTCTGATCCTCGCGTTCGCCCTGTCAGGGTCGGAGGCGCGAGCTCAGGACACGGAGCGGCGACCGGACGAAGCGGCTCGGCAGGAGCCGACCGTGGAAGACGTACTCGGCGGAATCGACGTGTATGGTCGCTTCCTGGCACACCTGGCCGCCTACAACGAACAGGCGGAGATGCAAGGCAACGGGTCGCGGTTGGGTGCCAGCGTGTCGATCGGTGACGATATCCACTTCATCGCGGGCATCGAGCTTGGAGTCAGCTTGATTCAGGCGACCCAGTTCAACGCGGGTGCCGCGACGAGCGGAAGCGCCTTCAGCCTCAGGGAGGAATCCGAAGAGACCTTCGGGACCCGGCTGGGTTTCCTGGGCACAGACTTCGGCAGTGCTGGAACGTTGACGCTGGGCAAGCAGCGAGCGGTCCACTACGACATCGCACGGTACACGACCGACCAGTTCAACGTCTTCGGCGGTCAAGGCAGCCAAACGTATACCGCCGGAACCGACGGCGGGACTTTGGGCACGGGTCGCGTCGATTCCGCCCTGCAGTACCGGGTTCAGCTCGACCGCATTCGACTCGGAGGACAGCTGCAGTTTCGTACCGCTTCAGGTGACAACTTCCTGGATGGCTTTGGTCTCGCCGCTACGGTTGACGTCACGGAGGGTCTTTCACTCGGCGGCGCCTACACACGAGCGATCATCGAGGAAGCGCTCATCGAAGAGTCTCCCGGGCTGGACGGGGATGCCGAGTTCGGCATCCTGGGCGCCCGGTACGACTCGGATTCGTTCGAAGCCGGCGTCGTGGTTTCGACGCAATCGAACGGCGACGTGGCCCGCCTTCCTGATGACGACGAGGACCCCGAAAGTTTTCTGCCGGTCTTCTTCGGAGCCAGTGGCTTCGAGGTCTTCGGGAAGGTGAAGCCCGGACAGTTCGCACTGCTCGGCGGCTTCGTCTACAACGAGCCAAGAGACCCGCTGGACCCGGTGCTGTCCCAGGACTTCGTTACGCGATACGCCATCCTGGGCGGTGAGTACTGGTTCCGCCCCAACACGGCCGTCTACGCCGAATGGCGTCTCGATGACAGCGTGAACGTCGATGACACCGAAGGCTTCGACGTCCTCACCGTGGGGTTTCTTTACGGCTTCAGCTTTCGCGGCACAACGAAGGTCTACTGACACTAGGCAGCGTCCGCCTTTGCGGGAGATCTGCCTGGAGAGTTGCTCATGAACAGCGTCCACGACTCGGCCAGGATCCGGACGATCACCGACTGGCCCAAGATCGCCCATCTGTTGCCGATCTTCTGGCCCCTCCTGACGCTGGGCACGGGGATCGATGCTCAGCAGGTCCCCGGCGCCGCCGGCCGCCCGAACGTCGTCATCATCCTCGCCGACGACATGGGGTTCGCCGACTTGGGTTCCTTCGGCAGCGAGATCCCTACTCCGAACCTCGACGCCTTGGCGGAAGAGGGCATGCGGTTCACGCAGTTCTACACACACGGGAGCTGCTCTCCAACGAGATCCATGTTGCTATCGGGTGTCGACAATCACCTGAACGGGTTGGGGAACATGGACGAGTGGACCGCGCCGAACCAAATGGGACAGCCGGGCTACGAGGGATATCTCAACCGTGGGGTGGTAACCTTGCCGGAGCTTCTCGCGGAAGCCGGATACCACACCTACATGACCGGCAAGTGGCACATGGGGAAGGCGCCGCACCTGATTCCGGCCGCTCGTGGCTTCGAACGGGATTTCAGCCTGCTCGACGGTGCGGGAAGCTACTGGGACATGACCAACTTCACGGCTTTCACGCCCCGCTCCGTCTTCACCGAGGACGGACGCTATTTGACCCAGCTGCCCGACGACTACTTCGCGACGCGGACCTACACGGACAAGATGATCGACTTCATCGAGTCTAATCGTGGGGACGGCAAGCCCTTCTTCGCATATCTGGCTCATCAGGCCCCGCACGATCCCTACCACCTGCCTGCGTCGTGGCGAGAGCGTCACGTGGGTGAGTACGACAGGGGGTGGGACGCAACGCGTGACGCCCGCCTCGAGCGCCAGGTGGAGCTCGGCATTATGCCTTCGGGCACCGAGCTCGCCGAGCGCATGTGGTTCGTTCCAGACCCGATCGCGCTCGCCCCCGCTGCGCGGGCGCTCCTGGGCATGAAGATGGAGCTTTACGCGGGCATGATGGAGAATCTGGATCATCACGTGGGCCGGCTGGTGGACTTCCTGAAGGGAATCGGGCAGTACGAGAACACCGTCTTTCTGGTGTTCGGCGACAACGGTGCCGAGGGTGCCGACCTATTCGAGATGATCGCCGGCACACCAGGTACGCTCAACTATCTCTTCGCGGCGGCGAACTGGTCCCAGACCCATCCTAACGCCTGGGGCGATCCGGGTTCCTACGTCGGCTACGGACCCATGTGGGCCCAGGTCTCGATGACCCCGTTTAGCCAATACAAGGGATGGCTCGCGGAGGGCGGCATCCGAAACGCGCTGATCGTCAGCGGACCGGTCGTCGGACGACCGCCAGGAAGCATCAACGACGCCGTCATGCACGTCGCCGACATCATGCCCACCCTCCTGGACGTCGCGGGCACGAGCTACCCGGACTCGCGAGACGGGACCGAGCTGCCTGCTCTCATGGGTCACTCGTGGGTCGGCCTGCTGTCGGGTGCCGAGGAAGCCATACGGAGCGACGAGGACTATGTGGGATGGGAGCTCTTCGGGAATCGTGCCCTGCGGCAGGGCGACTGGAAGATCCGTTGGCAGTACAGGTCGTACGGCACGGAGGATTGGGAGCTCTTCAACCTCAGGAACGACCCCGCGGAGCGCCACGACCTCTCCGAGGAACAGCCGGACAAGGTCCAGGCCATGTTGGCCCTTTGGGACGAGTACGTCCTGGCGAACAACGTCGTTCTGCCAACCCGGTCGGTCTACGAGGGGCTGGAGGACCAACTGCCCGAGCGGTTCCCAGTCGAAGCGGGCTTTCCGCCGCTCCTCTACAAGAGGCAGTTTGTGCCCCCTCCGGAGATGACCGGTCCGCCACGGTCGGGCGGAGAGGGTCGATGAGTGCGGACGTCCGGCTCATGGGAGTTTCGTCTCGCCGGTGGCTGTCTGTTTCACTCGCGGCGCTCTTCGTGACTCTGCTGGCCTCGTCCGTTTCTGCCCAACTGCCGGCGCGCTTCTACTGGAAGACCCTCGTAGGCACCAACGCAGTCCCGGTCTTGGGCATGTCGCTGAGCGGTAACGCGAGTCCGCTTGATCCGGCGCACACCGTGTTACCGGACGCCTCCGTCAGCGCGACGATGGTGGTTGCCGGATATGGCAAAGTGCTCCCCGTGGTCGGGCGCTCGGGTCTCCTTGCCGTGCTGGTTCCGATGGGGAGAGTGTCCGGCGACGTGACCCTCGGCGCGCTGGAATCCAACCAGGACGCCAGCGGCTTCGGGGATCCACTCGTGGAGCTCGCTGTGAACGTGATCGGCCCCAAGCCGATCCGAAACATCCCCGACTTGCTGCGATACGAACCCGGGTTCTCCCTGGATCTGATCGCCGATGTCGCGATACCACTCGGCGAGTACGACAACGAACAGCCTCTCAACATTGGTCAGAACCGTTGGTATGGTCGGGTCGGGGCACCCATCGTCTGGCAGCTGGGTGCATGGGTGCCCGGCCGTCGCACCACTCTGGAGTTCCTCCCCTCACTCTGGCTGTTCGGGAGCAACGACGACTTCGTCGGTCGCGAGCTCGAGACCGATCCCATGTTCCAGGTCGAGGGCCATGTGACGCGAGATCTCACGAGTGGCCTGTGGGCCGCCTTCGACGCGACCTGGATCACCGGTGGGAAGTCCACGATCGACGGGGTCGAGGGCGAGGAGCTCAACAACATCGGGGTCGGGTTCACGCTCGGGTACCAAATCAACGAACACCTGCAGCTCACGACGGGCTATCTGGCGACGGTGAACGCCAGTGCCTCTGACGATCTCCGGTTGGACAACTTTCGGCTCTCGCTCGTATATGGCTGGCACTCGCTGATCGAGGGGATTGAGCGACTCGGAGAAGGGCAGTGATCGCCCGGGGAGAGGAGACGCTAATCGGTGCCGTAGCGCGGCAGGAGGGTCAAACGATCCTCTCCGGCGCCGAAGCGGGAAGAGGTTGGAGCATGGTCATCTCAGACGATCACATGGCTTTGTCCCTGACCATGACGGAGGACGGAACGGGGTTCGTTGTTTTTGGAGCCTGCATTCCGACCGACCAAACGTCGCCGTCGGGGCTGTCATCCCGAAAGGGTTCATGGCCTGAAGGCGATAGCACGACTCTTGACCTATGACGGGGGGCGTGCTATCCATTTCCATGGAGATCAAGGGCCGTGGGACCCGGGACATCTATGAAGGCGCCGACACGAAGACGGCACGCAAGACGCTGCCTCGGGAGCTATGGAGCAACGCTCGTCGCAAGCTGGACCGGTTGTACCACGCTAAGAGCCTGAACGATCTCCGGTGGCCCGGCGGGAAGCTGGAGGCCTTGAAAGGAGAACGGAAGGGGCAGCATTCGATCAGGATCAACGACCAATACCGGATCTGTTTCGTGTGGACGCGTGAAGGAGCGAAGGAGGTCGAAATGACGGACTACCACTAATCGAACGGGACATGGAGGAACACACCTAGGGACCCCAACCTAGGACAAGGGAGCAAGCGATGAAGACGACCGAAGCCGGTCTACCCCAGCACCGTCCACCCACTCATCCGGGTGAGATGCTACTCGAGGAGTTCTTGAAGCCAGCAGGAATCAGCCAGTCCGAGCTCGCGCGAGAGATCGGAGTGTCGTTCCAGCGGGTAAACGCGCTATGCAACCAGCGTCGCGAGATGACGCCCGACACGGCGCTTCGTTTGGCGAAGGTGTTCGGCACGTCGCCGGAGTTCTGGATGGGCCTACAGGCGAGCTGGGACCTATGGCACGCGATGCGCGCACCGGAAGCGAAGGACCATGAACGAATTAGGCAGCTACGGCCAGCCTGAACGGGAGCGTTCAATGGCTACGCAGGTTCATCATGTCGTTTGCTGTTGCCAACGTTTTGCCAACGCTCCGTGAGAACAGACGCAACCAGACGCAATAAGCCTGAGGGAACTTGAAACCGGCGGGCGCAAGCCCACGTGGGTTCGAGCCGAGCGGCCGGGTAGGTATCGGATGCGGGAATGGGCGCCGGATCCCGAACCCCCGGAGCCGTGCATTGGGGCGAATGGGGGAAGGGCAGATTGGCCGGGGACGCTGCTCAGTCGTGCAGGGACTGCTCGGACACGGGGCCCCGCGGGAAGTGTGGTCCCGGGATCGGGTCGATCTCCGAGTGAATGGACCTGGCCCTGGCCTCGCGCTCGGACGTGCCGAGCAGGCGCGTCAGTTGATGCGCTGACGAAGCTCGATCGCTTTACTGCGCGCCGCCTCGACGCCCGGCTGGAACTCCGGATCGGCGTCCTTCCACAGCTCGGCAAAACGCTCGTACCAGCCGGCGGAGCCCTCGAGATTCCCGAGCTGCTCGTTGATCTCGGCGAGTCGGAGGAGGGCCGGCGGAAACCGGTAGCCGTCGCCCCGCAGCCGATCAATCTCGGTGCGGGTCACGTATTCCTCGTACTCCCGGGCGGCGGACTCGAGGTCACCCTGTGCCTCGTACAGCTGGCCGAGGGCGTATCGCACCCGCATCCGGCACAGGCCCGAACAGTCCAGCTTGAGAGGCCGAAGCTCGTCGATTCCCCTTTCGGTGTCTCCCCCCGTGGCAGCCAGCAAGGCAGCGACCTCCCTGGGGTCCTCCTGCTCGAGGCCGCCCCAGTATTGCTCCGGGACCTCTTCCAGAAACTCCGCGTAGAGGGAGTCCGCCATGTCCGGCAGCCCGAGGTCCAAGAGGGCACGGGCCATGAACAGGTAGGAGCGGTCGAGTGGGTCCATCTCGTGGAGGGGGAACTCCTCCATGGCCTGCGCGAGGTGGGCGTGGGCACGCGCCGTGTCCTGGTAATACGTGGCGATCGAAATGGCCCTTATGGCTTCGCCGTTCAGGGCCCAGCGATCCAGACCCACGGCTTCGCTGGAGCGAACGAACTCGCGTCCGAAGACGTCCGCATCGGTGAGTCGTCCGTTGATCATGCCGATGATCCAATGCCCCGCGTTGCCGTAGAAGCGGGCCAACGGATTGCGGGGGAATTCCTCGACGAGGACCTCGAACAGGGAGTCCGCAGCTTCGTACGCGCCGGCAGCGAATGCCACCCAGCCCGGATACATCCAGGCCGAGTACGACTCCGGAAAGACCCCCTTCCACTCGGCCAACGTGGCCTCGACCTCCTCTCGCTTCTCCAGCAGGAAGAGCGTACCAGCCAGATTGCTGTAGTTGGTGCTGCTCGCGTCCGTCTCGATCGCCAGCCGGTACGCCCGCTCGGCATCGGCGTACTTGCCCGAACGGTTGTAGACGTTGCCCAGATTGTTGAGCGCCACGTGGTTGGTGGGATCGAGCTCCAATACGTTCTCGTAGCCGCGCGAGGCCGCGTCCAGATCTCCCACCACGAGATGGAAGTACGTGGCGTCCGCTACGAAGCGCTCTACAGGCGGTAGGCGGTCACGCAGCTCGTACGCGCGTGTGTAGGCCTCGACCTGCTCGCTACGGCTTCCAAAGGTGTTGCCGAGCTGGACGCCCAGCTTCCGATGGGCCATGGCAAAATCCGGGTCGACGCGCGTCGCCTCCCGGTACAGGTCCACCGCACGGATGGCGTCCCCGCGTCGCTCCACGTCGTATGCCTGTGTGTACAGGCGCAGCGCCTCGAGTGACGAGGTCGTGACCTGGCTCAGCGGCGGGTCGGCGGCGATCGACCCGAGGGGCTCTCCAGCCTTGTCACGGATGGCGCGCCCAAGCCGGTCGATGGCCTCCACAAGGCGGGTCGTGTCGGGCACGGTCTCGCGGAACGACGCCAGCACTTGGCCCGTCGACGCGTCGACCAGTCGAGCAGTCATGACGGACCGTCCGCCCAGCGGAGCCACGTCCCCGGTGAGCACAGCCTTCAATCCCTCCCGGACCGCCAGCTCGGTGGCGAGCTCTTCGTCGAGACCACCCGAAGGGTCTCGCTCCATGCGCTCGAGCGCGCTTCTCAGTGGTGTCGGCTGCATCAACCGGATCATGGGTGACCGGTCCAGGCTCAACCGCAGCGCCTCGGTGACGAGCTCGGAGGGCACACTCGGCTGGCTGCTCGCGAAGTCGGCGAGGACGACGAGCTCGCCCTCCTCGAACACACCCTGTGCGACGAGCGTCCCCGGATCCCCGATTCCCAGGGCGCGCATGCTCAGGTAACTGGTCCCGATCACCCCAAGGAGAGCGAAGGCGAGCACGCCGCCCAGCATGGCGCGGTTCCACGTGAGGAGCCGTGCGAGTCGCTCGTAGGAAGGGTGGCCTTCGAAGCTCGCGAACGCCCTCGGGGAGGACTCTATCGCGGGCGCTGTTTCCTCCTCGGGGACTTCGGGTTCGCCATCGTCGAGCGGTTCGGCTGCGGCAGCCCCCGGCCCCTCCTGAACGAACGCCGTGGCAACTACCAGCGGGAGGCCGAGCAGCAGCACGAGCATGGCTCCGGTGAACGTCCAATCGGGCAGCAGACCGCGCTCGATGAACGTGTCGATGACCTCGAGGACCGCCCAGCCGGCGCCGAGGAAGATCAACGTGACCTGCCAGATCGAGCGTCGGTGGAACTCTTGGATGATGGCTCGAATCTGATTCATGCAGCGCGGAACGCGTGGGGGAGAAAGCTATCCGGGCATGGGCGCCGTGGGGATGACGGGTCACCTTGAATGTCCGACCCCGACCGCGCCGCGTCAACGGATTCGTCACGGAGGCACGACGATTTCGTCGCGTAACGGGCCACCGGTGCGGGACGGAGCTTCCCTCTTCGGGTCCGCTCGAACTGAGGCGGCTCGACCACCAGCTTTCCGCGACACTTCAGGTGGCGGAGCAGGCCGTTCGCCTGCGCGGTCGGGTCGACCGCCGAGGGAATGTTGCGAGGGGGCGGTCTCCCTCCCGAGTTTGACTCCCGTATCGGAGTTCCCCGCGCCCTCCCGATCAGGAGCCAGCGATGACCGAAGCCACCGCAGCACCCGTACCCAGGCCCAGACACCTGCTGGTGATCGGAATCCTCGCCGTGCTCTGGGACAGCATGGGGGCCTTCGACTACGTCATGACCCAGACGCGGAACGAGGCGTACATGAGCAACTTCACCCCTGAGCAGCTCGAGTTCTTCTACAACTTCCCGAGCTGGCTGGTGTTCTTCTGGGCCATCGCCGTCTGGGGTGGTCTGGCCGGTGCAGTGCTGCTGCTCATGAGAAAGCGGCTGGCCGTGCCAGTTCTGCTCACGTCGTTCGTGTGCATGGTCGTGACGGCCATCCACAACTTCTTCATCGCCAACGGGCTGGAGATCATGGGCACGGGAGGCGCGATCTTCTCGGCAGCCATCTTCCTGATCGCACTGGGGTTGTGGTTGTATGCCCGGGCCATGGCGGAGAAGGGGGTGCTGGTCTAGCCGACAGCAGGATGCCGCCTGGGTCGCCTGACAACAGCGCCAACCTGCGGCTACCGCTCCACGATCGCCACTCCGTAGGGATCGTTGCCGACGCCGGTGACGGTGGCGACCACGCTGCGTGACCGAAGGTCGATCACGTACAGGTAGCCGATCTCCTGCGAGAGGGGCCTGGCAGAGGGTCCGCCGCTGATCACCGCGTACCTCCCGTCGGGCGTGACCGCCGAGCCCTTCGGGCGCGCGGTCCGTCCATCCGCCCGGACGAGCGGAATGCGCGCGAGCTCCGCGTCGGGCTCACCGGCGAGCGCCGCCTCGAGGTCTACGATCGAGACGTTGTTCGCGCGCACGTTCGGAACGATCACGTGCCGTCCGTCGGGCGTGACGGTGGCGATCAGCGGATGGGTCTGCTCGGCCGGATCGTCGGTGCCGACGAGGACGCGGGCGACCTCGGCGGCATCGGCACCGGCGGCCGCCCGGTCGACATCGATGACCGAGAGCGTGTTTCCGGCCGACCCGTCCCGCTGGCTTCCCCCGTTGCTCACGATGATGTGGCGCCCGTCGGGCGTGGCCGTGATTCCCCACGGGCCGAGCTGGGTCGGGACGCGAGCGATCTCCGCGCTGGGATCGCCTCGCAGCGCACGGGCGACGTCGATGACCGATACGTCATTCGTTCCGCCGTTGGCGGAGAAGAGATAGGGGTTACCGCTCCCGTCACGACCCAGCGCCAGCCCGTTCGGGTCCGGGAAGCAGCCCCAGCCGGGATCCGGGGAGAGTACCGACAGATCCCGGGGTGGCCCGTACGGCGGGACGTACGGTACAGGGTAGTCGGGACAGTCGAAGCCGGGGGAGCCGAGGGCCAGCTCCACGGTGGCGCGCAGGCTGCCGGTCCGTCGGTCGACGAAGGTGATGCGATTGCCGCCGTCTTCGGTCAGGTGGTTCTCGGCGTTGGCGATGGCGAGCAGCTCGGGCAGGAGCACGATGCCGAGGGCTCCGAAGCCCCCTGAATCCAAATGGCGCCGAAGCGCGTTGGCGGTCCGGTCATTCCGCGGATCGAGCAGGTCGCCCATGTCGAGGACCGCGATCGCGCCGCGGCCGCCGTGCTGACCGAACTCCGCGTTGTCGATGGCGCCATGGTGATTCACCACGTAGACCGTGCGGCCGTCCTCGCTCACGACCAGGTTGGCCGGGTCGCCCAGCAGCTGCCCGTCCATCCGGTCCAGCGCCACCTTGCTGCGGCCGACGATCGCGTTCGGCGTGTGGTCGTTGGCCGGATCGAGCGCGGCCTCGAACGAGATGGCGTACAGGTAGGGGAGTCGCCGCCCCGCCACGAGGACGTGACGACTCTGGCCCACCGCCTCCTGTGCCGAGAAGGCCGCCGAGAGCACGGCCGCCGCGGCGAGCGTCAGACGTCCGAGCCACGACTGCGGGGAAGCCATCGGATCACTCCTTCGAGGGGATGGGCGCTAGGGCAAGTCAGAGCGGACTCAGGTGGTGTAGCCGATCCGGTGCCCGGAAGCCAGATACAACCAAACGCAACCAAACGCAGAAGACCTGTGGAAACTCCAAGACCGGCGTCCGAAAGCCGACGGTACCCACCCCGCGTTGCTCGGCCCGTTGACCAACGACGCAGTCCTCAAATCCACGCAGCCGGAAACACCTCATTGTAGCGCTGGATCGCGTCGGCGGTGCCGCAGATGTAGACGCTGTCGTCCGAGGTGAGCCGGAAGGAAGCGGGGAAGGACATGATCACGTCGCCGTCCCGCTCGACCGCTACGACCGTGCAGCCCGTGCGCTCCCGGATCCGCTCGGACAGCGGGTGCTTGCCGACCAGGCGGCCCGCTTCCACCCGGGTCAGCTTGATGCGGGGCTGTAGCGAGACGGTCTCGTCCAAGACGTGGTGGGCGAGGAGCTGGCCCGCGACCTGGCTCACCGACACGGCGAAGTCTGCGCCCGCACGTTGGATCTGGGCGACGTTGTCCGGCACCGCGGCGCCGGCAATGATCGGCAGGTCGGGTGAATGCTGGCGCAGGACCGTCGCCGCCACGACGGTCGCGCCGACCGTCTCCAGTGCCAAGATCGCGACGCGCGCCTCGGCAAGGGGAATCTGAGCGAGCACCTCCGGATCGGACAGGTCGCCGACTACATCGACGTTCGGCCCCTCTTGTGCGTCCACCACGCACAGGTGCTCGTCCACGGCCGACAGGATCTCCACGAGCTTCTGACCTAGCTCACCCGTCCCGATCACGACGATCACGCCCTCGTCCCTGATCGGTCGGGCCATCTCGTTGAGACGCTCGATGCTCTCCGGCGTGCCGGCCGCGACGAGGATCGTGCCCGCTGCGATGGTCTCGCCGGGCCCCGGGGGCAGGTGGAGCTGACCCTCGCGCCACCGCCCGACGACGTTGGCACCGGTGCGCGTGCGCAGCTCGACCTCGGCGAGGGACCTGTCGGCCAGGGGGCTTCCGTCGTGTACACGCAGCTCCGCCACTTCGAGCTGACGACTGAGTGGCCGGAAGCCCGTGACCCGGGGACTGATCCTCGCGCTGGCGCGGGAGCTCAAGACCGCCGCCAGGACGTGGTACGGTGCGAACGTCACGTTCGCGCCCGCCGAGCGCAGTGGGGAGCGGAGGCGGGGGTCCGTGATCATCGCGACGATCGGCCCCTCGAAGCCGGCCTCACGTGCCCCCAGCGTCACCAGGACGTTGCTGTCGTCGTTGCCGTTGAGGACCAGAGCACGGGCGTGGGCAAGCGGAGCCAGGTCGACTTCCTGCTCGGAGAGCCGCGCGTGGACGACGTGATGTCCGCGCTCATATAGGCGACGCGCGACCGCCTCGTCCTCCTCGATCAGCAGGTACCGCATGCCCCGGCGCTCCAGCTCTTCCAGGAGCGAATCGACCGCCGGCCCGTGGCCATACAGAA
This sequence comes from Gemmatimonadota bacterium, assembly GCA_039589315.1. Taxonomy (GTDB): domain Bacteria; phylum Gemmatimonadota; class Gemmatimonadetes; order Longimicrobiales; family Gaopeijiaceae; genus JBDHHQ01. Next base: position 54,651 of record JBDHHQ010000027.1, read on the forward strand.
CGACCGCGTCGCTGACCTTCGGCAGCGTGAAGGGACCTCGCGCCTCTTGTAGCCCGCTGGGCAGGCCGTCCTCGCCGAACTTGTTGGGGAGGAGAACTCCCACGCGCGCGCCGGCTTCCAGAGGCGTCGCTCGACCCTCGAGCAGTATCGCGCAGCCCTTCAGGCCAAGTGGCGTGAACAGGTTGAGGAGGAAGGCCGTGAAGATGAGGACGGAGAAGACGGCGGGCTCGATCGAGCCCTGGGCGAGCGCCAAAGAAGCGAGGATGAACGCCAGCTCGGCGCGTCCACACATGCCCACGCCCACGGTCAGAGCCTCGAACCCGGGCAGCCCCATGCGAAGCGCCATGCTCCCCGCGCTCACGATCTGACCCACGATCACGGCCGTGGTCAGGATCAAGAGGAAGGCGACGCCGGACCCGCTGATGTCGAACGTGATCGAGAAGCCGAGCGAGATGAAGAAGATGGGCCCCAGGAACGAGTACGCGATTCCGTACGAGCGATCCGCAACCACCCTCACGAGATTCGGGTGCGCCACCTTCTCTTCGAAGAACAGGCCGGCCATGTAGGCGCCCAGGATCACGTGCAGCCCGATCGCCTCGGCGAAGAGGCCCGCCGCCAAGGCGACCAGAAGCACGAAGGTGAATCCCTTTCCACCCTCTGAGCGGAAGGGCAGGGTCAGGCTCGGATACACATAGCGGCCGAGCACGAACGCGAGGCCGAAGAACATCGTCACCTTGAGCAGGGTGACCACGATGTTGAGCGGCTCGAAGGAGCCGCCCGAGAGCACGCCCACGATCAGCCCGAAGAAGACCAGCGTCAGCAGGTCGTCGATCACGCAGGACGCCACGACCACTCTGGCCACGCGCGTGTCGGCCAGCCCGAGATCTTTGAGCGTCTTGAGGGTGATCACCACGGCCGTTGCCGTCATGGTCAGGCCCACGAACGTTGCGCCGACCGGGTCGAGGCCGAACGCGGTGGCGACACCGAAGCTGACGCTGAACGGCACGATCGCACCAACCACCGCCACGCCGAGCGAGCGCTTCAGCGCGTCGAAGAACTCTCCGGGCTGCGTCTCCACGCCGGCGTGGAACATCAGGAAGAAGATCCCGATCTCGGCCAGGAGCGTCACCGCCTCGGAGGGCTCGATCCAACCGAGCACGGCCGGGCCCACCAACACGCCGACGATGAGCTCGCCCATGATCGTGGGTAGCCCGAGCGGCCGGAGAGTGACCGCGACGATCCAGATGCCGGCCAGGAGGATCAGCAGGTCGACGGCGATTTCGTGCATGGGCACAACCTAGCTTGGGCCAGGCCGGAGATCGATCGGCGGCCGCCGACTTTCGGGCGCCTGCGAGCGTGAGAGGGTCCGGGCCTACACGTCCATCGTCTTCGAGTAGTCCGCCCCTACGACGCCCTTCCTGCACGCGGCGCCCGCCAGGAACTCGGCGGCCATCCTGGCCTGGACACCGAGGGCTTCGTCCAGTGGCACACCGCCGGCTGCGTGCACGCAGTCCATGATGGCCGCACGGGCGACCTCCATGGCCGGGCTGTCCGCTTCGGGCAGGTCGGCGACGTCACTGGGGATATCCGAGAGCGGGCCTTCCTCGAGGGGGCGGCGCGCGAGCCTCTGCCCTCCGTTCGAGGCAACGCTCCACGCCATCTGGATCGCCTCCTGCAGGGGCGCTGCGTCATCGATGAGCCAACCCACCGCCTGGGTGGCCCTGACCGGCGAGCCGGTGAGGAGCAGTCTCAGCACCTTCGGCCAATCGTCCTGCGCGGCCTTGCGGAGCGCCCAATGGCACCCCTCCATCCCGGGAACCACGGGCAGCGTGACCTCGGGGAAGCCGAAGCGGGTGTCGTCTGCCGCCACGACGTAATGGCAGTGGAGGAGCAGCTCCAGCATGCCCCCGAGGCAGCGTTTCCCGTTCACCAACGCCACCGACACCCGGAAGTCGTCGTTCAAGCGGCGGGCGGTGCGTGACCACCCGTTCGTGATGGCCAGACCGGCCTCGACGTCCTCCAGCGCCTCGATGCCCTCGGCTTTCAGCCAGTCCAAGGCGCGGTTGAGCTCGGCGTCCACGTCCCAGTTGTAGCTCTCACGGCCGAGCGTCAAGACGCTCACATCACCGTCGTGCTCCGCGTTGACGTAAAGCTGCATCCAATCCACGCTGTCCATGGTCCCCATGGCATCAGGGGTCCAGGCGGCCTCCGCCGCGGCCGGATGGAGCGCGTGGTAGGCCTCGACGGTGGCTACGACCCCGTCCGGACCCCTCTCGCGCATCATGGCCAGGATGCCTCGCCGGAACTGCGCGCACAGCTCGCCGATCGCGTTCATGTGCGCCAGGTGCCCACGTTCCTGGTCGAGCATGAGGCTCGTCATCTGGAAGAGGGGGCCGAGGATCCACGCCTCGAACTCTTCCCACTCGTCCTCACTGAGCCTCCAATCGACCAGCGGACGGAAGTGGTTCGGCGGATACCAGTCCTGTCCAGTGTCCTTCCGCTCTACCAGGTCCGGCGTCGGCGTGAACAGCTCGCCGTGCATTCCGGCGAGGTGGTGTAGGCAGGACCAGGTCAGGAAGTCGGCTCCCTTGGCGCCGATGGCGTCGTGGGCCCGGAAGGGGTTCGGTCCCACCAGCTTCCGTATGAGCTTGTCGATCTTCCAGTAGGGCATGTTGCTGGCTCGGTGATACCGGAGGCCTGCCAGCGTCACGCCGCAGAACAGCACGTCGAGGATGAACGACCAGTTGTCGCTGACGGGGAGGGGAATGAGCCCCAGCGACCACAGGAGCTTGGTGATGTCGGACGGCTCCTCCTCCACGATCTCCCAGATCTTGTTGATCTCGTGGGGGAACGCGGGGTGCGCGATCCCGACGCCCAACTCCGAGCTGGGGAAGCCCGACGTCACCGACCGGATCTCGATGTCGGGGAAGCGCGCCCGGAAGATCTCGTAGTGGGCCTTCTTGACTTCCAGGATCTCCGGAATCGCCTCCAGAAGGAAGCGCGGACGGAGGGCATCCAGCTCCGACGGAAGCGTCCGGCCGTCATACGTCAAGCGCACGATGTTGGCCATGATCCGGTCCGCGCCGTCCTTGCCGAAGGCGCGAACGAGTCCGGAATACTGGCGGCCGATGCCGTCCGGCGCTCCGGGGAAGTCCAGCGCCACGATGGGGACGCCGTACTCCGCCAGCCGGGACCCGAGCTGCATGGTCTTGCCCGCGCCTACGATGCCGTTGGCCCCGGAGATGACCAGGCAGCCCCTGGAGCCCTCGGGCCCGAAGACGCGATCTACGAGGGTGCCGGCATCGACCGGAAACGCCCCGTTCTTGAAGATGTCCAGGACGCTGCCCAGGCCCATCGTGTCGAGGGTGGGGCGCCTCAGGGACTTCACTGCCGTCGCGATTGCCATGTATCAGAGACTCTCTACGTGACCTGGAACAGGGCTGCGATACCGATGTCACCGGCGGCACACCCGAAGATGAGCACATAGCCGCCGCCCAGATCGACGGCTTCTTCCAGGGCCTCGATGAGGCTCCGGGTGAGGGTCGGGCCCTGCGGGTGACCCCACACCAGCGAGCAGCCGGTGTTGTTCATCTTCCGCCAGTCATATCCGGTCTGCTTGGCGAACACGACGTCGTTCACGGCGAAGGGATTGTGGTTCTTCACCACCGCGACGTCGTCCAAAGACATGCCCAGACGGCTCATCAGCTTTTTCACGGCGAGGCCGGGCGCCTCGGGCATGAAGCTCGGCTCCGCGCGTGTCTCGGCTTTGCCCACGAAGCGGATGTCGATCTCGGGCCGGGGGCTGAGCTCCCTCGCCTTCTCGGCGGTGGTCACCAGCAGCGTCGCCATGCCGTCCGAGGCATGGGTCTGGGTACCGCTGGTGACGCAGGTGTCGAGCTCGCGTTGGGCGGCGAGGGACGCTCGGCTGATCTGCCGCACGCCCTTGTCTTCGTCGATGCGGCCCAGAGGCCGGCCCTGCACGTTGAGGATGTCCAGCGGGACCACCACTCGGTCCAGGAATCCCGAGTCCTTGGCCTCGAAGTACTGCTGGTACCGGAGGTAAGCCACGTCGTCGGTCTCCGTGCGATCGGCCCCGAACTTCCGGGCGGTCATGCCAGCCGCGGTGATCATCGCCCTACCGGTGGCCGGGTCGAAGCCGAAGTTGTCCCACACGTCGGCGATGGCCTGGGTGCGCTCGTGGGCACGGCGCTCCGGAAAGACGCCCACCGGCGAGTCGCTGGTCCGATCGAAAGTGAGCACCCCCACCACGTCGTTGGCGCCGGAGTGGACCTCCGCACCGGCCACCAGCGTGGCCTGGAGTCCCGTAGCGCACGCCTGCTCGACGTGGAATCCCGGGATCCGGTGCCCCATGCAGCTCGCCACGAGCGGCGCCGTCCAGAACTTCCAGTGCCACGGGATCGTGGAGCCCAGGACGAGGTACTCCAACTCGCTCAGGGGGACCGACCGAAGGCCCATGATTCGGGCCATGGACTCACCGGCGAACTGACCGATGTTCACTTCGGCCAGCACCGAAGTCTGCCAGGCTGGGAAGTAGCTGGTTCCCCACGTCCCGTACGGGATGCGGGCATCGGGGAAGAGGCTACGGTCGCGCGTGTTCATACGTGGAGAGGCTCTCTCGCTCGTGGAACCCGGGGGCGGGAAACGCGCCGCGACGGGAGGATGAATGAAAGCTATCTCAGGCGTAGCGGCCAGCAAGACCCGTGGGCGTCCACCGAGTACGCGCAGGGGCGGCTGGAGCCCGGCGTCTGGGAGCTCGTCCATGCGGCCCCCTGTCTTCGAACCTTGAGGCAGCCCTGCTGGCTCAGACGTCGGGTCCGATTACTGGTCGCGCACACAGAATCGTGAGAGGTTGGGCCGATTCGAGCATCGCGGCAGAATGAAGAACCGCAGAACCGCGACCAGACGCAGAAGACCTGAGGGAACTTGAAAGCCGGCGTCCGAAAGGTCACGTGGGTTCGAATCCCACCCCCTAGGCATGCCATTCAAGACAACGATTCCCGGGGGATGGCCGGGTGATCGTGGACATGGTCCTCGGTACCCTTGCCAACGGATCTCCCGCCGCTCAGCCATATCCTAGCTTTGGTACGTCATCACCTCGCAGCTCCTCCGCTCCGGGGGTCGTCAACCGTGGGGGGGTAGGGCCGACATCGTAGCAATGCGGACCTCGTGATCCCGTTGGGTCCTTCGGACGAGGAATGATCCGTGGATCTTCGGACCCGGCGTCGGGTAGTGTCTCTTCCAGGTTGACAATGCCTCAAGAGAACCTGGACCGTCCCCCACCGACTACGTCGTGTCCTTCCGAGCGACGTTCCGGTGCCCGCCGGGGTCGGACACATCCACTGAAACGCCCGGATCACGTGAGCCCGATCTCCACAGGCAAGCCCCGACCCGACGAGACGACCTGGGACGTGGACGAGGTGTCCGTCCTGGCCCGGGCGTTGACCGATCCCACCCGGTTGCGAGTCCTGGGTATGCTGGCGGGAGGCGAGCGATGCGTGCGTCAGCTCACCGAGGCGCTGTCCGTCGCGCAATCCCGTCTCTCGTATCACCTGCAGATCCTGAAGGACCTCGGAGTCATCGCGGACCAGCCGGAAGGGCGCTGCGTCTACTACGCCCTGGTCCCGGAAGCTCTTTCCCCGCTCAGCGACATGATCGGACGCGTCGCGCACCGATGGGACAACGTCGGGCAGAATCGGCCGCCTGGAAGGTGCTGAGTCCGCGCATGGGGCTACACCCTTCACCTATCTCACGCCCCGTACCCGACCCGCTCCACTGAGCCACCCACTCGGCTGATCCGCCGAACCGATCCCGGCAATGTCTCGCGTCAGCCTGCCAGGGCCACACCCCGAGATGGGGGACACCGTGCCATTGTCGGTGGGCCCGACGCCCGATCCCCCGATCCCTTGTTCCTTAGGGTCGATCCCTACACGCCAACGCGGAGACTCCCCGACAGACGTCCCGCGGCACTCCCGACGGCCGCCTATCAAGACAACTTGATAGGTTAGGCATAACCGTTTCCTGACATTCACCCGCTCGGAGTCAGGGGGACGAGGACATGGCCACAAGGGATGGCCCCGCACCTGCACCCGTGGTGCCTCAGCAGGCCAATAACCCGCAGGAAGAGGCTCTTCGATCTGATCGGAGGGCCTTTCTCACGAAGGCGCTCGCCGCCGCCGGCGGATCGGTGGCGCTCACGGCGGGGCTCACGTCCGCGACCGGCGCCATTCCTCGCTCGCAGGCTGCCACCGTGCTGGAGCGCGTAGGCGCCCGTCCGGACGGCAACATTCTGGAACGCATGCTGGACGACCTGGACCGGGCCCTGGCGAAGCCCATCCACGAGCGCCAGTGGGTCATGGTCATCGACCTCCAGAAGTGCATCGGGTGCAAAGCGTGCACGGTTTCTTGCGTCGCCGAGAACAACCTGCCGCCAGGCGTGGTTTACCGACCGGTCCTGGAGGAAGAGATCGGGGAGTTCCCCAACGTGCGGATGCGCTTCACTCCACGGCCCTGCATGCAGTGCGAAACCCCGCCCTGCGTCCCGGTTTGCCCCGTGTCGGCAACGTACATCCGTCCAGACGGCATCGTGGCCATCGACTACGACGCCTGCATCGGCTGCCGGTATTGTGTGGCCGCCTGCCCCTACAACGCCCGCACCGCCGACTTCGGGGAGTTCTACGGCGACGGCCTCGCCGAGGAGGTTCCGGCACTGGCCGGCGCCATCGCGATGGCGTATGAAACGCGGCCCAACTTCGAGTACGGTCGCGAGTGGGCGCGCGAGCCGGGCCGTCACCGTTCTCCGATGGGCAACGCCCGAAAGTGCCAGTTCTGTGCCCACCGACTGGACAACGGGCTGCTCCCGGCGTGCGTCACCACTTGCCTCGGGGGCGCCACCTACTTCGGTGATTATTCCGACAGCAGGAGCCTGGTGCATGAGCTCGTGGGCTCCTCCCGGATGATCCGCCTCCGGGAAGAGCTCGGCACCGAGCCCCGTGTCTTCTACCTCGTGTAGCGGAGGAAACCGTGAACGCCAAGCGAGTTCATCCCGTGGTCATCGGGGCGATCGTCCTACTGTTCATGTGGGGGCTCTGGGGCGTGGTACTCCGATTCACCCAGGGCCACGATTTGGCGAACTACGGCAGCTACGTCCCCTGGGGGCTGTGGGTCTCCGGATACATCTACTTCGTGGGCTTGTCGGCGGGGGCCTTCCTCCTGTCGTCCCTGGTCTACCTGTTCAGGATCGAGAAGCTCAGGCCCATCGCACGGACGGCGCTGCTGGTATCGCTGATTACGCTGGTCGTTTCGCTCGTGTGCATCTGGTTCGACCTGGGCCAGATGTGGCGCTCGTGGGAGATCCTCATCCGGCCGAACTTCACGTCTCTGATGGCGTGGATGGTCTGGCTGTACATCGGGTACGCTCTCGTGCTCCTCGTGGAGCTCTGGCTGGAGTTGCGTACCGACCTCGCGATGCTCGCCAGGGAAGGCGGCAAGCGCGCACGGCTCTACAGGGTCCTCAGTCTCGGACGGCAGGTACCCGACGACCCGCAGGCCGTGGAACGGGACCGGGAAGTCAGCGAGCGCTGGCTCCGTATCCTGTCCGGGTTCGGCATCCCCGTGGCGCTGATGTTCCACGGCGGCGTCGGCGCGCTCTTCGCAGGTCTGATGGCCCGCCCGTACTGGCACACATCCCTCTACCCGATCTTCTTCCTCACGGGGGCCCTCGTCTCCGGTGGCGCGTTGCTGTTGGCGGTGGTGGCGTTTACCGGGCTCGGTGACGGCGAACGGGGGAAGGCGATGATGTCCCTGCTGGCCAAGGCCACGCTGGGTCTCCTGCTCTTCGACCTTCTCCTGGAGTGGGCGGAGATCTCCATTCCGGCCTGGTACCGGGTGGGCGAAGGATACGAAATCCTCAAGGTCGTGCTCTTCGGAGATTACTGGTACGTGTTCTGGATCTTCCATCTGCTGCTGGGGGCGCTCATCCCCATCGCCCTCCTGACCGCAAAGCCGGCGTCCAGATGGATGGCCGGGACCGCCGGCGCATTGATCGCCGCCACGTTCATGGCGGTCCGGCTGAACGTGGTGATTCCCGGGCAGATCATGCCTTCGCTCCAGGGCATCGAGGCGGCGTACGTGGATCCACGCCTCCTCTTCTCCTACGCGCCCTCGATGTTCGAGTGGTCCGTGATCGCGTTCGTCATCGCCCTCGCAGCAACGCTCTTCCTGGTGGCGCGCAGGGTGCTTCCGCTCGTCGAACAGCCAACGCGCTGAACCGGAGCCGACCATGAAGACCAAGTCCGAAGGGTCAATAGAGACGCTCGCTGGAGGGAACGGCGACGGTCGGACGATCGACCGGAGGCGGTTCATCCAGACTTCCGCTTTGGTGGGGGGGTCCGGTGTGCTCGCGGGTTGCGGCTCCCTCGTGCGCCACGACGTCGAGCCGATCGGCGACTACGTCCTGGCGCAGCCAGAGAACGTGCTGTACTCGACTTGTCTCCAGTGCCACGTGGCGTGCCAGATCAAGGCGAAGATCTGGGACGGCACGCTGGCCAAGCTCACTGGCAACCCGTACAGCCCTCAAAACTACCTGCCGCACCTGGACTACGCGACGGACCTGGGAAGAGCGGCCCGAACCGACGGGAAGCTCTGCGCCAAGGGGCAGTCCGGGGTCCAAACCTACAGCGACCCATACCGCATCCGACGGGTGCTCAAACGGGCGGGCCCCAGGGGCTCCGGTCAGTGGACTGCCATCGACTTCGATCAGTTCATCGACGAGGTCGTGGAGGGAGGACAGCTCTTCTCGTCCATAGGGGACACGCGGACCTACCCCGGCTTCGATGAGGTGTACGCTCTTCGGGACCGTGATCTGGCGAACCGCTTGGCGGCGGACGCGTCGGCCTTCTCGGCGGGCGACATGAACCTAGAGGAGTTCCGCTCGGCGCACCGCGAACACCTCGACCTCCTCATCGACCCCGAGCACCCGGACCTCGGGCCGAAGAACAACGGCTTCGTGTTCGACGCCGGCCGCATCGAGCACGGTCGCAAGGAGCTCATGGCGTGGTTCACGAAGGACTCACTGGGGTCGGTGAACTACTTCGAGCACACGACGATCTGCGAGCAGTCCCACCACATCGCCTACAACGAGATGACGGGCGGCGACAACAACCACATGAAGCCCGATCTCATGAACGCCGAGTTCGTGATCTTCTGGGGCACCGGTGCCTTCACGGCGAACTTCGGGCTCACTCCGATGGCCGAGAAGGTGACCAGCGGCAAGGTGGGTCGCGGCATGAAGACGGCCGTGGTCGACCCACGTCTCTCCAACGACGCGGCCAAGGCGGACTGGTGGCTGCCGGTGGAGCCGGGCGCCGACGGTGCGCTGGCCCAAGCGATGATCCGCTGGATCCTCGAGAACGAGCGCTACGACGCCCGGTACCTGGCCAACGCCAACCGTGCGGCCGCCGCTGAGGACGGCGAGTCCTCATGGACGAACGGCACGCATCTGGTGAAGGTCGAGAACGGGAGGGCCGCCTCGCTGCTGCGGGCTTCCGAGGCGGGGATCCCGGGCGGCGACCTCCCGGTCGTCGTGGTGAGTGGCGGACGGCTCGTCGCGGTGGACCCCGACGACACGGTCCGCCCCGTCGAAGGCGACCTTTTCGTCGACCGTACGGTGAGGGGCATCCGGGTCAAGAGCGCGCTACAGCTCCTACGGGACGAGGCCTTCTCCCGCTCGTATCAGGAATACGAGGAGATCACGGGCGTCGATTCGGGCAAGATGGCCGAAGTGGCGCGGGAGCTCACCAGCCACGGGAAAAGGGCGGGCGTGGAGTTGTACAGAGGGCCCGTGCAGCACACCGACGGCTACTACGCCGGAGCATCCATCATCGCTCTGAACGTCCTCATCGGAAACGCGGACTGGAAGGGTGGACTGGCCAAGGGCGGCGGCCACTGGCACGAGTTCGGGGGCCAGCCGGGCACGGCATACGAAATCGGATCCCTGCATCCGGCGAAGTTCAGCGCCTGGGGGCCGCTCATCACGAGGGAGAAGTCGCGTTACGAGTCGACCAGCCTCTTCCGGGAGAACGGGTATCCTGCGGCCCGGCCCTGGTATCCGCTCACCAGCAATGTTTATCAGGAGGTCGTACCCTCGTTCGCCCAGGGCTATCCCTACCCGGGCAGGATCCTCTTCCTGCATAAGGGGACGCCGGTCCTGGCAACCCCGGCGGGGGACAAGATCATCGACATGCTCCGCGACCCGGAGCGCGTCCCGCTCTTCATCGCGTGCGACATCATCGTGGCCGAGACCTCGATGTACGCCGACTACATCCTCCCGGACCTCACGTTCCTGGAGCGCTGGGGCACGCCGCACGTGAGTCCCGACATCGTCTGCAAGATCAGCAAGGTCCGGCAGCCAGTGGCAGTGCCGCTCACCGAAGAGGTGGAGGTCGACGGGGAGTTGATGCCCATATCCATGGAGGCGTTCCTCATCGCCATCGGCAAGCGCTTGGACCTTCCGGGGTTCGGGGTGCACGGGCTCGGACCCGACTTCGGCTTCGACCGGCCCGAGGACTGGTTCCTGAAGCTGATGACCAACCTCGCTATCGGCGACCGGCTGAACGAGGAGGTGCCCGACGCCTCGGAAGAGGAGATGCGGATCTTCCGGGAGTCCCACCGCCACCTGCCCCCGTCGGTGTTCGACGAGGCCAAGTGGGCGGCGGCGGTACGCCCCGAGGAGTGGCCCAAGCTCGTGTACCTGCTCAACCGTGGGGGCCGCTTCGCCGCGTTGGAGTCGGGCTACAGCGGCGAGCGCATGGCCCGCAGGTTCGGGAAGATGTGGCTCCTCTTCTCGGAGAAAGTGGCGAACACCCGGAACAGCATGAGCGGCGAGCCGTTCCACGGGATCCCCGTCTACCGGGGCCAGGTGGATGCTGCCGGTGCACCTCTCGATGCGGATGGGTCCCATCCGCTCACGTTGATAACGTATAAGGAGCCCTTCGGCGGCCACTCACGGACCATCTCCAACTACTGGTCCAACGTGGCCCTGCGGAACGAGAACCGGATCCTGATCAACCGGCGTGACGCCCTGTCCCTGGGACTCGAGGACGGACAGACGGTGCGCCTGGTCTCCGCGGCAAACCCCGCCGGCACGGTGGTCCTGGGCGACGGTCGCACCATCGACGTCGTGGGCAAGCTGGAGGTCAAGGAGGGCATCCGACCAGGTGTCGTAGCGGTGTCCTGGCACTACGGACACTGGGCGTACGGATCCAACGACATCGAGGTGGACGGAACCGTGGTCCACGGCGACAAGCGCCGCGCCAAGGGGCTCTGCGGCGGTTTGAACAGCCCCACACCAGGGGAGACATACAGATGAAGCGCGCGCGAGTTGGTCGGGTTCTGGCATTGGCCGGGACTTTGGTCCTGCCGTGCGGAGTAGCCGCACAGGACGTGCCTGAGTGGGTGACCCGGACGAGGTTGTCCGGCCTGGCGTTTGGGGACTACTACTGGATCGCGTCCTCCGACAACGAGGAGCTGAGCGGCCAGCACGGATGGTGGTTCCGGAGGATCTACGTGACGATGGATACGGAGCTGGGGGGCGACTTCGACTTCCGCTTCCGGCTCGAGGCCAGGTCCCCCGGGGACTTCGAGTCCTCGGTCGCGCTGATACCCTTCGTCAAGGACGCCTGGGTTCGATGGAGGCTCAAGCGGCAGCAGTTCTATCTCGGGATCGTATCCGATCCCACCTGGGAGCTCGTGGAGGGCACCTGGGGTTACCGCGACGTGGAAAAGACACCCCTCGACCTCCAGCGAATGGGCAGCTCCCGTGACTTCGGCGTCTCGGGCAAGGGGCCCATCTCCCGGAACGGCGTCGTTCAATACCACGCCATGCTGGGCAACGGATCATCCACGCGGGGCGAGCTGAACGAGGGGAAGAAGGCCTACCTGGCCCTCAACCTCTTCCCGGGCGACTTCATCATTCAGGCGTATGCCGACTTCGAGCAGCGTGACGAGAACGCGGATCGATCGACTCTCCAGGGGTTCGCCGCGTGGCGGACGGACGCCGGCCGCGTGGGCGTCCAGTTCGCCCACCAGGAGCGGGACGAGGGAGAAGGCGTGACCATGGACCTGGACGTCCTCTCGGTGTGGGGCGTGTGGAACGCCAGCGAAAAGCTCTCGCTTCTCGCCCGGTACGACAAGATGTTCGATCCAAACCCCGAGGCGGAGAAGATCCCGTACGTTCCCTTCTCTTCCCTCGGAAAGTCGAACCTTGTACTGGTCGGGCTCGACTGGACGCTGGTGGACCGCTTTCACCTGATCCCCAACATCCAGGCGGTCTTCTACGACGCCGCGGGAGACACCGAGGCGCCCGCCTCCGAGGTGATCCCGCGGATCACGTTCTCGGTCACGTTCTGAACGGCAGAGGAGGACCCATGGCTTCACCGCCCACGCCCCCGGCACGCTTCGTCGAGTTCGCGACCCGTTTTCCCGAGCTGGCGCAGGCCTGGGAGCTATCCGCCAAGGCCGGAAGGGACGGGCCGCTCGACGAGCGAACGGCACGCCTGGTCAAGCTGGCCGTCGCCATCGGTGCCATGAGGGAGGGAGCCGTTCACGCCAGCGTGCGGAAGGCGCTGGCCATGGGGATCGAGGCCGAGGCTCTTGAGCAGGTCGTGGCGCTCGGCGCCGGCACGCTCGGGATGCCGGCCACCGTCGCCGCGTGGGGCTGGGTCCGGGAGCTACTGCCGGAAGAATGAGCCGGCTCCCCAGGGAGCCAAGAGGTGGACCGTGGACGACGACGCGCATCACCTGGGACCCAAGTCCGTCGGATCTCTCGGCGGGACACTCCTCCTCTGACTCGGAGCTTCGGGCAGGACCTTGGTCAGCTGGGCCATGGCGGGAGGGCTCCTTACGACCATGCTCTTCTTGAGGGATAGGCATCATGGGGGCATGGCGTCCACTGCTGGCTCCGCTCAGCAGGGAGAGAGCCCGAAGACCGAGAGGCGTTCTCCTTGGGAGTAGGGCGCTTTCATTAGCGCGCGCGAGAGTCCTACAGCCCGAGGAGGAGAACGCCCATGGACACGTGTATTGGATTGAACGCGCACGCGGCAAGCTGCACGCTGGGGATCATCGGCCGTGATCGAGCGCCGCGTCATCCCGTCGTCTGCCAACGCCCGCGGCGATCAGACGCAACCAGACGCAACCCCTCGACCCAGCCAAGCCCCGAGAGCCCCCGTCCCCGCAGCCAGATGCAACCACACGCAACCAGACGCAGAGAACCTGACGGAACTCTTACGCAGCCACCCGGGACGCCAACCACGATGATGACGAACTCGGTCAGGGCTCGACTGAGGCGGCCAGCACGGGATTGATCGCTCAGGGGTCAGGCGTGGTGTTTGAGGTGAGCTGGTCGAGCCAGCTGAACAGGAGTCGCACTTCGTGGCCGATGTTCGGGTTGTTCCGCACCATCACGAAACGTCCGTCGGGCAGTACGTCCCAGTTGTGATCGTTGCTGAAGTCGTGCGGCTCGGTGAACAAAACCGTTGGGACGCCTACAACCTCGAATCCAGGCGAGGTCGCGACCTCGACCGCCATGATCGAGTTGCCGTCTCGGTGGTAGATCTCCGTTCCGTCGGGCGACCACCGGGGCTCAGTCCCGCCGCCGTTCGAAACCTGTGCCGCAGTCGTAGCACCGGTGTAGGCCCGGACGTAGACGTCGGCGATGCCGGTGACGCTGGAGCTGTGCGCGATCCAAGCACCGTCCGGTGACGTATCGGGATACCCTTCGAACGCGGGTGTCGCCAGCAGATCTGTGGAAGTGTCTTGGGGGAGCGCACTGCCGACGTTTCAGCTGTAACGCCCGCGCCTACCGAAGCGGGCGCCGAACTACGGCCCGACGAACGGTCGAACGACCGACTACTTCCCCGGTGACTTGTTCTCGGACGGAGTCCTCTAGAACCGGACGTTGGACCTGAGGGCCACGATCCGTCTCCCCCTTGCGCCCTCCACGGCCCTTCACCGACGCCCGCGATGGACGGCCGTCGTGTGGCCGGGAATCGACGCGGACCGGGTGCCCCGTGCGCGCCCATGGACCCCGCCCTATTCTCGCCCCATGGGCGAGACGCGCGTGAACCTGTTGCATCTACTCGAGGACCTCCGGGACGCGTACCCGGGCTCGCTGGAGGAGACGATCGTTGTGGAGATGGTGGCGAACGCGCTCGACTCGGGCGCCCGCCGCATCGGGCTGTCGACGGATCCCGTGGCCGGTGCTCTGACGGTCACCGACGACGGCCGGGGCATGAGCCGCCCCGTCATGTCCCGGTATCACGATCTCGCTTCCACGACGAAACGGCGCGGCCGGAGCATCGGGTTCGCCGGGGTGGGGATCAAGCTGGCCCTCCTGATCTCCGAGGACGTGATCACCGAGAGCCGCACCGGGCGCAGCCATCGTGCCACCTCGTGGCGGCTGTCCTCGAAGAACCGGGCCCCGTGGCGCTGGATCGAGCCGCAGGGAATGCTGGACCGGGGCGGGGTAGAGCGGGCCGGGGGGGAGCGGGACCCGGCCCGAACCACGGGAACCGCGGTGCGACTCTACCTGACCAATGCGCTGTCGTCGCTCCTGGACGCGGGCTTCCTGGAGGGCCTCGTGGTGGACCATTTCCGCCCGCTGTTCGATCCGCAGTTCGATCCGATCCTGGCCCCGGTCTATCCCGACGGTGTCCAGTTCGCGGTGAACGGCCGAGAGATCCCGAGGACGGCCCCCGAGCCCGGAAGAACGCCCCTCCGGATTCGAGTCGGGAGACAGCGGAAGGCGTCCGGTATGGGGTACATGGTCGACACCGGCGACACGGCCAACCCGGAGTCCGGGATCGCGGTGAGCACGCTCGGCAAGGTCATCAAGCGGGGCTGGGACTGGCTGGGGCTCGCCCCGGCCGAGGCCGCGTCCGTCTCGGGCCTCGTCGAGGTCCCGGCCCTCGCCGAGGCGCTCACGCTGAACAAGGCCGACTTCATCCGGACCGGGCAGAAGGGCGCTACGTTTCTCGCCTATCGGAAGGCGATCCAGGAACCGGTGGCGAAGCTGTTGATGGAACTGGGAGACGCTCCCCGGCCGTCCACGTCGCGCCGGCCGAGGACGCGCACCCTCGAGCGCGACCTCAGGTCCGTGCTCTCGGCCCTCTCGGGAGACTTCCCGCTGATCGCCACGCTGGTCGAGCACCGCGCCGGCGGACAGAGCCGCCTCGCTCTGGGAGATCCCGGGTCACCCGGCACCGGCCTCGTGCCGGCGCTCGGCACGGGCGCTGGCCCGGCCGCGCCACCGCCCGCCGAGGAGGGTCCGACCGGACCGGCAGGCGGAGGGGCGCCTCCCCAGGGTGGCGACACGGGTCCCGGACGGAGCACGCGTGTTCCGGTCCCCGGCGGCAGGAAGCGGAAGAGGCCCTCGACCCTCGGTCTCTCGATACGGTTCGACAGCCGGCCCGACGATCCCTCCATGGGCCGGCTCGTCGAGTCGACGGTGTGGGTCAACGAAGCGCACCCCGCATACCGGCGTGCGCTGGCGTCGCGGTCGGAGGGATACCACCTCGCCGCGACGGTTGCGCTCACCCTCGCCCCCCTGGCCGTCGAGCCAGCTCGGGTCCAGGAGTTCGTGACGGCGTTCCTGGGCCGGTGGGGCGAGGTGTAGAACGACTCTGAGAGGATGAGGTGATATCCCGTCGGATCAGCCAGCCCTCACTTTTGTCGCGGTCACCGCGGCCCATGTGAGTCTGACGTCAGAGGACGGCGAAGCGGCCACCATCCGTGTCGCGGAGCAGTCCGGCATCAGCTGTCAGGCGGAGGACGGCCTCTTGTCGGGCAGGCGCAGCTCGAAACGAGACAGGTTGATCTCGTGCCCCTCAGTCCTCCCGGAGCGCCTCGGTCGGGCTGACACGTGCCGCCCGCAACGCAGGTAGCGAGCACGCGGCGACCGCCACCGCAAGGAGCACGGCCGTGACGGCTCCGAACACGGTCACATCCCAGGGCGCGACCCCGTAGAGCACCGCGCCCAAGAGCCGGGCGGCCGCCAGGGCGCCGATGAGCCCGACCGCCGCCCCGGCGACGGACACGGTCAGCCCGTGGCGAATCACACTCCGCATCACCTCACCCACGCTCGCCCCGAGCGCCTTCTTGATTCCGATCTCCCGAGTCTGGCGCCGGACGGCGTGGGCGAGCACGCCGTAGATACCCAGCGCCGAAAGAGCCAACGCCAGACCGGCGTACAGCGCCACGATCACGGCCGAGAGTCGACTGCGCGCTTCCTCATCCCGCATGCGCTGGTCCATGCTGGCGACATCGTAGACGGGTAGATCGGCGTCGGTGTTCCTCACGATCGCGCGCAGCTGCGCGGCGAGGCTCGACGCATCCACGTCCGCTCGCATGCGAAGGCCGATGGTGAGTGCGCGTTCCGCCAACTGACTGTAGGGCCGGTACACGTCGAGCTGAGGGCCGAACGGATCGAAGAGGCGAGTCCTGTGCCGTGCGTCGGACACCACCCCCACGACCTCGAACGGCTGCAGAATGCCGTCCTCGTACGCTTCGTACCGGCGCCCGATCGGATCCTCTCCCGGCCACACCCATTCAGCGAGAGACTCGCTGACGATCGCCACCTGCCTGGAGCCCTCGTCGTCGGCTGAAGCGAAGTCACGCCCCCGTATCAGCTCCATGCCCAGGCGTTGGAAGGTGCCCGGATACACGTGATGCCGGGACGCCTCGACCCGCTCCTCCGGGAACGCTTCGTACCGGGCCTCGTCGGTGAGGAGCTCGACCCAGTTGCCATGCCCCAGTCGGTTGGGGCTCCATAGGAACGCCTCCTCCACGTCCGGCAGGCTCTCGGCCCCCGCCACCAGTGCCTCGGCCACCGCTCGCCGGGGTGATTCCTCGTCGTACCGCTCGCCGCGGAGATTGAGGTGAACCGTAACGAGGTCCGCCGTGTCGAAGCCGTACCCGGTGTCCTGAAGGGTTCGAAAGCTCTGTACCAGGAGTCCGGCGCCCACCAGCAGGACGAACGCCAGGGCCATCTCACTCATGATCAGGAGCGACCGCATTCGGATTCCCGATCGTCCCTCGGAGTGTCTTCCGCCGCCGCGCAGTCGATCGGATGGAGTGCCGCCCAGCACGCCCACCGCAGAGGCCAGCCCTAGCGCCGTACCCAACGCGACAGTGACCACGCCTGTCAGAAGGAGAGCAGGCCCGTCCAGGCGCAGCTGGGTGAAGCCGGGGAGCTCCAGCAGCTCGAGGTTGGTCAGCAGGCCCACCCCCCACCCTGCGATCACCGTGCCAACCACGCCCCCGATGGCGCCCAGTACGAGGCCCTCCGTAAGGAGTTGGCGGACGAGCCGACCCGGTCGGGCGCCCAGGGCGCGCCGCATTGCGATCTCGCGCGTGCGGCCCGTGGCCCGGATCAACATGAGGTTCACGACGTTCACCGTGACCAGGAGAAGGACCAGCCCCGCTCCGACGAGAAGGACCGCCGTGGGCGCGCGGTGGTTCTGGAAGAACGCTTCGCCGAGCGGACGGAGATTGTAGGTGTAGCCCTGATTCGCCTCGGCGTATTCGGTTGCCAGTGACGTCGAGAGAGCCCGAAAGTCGGCTCGGGCCTCCGCGAGATCGACGCCGGGTCGGAGCTTCACGATGGCCGTGAACATACGGAACCCGCGGTCCTCTGCGGGCTCGTATCCCAGCAGGTCTGGGACCGACCACAGCGGTAGGAAGATGTCGGTGTCGTCCAGTGCCCGGCTGCGAAGGTCGACCTTGCCCGGTCTCATGACGCCGATGACCTCGAAGGGCTGTCCGTTCAGTTGGACAGCGTGGCCCACCACATCCGGATTCGATCCGAAGAGCCGCACCCAGGCGCCGTGGGACAGGATCGCCACGGGACGCGCCGCGCCGCGCCGGTTGTCGTCCCTCATGAACGTCCGCCCCCGGGCAACCTCCATGCCCAGCAGCCGGAAATAGCCATGATCCACGAAGTTGGCCGGAACCCGCTCCGGAGCCTCGCTCCCGGAGAGGTTCACATCCTGCCAATCCAGGAATAGCGCCATTTCGTCGAGGACCCGGTTCCGCGCCTCCACCTCCTGCATGTTCAGTAACGAGACGCCGAAGCCGTTCGTAGCGCTTCCCGAAAAGTCGTTGTCCACCAACACCAGACGCTCCGCCTCGGGGTAGGGGAGCGGATCCAGGAAGATGGCCGCCGCCAGGGTCAGGATGAGCGCGTTCACCCCCACGCCCAGGGCCAGCGCGCCGGCGGCCACGACGGTGAAGGACGGGTCTCGCCGAAGCTGACGGAGGCTCACCCGTACATCACTGCCGAAGCCGTTCCAATCCGTAGCGCCCGTAACCGCGTACCGGCCGACGATGGCCATCGCTTGCACCCAGTACCATGCGGTCGATCGGAAGACACCGGTTCCCCGGGTCCGTCGCACGATGAGCTCCTCCCGGAGATCTCCGAGGATGGCTTCGCGCGATTCGGAGGGCAGGACGTGGGTCAGCAGGATTTCCGCCAGGCGTGGCGGACGCGGGGGCTTCACGACTCCTCCAGGAGCGCTTCGATGCCGCGCTCCATCTGACGGAGCATCGCGCGGGAGTGCCTGATGGCGTCGAGTCCGGCGGCTTCGACGCGGTAGAAGCGCTTGGCCTTTCCACCGCGCTCGGGCGTGGGCCCGGCCAGGTGAGAGGCGAGAAGTCCCTTGCGTACCAGGCGATCCAGTGTCACGTAGACTGCTCCTCGCGCCACGGACCGCCCGGTCTGCCTCTCGATCTCCTCACGGATGCGTACGCCGTAGGCGTCCTTCCCGATGCGCACTACGGCCAGCATCACCAGTAGCTCGAATTCTCCCAGGAACCCCTTTCGTCCCATCGTCCCGACCTTTGCTTTTCGGCGGTCCGATCGCCGTCACGCATCGCCGATCTCAGCGCCCATTCCACCGACGAGGGCTGCTTTCACACATAATGCCTATAATGTTGGCATTAGGGCCTGCGCTGTCAACTGACCGCCGGCCGTTGGAGTCGGCGGATCTCCGCGCGCAGGGGGGAACCAGCCAGAGGAGAGACGTCGCGGGATCCGTCTCCAGGGGAGCGCTCTATACCCCGTTGGAGCGTCTGGAGGAGAAGGTGGGCTGGAATCCGAGCTCGGCGAGCCCACCGCGGTGCGGGGTGGAAGACCCAAGCGGTTCTGGAAGGTGACTCCTAAGGGCCTCGCTCAGCTTCGGCACGGCCTGGAAGCGATGGAGAGCATGTCACACCGTTTCCGGTCGGTGGCCCGTCAGGGCGTCGCCGAGAGAGTGAAGACCGCCAACGCGTGGTCCACTCATCTGCCGATGCTCTTCGCGCTACCGCAGTATCAGTCTCCGTCCGAGCACGCGCGGCGGAGCCGGGCGCGAAGCCGCTGGAACCGTTTCCGGAGGGTAGCCGGAGCTAGTCCGAGCGATTCGGCGAGCTCGTTGGTGGAGTAGCCCACACCATACCGCAGTGTGAGCAGCTCGGCATCGGCTTCGCTGACTGCGTCGAGGGCCTGTGCCAAGAACAGGCGATCCATCAGCTGCGCCTCGACGTCCTCGCCGCTCTCCTCCGTCTCGGGCGCGTGGGGCGGGGGTAGGGCGGGCCACTTGTTCCTGTCCCGGGTGACACGTTTGCCGAGACGCCACCGCAGCCGCTGGCTCACGTACCCCAGGAAGTCGACACCGTAGGACGGATCGTACTCCTCCAACGCCTTCCTGAAGACGATGTAGCTCTCGGCCAGGAGATCCTCGGGTAGGCACCCCCCGGGTTCGCACCGCGAGTCTCGGCAGAACGCCCTGAGCACCTTACTCACCAACGGCAAGTGGCGGAGATAGATCGCAGACGCACAGGCCGCGCGATCGCCCTGACCCCGACAAGCCTGGAACTGCTCGACCGCTTCGTTGCCCAGCCCGACCGACGCGAAGGGACCCTCGAGCGAGGCCAGCCGCCCGGCGGAGAGCGGACAGGGGAACGCCCGGGGACCGTTCATCGACATGTCGTTCCAACCGGCGGCGCGGCTGCCGCTACGGGTGCGACCCGCGTCAATCGACGTGGGCTGCCGGGAGCGTTTGTGGCGAAGGTCACATTCTAGGACGGTGCCGGGGATATTGCCAATAGAGGCTATAGTGGGCCCGACCCTGGCCGGGACCCGTGCTAACCGAACAAAGGCTGGCGATGAGCTCACGACGACGGACCTTCGAAGCGGCGGCCCTCGCGCTCTTCTTCCTCGGCGTGGCGATCCTGACAGTCTTCGGCTTCGCGATGCGCGACTGGATGCCACCCGCGGCGTCGCGGCACGCGGCGGGCATGGACGGGATGATCGAGTACCTGCTCTACACCACCGGAGCCATCTTCGTGATCGGGCATCTGGTCCTCATAGCCTTCATCTGGCGGTTCGGACGAGGACGGCGTGCGGACAACCCCGAAACGAAGCCCAGGACCGAGCGGCTCTGGTCGATCGCACCAGTCGTCATCATGGCCCTCGTCTCCGAGGTCGGCGTGTTGGTCATCGGGCTCCCCGTCTGGGACGAGATCTACGGTGACTTTCCTGAGGACGCGCTCGTCGTGGACGTGGCGGCACGACAGTTCGAATGGATCATCCGCTACGCGGGAAGTGACGGTGAGTTCGGCCGCACGGATCCCGAGCAGATCGACGGTGCGTCGAACCCGACGGGCCTCGACGCCGGCGACCCGCGGGCTGCGGACGACGTGGTCGTCCGGAACGTGCTGCGGCTCCCCGTGAACCGACCGATCTACCTGCGCCTGAGGTCGCACGACGTCCTGCACAGCTTCTCGGTGGCCGCCTTCCGCGTGAAGCAGGACATCGTGCCCGGCATCGTGGGCAGCACCCAGTTCGTGCCGACCCGAGTGGGCACCTTCGAGATCGGCTGCGCCGAGCTGTGTGGCCTGGCGCACTATCGCATGCGGGGCCGCGTGATCGTCATGTCCGAGGATGAATACGACCAGTGGCAGCTCGACCAGGGAGGAGCCGAATGACCGGTCACGCACCCCTCCCGTTCTGGCGGCGCTACATCTTCTCCACGGACCACAAGATCATCGGGTTGCAGTACATCCTGACCGCGGCCTTCATGGCCATCGTGGCCGTGGGGCTGTCGGTTCTGATCCGCCTGCAGATGGCCTGGCCACAGACGCTCTGGCCGGCCCTGGAGCGCATTCTGCCGCGGGCGTACGAAGGCGGGGTGCTCCTGCCCGAGTTCTACATCAGCATGGTCACGATGCACGGGACCATCATGGTGTTCTTCGTGATCTCCCTCGCTCTCGTGAGCGGCATCGGCAACTTCATCATCCCCCTGCACGTCGGGGCGCGGGACATGGCGTACCCGTTCCTCAACATGCTGTCGTACTGGACCATCGTACCGGCCTGTCTGATCATGCTCGCCTCCTTCTTCGTAGAGGGGGGCGCCGCCGCCGGGGGTTGGACCTCGTATCCGCCACTGTCCGCGCTGCCAGGGGCTTTACCGGGATCGGGCCTGGGGCAGACGCTCTGGCTCCTGGGGATGGCCCTCTTCATCGCCTCCTTCACGATGGGAAGCCTCAACTTCCTCACGACCATCCTGAACCTGAGAACCCGGGGCATGTCGCTCATGCGGATGCCGCTCACCACCTGGACGATGTTCGTCTCGTCGGTGCTCGGTATTCTGGCCTTCCCGCCGCTCACCGCGGCCGCGATCATGCTGCTCTTCGACCGACACGGAGGCACGAGCTTCTTCCTCCCAGGCGGTCTGGTCGTGGGAGGTCAGGTGCTCCCGTTCGACGGTGGAACTCCACTCCTGTTCCAGCATCTGTTCTGGTTCCTGGGCCACCCCGAGGTCTACGTGCTGGTCCTCCCGGCCCTCGGCATCGCCTTCGATGTGGTGGCCACCTTTGGACGCCGGCCGGTGTTCGGTTACCGGACCACGGTGTGGTCGCTACTCGTCGTCGCGGTCCTGAGCATGATCGTGTGGGGGCACCACATGTTCACGAGCGGTATGAACCCGTACGTCGGCGAGTATTTCTCGATAGTGACCGTGGCGATCACCCTGCCTTTCGCGGTTATCGGTCTGAACCTGATCGCCAGCCTGTGGCGTGCCGAGCTGCGCCTGACCACGGCCATGCTCTTCGCGATCGGCATCATCTCGGCCGTGGGCACCGGTGGCCTGGGAGGGCTGTACCTCGGAACGGCAGCCTCGGACATCTACTTCCACGACTCGGTGTTCGTCGTTGGGCACTTCCACTTCATGATCGGCGTGGTGACGTCGTTCGGGATCTTCGCCGCGCTCTATTTCTGGTTCCCCAAGATGTTCGGGCGGCACATGAGTGAGACCCTGGGCAAGGTGCACTTCTGGCTCACCATCGGGCCCGTCTTCGCCGCCTTCATAGCAATGCACTACCTCGGCTTGGGGGGTGCGTTGCGCCGGGTGTACGATCCCACCGTGTACGAGTACATCCGGCCCCTGCAGCAGATGAACGTCTGGATCACCTACGCCCTGATCGTCGCCGTCGTGGCGCAGCTCGTCTTCTTCGTGAATCTCGTCTACGGGATGCTGTGGGGCCGACGTGCCGAAGAGAATCCGTGGCAGGGTGCCACGCTGGAGTGGACCACGCCCTCACCGGCCCCACACCTGAACTGGGCCGAGCCCCCGACCGTGTTCCGGGGCCCGTACCAGTATCGCGTGAATGGCACGGCCGAAGGGTATACGCCGCAGCACGTTCCCGACCGAATGGACCAATCGGCCGCTGAGGCGCTCCGGGGCCCGCCGGCGGAACCGACGCTCGCAGGAGGTCCGGAATGAGCCGCCTGACGTTGGCGGGGACGATCCCCCTCGACGTCCCGCAGGGCGCAGGACGCGGCGCCCCACCCCCGCCGTCTGGCCGCGGCCTCTATCCCATGTTCCTCATGGCCGTGCTGGCCACGGTCACCATGCTCTTCGCGGCGTTCACCGCGGCCCTCCTGATCCGGCGCTCCGGATCGGACTGGATCGCCATCGAGCTGCCGGCCATCGCATGGGTGAACGGCGGTGTGATCGTCGTCTCCTCGGCCCTTCTGGAGCTGGCCAGGAGGGCGCTCCGCTCAGGTGCTGCATCCGTCGCCCCGCTATGGCTGGGGCTCGCGGCCGCCCTCGGACTGCTGTTCCTCGCCGGACAGATAGTGGCCTGGCGCGCGTTGATGGCCGAGGGCGTCTTTCTCCCTTCCAGTCCTCACGCTGCCTTCTTCTACATGCTGTCGGCGGTCCACGGCGCCCACGTCCTCGGGGGCCTCGGTGCGCTGGGGTGGACACTCCGGAGCGCGCTGAGAGGAGCATACACCGCAACCATGCACCGGGGGTTGAGCCATGCGGCGGTCTACTGGCACTTCGTGGGAGCGCTCTGGATCTACCTTCTCATCCTCATGCGGATCGCCTAGGAGATGCCAATGAGCGAGACAGGCACGATGCCGGCGCCTGTATACTGGGCGGGAGGCGACAGTCCGTTCGCGATGTCGTGGCAGAAGCTGATGATGTGGGTCTTTCTCGTGACGGACGCATTGCTGTTCGCGGGCTTCCTCGCGGCCTACGCCTTCATCCGGCTCGCCAGTGGGTCGTGGCCCGAGCAGGGCGAGGTCTTCAACATGACGCTGATCGGCGTCATGACGTTCACGCTCATCACGTCCAGCGCGACCATGGCCTCCGCCGTCGGCGCGGCGCACCGAAAAGACCTGAAGACGGCTACGCGGTTCGTTCTACTCACGGCTCTGGGCGGCGCGATCTTCCTGGGGATGCAGGCCACGGAGTGGACGCAGCTGATCCACGAAGGAGCGCGCCTGTCCGGGAATCCGTGGGGGGCGACGGCCTTCTCGTCGTTCTTCTTCATGATCACGGGCTTCCACGGAACGCACGTGCTCATCGGCGTGATCATCCTCCTCATCACGGCGGCGCGATCGCGATCCGGCACGGCGACGGCCGACGGCGTCGAGTTGGCAGGCCTGTACTGGCACTTCGTGGACCTCGTCTGGGTGTTCATCTTCACGACCTTCTACCTGATCTGACGGAGCCAACATGGAAGGCACCATTTCGTACAGGACCTACTGGCTGATCTGGGTCGTGCTGCTCGTGCTTACGCTCGTCATGATCGGGATCGAGGCCATGGCCCTGCCCACGGGAATCGCCATCCTCCTGCTATCTGGGGCCATGATGACGAAGGCTGCCCTGATCGGCGGGTGGTTCATGCACCTCAAGTACGAGACCCGCTTCATCGTAGCCTGTCTCGTGCTGGGGACGTTCCTCACGGCGGCCTTCCTCGTCTTCCTGCTCGTGCCGGACGGGATCGCCGCCAATCGCATGGCGGAGTATCCACAGTGACCGGAGCAGAAGGCACGCCGGACATGTTCGTGAACATGCTCCTGGCCACGGGAGTGCTCATCGGGGCCGTGGCGGCGCTCGTCATAGCCGGATTGGTCGTCTATCACAAGACCGCCCAGGACAGATGGGAGTCGCGCGACGCACCTTGACCGCAAATCGGTCTCAGGAAGCGATCGCCGCGATTGAGGTCCCCGGCGGCAGGGGGAACCCATGAAGCACGCAGCATCCGATCGGGTTCTACACGGAGCCGCGGGTGGGGCTCTGGCCGGGATCGTCGTGATCGTCTGGTTCTTCGCCATGGACGTCGTGGCCGGCACACCGTTCGATACGCCTGCCCGCCTCTCCAGTGCGGTGCTGCGAGAAGGGTTCAGTAGGCCCTGGCCCCGGCTGATCGCGCTTTTCACCGTGCTGCACTTCGGGGTCTTCGTATCGCTCGGCGTGGCCACCACGTGGTCTCTCGACGCCGTGCAGTTGAAGCCCAACGTCATCGTGGGTGCCGTGTTCGGCGTCTTCGTGCTCAACGCGGTGCACTACGTGGGGCTTCTGGTGACGGGCACGAACCTGCTCACGGTGGTGCCTGTGCTGCAGGTCACAGTGGCGAACCTCCTCGGTGGCGTCCTGATGATGTTCTACCTGCAGAGGACCCTCGGGGACTCCCCGGAACCGGACCGGAGCGCCGTCGAGCGCCACCCCTTGCTCGTGCACGGGCTGGTGACCGGCGCCATAGGTGCGGTCGCCGTCGCCATGTGGTTTCTCGCCGTGGACCTCTTCGCGGGCTCACCGCTGCGGACGCCTGCAGTGCTCGGGTCGGCGCTACTCCTCGGCTCCGAAAGCGCCGCCGATGTCCAGCTCAATCCAAGCGTCATCGCGGCGTACTCGGTGCTTCACCTCGGCGTCTTTGCAGCCGTCGGCATCGCATTCAGCTGGCTAGGGGGCAGGGTCGAAAGCACGCCCGCGTTTGGGGCTCGCGCCGCAGGGGTACTCGTGCTCCTGGAGGTACTCTTTCTCGGGACTGCGGGCATGGCCAGTGACTGGGTCCTGCAGGAGCTCGGCTGGCTGACCGTTCTCGTGGCCAACGTCCTGGCGGTCGGGGCGATGGGGGCATGGATCTGGCGGACTCGACCTGGTGGCTGGGGCTCGGCTCGGTTTGACGGGCCTCCCGGATCTGGACGATGAGCGAGGGAGACCGTCCGGCGTCTGATCACGGCCTCGGCCCTTCCGAGGCTGATGCGACCCGCTCCACTTCCGTCATGACGGGGAGCGTGTTCTCGCCCCAGATCTTGCGAATCGTCTCCTCGTCGAAGCCGCGCTGCAGCACCGTCGTCTCGCAATCTCGCGCCATGGTGTGGCTTGGGGAGGTCCTGGGAGCGACGCCCCGAAGGAGGTCACCTCGTGACCCGCAGTTCATGCGAACACGGGCTCTGATCGCCGGAATGGTACTGTCGACGGGCACCCTTGCCGCCCAGGAACTGCGGCCCGGATTCGTGGATCCTGAACCCGTTCTTCGGGCGGCGGCCGAGGCGATCGGGACCGACCGGCTCAGGTGCGTTACCATTTCGGGGAGCGGGTACACCGGAATGGTCGGCCAGCAGCGCCTGAACGGCTACGAGGTGGATTGGCCACGTGGCGAGCCTCTGGCCAATTACACCCGCACCATGGACTGGGAAGCCGAGACCATGGTCGAGGAGTTCGACCGCGAGCCGGGGCGCAACCCAGCGTCGTGGAAGTACGGCCTCGGGTGGAGGGGAGGCACGCCGCTCCAGGCGAGCTCCCGCCAGCGCTTCGTGGTCAAAGGGCTCCACGGGTGGCACGTGGACGGGCCGGGCGGCGAAGCAGTGGCCGCTCGACCGGAGGACGTGGAGCGTTGGCAGCTGGACCTGTGGCTCAATCCGCACGGATTCTTGAAGGCTGCGATGAAGCCGGGCGCGAATCCTCGGGGCGTTTGGCGTTGGGAGCTTGGGGAGATGGGACGGGACGGTGCGACCACCGAGCCCGATAAGGTGACCGTCGTATCGATCACCGTGCTCGACAAGTACCGCGTGGACGCGACGATCAACTCCGAGCATCTGCTCCAGAGGATCCACACATGGGTACCGGACCCCGTGCTCGGCGACATGAACTACGAGCACGAGTTCACCAATGCGAGCTATGTGGACGTGGGAGACGGCGTGCGCTTTCCGACGGGGTGGCATCATCATGAGGGCTGGGACGACAACTTCCAGGCCCAGAGCATCAACGCCGGCCACAACGCCTTCGGTGGAACCTTCGCGGATGTCCAGCCGAACCGGTGCGACAACCCGGCGACGGTCCCCAATCACGTGCGCCGGGCCAGCTTCCCCATCCGTGTGACGACAGAAGAGTTGGCCCCCGGCGTGTGGCTGCTTGGCGGAGCCTCGCACAACAGTGTGGCGGTCGAGTTCGCAGACTACGTCGCGGTCGTCGAGGCCCCGCTCGACGAGGCGCGCAACCTCGCGGTCATCGATGAGGTCGCGAGGCTCGTGCCGGACAAGCCGATTCGATTCCTGGTGAACACGCACCAGCATCACGACCACATCGGCGGGCTCCGGACGTACATGCACATCGGCGCCACGATCGTAACACACTGGAAGAACTACGACTTCTACGTCCGCGACGTGTTGAATTTCGCTCCGAGGACGCTCTCGCCCGACATGGTGTCCCTGTGGCCGCCCACAGAGCTGGCCGAGGGATACCAGTACGAGACGGTCCGGGAGAACCACTGGCTCAACGACGGATCTCGGACGATGCACATCTCGTACGTGCAGCCCCTCGCTCACGTCGAGGGAATGCTCGTGGCGTATCTGCCCGGCGAGAGGCTCTTGATCGAGGCTGACCTGTTCGATTGGATGGGACCGCGTAATACGTGGCCGGTCACCGCCACTGCGGCTGGCGAGAGCCTGTACAGGCACGTGCGACGGCTGGAGCTGGACGTCGAAACGATCGTGCCGATCCATGGGCAACCTGTCCCCTGGGCGGAGTTCGTCCGCTTGGTCGGATCAGGGGGCTAGATGCCAACAGGGTAGAGGCTGGCGGCTGTGCGCAGCAGCTCAGCGTTCTCTCCACCCAGCTCCCTTTGCCAACACTCCGGGATCTGCCTCCGACGCGTGGACAAAGTGAACCAGTGGGTGATTCCGGGAGGAGAAATCAGGTGCGAGGCACCGTGATCGCGTTGGCCGGCCTCCTGTGGGCACCGCATCAGTCGCCCACGTTGAGCATCACGATCGTGGGAAACGCCGGAGTGCTTCTTTCGGACGGTGCTACATCGCTGCGCGTAGATCTTCCCTACGAGTCGGGTGCCTTTGGCTACCAGACGTATGATCCCTCCGACCTGAATCCCCCGGGGTATCAGGTGCGCCCGTGGGATCCGCTGTCGCTGGTCGTCGCCACAGGGGGACTGGTGTCCGTCGCGTTGGTCGCGTGCTGGATGCCTGCACGTCGGGCGATCGCTGTGGACCCGGCCGCGACGCTTCGGAGCGACTGAGCCACGAAGCGGTGGTGGGTGACACCGCACCGGAGCAGGGCGAGGAGCCCCAGGCCCGTTACCGGCAGATCACGCCAGGGTACGTCCGGAGCCCGTGCTCGCCGCGTCCCCGCGAGCGACTCAGCGCCACCCCTCTCGAGCTCTTCGGGGGTTTGGCCCTTGCCCTCGCCGTAATCGGGATCTATGGCGTGACGTCGTATTCGGGTCCCTCCTCGCTTCCTGGCCCTGGGCCGTGCCACGGGGCTCCCCGGAGATGGGCGTCACTGGTCACGTCGAGTAGCAGAATGGGGTGGGGCACCCCTCGGCGAGCAAGGAGGGCCAAGATGCGAGCCTCGACACGAGATCACGATGCCTGACCAGGCGCAGATCTTCTTCGCTCTGTACCCGGTCCGGACATGGCCACCTTGGTCAGCCCGACGCCGTTGAGGGTGATCGAGACCGCACGATGGACCGAACCCAGTCATTCGGGGCCGATGAAGCTCGACGACTCGCTCACAGGTTGTTCGTCTCGTATCCCCTTGCGTATCGCTCTACGTCTTGAAACAGCCTCTTGAGAATGCGCTTCCCTCTGCCCCAGGCGAACTTCTGGCCTTTGAACGTGACCGAGGCTTCGATGCGGTAGTCCGATTGTCGTCCGCTGACATGAGCCGACAACTCACCATTCCAAGCCAAGGCCGACGAGGGAACCGTGGCGACGATGAGGCAATCCTCGGCCTTGATTCGCTCGTCCAACTGAGTGATCGAGATCCCCTGCTCCGCAATGCCACACAGTAATCCAAGAAGCACATAGCCATACCGGTGCGAGAGGGCCACGGCATCGCGCGTCTGCGACTGGAGACCCAGATCTTCGCCGAGCTTCGGTCCCACGGCCGCGGCCAGCCGGGTCGTCAACGGTGTGAACTCGAGAAACTCTTCGGCGCTTTCGGGGAGCTTGGCCTTGGCGAGGGCGTCGGTAACCATCTCGATGCCAAGGGGATGTCGGAGGAGATCGTGAATCGAATCGATTCCCGACACCTTTGGAGCACTCATGAGGACACCTCGTTGGCAGGACGAGCGTTGCTGAAGAAGCCTCACCCCCCAACGCCGGCGGGCTCCTTATCGCGCGTCAGGACCCGGGGCCTTCCTCGCCGAAGGGCTGGTCCGCTTCTGGTCCTGTAGCACATAGTAGACCCGGCGAACGTAGCACGAAATGTCGGCCGGATTAGCGAAGGAAACGCCATGCTCGAGCCAAATCGGCGGCGGCGGCCACGGTGTCGACTTCGCCGTGGGGTACTACGGGATGGGAGCCAACCCGAGGGCGCCCCGTCCGGTCAGGTCAAGCTCGGGTTCACCTGGCTGTTTCCGCGGTGAGCGGTCACTCGACGACCCCCGTCCCCGCAGCCAGATACAACACCTACTGCACCCGAAGCGCCTCCACGGGGTCCGCACGTGCAGCACGCACCGCCGGTACATAGGTCGCCAGCGCCGCGACCGCAGCCAACACCAGGGCACCCACGCCGAAGCTGAGTCCGTCGACCGCCGACACCTGGTACAGCGCTCTCTCCAACACCGGTGCCGCCAGTGCCGCGAGGCCGGCGCCGATTGCCAGACCGAGCACGATCGTAGCTAACATCTCCCGCATGACCATGCGGATCACCTGATCGCGTGCGGCGCCCAGCGCGATGCGGATGCCCATCTCGGAAGATCGCCGGGCGACCGCAAACGAAACCACCGCGTAAATCCCTTGTTCAGCAGGAGCGACTGGGACAATCGGGACTCGAGCGTCGCCAGAGCCCGAAGCGGCAGGTCCGGGCTCACGGCCCTGAGCTCGGCGCGGAGACTGGGCAGCAGCGCACCGGGGTCTCCGTCGGTTCTGACCAACACGTAGCCCGAGCTGGGGCTCTGGCTCGCCGCGTAGAACAGCATGGGCGTCGGGGGCTCGTCCAACCTCGACACCTTCTGGTCCTCCACGACGCCAACCACCTGCGCCCACTCGTCCGGGCGAGCCTGTGGTCGAATTCTGCGGCCGATCGGGCTTCCCGGCGCCCAGAATCTTCGTGCTGCCGTCTCGTTGACGACCACGACCGGTGTGGTGCCCTGCGCGTCCTCGGGGCCGAAAACCCGCCCTTCGGTAATCTGTAGCCCGACCGTTCGGAAATAGTCCTCACCGACGATCGCGAACGGCAGCTCGACCGATCCGGTGCCGGACGGCGGATCGTAGTCCTCCACGACCGTAGTGGTGCTCCCACCGGGTTGCACCGGTAGCCGGCTCGTGAACGCTGCGGAGCGTACGCCCGGAAGCGCGGCGGCGCGGTCCAACATTTCCTGGACCCGCACGGCGCGCTCCTCGGCCGAGACTCCGCCTTGTCCGAAGCTCGTCTGCACGAAGGCCAGTCGCTCCACGTCCACGCCGGGATCGACGCGCTGCACGTTGGCCAGACTGCGCGTGAGGAGGGCGGCGCCGACCAGAAGCACGAGCGACACGGCCACCTGCGTCGCAACCAGAACGTTCCGGGTCATGACGGACCGCTTGCCGGCGCTGGAGCCACGCCCCTCCTCGCGCAGAACGCCGGCCAGGTCGGATCGAGCCGAGCGAAGCGCTGGGGCGAGGCCGAACAGGATCCCCGTGAGCATGACAAGGCCGAGCGTGAACAGGAGGACGCGCCCGTCCATCGACAGGTCCAGGTCTCCGGCGCCCCCCACGGCCGCGGCCAATGGACCGGCCACCAAAGGCGTGAGGCCCAGGATCCACCGCCCGAGTAGCAAACCGACGATCCCGCCCAGGAAAGCCAGCGTGCTCGACTCGGCCAGGACCAATCGGGCCACGCGTCCGCGACTCGCCCCCAGCGCCCGACGAATCGCGACCTCGTGTCCACGCGACAGTCCCCGCACAATCAGCAGGTTGGCCAGATTCGTGCACGCGAGCACCAACACCAGCCCTACGATGCCGAGCAGTACGGCGGCTGCGGGAACCAGCCTGCTGTCGAGCTCGGGGTGCAGTCGCACGTCGTCGGGTCCGAACACGGTGATCCCGCGGCCCTCGTTGATCTCGGGGAAGTCTTCCGCGAGCCGTGCCGCAAGCGCATCCATTGCGGACTGTGCCTGCGCGACCGAAACACCAGGGGCCAGGCGGGCCCGGACCCCGTACCAGTGATCCTGCCTGCGCTCGAGGTTGGCAATGCGGAAGGCCCCGCCGACTCCCACCGAAGAGATCGAAAGCCAGAAGTCCGTCACGAAGGCGCCCCCGGCTCCATTGAAGCCCTCCGGACCGACGCCAATGACGGTCACGGGCTGTCCGTTCATGCGGATGGTCCGGCCGACGACCGCCGGATCCGATCCGAACTTCGTACGCCAGGCGTGATGGCTGACCACAGCGTAGTTGCCCGAACCCACCTCGTCGTATCCGGGCTCGAACCACCGACCCCGGCTCGGGTTGACGCCGAATACGGGGAAGTAGCTCGCGTTGACGAACTCGATCAGCGCCCTCCGGGGGCCGTCAACGGCCTCCCACGTCACGGTGGCGTAGCTCGCTGCGGCGACGCCGGAGAACACGTCCGTGTAGGTGGCCATGTCCAAGGCCGCCGGGTAGGACGTCGAAGTCGGCTCGCCGTCGTCAGAATCCTGGTAGACATGTACGACCCGCGACGGATCCTCGTAGGGCGGCGGTCTGAGCAGCACGGCGTCGACCACCGTGAAGACGGCAGCGTTCGCACCGATGCCGAGGGCTACGATGAGCGTGGCTGAAAGCGTGAAGAACGGCGTCCGCATCAGCCGTCGAATGGCGTCCCTCAGGTCGTGTCGTATCGTGCTTATCGTCCCTTCCCCCGCACGTCGCCTTCTGGGTGCATCGGCGAACACCAGGTCGGCCGTGCTCCACCGTTCTCTCCATCCTCCTGCGACCAGGTCACTCGAAGCCCGGACCCATGCCACCGCACCGCCCAGGGCGCCGCCCTCGACGCGGCCCCTCTTCACACGCCAGCGATAGAGCTCGACCACTTCGCGGCCATACCGCTGCCGAAACGAGGCCGGATAGAGGAGCAGAAGCAGCCGCAACAGCGGGCCAGGCCTATGGCTCATACGGACTCGGGTAGAATGTCCAGCTCACGCGCGGTACGGACGAGCCGAGCCAAACGGCGCGCTTCGGCCGTCACCAGAGCACGGCCGGACTCCGTGATGGAGTAGTACCTGCGTCTGGGATCCGCTCCGGCATCGGGGGCTGCGACCTCGCGAATGAGACCGCGCTCGCTCATGTCCTTGAGCGATCGGTACAGCGTTCCGGGACCCAGCCCCACCGTGCCGTCGGTCGCCCGATCGACGTCGCGTGCGATGCCGAGACCGTGGCTGTCGGCTCGACATAGGGCGAGGAGGATGTGTAGGACCGCTGGGCGCAGCGGAAGCCGCGCGACGTGCTCGGATGTAGGCATGGCAGATCCTCGTCGAAGTATCCATCACGAATATATCCATCATGGATAGTTTCGCAAAGATCACCATTCCTGGCCGGGATGTGGTGGGGTAGCTCATGTCGATTCTCCGTTCGAGGTTCCCTCATCGGAACGGAGCTGCCACCGCCTCCGGGGCCCGAGACATCAGGCCCCCGGAAGGAGAGCCTGGAAACATGATGGTCTCCGCCAGCGACTGGGGACGGAGAGCTTGGCGACGAGCCTGCGGGGTAGGCTCCTTGAAGAGCTTGCGGGCGATGCTCGAGGCCGGTGAAGGGGTGAGAGCCTGATCATAGCGTGCCTCCCTGGTTCGGCGAGACCTCGGTCAGTCGTTCTCTCGTCCCGGGCCTCGCTTCGAGGTAAACCTCCCTCCGGAGTGGTCCGAACGCGCGATGCTCCAGGGCCGTAGGACACGGCGTCCCGGGCTGCCCCGCGGCGTAACACAAACCCCCCGCTCAGCGGCACCGGCCCGGACACTTCTATTTCAACTAAGGCGGACATTTCTACTGCAACGCTACACGGACATAGTTGGCGAGATTGCTGCGCTTCCGTCCCCGGCCTATACTCGCATCGGGCCTTCTCGGCTTCTCGAACAGGCACCTACCCGCATGTTCAACAACATCCTCTGGTTGCTTGCTGGATTCTCCCTGGCATCTGCACCGGTGCCTTCTCCCGCTGATCCCGCATTCTCCTCGATACCGGACGCCGTGACCTGCGCCTCCCTCGGCTTCGACCCGGTGGTGACGCGGCCCAGCTCGCCTGCAGGCACGCTACGTGTCCTGGAGCGCTTGCACGACTTCGGCACGACCCACTACTGGGGCATGATCCCGGACCCGGGGGGCAGCTACATGAGGGCCGAGGACGTGGTGGTCTCCTACGTCCAACGGACGCTGTCGCCTCCAAGGGGCACGGTGAGCCTCGAGGCGGTGCCCATCCGCCGACTCAACGTGGTGGATCTCACGCTGCCTGAGGGGCACGACGCGGTGCTGTGGGCAGGGAGCGTGGTGCGCAGCGAGGTTCGGGCCAGCGCCTACCTGGACGGGGAGCTGCGAACGACGTGGGGCGCCGGGATCCCGGTCGAAGGCGAGTGCGAGAGTACACGGACGTTTCCGGTCTTCGTGACGACGCTCCGCCGGGAAGACGTCCGGGATGTCTCCTTCGAGTACGAGCTCACGGAGAACGACGAAGACTGCGAGGAGGAAGAGACGGCGATAGCTGCGTGTCAGGGCTCCCCGGCGCTGAACCGCTGCCTGGTGGGGACATGGCAGATGCTGGAGCCGTCCATCCAGGGCATGCTGGGCTCGGATGCCCCGGTCACCGGAGAGATCTACACCAGGTTCTTCGAGAACGGGGCCTTCATCCACCGCTTCGACAACCTGGAACAACACAGCATAAGCCTCGATCGCTTCGGCAAGATGAAGATGGAGATGAGGACCCGCTACACCGGTGACGTGCGGGGCTGCGCCACGAGCATCGACGCACCGCGGCTGGACGGCGCCGCCCCGCTACGCACCGAACCGACGTCCGACCGGGTCGTCCGCTCCACGTACATCCGACACGCCGACCGCGCCGGAAACGAGACTGTGGAGCAGGGACTCCAGGCCTGGTACTGGCCCAACAAGCCCGCCTACTTCATGTGCGACGGCGAGAGCATGCGAATGGGGAGCCGATTGGAGAGCCGGGAATACCGACGGGTGTCGCGATAGATGGCTAGCGGCTGGAGCTCGAGAATGAACGCGACGCCATGGCTGTCCAGCAGCAACCTCCTCCTCCTCCTCCTCCTCCTCCTCGCCCTTCCGCTCTCGGCGCAGGAGCTGGCCTACCCGGGTCCGTTTCTCGGCGGCTACCCGGCGGTAGAGCAGATCAGAGGGTCGGGGGAGATGTACATGGAGGGCTATTACCCACCTCCCGTCACGGCCTCACCGACCTATCCGGCCTGGTCGCCGGACGGAGCCTCGATCGCTTTCGCGTACCAGGGCCGTATCTGGTCGGTCGATGCAGAGGGCGGCGTCGCCAGACAGCTCACGACTGGAGACGGCTACCATTCCCAACCC
Organism: Gemmatimonadota bacterium; assembly: GCA_039589315.1. Classification (GTDB taxonomy): domain Bacteria; phylum Gemmatimonadota; class Gemmatimonadetes; order Longimicrobiales; family Gaopeijiaceae; genus JBDHHQ01. Next base: position 88,999 of record JBDHHQ010000027.1, read on the forward strand.
AGTTGGTCGCCGGACGGCCGCCATCTCGCGTACGCAGCAGACGTGGATCTGAACTTCGACATCTATGTCGTCGAGCTCGAGAGCGGCGACACGCGAAGGCTGACGGACAACCCGCATCTGGACCTGCGCCCGCGGTTCTCTCCCGACGGCCAGCGTATCCTGTTCACGACGTCCCGCGACGGGACCTTCGATCTCTGGTCGTACGACTTTGGCCCGGGAGTGGCCGAACCGGTCATCGCAGACCCCAGTGCCCACGACATGGATGGCGATTGGATCGGTGAATCAGGCGACATCGTGTTCGTCTCGAAGCGTGGCGAGGCGGCCCTGGGATCTGGCTCGCTTTGGCGCTGGAAGGCCGCCACCGACCGGGCCGAGCTCCTTATTCGAATCGAGACCAACTACCAGGCAGCTCCTGCGGTCGCACCCCACGGCGGTGCGGTCGCGTACGTCACCGACGGTTCCGGCAACAACGACCTCTACCTGGTCCCCACGTCACGGGCCACCGCAGCTCAGGATCGCTCGTCTCCGGGGATTCAGCAGGTCCGGATCACCCATACGCGAACCGACGAGTACTTCCCGGCCTGGTCTCCGGACGGTGAGCGTCTTGTCTACGCGCGCAACGGAGGCACTCCGCGTCAGGAACGAACCGCCGACCACGGGATGGGCTTCGGGCTCTACGTGGTGGGGCGGGGCGGAGGCGAGCCGGAACAGGTTCGCATCGGTGCCTACGCCTGGGCCGAGCCCACGGGCTACGTGCGCGTCCACGTGAGCGAGGCCGGAGGGGGGGCGCCGTCCTCCGGAGCGGGCCCGCTGCCCTCTCGCGTCTATCTCCGCGGCTCTGACGGTCGAAGCTACTTCCCCGACGGCAGCTTCCCGCGCGTAGTCAGCGTGACGGAGGACTACTACTTCCACACCGACGGGAGCTTCTGGGTGGAGCTCCCGGTTGGACCCGCCGAGCTCGAGGTGTGGCGTGGCTTCGAGTACGAGCCCGAGATGCGGACGGTCGAGGTTCGGGCAGGCGAATGGACGTCGGTCAACGTGGAGCTCGAGCGCTGGACACATATGGCGGAGGCCGGCTGGTATTCAGGCGACAACCATATCCACCCGAATTACGGCGGGCACTACTTCATCACGCCGTTGGACCTGACGAACAAGGCGCAAGCCGAAGACCTGAACGTCGCAAACGGCATGATCGCGAACTACTGGGCCAACAGCCGCGTCGAAGACCTGGAGCACTTCCTCGGTCACCCGCACCCCCAGGGAGGTCCACGGACGATCGTTTACTACAACGAGGAGTACCGGCCGAACTTTTTCGCCCACATGTCGTTGCTCAACCTCGTCGAGCTGATCACTCCGTTCTACATCGGCTACGAGGGTACGGCGCACCGCGAGCTGTATCCCGACAACGCCGCCGTCCTCAGGCGCGTCCACGAACAGGGTGGGATCGGAGGCTACGTCCATCCCTTCGGCCTCAGCCACCGAGGTCCGGACCCCGCCCGGCCCAGCGGTGCCCGCGAATTGCCGGTGGACGCGATTCTCGGCCTAGCGGACTTCGTCGACGTCGCTTGCATCTGGAGCGACGAGCTCGGGACCGCGGCCGTTTGGTATCGTCTCCTGAACACGGGATCGAGGATTCCGGCCACCGCCGGAACGGATGCCATGACCGACATCTGGCGTCATCCCGCCGTGGGGACGACGCGGTCGTACGTGTACACGGGGCAGGAGGATCTGGACTATGACGAATGGGCGGACGCCATGGCGGCAGGCCGCGCGTTCGTCACCAGCGGACCCATTCTGACCCTCGATGTGGAAGGGCGGGGGATGGGCGAGGAGCTCGCCGTCTCCGGAGGCGACGAAGTGACCGTCTCCGTCAGCGCCCGGTCGCTGTTCCCGATGCAGCGACTCGAGATCATTCAGGACGGCCTAATCACTCACACGGTCGATGCTGGTGGCGACGGAAAGACGATCGAGGCGGAGATCGAAGCGCGCTTCGATTCAAGTGGCTGGGTCGCTGCCCGAGTGCTGGGCCCCCCGCAGCACGGGGCCATGGACAGCTACCTGTTCGCCCACACGAATCCAGTGTTCGTGATCGCCGAGGGTGAGCCGATTCGCTCGACCAAGGATGCCGCCTTCTTCGTGAATTGGATCGAGCAGACGATCGAACAGCTTCGGAGCATGGACCGGTGGGATGACTCGGCGCACAGGGAAGCCGTGTTTGCGACGTTCGAGGAGGGGTTACGACTGTACCGGGACCAGGCCCAGGCGCCCGGACGCTGAGCGTTCGACCGCTGCTCGCCTCCCGGCATTTGAAAGAGGCCATCATTTGCCGCTCGGTGTCAGCCGATCGGACAGTAGAACGCGGTCCCGGTACCACCCGCCCGCGAGGCCCTCGACAGATGCCAGATGACCCGGAGGAAACGGACAACTAACCGAGCATCTGAGGCCTGGCTGAACACGCGGTCTCATAAGCTATGGCCGCCGTCGCAACGTGCCGTTGGGTCGCGCGCTTCGCGCGGGATCGGCAGATTGGTCGCGAGGCAGAGTCGCGGGAGGTTCGCCCGACCCGAGCATGGGCACCAGAATGAACAATCGCCGAACCCTGCTGCGTGTCGCCGTCGCACTGCTTGCTGTTCTCGGGTGCTGGGCGTTCTGGCTCGAACCCGCGAGTCTCCGCCTTCAGACCCACTCGGTATCACTCGAGCGGTTGCCCGAATCTTGTGACGGACTCCGAGTGGCGCTCCTGGCCGACCTCCACGTGGGATCTCCGTTCAATGGACCCACGAGGCTCGAGAAGGTCGTTCAACTGACCCGGGAGGCCGATCCAGACCTCGTTCTTCTCCTCGGGGACTTCGTCATCAGGGGGGTCCTGGGGGGCCGTTTCGTTCCCCCCGAAACGACAGCGCAGATCCTGTCTCGTCTCGCCGCGCCCCAGGGCGTGTTCGCCGTGTTGGGAAATCACGACTGGTGGTTCGATGCTCCGCGAGTCCAGGCCTCCCTTCAGTCGCACGGCATTCCTGTCCTCGAGGACCTCGCGGCGCAACTCACCGGGAGTCCGTGCGACATGTGGATCGCTGGCATCGGCGACTACTGGGAGGGAGCGCACGACGTTGACCGGGCCCTCGCGGGGGTCGCCGACGGAGCGCCCGTGATCGCCGTTACGCACAACCCCGACCTCTTCCCGGGCATCCCGGAACGCGTCGTACTCACCGTCGCCGCTCATACTCACGGGGGGCAGGTGCGCCTTCCTCTGCTCGGGCGGCCCATCGTTCCATCAGAGTTCGGGCAACGGTACGCGGCAGGGCATGTCCGAGAGGGGAAGCGGGACCTCTTCGTGAGCACCGGCATCGGTACGAGCATCCTACCGGTCAGATTCCTGGTTCCGCCCGTCGTGACCCTACTGGTTCTCGAGTCCAAGCGGGTCCCGCGGACCGCAGGCACGTCGCCGCCCGGTACGACCAGGGGCACCGGGGTTCAGACGCCTCCCCGGTAGCCACCTCTCCCCACCTGTCGCTAGCATATCGGAGGAGGGAGGGATGATGTCGACCAACGTGGGGCCGATCTACCGCGAGGCCGAGGCCCGCTACCGGGCGGCTGTCACCAGGGAGGAATAGCGTAACCCGGCACCTGCTGCGCGTGAATCCACGGTTCGACTCGCTACGGGGCCATCCGCGGCTCGAGCAGCTCGTGGGCGAGGAGTCCCAGTAAGGCTCGCGCCGGACCCTCCGGACCCACCGCCCTACGGGACATACCAGATTGGCGACGACCAAGCCATTTCTTGGATTACCTTCGGCGCCTCATTCTCACAATCCGCAGGTCGCTCCCCCCTCGGCCTGTTGACGCATTGCGCCCAGCTCCAACGCAGGCTGGGATTCTCGACAACTCGCAGGTAGTAATATGCTGACTGCGCAGGCTCGAAGTCAGTATCCACCCATATAGTGCACAGGTGACTATATCCACCCATAGAGACGCGACCCGTCTCCAGATCAACCTCCACGTTGGGTTCGGGGTCGCCCGCCACATCAACGACCCTGTAGTGCGGCGTGGTACTCTCGTCAATCCATCCCTTCACGATCTGCAGTTTCTGTAACCTGCCGGCATCCGGGGCGGGGTCCCTATTAGCAGCCACTATGAATGTGGGACCGATGTCCACACCCCGCTGCCTGTGTAAATCGCCACCCATGGGGACGCCCAAATCATAGCCCTGCTCAATCATGTCCCCTCTGGAACACGCGTCCGCTGGATACCCCCAGCCGCCGAAAAATCTCGGCGCTATTCTGGGACCCGAAGTCCCAAAAGTCTCCCGCCGATACATTGCGTCGAACAAGGCGTCGCGGGAGTTTTCGACGGCCCATGCACCAACGAGGCCTCCCGGTGATCCACGCAGATTGGATGGCAAAAGAGCGTCTGCGTTCAGCCGCTCCTCCAGCGTAGCTTCATACACACCGTGTCCTTCCCAATCGTCCTCCGACACTGCTCCTGGTGTGGCCACGTGGGTGTCGGTGCTCGCAATGACACCGAGCTTGAAGGGGTTGATGCCCAATCGCCTTTCGTCATTCAAGCCCTGAAGCAAGGCGGTACGCAGGAAGTCAGTTTCGGATATGCAACCACCGGCGAATAGCCCGAACTCACCAGTGGCATCTCCGCAGTCCTCGCTCGTGATTGTCTGCCCTCGCCTATATGCTCGTCCCGCCTCACCGACCGCCTCTGTCATATCTGCCACCTGGCCCCGCAGTTCATACGTGGCCCCGAAACGACGCACCTGTTCGATATCGCAGAGTTCATCCGGCATTCCATCGACTCCCGCAAAGCCGTTGAGGCATTCAGACGATCCCTTGTGCTGAAACACCTCCATTAGGCGATCGGATTCGTGCGCCAGTCGTGCCAGTTCCAACTCACCAATGATGTGCTTCGGTTGTGCCATGCGACCGACTGGCCGCAAAAGTCGGCCGTTAGACAGGTTGGAATTGTGTGGAATTGTGATGAAGTCGCAACCGTCAATGTTCTCACTGCACTGTGCCTGCAAGGCCAACCACAAGTCAGGAGCTGTCGGCGCCTCCACATAGGAAATGGGCACCGCCGGCACTCTATCGTTCCTGAAGATGATGTTCCTATGGAGATTAGCGCCAAGAGGAAGGCCAGTGTATTCGTAGGCAATGAAGGTCGTGAAGTCACAGGAGGAAGTCAGGTCATAAGCGTCTTCGGCCGCTTGAATCACGCGGGTCCATACGCCTGTGGTCGCCGACTGGCAGTCACTTGAGCCACAAACTGCCTCGACCCGACGAGGGGTGGGACTGAAGTTCATACCGAACAGGGACGCCAGCGCGTCCGAGCTGTTGGCGAAATAGGTGTGGCAAAAATCAGCATCGCCAGTATCCTGACCGCATAAACGCATCTCACCGAACCACTCTACGTGATCGGTTACGGCGACAAAGTCCAACGGGCGGTCGATCTTGTGAAAAGTCCTGGGGCGCCCGCTGGCATCGAATGGTGGCATCGCTATCGGCTGTCCCTTTGCGAAACGATACGCATCGCTTGGTTCAGCCCTCGTGCCTGCCGAGAAGGAGTCGAGCGAGAGACTCGTGTGCACATGTAGGTCCCCGTAGTAGACATTCCTCAACGGGTTCTGGTTAACGCATGGTCGTCGGTCTTCAGAGTATGAAACGAGACTCTCGACGCTTTGCTCTACGGCTTGGTATCTTCCCGTGACGGCCGGTGGTTGTGATTCTTCTCCTGCAGTCTGCCCATCAACGGTGAGTGCCATCGCTTCGTCCTCATTGCACGCCGACAGAACCAAGGTGGACAGCAGAAGAGCCACGCGACATACGAGCATGCTAACGCCTCCCCTTCTCACGGGCTGCTGAAATCTCGGTGGGTATTGCGGAGCCGTGGCACCGTCGAGCTTGGTCCGCGCGAGCGACGCTCCGCTCACCGAGCCCCCCGCGTGTGATCGAGTGGCGGAGAGGGGCGCGGCCGATGTTGAAGGGGTGGGGGCGAGGGCGTCCCCCAGGCTGAGTCCGCTCATGTAGCGGAGCCTCCACGATTGTCCAGGCGTGGCGCCCGTCGTCGAGCCCGCTGCAGGGCCAGATACAGGAGAAAGGATGTCGCAAGGGAGTCGAAGGCTGGTATGGCTGTGAGAGTGAACCACCGATTGGCGGTGCCGTATCCGACCGCGAATCCAGCCAGCCAGGCCAGGATCGCCGACATCGACACCGGAGGTCGCTCGGGTAGGTCCTCGAGGTTGTAGGACTGTCTTTGCACCAGAAAGAAGTCCGCCACGAAGATGCCTCCGATCGGAGGCAAGGCAATTCCCAGCGTCAGCAAGAACGGCACGAAGTGGTCCATGATGCCCGTCAAGGCCAAGATCGTTCCCATCGTGCCGGCGCCGAGAACCAGCTTCCATTCCGCGGCGCGCCGAAAGATGGTGACGAGGACCAGCGCGTTTGAATACAGATTACTCGAATTCGTGGTCCAGGTGGCAAAAACCAGAAATCCCGTGGCCAGAATCCCCATGCTCAGAGTGAGGACGATCCTCATGAAGTCTCCTTCGCCTGTGGCCAAGGTGGGAATGGCGGACGCCAACAGAACTGCGGGGAATCCGACCCCAAAGCTCAATACGGAGGCCCCTACGGCATGGCGAGGCGAGTGAACGTAGCGGCAGAAATCTGGCATGACCGTCGCTCCGACCATGAAGGCTCCTACCACTGCGGAGATCCCCAGGCCGAGGGACATGTCGTTTCCTGAAGTGGCCAACAAGTCGGAAACGGACGCGTCCGACACGGAGGAGAGGATCGTGAAGATCAGGAACACGAACAGGGCGGGGGTTGCCACCAGGGAGAGCTTATCCAGTGCCTTGAACCCGAATATCGTCGTGCTGATCATCAAGAAACTGCCAAGCAGCATGTAGGCTGAGGTGCCCCAATCGGTCCACCCGAGTTCCAGCACGGTGCTCTGGACGGCCTCTCCAAAAAGAAACACGTTGATGCCGAACCATCCGAAAAGCGAAATGGCCATGACGGAATTGACCACCTTCGCTCCCGCCGTTCCGAAGCAAAACTGGATGATGATCGGCGTCGAGAGGCGCGTCTTGGCCCCTACCGATCCCGTCAAGCCGCCCACGACCGCCAGCAAGAGACCACCGACGACGAATGCCAGAGCGGCGCGGCTCAATCCAAGACTCTGACCGATCTCGGAACCGGTCAGAAACGCCGGCAGCGTAATGGCCACCCCGATCTGAATGAGAGCGACCCGAAAGCCGTTGACGGTCTTGTCTTCGGGAACCCTGGTTCGAGCATAATCCTCGACCAGCTCTTCAAAGCTTTGTTTGCTCAAGCGGGGCGTCTTCCTTGCAGTTGTGGTGGCCAGGTCAGCGGGGCGATCGTCCTCCGGACGTCGAATCTACCAGGCCACATCCCCCTGAGACCACAAGTGTTGAGACATAGCATGATTCTGCGGCGAGGATCGTACTCACCCCTGTGTCTCCGGTCAGGTGCGAGCGAAGAAGCCAGGGCATCATTCGATTGCGGGCTGACTCGAAGAAGCTGGACCGGGAGGTGGTCGGCTCCAGCTCGCTGGCCGACCCGACGCTCGAGCGCTCGGCCCTGAGCGGCAGGTCTCGCGCTTCGCCTCGAGGAGCTCCTCGGTTCGCTCATCATCCTTGCTCGGCACGACCGCCTCGTGCCAGTTCCGAAGCGTGGCATGAGAGCCGGGGTCGCTCTTCGGTCCCCCGCGACTGCGCGCCCCTTCGACCATGCCGCCGTAGCACGCTTGCATGGACCGACCGCGTCCATCCACCTTGCCTGAGGCCGGTACCGCAATCAACCCGCTGGGAGCGTCCTGGCGCCTGTCTCCGGCTCTGCCCGCGGCTCGATCTGTGGCGGGCCCTCCGGCCAAGGCTCGTCAGCCCGGAGTCGAACCGCCGCCGCCCAAGTAGTCTGATCATTACCAAGAGCGCGTCATGACGACTTCGGACCGAACGCACATCGACCCGATCACAGCTCAGGTCATCCAGAGTGGGCTGGTGGCGGCCGCGGAGGAGATGCGCATCGCCCTCGTGAAGACGGCCTATAACCCCATCATTTACGAGGTGCAGGACTTCTGCGTGGCCCTTCTGAGCCACAAGGGGGAGATGCTGGCGCAGGGATCGTCATTGCCGCTCTTCCTTCCGTGCCTCTCCGTGACGATCCAAAACGGTGTGAAGAAGTTCGGCCCCGACGGATTCTCGCCAGGCGACTTGCTCATCGCCAACGATCCGTACAGCACCGGCACGCACATCTCCGATACCTCCATCTACACGCCCATCTTCTTCGACGGCGAGCTGCAGGCTTTCTCTGCGAATACTGCCCATTGGGCCGACGTCGGCGGGAAATCACCGGGTGGGTGGTGCCCTGATTCCAGCGATCTGTTCCAGGAGGGGATGATCTTTCCCCATCTGAAGCTCTACGACGCGGGGCAGATGAACGAGACCATGATGGACTACATCATGGCGAACACGCGCTTTCCCGATCTGGTGAGGGGCGACCTGGGTGCGCAGATCGCGGCATGCCGGACCGGTGTCAACCGATACGTGGCGCTCTGCCAGAAGTACGGAGCGACGACCGTGCGAGGAGCCATGGAGCTGGTCTTCGACCAGTCCGAGGCGCTCATGAGAAGGCTGATTCGTGACATACCCGACGGGGAGTGGAGCGCCGAGACCTGCATGGACCACGACGGCATCGTCACGGACGAGCCCCGGAAGCTCAAGGTGACGGTCCGCATAGATGGAGACGACGTCACGATCGACTTCACCGGCACGGACGAGACGGCCACGGGACCCATCAACATTCCCCTCGCGGGTGCTCGAGCCGCCGCCGAGATCGCGATCAAGTCGGCCACCGTGCCGCACGAGCCCGCGAACGAGGGGCACAGCCGTCCTCTTGCGGTGGTTTCTCCCGAGCACACCATCACGAACCCCTCGTGGCCCGCCCCCTGCGACTCGTACGGTTACGCCGCCTTGATTCTTACGGACCTGGTCTCCGAGGCGCTTTCCCACGCCCTACCGGAGCGCTGTCCATCCGGAGAATACATGCTCCTTGGGACCCGCCTTTTCCGAATCGACCCGCGCCGGGGAAAGCCGTTTATCGTGCTCAGTCCTCAACCTGGGGGCGGTGGCGCTTTACCGTTCGATGATGGAGCGGATGGACTGATCTTTCACGGCGATGGCGACGCGCCCAACACACCGGCAGAGATAGCCGAGACCCGTTGGCCTCTCCGGGTCGAACGCTACGAGCTGCATCGCCAGGAATATGGCATCGGCGAGTTTCGTGGCGGTCTGGGAACCATCCGCGACTACCATATCCTGACCGACAATGTCCTGCTCCAGATGAACTCCGAGCGGACCGTCTGCCGGCCCCGGGGTCTTTTTGGAGGTAGCGAGGGTGGCATCAACCGCGTCCGGGTCAATCCTGGAACTGAGGATGAGGTGATCTACGAGCAGCGTGTCTCCCGGGTCGGACCCTTTGATCGCGGCACCATCGTGAGCGCTCGGACTGCGGGGGGTGCCGGTTGGGGAGATCCCCTGCAGCGTGACCCGGAACGGGTCCGCCTGGAAGTCCTCAATGAGATTCTCAGTCCAGAAGAGGCCGAAGGCGCCTACGGCGTCGTTATCGAAAGAGACGGAGCCGAGCTCACCGTCAATCAGGCCGTAACCGAGAGAATCCGTCGGGAGCGACGCGAGCGACAGTCCCCTCCCGGGGAAGCCGTAGATGGCTGAGACACCCGACTCGACAACCCCGAGGAGCCATGACCACCCCCGAAGTCCTTCAGGTAGAAAAGCACGGATTGGACGCCGTTCCAGTCGAGGAGCGCACCAAGAGCTGGGTGGACCTGTCCGTTATCCAGGCTGGGACTCATATGTCCTTGCCTGTCTTCCTGTTGGGAGCACTACTGGTTCCCAGCTTCTCTTGGACCGAAATCTTGTTCGTCCTCGTCACTGGGAGCCTGATTCTCGTTCTGCTCCTGGGGGTCGTGGGCAGGTTCGGAGTCGATTACGGAATCCCGGCCAGCGTGGCGAGCCGCTTTTCATTCGGTTTTCCTTACGGTGTCTGGTTGCCATCGCTCAGTCTCGTGCTTTCCCTACTCGGGTGGTTCGCGATCACCACGGAGATCGCCGGTCTGGCCGTAAACCAGATCGTGGGGGAGCTCGCCGGGTTCGAGGCTGCCACGCTCTCGATCGGTCTCGTGGGATTGTCCAGTGCGTTGCCTGCTGTGTTGGGATTCGAGAACATCAAGTGGGTGAGTCGGCTCTCGGTTCCCCTCCTGTTGGGCCTGTGCTGCTGGATGCTCCTCGAGGTCCTTTCTGAGAATCCTCTCTCCGGCCTGTTCTCGTATACACCCACCGGCGAGACCACCGTGGGTACCGGCGTGGACTGGGTGATCGGCGCGCTGATCGTCGGAGTCTTCGTCACGCCCGACGTGTCGCGATACCTGAGGAGCCGGAGGGATATCTGGATCGGATACTCGCTGGGTATGTTGCCGCTCGCGTTTCTCGCCTGGATCGGTGCGATCTCCATGCTGACCACGGGCGATTGGAACCCCGTCCATGCCGTCCAACAGCTCGGAGGAGGTATCCCTGCTCTAGTCGTGATCCTCTTCGCCACCTGGACGACGATGGACGTTGCACTCTACTCAGCCGGGCTGGCCCTGACCAACGTATTCACACCCCTCAAGCGCTGGCAGAACACGATCCTCCTCAGCCTGATTGGAACAGCTCTGGCCGTATTCAGAGTGACCGAATACTTTCGCGGCTTCCTCACCCTACTCTCCAACGTCTTCTCTCCGATGGTGGGAGTCCTGATCTGCGATTACCTACTCGTCCGCAGAGGGAGCCTCGCAATGGAGGAAGTCTACAGACGTCATGGGACTCTTCGTTATCGTCGCGGCATGAACTGGGTGGCAGTCGGATCAACCGCTGTCGGCATCGTCGTGGCCCGCTACACGCCGGAAGTCCTTGTCTCCTCTTTGACCGCCATGGGTTCGAGCATGCTGGTCTATTACCTGGGGATGCGGTTCTTCTGTCCAGATCACCTGCGTCGCGCTAGTGTCACGCCGGTCACGTAGCGCGATGCTAACCTGACGGCCGTTCCAGCAAGGAGGATGAATGGCGACCCGGATCGGAGTCGACGTCGGTGGGACATTCACGGACCTCATCTATTACGACGATCAGTCCGGTGAACTGAGCGTCGGGAAGGTCCCAACAACTCCGGCATCGCCCGAGCAGGGCGTGATCGACGCGGTGAGCTCGACGATCGAGAAGGGTGATCTCAGCCGAGCGGCGTACTTCCTTCACGGCACCACGGTCGGGCTCAACTCGCTGCTCACACGAACCGGGGCGACCGTCGGTTTGCTCAGTACCGTGGGCTTCCGGGACATCCTCGAGACGCGAAGAGGGGATCGCGATGAGCCGTACAACCTCTTCTGGCGGCCTCCAGAACCGCTCGTGCCACGCCATCTTCGAATCCCCGTCACCGAGCGGCTCCGCGCTGACGGTCAGGTCCACATCGCGCTCGAGCTCGATGACGTCACTGAAGCCGCGAAGGTCTTCTCGGAGGAGGGCGTCACCGCGGTGGCGATCGCTTTCATGAACTCCTATGCGGAGCCGTCCCACGAGCTTGCCGCTGCCGAGGCGTTGCGCGCTGCGGGCTTCGACGGCGAGATCTCGCTTTCACACCTGGTCTCGGGCGAGTTCAGGGAGTACGAGCGAACGTCGACTACCGTTATCGACGCCTACGTGCGAGGCCGGATGGCCAGCTACCTTCAACGCCTGGAGCAGGGACTCACTGGAGTCGGCTTCGCAGGGTCCTTCCTCGTCACGCGCTCCGGAGGCGGCGCGATCACGTTCGGTGAGGCCGAGGATCGTCCGTTCGAGACGATCATGTCCGGTCCCGTGGCGGGCGCCCAGGGCGGAGCCGAGCTCGCTGCGCTGCTGGGCTTGTCCGACGTCGTGACCGCCGACGTCGGCGGAACGAGCTTCGACACGTGCCTGATCCTCGACGGTCGGCTCCCGGTCCTCTACGAGGGCTCGATCGTCGGCTGGCCGCTCCAGACTTCCTGGGTCGACGTTCGATCGATTGGCGCCGGCGGTGGCTCGGTAGCACATATCGACGTCGGGGGTGCGCTGCGCGTCGGGCCTCGGAGCGCTGGCGCCGATCCCGGGCCTGCCGCGTACCGGCGAGGCGGCACTGAGCCGACCGTCACAGATGCGGCTGCGCTACTCGGCATGCTCGCCGAGGGGAAGCTCGCAGGCGGCGTGACGCTCGACATCGACGCGTCTCGGACGGCTATCGAGTCACTGGCCGAGCCGCTGGATCTCCAGCTGGAAGAGGTCGCTCGCGGCGTGGTTACGATCGTGACCGCAAACATGGCCAACGCGATCCGCGAAATCACCGTCGAGCAGGGGCAGGACCCACGTGACTGCACGCTGATGCCGTTCGGTGGTGCGGGTCCACTCTTCGGAACACTCCTGGCCCAGGAGCTCGACATGACCGAGGTCGTCATCCCACCGGTCGCCGGCAACTTCTCGGCGTGGGGGCTACTCGGCGCGGATCTGGTTCGCACGGCATCGCGCACGCGTATCGTGCGACTGGAAGACGGGGTCATGGACGAAGTGAACGAGTTGGCGAGTAGGCTCTTCGCTCGGCTCGACGAGCGCGTGGTGGAATCAGAGGTAGGGGAGCGCGAGATCGGACTCGACATGCGCTATGCGGGGCAGGAGCACTATTTGACCGTTGCGGCCCCAACGACCGAGGGCCGCGTGACCAGCTCGGCTACCATGCTGCGAGAGCTCTTCACGCGTGACTACGACCGCACGTTTGCCCACACCATGGACGGCGCAATCGAGATCGTTGCGGTGCGAGCGACGGTGCGGATGAAGTTGCCTCGCCGGCAGTCGGGGAGGGGCGCGGGCGCCGCGCCGGTGGAGCAGCAACGCACGTTGGATGCGTGGTCCTTCGCACGAGGCGGGCGAACCTCGTTCCGTGTAATCGAGCGGTCGACGATCGGTCCCGACGCCACGGTCGTTGGACCCGCGATCATCCTCGAGCCCACGGCGACGACATACCTCGACGAGGGTTGGAGCGCCCGCGTTCGGGAAGCTGGATCGCTCTTTCTCAGCCGGGAGGGATAGCTATGCACGCAGAAGCGGTCGTCTATCGAGCTGGTCAGGGCGCCTCGGGTGGGGCGGCGGATGCGGATCCGATCAGGACAGAGGTGATTCGCCACGGCCTGAACTCCGCCGCCAACCAGATCAAACGGGCCCTTATCCGCACGTCGTTCACCCCCATCATCTACGAGGTGCTGGACTTCGCGGCGGTCGTCTACGACGACCAGTTCAGGATGCTCGCGCAGGCGCCGAGCATCCCCCTTTTCATGGGTACGATGAGCTTCTGCATCGAGTCTGCGGTCGAGGCGGTCGGCGGAGAGAGCCAACTCCACCCCGGTGACATCATCCTCATGAACGACCCGTACAAGACCGGATCCCATCCACAGGACGCGGCTGTCGTGATGCCGGTGTTCCTCGATGACGGCACGTTGATCGGCTATACCGCGATCAAGGCGCACTGGATGGACATCGGCGCGAAGGAGCTGTACTGCACTGACACCATCGATGTCTTTCAGGAGGGCACGATCTTCCCGGGCGTCAAGCTTTACTCGAAAGGCGAGCTCGTCGACGACATTTGGCGGATAGCCCAGGCTAACTCGCGACTCCCGATCCACGTCCAGGGTGACATCAACGCCGAGGTGGTCGGCGTCAGGACCGGCGCTGCGGCACTAGTCCGCCTCGTCGAGCGCTACGGCCTCGACGCCTTCCATGAGTCGGTGGAGCGCATGTACGACCACGGTGAGGCCGTCGTGCGCAGCTACTTCGAGCAGATCCCAGACGGCACATATGTGGGACGGGGCGAGATGGACTCAGACGGGATCACCGACGATCCCATCCCCTTCGAGGTCACCCTCGAGGTCAAGGGCTCGACGTGCCTGCTCGACTTCTCCGGCACACCCGATGCGCGGCCCGGGCCCGTGAACTGCCCACTCGCCTCAACCGTGTCGGCTGCCCGCGTGGTGATGACGATGCTCGCCGGTGGCGGCGAGGCTCCCAACGAAGGCCATTTCCGTCCGGTCGAAGTCGCGACTCGTCCGGGATCGATGTTTCACCCGATTTCGCCATCACCATGCTTCCTCTATGGCTGGCCCGCGATGCAGGCAACCGAAGCCGTCCTCAACGCGGTTGCCGAGGCCGTTCCCGAGCGTGTCACGGCGTGTTCAGGGGGCGACCTCGCCGCCGTTGTCTGGTGGGGCTTCCGTGAGGGATCGGGCGAGTTCTGGGGAGACGGGGCGCCTCATCCGGTCGGTCAGGGCGCCAGCACGCACGGAGACGGCGGCTCGAGCCTGCTCCATCTCATCGAGGCAGCCACCCGATTCTCACCCATGGAGGTCTGGGAGGCCAGGAATCCGTGGCTCATGGAGAAGTTCGAGCTCGCTGCCGACTCGGGCGGACCAGGGAAATACCGCGGCGGACTCGGGGCCGACATGCACTTTCATTTCCTCGAAGAGGCGTTTTGCACGTCCACGATCGAGCGTACGAAGAACGCGCCCTGGGGGCTCGTAGGTGGCCTGCCAGGCCGACCCAACGCGGGCTTGCTCCGTCACCCCGACGGCACGTCCGTGCCCGTCGCGAAAGCAACCGGTCTTCGGATACCCAAGGGGGCGACATTCGAGATACGGCTCGGCGGTGGTGGTGGCTACGGTCCCCCCAGTGAGCGAGACCCGGAGCTCGTTCGCCGGGACTGTCGTGAGGGCTATACGACGCTGGAGCACGCGCGGAAGCACTATCCGCACGCGTTCGACGACTGACGCGCGAGGAGCGCTTCGACAACCTGGAACAACACAGCCTGAGCCTCGATCGCTTCGGCAAGATGAAGATGGAGATCAGGACGGCGAGAGCATGCGACTAGACAGTCTGGTATACCGACGGGTGTCGCGATAGCGCGACTCCTCGGGCTCGTCGGACAGGAAGCGGGCAGCTTCGCGCCATCTTCCGAGATCAGCGCGTCCGCGGACGACACCGGGCACCCGCGGCTCAGCGGCGCCCCGGTAGCCACCTCACCCCACCTGTCGCTAGCATATCGGAGGAGGGAGGGGTGATGTCGACCAACGTGGGGCCGATCTACCGCGAGGCCGAGGCCCGCTACCGGGCGGCTGTCACCAGGGAGGAGAAGCTGGCCGCCCTGCAGGAGATGCTCCGGGTCGCGCCCAAGCACAAGGGCACGGAGAAGCTGTGCGCCGATCTCCGCACGCGCATCTCCAAGCTCAAGAAGGAGCCCAAGAAGAAGACGGGCTCGCGGGAGCCCAGCCACCGGATCCCTCACGAGGGAGCCGGTCAGATCGCCTTGGTGGGCCCTCCGAACTCCGGGAAGTCCACGCTCGTTTCCGAGCTGACCCACGCGCACCCTGACGTGGCTCCTTACCCGCAGACCACGCACAAGGCCACCCCGGGCATGATGCCGTTCGAGGACGTCGCCTTCCAGTTGGTGGATCTGCCTCCGCTCTGCCAAGAGCACGTCGAGCCGTGGGTCTACGACCTGATCCGCGGATGCGACCTGGTATGGCTGGTTCTCTCGGTGGAGCATCCGCTGGTCGGCTTGGAGCACATCGAGCCGCTCCTGGCCAGCAAGGCGATCGGATTGCTCCCGTGGGGATGCGCCGCGTCGGAGAAGCGGCGATCCGGCTGGACCTATAAGAACGCCCTGATGGTGGTGACCGGCATGGACTTGCCTGGCGCCCAGGGCGACCTGGAGGCCTTCGTCGAGTTGGCCGAGTCCTCTTGGACCCGGATCGGCGTGTCCGGCATGACTCTCGCCGGCATCGAGGAGCTCGGCCGTACCACCTTCGAAGCCTTGGACATCATGCGGGTCTACAGCAAGGAGCCCGGCAAGGAGCCGGACCTCGACAAGCCCTTCACGCTACGGCGGGGCTCGACGGTGGGCGATCTTGCGGTGAAGATCCACAAGGAGATAGCCGAAGAGCTGAAGTACGCTCGCCTCTGGGGGCCAAGCGCGCATGACGGGCAGTCGGTCCGCGGCGGGCACGTCCTCGAGGAGGGAGACGTGGTGGAAATCCACCGCTGATCGGCCGAGCCATCGGTCCACGCGCGGCGTATGGGGGTGTGACCGGTCGTACGCCGGGGGCGGACGCAGGATCTCGGTCTCGGCGGTGCCGAGGATGATGCGACTCTGCCGCTCCCGCTCAGCCTGAGCTTGCCGGGACATGGCGTCTTCCAGCCCCTTCGGGATGATGATGTCTCGGATCTCCACGGCTTCCGTGGTGATCCCCCACGGGTTGGTCTTCTCGTCGAGTACCGTTTGGATCTCCTCGCCCAGACGGTGAGGCAGGCGGCTCCGATTCAGCCGATCGGACAATAGAGCGCGGTGCCGACGCCACCCGCTCCGAGGCGTTCGACGGATGCCAATGCAGCCTCGCGATCCGGGTAGAGCGCGATGACGGACCCTTCCCCTCCGGCGCCCGAGAACTTGGCCCCCAGAGCCCCCGCCTTCAGGAGTTGAGCACACGTCTCCTCGAGGACGGGAGCTCGCATCTCGGGTAGCTGGGCGTCCAGCTCTCTCTGGTAGACCTGTTGAGCGGTGTTCATCGCATGACCCAGCGCCGCCTCGTCCCCCTGCACCAGCGCGGCAGCCCCGACAGCGGCCGCGTCGGCAAACGCCGAAAGCGCCGTGCGGACCGCTGCCGACTTGGCCTGCGCCCCGGGTCCCGACCGACCGAAGAAGCACCGGTTCAGCGCAGCGAGGATCCCCTTCGTGTCCCTCGCCGTGGGGAGGGCGATCGCCACCAGGTGGAACGTCGCGCCCGGACGAATCGGACGGACCTCGTGCTGCCCGCCCTGCCACCGAATGAACAGCGGCACGCCCTCCGCGCAGGCCAACTGGTCCAACAGACCGCAGTCCACTCCCAAGAGGTCGTGCTCTACCTCGAAGGCGAGTTGGGCCAGTCTCCGAGGCTCCAGGGTGTGCCCGGCACGCCGGGCCACTGCGTCGAGGACGGACAGGGTGAACGCGGCCGATGACGAGAAGCCGCGACCGGGAGGCAGGTCGCTCTCCACGTGAAGCGCGGTGTCCCGGAGCTCGAGGCCAAGCCCGTCAAGGAGGTGCAGGGCTGCCGGCACGAAGCGAAGCGGCCCGCCCTCGGGGTCGACGGCTCCGGAGAGTGCCCAGCGCCCGCGCAGCGGTCTGCCGTGCAGAACCGAGTCGAGGGACACCCCCGTGCCCGTCGGCGCCGGACGGGCTTCCACGCGGACTCCGATGGGCAGCGGGACGGCGAGGCTGGCGCCTCCTGCCCAGTCGCAGTGCTCGCCCAGGAGGCAGGCGCGCCCGGGATGATACGCGACGACAGGTTCACCGATATTCAATCGCTGCCAGACTCATATCGACGTATTCATGGTATTCGGCATCAGTCAGTTCGTGCCGTTCACGCCCGCTTGATTGAACGGCAATGTCTATCGCGAATATGTCAGACAAATGTCCGAGCGGCGCTGCCCGGTCGGTCCAAGCGATATCGTCGTAATTGGCCTCTTGGAACACGAGGGGAACCAAGGATAGTGCGCGACGCTGATTGCGCTCCGTGGGAAAGCCCGTTCTCTGCAGGACATCGCGTAGGTGAAGCAATGCACGACGACGCGCCATGGCCACGGGACCGCCGGCAGCCCAACGCGATATGTCTCTGTCGATCAGGGGTCTGTCGATCAGGGGAATCAGATCGTCAACTGAGAGCGGCATGTGTTACGTCTCGGTCATGGAGTCAGTGAGCCGGAGGAACCGGGGATCCTCCAGGAGAGAAGCGAACATCGGATCGAGAGAGCTTCCACTCCTTGATCCGCCAAGAGATGGGTTGGGTCGCCGCCACCGCCGCCTCCGATAGGACACAGCGACCGATCTGCTCGTCATCGAGGCCAACAGTGGAGCCCGACTCGCCTCGCGGGCAAGCCGGGCATTGCCTTTCGGACCGGCACGTGAGCACTTTGT
>JBDHHQ010000028.1:0-47999 GCA_039589315.1 Gemmatimonadota bacterium
TCCCCGTCGCCGTCACACTGCTTGTAGGCCGCCGCACCCGCGGTGACGTGGAGGAGCGCGCCGCCGTCTTCGAGAAACGTTATCCGCATATAACCCGGCGCCCGCCGGCCCCATGCCATTCCCGGCACGGGGCGCATGTCCGTGAGCTTGCTCCCGGCCCCGCTCAGGAGCTGCGTGTACGTCCGCCCGTCAGGCAGCGTACCCTCCAGAACCTGAAGGGAGTGGTCGTGACCCCCCGCCATTGCCAGGGGCGGGCCCACGCGGTCGAAGACGTCGTGGAAGGCCGCGATCAGCTCCTTGTACGGCTTCGCCGTCACGTCCTGGATCAGCATGCCGCTCTTGTGAGCCAGGAAGCGCAGGCCAAAGGTCGGGAAGAACGGGATGGTACCCCCGTGAGGCCCCCCCGTGAGCAGCGGAAGGTGCGATGCGATGACGACATGCCGGTCTCCGGCCCCGTCCATGGCATCGGCGATTCGGCTCATGACCGCCGCCCTCGCTTCTGGCTCCTCACCCTGGAGCCACCAGTGACCGTCCAACGCGAGGATCCGCGCGTGCCTCCCCAGGTCCAGGTTGGCCGGCCCCGGGTCTCCCGCCTGGGGCAGGAACGCCACAGCGGCCGTTCCGCTGGCCGCCCAGCCGGCGAGGTGCTCCGCCATGTTGCGGGCCCGCGCCAGTCCCGCCTCACCCCGCAGGTTCCCCCAGTCGTGGTTCCCGGGGATGAACACACCACGCGCAGCCCGCTCCCTGGCCATGGGCCCAGCCACCGCGCGCACCTGGGTGTTCAGCCGGAGCGTGTCCTGCGGGTAACCCGGGTCGTCGGGATTCCGGATCCCGACCTCGTAGACGTTGTCTCCCAGAAAGACCGCCATCACGGCAGAGTCGGGCAGGGCGCCGGCCCACGCCTCCACGTCCCGACCCAGCTGCCGGATGGTGGGACTGCGACCCTCCTCGGCCATTCCTGCGTCACCCACGAGGAACAGCACGGCGGCCACCTCGTCCGGGGAGGGCTCGGCCACGCCCACCGGCTCGGACCCGGCGCTGAAACGATCCACGCGACCGGTGCACCCCTGCTGGCTCGCCACAGCCACGAGCACGGCCGAGAGCACGATCCGTGTGCGCGTCACCATCCGGCGCCCGGTAACCCTCGGGGCAGCGAGACCGACAGGGCCGTGGCCGTCTCTGCGCCCGAGGTACGAACGGCCCCCCGGACCAACGTATATGTGACGCTCCCCACCAACGCTCCCACGCCCCAGCCGATGACGAGCCCGGCCCAGCGCCCCTCGGGCGTGGGCGCGGTGAGCTGGGCGACGCCCCTGCCTACCAGCGCCCCGACTCCACCGCCCACCACCGCGCCCAAGGCCAGGTCCCCCACCCGGTGACGGTCGCTGGCACCCGTCCAGATCCCCCCGCCGATGCTCACCGCGCCGGCCACCAGTCCGGCCGGGCGAAGAACCGCCTCGCGGGTGTTCCAGGCGTACGCGCCCTGCTGAGCCCGGGCCGTGGAGTACGCCAGGGTGACGGGCAGGCCGACCAACAGCCCTCCCACGGCAGCCCCGGCCACGACCTCGCCCGCGCTCTGGGCAGATGCGCCCCTGGGCGTCGCAATCAGGCCGACGGAGATGAGCAGGCAGGCGATGCGCGGTGACAAAACCGTCGTCCGGGGTTGGGGAGTTGTGGGCCGAAGTGCTTCGTGGTAGCGTTGGCTTACCCGGGCGAGGCGCCGTCGTTGCCGACGCTCGCTCACGTCCGGGGAGAGCAAGATGGCCGAGGACCGTCGGCCAGCCAACCCCTCTCAACGGCGTGTTTCTACCCCGATCCACTGAGAACGTGGCTGCGACGAAAGACCTACTCCACCGTCGAAGAGCGAGTCGACGAGGCCGAGGCGTGGACCGGCGACTACGCTACCTGTTGCTACAGGTGCGGGAGCCGGACGACCCGATGAGCGACCACGAGATCGGTTGCTTCGCCCGGTCCTTTCGGTGTGACGGGAACTGCATCGAGGTCTTCGACCTCCTTTCCGGTGTCCCCACCGTGGAGAAGCTGGACGAGGTGGACGTGGTCTTGTTGGGCGGAAGCGGTGACCACTCCGTGGCGCGTGGGGGGGATTGGCTGCCAGACGCGCTGGAGGCCATGAAGGAGCTCTACGACCTGAAGAAGCCCACCTTCGCGTCGTGCTGGGGCTTTCAGGCCATGGCCCGGGCCCTCGGGGGCGAGGTCGTGACCGACCACGGCCGGGCCGAGGTGGGTACGGCCTGGCTGGAGCTCACACCGGAAGGCGAGCGGGATCCGGTCTTCGGCCCCTTGGGCAAGCGCTTCCAGGTCCAGATCGGCCACGAGGACATCGTCACGAAGCTTCCGGACGGGGCGATCCTGCTCGCGTCCAGCGCGAAGGTCGAGAACGAGGCGTTCTGCTTCCCCGACCGGCCCATCTACTGCACCCAGTTCCACCCCGAGCTGGACGCGGCCGGGCTGGTGGCCAGGCTGGCCCAGTACCCCGAGTACATGCCTCTGGCGGGCGTGTCCTCGGTCGAGGAGCTGGAGCGGGTGACGCCGGAGACGCCCGGGACCGAAGCGATTCTGCGCCGATTCCTGGACTTCGCCTTTCCGGAGGGGCCGCCCCTGCAATCCTGAAGGCTTCTCCACCGTCTCGGAGGCGACGATAGCGACGGTGAGCACCTGACTGTCACGCGATCGGCCCGGACCGCGTCATGGCCGACGGCGCGAGCACGGGCTCGGCTATTCCGCTTCTCCCCTCGACGAGTCATCTTTCGGGTCCGGCATTACACGCTGAACCGCTGAGCACATGGCGCGCCTGATCTCGAGTGTCAGCACTGGAGCTGGGCGGCGTGTCTAGACTGTTGGACCACGACACCGAGAAGCCATGCGCAGTCATGTATCGGCGGCGAGCCTCGTCGCTTTCCTCATCCCGGCCCTGCTGACCGGCCAGGAGCCCCTGCAGAACGGCGAGGGCGACCGGGTCGCAAACGCAGCTCCCCGCAGCCGCGAAGCAGCCGCGTCTCCGGTCGATACGTCCCCCGTGATCGACGGCCGCATGGACGACGAGGCCTGGGCGCAGGCGCGGGTCCTGGGAGAGTTCATCCAGCGGGAGCCGGTGGAGGGGCGGGCCGTCTCGGAAACCACCGAGGTGCGCATCGTCTACGACGCCGAGGCCATCTACATCGGCGCTTGGCTATTCGACTCCGATACCTCCGGCATCGTGGTGGGAGAAACGCGGCGCGACGCCGCGCTGACCAACACCGACGCCTTCCAGATCATCCTCGATACGTACCTGGACCGGCAGAACGGATTCGTCTTCGCGACCACTCCGGCCGGGATCGAGTACGACGGGCAGGTCACCAAGGAGGGGCAAGGTAGCGCCTCACCCCGTAGAGGCCAGCGGCAACAGGCCGGCTCCGGCGGCGGGTTCAACCTGAACTGGGACGGGAGCTGGGAGGTGGCGACGTCCGTCGACGCCAACGGATGGTACGCCGAGTTCCGCATCCCCTTCTCGACGCTGCGTTACCCCAGAGGCGGCAACCAGACCTGGGGCGTCAACTTCTCCCGCAACATCCGACGCCACAACGAAGAGGCTTTCTGGGCGCCCATCCCGCGGCAGTTCAACCTCTACCGTGTATCCATGGCGGGGACGTTGTCGCAGTTCGAGGCACCGAGCCAGAAGGTCTTCACGATCACTCCCTACGTGCTGGGTGACGCGTACCGGGACTACACGCTGCAGAGCTCGGCGGACTTCAGCCCGGCCGTGGGCGGCGACGCCAAGATCGGCCTCACGCAAAGTCTCACCCTCGATCTGACCGTGAACACCGACTTCGCCCAGGTCGAGGTGGACGACCAACAGGTCAACCTGACGCGCTTCCCGCTCTTCTTCCCCGAGAAGCGGCCGTTCTTCCTGGAAAACGCGGGCTCCTTTTCGGTTGGAACTCCCCAGGAGACCGAGCTCTTCTTCAGCCGCCGCATCGGCCTCTACGAGGGGAACGAGGTGCCGATCCAGGCGGGCGCCCGGCTGACGGGCAAAGTCGCCGGGATGCAGGTCGGATTCCTGAACATCCAGGCCAACCACCTCGATCTGCTCGATGAGGACGTGGGCCAGGAGGTGCGGGTCGAGTCCAAGAACAACTTCGGCGTCGTGCGCCTGTTCCAGGAGTTCGAGAACCGGACGCGGCTGGGCGGGATCTTCGTGCACCGCTTGAACACCGACGACACGAACGACTACAACCTGACCTACGGCGCGGATGGCCGCCTGGGCGTCGGTCAGGCGCTGACGTTCGACGGGTATGTCTCGGGCACCACGACCCCGGACGTGAGCGGCGGCGAGTACGCCTACAACCTCGGCGGGACGTTCGAAACCCGGGACTGGAACGTGGCGGCCCAATACCGGGAGGTTGGGGCGGAGTTCAACCCCGAGGTGGGCTTCCTGAGCCGTCGGGAATACCGGTACATCAACGCGCGCATCTTGAGGAAACTCCGCTTCCCAGAGGTCTCCTGGTTCCGGGAGCTGCGACCGCACGTCTCGTGGCGGGAGTACTTCGACCTCACGGGCTTCAGCGAGACCCGGGTCGTTCACATCGACAGCCACTTCGAGTTCTCCAACGGCGCGTTCTTCCAGCTGCCCGCGGTCAACTTCACCGGAGAGGGACTGCAGGAGCCGTTCGAGATCCGGGACGGCATCATCATCCCGGCGGGGAGCTACAACAACTTCGACTGGGGCTTCGCGTTCAACACCGACCTGAGTGCGCCGTTCTCCGCCCAGGGACGGATCGACATCGGGGGCTTCTACTCCGGAACGCGGACGGGCAGCAACACCACCTTCAACTACCGCTTCCGCGACAGGTTCGTCGCGTCGTTCCGAGTGGCCTACTTCGACGTGAGGCTCCAGGAAGGCGACTTCATCTCGTCGCTGGTGGCCCTCAAGGGCTCCTATTCGTTCACGCCGCGGATATTCGTGCAGGCGTCCCTCCAGTACAGCAACGAGACGGAGAACTTCGGCAGCAACGTCCGCTTCGGCTGGCTGAACACGGCGGGCACGGGGCTCTACGTGGTCTACAACGACACCGAGCACCTGGGCTCCCTGGACCGGACGGGGATCGAGCGGGGGCCCCAGGAGCGCCAGTTGATCATCAAGTACACGAAGATGTTCAGCCTGAGGTAGGATCGGGTCCCGTCGAGCTCGTTCCCTGGAGGGCGCGGGTCCTCACCCCTCCAGGGCCTCCCGCAGGAACGACACGGTGCGGGGCCAAGCAGCCCGGGTCGCCTCCATGTTGGCGCCGTCCCGCCCCGACTGCTGACGCAGGAAGCCGTGTCCGGCACCATCGTAGATGTTCACCTCGTACGGGTGGCCGAGCCGCTCCATCTCGGCCCGGGCATCGGGGATGGTGGCGTTGACCCTCGCGTCGTCACCGCCGTAGTGGCCCAGGACCGGAGCGGTGATGCGCGCCAGCGCTTCGGCGGACGGCGAGCTGCCGTAGTACACGACCGCCGCGTCCAGCTCGTCCCACGCGGACGCGAACAGGAAGCTGCCGGAGCCGCCCCAGCAGAACCCCACCACGCCCACCCGGTCGGTGGCGGCCGGGAGGGAGGTGCCGTACGCGGCGGCCGCCTCCAACCTGCGGTTCACCTCGGCCCGCTCCAACTCCCGGATGGCGGTACGGGCGCCGTCCCCCTCGAAGCTCGCCGTCCCCCCGTCGTCTGGCCCCTTACCGCTCAGCAGGTCGGGCGCCACGGCGATGAACCCTTCGGCCGCGAGCTGGTCGGCAACGCCCCGAACCCAGTCGTTCATGCCCCGGTTCTCGTGAATGACCACGACCACCGGCGCCGCGTCGCTCCGCTCCGGATAGACCACCCACGCCTGCACCTCGTCGTCGCCGCCGGCGTCGTACGTGGCCCACTCTCCGTGGCGGGGTGACGTAGCCACGCGTTCCGTGGCGCTCTCCCCGTCGGCGGGAAGCTCCTGGCCCTGGGCGGGGCCTCCGACCCAGACGGCCATAGCGAGGGCAGACAGTCCGAGACCACACAGCGCTCGCATCATTGGCTTCTCCTGCTCGGTGGGGTCGGGCGAGCCAACTCCTGGTCGAACGCCACGAGGTCCAGCTCGTCGAGGTAGTCCACTCGGCCGGGCGCGGCCACGTATCCGGCCAGCTCCCTGTCGAACTCGGCCAGCTGCCTGTCGCCCGCCTGGGCATCGTCGTCCGCGCTCGAATACACGATCTCTCCAACCGACCGGGTGCCCAGCGCCAGCTGCTTGCGCGCCTTGGCGGCGGCGAGGAAGGTGCCGCGGATCGCGGGGAAGCGAAAGCGCAGGCCACCGTCGGGTGCGGCCACGACGTCCGCGTCGAACTCGGCTGCCAGCGCATGCAGCTGCTCCTGCACCGCCTCGGCCCCGGGGTCGCTGCCCAATCCCTTGGCCACGCTCCGGTGCGCCTCCTCGGGCTCCACCGAGCGATCCAACAACGCGCCCTCGAAGACGCTCCCCTCCAGCAATCTCCGTATGTTGCGGCGCACTCGCCGCAGGTTCTCCCGCTTCAGGCCGAGGCGCCGCACCAACGGGATCCCGAAGAAGATGGCGCTGAAGACGAGGGGCACGGCCACCAGGCCGACCCACGCGGCGACGCCCCCGATCTGGAGCGCTGGGAAGATGAAGCCCGGCGCCACCGCCGCCATCAACAGGTTGAAGCCGTTGAGGCCGGCGATGATCGTGTCGTCCTTCTTCTCGTTCCCGGTGAGCTCCATCGGGCGCTCCAGCCTGCGCCACGCAGGGTCCGGCTCTCGGGCCCTGACCGGCCCGTGGGCGCTGACCATGAGATCGGGGAACGTGTACAGCACCTCCCCCTCCTCCGAGACACGGACGTCGCCGTCGTACGCTCCCATCAGGCGCCCCATCTCGTCCTCGGCCTCGGGGAGCGTCGCACCGGTGTGCTGCACCAGCTCGGTGGCCGTGAGCACACCACGGCGGGCACGTATGAGGCGGACCAGGCTCCGGTCCTTCTGGGGCTGCGTGAGCTCGGGGGTGTCGGGACCGAAGACGAATGCGAACACCTTCCTGTGGAACGGCACCTTCGCACCGGTCTTCTTTGCCCAGCGAGCGCCGTAGTAGTGGCGTCGCCGCCCCCATCCCGGACTCCAGAAGTACCACAACAGCGGAATATGGAAGTGCCCACGCCCATGCCCCCTGCCCCCGGGGAACCGGCGGTTGTCGCCCCCGCGGGACATGATCGCCACGAACGCGGCAATCAACAGCACGACGAACAGCACGAAGTAGACGACGAGCATGAGCATGATCCAGACCTTGAACGCCTGGGTCAGCCACGCCTTGGCCCGGTCTCGCACGCGAGCCCAGACCGACCGGTGGTCCCGACGGATCATGGACGCGTCGAACCGGTAGACCAGGTCGCCGTGCTCGCCCACCTCGAGGTGTCCCTGATAGCCGGCCAGGAGGTCCTTCAGGGTCGCCTCGACCTCGGCGCTGTGGAGCCCCGTCGCCTCCACCACGTCTCCCAGCGTGGCCCTCCCGTCGAGTCCCCGCAGCGCGGTCCGTACTCTGCGATGGTCTTCGGACTCCGGTCGGGTCCGAACCTCGGTCAATGCGGCTTCGGTCACTGGGGATCCTGGCAGGAGTCAGAGCTGCGTAGGGGAGGCATCGGCGCCCCGCGTCCTACAATACGCGCTTCGGCACCTCGTTGTTCTCGGGCACCGTCGGTCCCCCTTGCCCAGCCGCCCCCGCTCGCCAGCGGCACGAGCATGTTCCGGATCCGGCTGAAATCCATCTCAACTCCATGGTGGGCGTGAGATCCGAGCTCCTCGGAGACCCTGCCGGGGCGGGGACCTCGGGGTCGCGGCCTGGGACAAGGAAGATAGATTCGTCACGGACTCTCGCCAAACACCGATCCGAGCGAGATTCAACCCCACGAGAGAGCCTCGATCATGCGGTCAGTCCACCTGGGATCTCCGGCCTTGCTGAAGTCGACCGTTCGGCTGCTGCTGTCAGCCGGCCGGCCACTGGTTCCGCCGGCCGCCCGGCTGCTGGTGCCGGCGGCCCTGTTGATGCTCCCCCCCACGCTCCCCGCCCAGGAGTGGCCCCCGCCGGAGGAGGCCTACTTCGACTGGACCGATCTCCAGTTCACTCCGGAGGAGTACGCGGCGCGCCGCCACCAGCTCCTGGAGCGCATTCGTGCCCGGGGTGGTGGCGTCATGCTCGTGCCCTCGGGTAGCGGCGTCACGCATGGCGCCACCTTCCGCCAGGCCGACGGCTTCAACTACCTCACCGGTCTCGAGCTGCCGGGCTCGGTGTTGGTGCTGGACGCGGACGGGAATCGGGTCAGCCTGTTCCTTCCGGCCCGGGACCCGCGCTTCGAGAACCCGGATCGTCGCAACGACTTCCCGGGTCGGCCCCTGGGAGACGACCCCGTGATGCGGGAGCGGAGCGGGCTCGCCGACCTCCGCCCCGTGGGGGAGCTCGAGCCTCTATTGGACCGATGGTCCGGGGACGGCACCACCGTGTGGATCGACGCCGGCGGCCCCGGCGAGGTGGAGGCGCCGTCGCCCGGCCTGGCGGGGGAGTTGGGCGCCTCGGCTACCGCCCTGCTCGCGTTGTCAGGGCGGCAGCCGCCCCTCGTGCTGGCCAACGCCTTCGAGACCATGGCGCGGATCCGCATGGTGAAGAGTCCGGCCGAGATCGCGGCCCTGAGCCGGGCGGCGAACGCGACGGTCGGTGCGATCCGTCATGCGGCCTCCGCCGTTCGGCCCGGCGTGGACGAGCGCACGCTGGAGGGTGAGTTCGAGGCCGCGTGCAAGCGGACCGGCTCGCAACGCCCGGCCTTTTCCTCGATCGTGAAGTCCGGCCCCAACTCTCTCTGGCCCTGGCGGGTGCTCGCCGCCCAGTACGACCGGAGGAATCGATCGATGGATGCCGGTGACCTCGTGATCTTCGACGTAGGGTGCGAGGTGGACTACTACGTGAGCGACGTCGGCAGGACGTTCCCCGTGGGCGGCTCGTTCTCGCCCCGGCAGCGGGAGGTCCTGGAGATGATCACGGACGTCGCCGACTCCGTCATCGCGGGCGTCCGTCCCGGCGTGACGCTGGTCGAGCTGAAGCAGCTGGCGCTGCGCGTGATCCCGGAGGCTGAACGGCGGCACATGCAGACCGGATCCTTTTACGGACACCACCTGGGCTTGAGCGTCGGCGATCCGGCCCTGGTCGACGTGCCCCTGCAGGCTGGGATGGTGTTCACCGTAGAGCCGTGGTACTACAACCACGAGGAGGAGATCGCCGTCTTCGTGGAGGACATGGTCCTGGTGACGCGCGACGGTGCCCGGGTGTTGACCGAAGACCTGCCCAGGTCGCCCGAGGCGCTGGCGCGAATGGTGGGGTCGTGAGGGACTCCGGGTCCGCCCTTCCGACTCGGAAGACGATTCCCTGATGACAGTGCGACTGTCATATTGGACTTCTACTTGTCATAGAAGCCCAGGAGGAATCGGATGAAGCCCAGGAAGGTACGGGCGCTGGAGGCACTGCTCGACGAAGCCCGGTCTCTCTTCTACCAGTTGCGGGCGGCCGCCGAGGAGATTCAAGAAGACCTGGACATCTCCGTCGGTCAGCGGGCCATCC
This sequence comes from Gemmatimonadota bacterium, assembly GCA_039589315.1. Lineage (GTDB taxonomy): Bacteria > Gemmatimonadota > Gemmatimonadetes > Longimicrobiales > Gaopeijiaceae > JBDHHQ01. The sequence goes on from JBDHHQ010000028.1 coordinate 9,620, forward strand.
TCAGCTGGATCGGCGAGAATGGCCCGGCAACGGTGCCGGAGATCGCACGGGCCAGGAAGGTCTCGCGCCAGCACATTCAATCCGTGGTGAACCGCTTCGCCGCCCGGGGCCTGGTCTCGTCGGAGGACAACCCTGCTCATCGCAGGTCGAGCATCGTCCAGCTCACGGGTCAGGGACGCGTGCTCGTCGAGGAGCTGGATCGCCGCGAGGTCCGGATCTGGCGGGCCCTGGACCTCGAGGTCAAACGGCGGGACATGGACGACGCCGCCGGGGTGCTTTCGCGTCTCCGGCGGCTTCTCGAGAGCGCCGAATGGCACCGCGCGGTGAAGGACAGCCGCAGCTGACACTCGGTCGGAACTCCGTTGCTCCGGTCGCGGGTTCGGACGGTGGCGAACACCGTCCACGGAGTCACGGAGTGTACCATGCGTCGCTCGAGCAGCCTCTCCCCTTTTCTCACGATCCTGGCCTGCACGTTGGCCTGTGGATCGCCTCCAGCCGTAGGCGGACAGGAGATCTGGCGCACCGACTTCGACAAGAAGACCGTCGACATGAGCGAGGTGGTCTCCGGCGGACCGCCGAAGGACGGCATCCCAGCCATCGACCTTCCCCGCTTCGTCTCGGTCGAGGATGCCGACGGGTGGATCGGCGACCGGGAGCCGGTAGCCGTCGTTCGCCTGGGTGACGAGGTGAAGGCCTACCCGCTGCAGATCCTCATCTATCACGAGATCGTCAACGACGTGGTGGGAGGCGTGCCCGTCTCCGTCACCTACTGCCCGCTCTGCAATACGACGCTCGCATTCGACCGGCGCTTCGAGGACCGATTGCTGGACTTCGGCACCACGGGCCGGCTGCGCCACTCCGACCTGATCATGTACGACCGTCAGACCGAGACCTGGTGGCAACAGGCCACGGGGGAGGGGATCATCGGTGAGCACGCCGGGAAGGAGCTCACGTTCGTGCCGTCACCGCTCCTCAGCTGGCGAGACGTGAAGGCGCAGGCCCCCGGTGCGCGGGTCCTTTCGCGGGAGACGGGCTACGACCGGCCCTATGGCCGGAATCCGTACGCGGGCTACGACACCGGTGGACCCTTCCCTGCCTATTTCAAGGGCCGGGAAGACGGGAGGCTCCCCATGATGGAGCGGATCGTGGCCCTGCGGGAGGGCGATCGTGCGTGGGCCGTGCCGTTCTCCGAGTTGCAGGACCACCGAGTAGCCATGCTGGAGCTGGGCGGCCGTGACGTCGCCGTCTTCTGGGCGCCCGGCACCGCCAGCGCCGTGGACGACGGACGGATCGAGGACGGGCGTGACGTGGGTTCGAGCGCCGTCTTCGACGCCCGGGTCGACGGGCGAGCGCTGACCTTCGAGCCAGCGGGGGACGGCCGATTCCGCGACCGCCAGACCGGGAGCCTCTGGAACATGTCGGGCCAGGCCGTGGCCGGCGACCTCGAGGGCTCGAGCCTCAGCGAGATCGCCCACGGGAACCACTTCTGGTTCGCCTGGGCCGCGTTCCTGCCCGACACCGAGGTGTGGACGGGATAGGGCCCGGCGGGCGCCCGTGGCGGGTGACCCAGGCGTGAGCGGTCGCGCGCCGGGCCCTCAGGCCGCGCTGAACGCGGCTCTATCGCTCCGACCAGACGGCCAGCTCGTTCCCGGCGGGATCCGTGAAGTGGAACCGACGCCCCCCGGGAAACTCGAAGATGTCCACGGTGACGGTGCCTCCCGCGGCGGTGACATCGGCCTCAGCGCCCTCGAGATCGGTGGCGTAGATCACCACGAGCGGACCGCTGCCGCCGGCCGTGTCCGCCTGACGGAACCCTCCGCCCAGGCGACCGTCCTCGAAGCTCATGTACGCGTCGCCCCACATGGTGAACGTCCACCCGAACACCCGTTCGTAGAACGCTCTGGTCGCCGCCAGGTCCGATGCCACGAACTCCACGTAGTCGATGCGCCGGTCTTGCTGGGCCTGGTCGCTCATGCGAGGGGTGCGCTCCTTCCCTGACGAGGTGCCGGTCGACGCCGCCGAGGCGGATCTCTATATTGCCCCGCCCTCGAAGCCGGGGCGAGTGTTTGGCCCCGGGACCACATCTCCGGAGACCCCATGCGGCGCATCCTCGTCACCGGAGCGGGAGGCCAGATCGGCTCTGAGCTCGTTCCCGCGCTCCGGCAGCGATACGGCACGTCGGCGGTGCTCGCCACGGATATCAGGGCTGTGACGGACGGGCCTGCGGCCGACGGCCCCTTCCAGGTGCTGGATGCGACCAAGCAGGACAGCCTGGCGGCGGCCGTGATGCGATTCCGGGCCGACACGATCTACCATCTCGCCGCGATCCTGTCTGCGGTGGGGGAGAAGGACCCCCTGCTGGCGTACCGGATCAACATGGGAGGGCTGGTAAGCGCGCTGGAGGTCGCACGCACCCACTCCTGCGCGGTATTCCATCCGTCGTCCATCGGCGCCTTCGGTCCGGGCACCCCTCCCGATCCGGCGCCGCAGGACACCATCCAGCGGCCCACCACGATGTACGGCGTGACCAAGGTGGCCGGCGAGCTCCTCTGCGACTACTACCACCTGCACTACGGTGTGGACACCCGGGGCGTCCGCTATCCAGGCCTCATCTCGTACGCCGTCCAGCCGGGCGGTGGGACGACCGACTACGCCGTCGACATCTTCTACCACGCGGTGGAGGAGGGGCGCTACACCTGCTTCCTGGCTCCCGATACGCAGCTGGACATGATGTACATGCCCGACGCCATCCGGGCGGCGATCGAGGTGATGGAGGCCGACCCGGAGCGCCTGAGACACCGCAATGCCTTCAACGTGACCGCCATGCAGTTCACGCCGGAGAGCCTGGCTGCGGAGATTCGCGAGCACATTCCGGACTTCCAGATCGACTACGACGTGGACCCGGTCCGGGAAGCCATCGCCCAGTCGTGGCCCCGGCGCGTCGACGACACGCCGGCCCGCGAGGAGTGGGACTGGCGACCCGAGTACGACCTGGCGGCCATGACCGCCGACATGATCGAGCACCTGACCGCTCGCCCGAAGGACTGACCAGCCGGTTCGACCTACCACGCTCTGAACGCCGACGAGACCGAGCGCCGCTCGGTCGCATGGCGAAGAACAAAGGAGAGCCCCGATGCCCATGGATCGCCTGCAAGCAGCTCTCGACGCGCACGTCGCCGGTCTCGAGGAGGCCGGGACGGCCAAGGGCGCCGAAGCGGTGGTGACCGAGGTTCGTCGGGCATCGGGGGACCGGGGTCCGCGCTTCCTCCTGCAAGGGGAGAGTGATCGGGAGTTCATCCGCATGAACTCCAACTCCTACCTGGGCCTGGGTCTCCGGCCCGACGTCATCGCCGCCGAGGAGGAGGGGGCACTCGCCTTCGGCGCCGGCCCTGGCGCCGTCCGCTTCATCAGCGGCACCTACTCGGCCCACCTGGATCTGGAGGTCAAGCTCGCCGAGTTCCACAACCGCGAGGCGGCCATGGCGTTCTCCTCGGCGTATGCCACGGTGGTCAGCACCGTCGTGCCCCTGGTGACCGCCCAGACGATGCTCGTGAGCGACGAGCTGAACCACAACTGCATCATCAACGCCATGCGGCTGGCCCGGCCTGCAGGCAAAGCAGTCTACCCGCACCTCGACATGGCGGCGCTGGACCGTCAGCTCGAGGACGCGAAAGGCCAGGCCCAACGGGTCCTTGTGGTCACGGACGGGATCTTCTCGATGCGCGGCGACCACGCGCCGCTGGACGAGATCATGGAGATCTGCGGCAAACACGACGGGGGCTTCGCCGAGAACGTCGTGCTGGTCGTGGACGATTCCCACGGCGTCGGTGCGTTCGGCGCGACGGGTCGCGGGGTGGAGGAGCACACGGACGCGCCTCCTGCCGACGTCCTGGTGGGTACCCTGGGCAAGGCGTTCGGCGTGAACGGAGGGTACGTCGCCTCGAGCGCCTCGGTGGTTCGGTTCCTGCGGGAGAGCTCGATGATGTACATCTACTCGAACCCCATCACCCCGGGCGAGGCACGGGCGGCCCTACGTGCCGTGGAGGTCGTGGACAGCGCCGAGGGGCAGGCGCTGCTGGCGCGTCTCCGGGACCTCACCAAGCGCTTCGAGGACGGGCTGGGCCGGATCGGGATCGAGACCATCCCCGGCGAGCACCCGGTGGTCCCCCTGATGATCCGGGACACGGCCCGCACCCGGGACCTGGTCCAGTACCTCTATGACAACGGGGTCCTGGTGACGGGGCTGGCCTATCCGGTGGTGCCTCGAGGCGACGAGGAGATCCGGACCCAGATCAACGCCGACCACACCGAGGCCGACGTCGACGAGGTGCTGGCGCTCCTGGAAGCCTATCCGGGCTAGCGGGTCTCGCACCGGCGGCAGCGAGCGCCTGCGCGGGGTCACCGGCAGCGAGACTCGCCGGGGGTGAACACTTTTTTCCGGCGGAGCGCGCCCCTATCTGCCGCCCAATCCCACGTCTGCGTGTCGGCTGCAGCCCCGTAAACGTATCTCCGACATACAAATAAACGCTCTCGTACATTTGCGCCGAGTGCCGGGCACGGGCCTTGCCGCCTGCGAGTCAACCGTGTGGCGGTCCCCCCAAGGCTCAGACACAGGCAATGGACCCTTGAGTGCGTCGGAAACGCCCTACATCTTGAAACCGGACGTCCCGCCGGCTCTGCCGGCGGAACTCCAGGTGAAGCCCCTGCGGAACACCTCGCTTCCGAACGGCGCCCCGATCTTGAAGGCGCCGGACGCCGCGCTGGACAACCACGTCCGGCACGCCCGCGAGCATCTGGATCGTCTTCAGCAGGGCCTGGCCACGGTCCAGGATTCGGGGCAGGTGTTCCTGGCCCGCGACGAGACGGACTTCTTTTGGGAGCTCATCGGCTTCCGCCTGACCGGTCACCCGGGCCTGATCTTCGGAGCCGTCCGCTTCAGGCGGCACGAGTTCCCCGGCATCGAGCTCGGCCGTGAGTCGCTGGCGGCCTACCTGTCCGCCCCGTCCGCCTCTGTGGGCCAGCCCGGGCTCGACTCGCCGCCCGGGATGATCCCGGTGTTGCTGCCCCGGGCTCACGAGACGATCCCGACCTTCCTGAAGGGCGTCCAGGCCGGGCGCAAGGCGTGCCCCATATTCATGGACCCCAGCACCGTCCGCGTGGCCTTCGATCTGCGGATGTATAACCCATCCGGGCTGGACAACTTCCGGCAGCGGGCGGGTCCTTTGCGGAAGCACCTGTTCCGCACGATGGACGGACATGTGTTGGGCGGGTTCTCCCACTCCACGGCGGACGGACCCAATCGCCGTCGGACGTTTGTTGCGGTGAAGGACGCCGAGCAACTCACGCCCCGAGGACGATTCCGGCTTCCCACGTTGGCCATTCACCGGTCCTTCCTCACCCTCACCGCCGAAGCCGGCAACAGTGAGGCGGGGCTGGCGGCCCCGCACTGGGTCCCCTTCGTCCCCGCCACCGCCCACACCGACCACCTGCTTCTGGGATAGTCGGCTCGTCCCACCGGTCACGAGCCGGCGGGATTGGCGGCTGCGTCCGTCTACGGCGCCATCGCCTCGGGTTCACTCGCGCCGGTCCGTCCTGACCCGATCACCCTTCCTGGCTCCCCTGCCCATTCGATATGAAACCATATCGATATGGACCCGTAGTGAATTTCGCCCACGCCCGCACCGCGGGCACACGTCGACGAACCGGAGACCTGGAGATGGCGCAAGAGTCGAGCTCGCTGCGGGACGACCGGCTGCCCTTGAAGCCTCAGTGGTTCCACATCCTCCTGGCCCTGGCGGACGGAGCCCAGCACGGGTACGGCATCCGCTCGAGCGTGGAGGCACGCACCCAAGGGACGGTGCGCCTCTGGCCCGCCACCCTGTACGGGACCATCCGGCGGCTCAGTGACGAGGGGTTCATCGAGGAGTTGGAAGAGGCCGAGGACCCTGACGACGACGCCAGACGACGGTACTACCGGCTGACGCGGGCGGGCCGAGACGTCCTACGCGCCGAAGCCGAGCGGCTCCAGGCGCTCGTCGATGCGGCTCGGGCTACCCGGGCGCTGGAAAACGCGTGAGCGGCCCGGAGCGTCCCGGTGCTGGCGAACCCTCGCCGATCCGGCTCTACGCGTGGACGGCGGGTCTACTTCCCCGCGACTACCGGGAGCGCTACCTGGACGAGGCCGTCGCGGACTTCAGCCGGATCTACGCCGAGGCAGTAACGAAGCGCGGGACGTGGGGGGCGATGTGGGTGGCCGTGCGGGGGCTCCTGGACCTGTGGGCCCGCATCCCTGCCGAGCACTGGAACCATTGGCGGAGCCGTCGCAGGCGACTCCGTCCCAACGAGCGTCCCCCCACCGGGGGCGGTGGAGGAGTGGAGATGATGCGGACCTGGTGGAAGGAGCTGCAGTTGGCCACCCGGGCTCTGGGGCGCCGGCCGGGATTCACTAGCGTGGCCACGTTCACGCTGGCCCTGGGGATCGGCGCCACGGTGGCCATCTTCACGGTGGTGCACGCCGTGTTGATTCGGCCGCTGCCCTATCCGGACTCGAAAGCCCTGGTGAGCGTGAACCACCACGCGCCGGGGCTGGACCTGCCCGAGCTGACCAACTCGCCGGGGACCGTGGGGCTGTACCGGACCCAGAGCCGGAGCTTCTCGGGCTTCGCGGTCTACGGGACCGAGTCACGCAACCTGCTCGTGGGAGACCGGGCAGATCGGGTCCAGGTGACCGCCGCGTCGCCGGAGCTGCTGGATGTGCTGCGCGTCCGACCCGCTCTGGGGCGTCCGTTCAATCAGGAGGACGCGGCCGAGGGTGCCAACCCCGTGGCCATCCTCACGTGGCCCGCCTGGAGCAGCAGATTCGGCGCCGACCCCGGGATCCTGGGCCGCTCGATCGAGATGGACGGTGAGACCCTGGAGGTGGTCGGCGTGATGCCCCAAGGCTTCGCGTTTCCGACCCCGGAGCCGATCGCGCTGGTTCCGGCCTACGTCGACCCTGACGGCGAGTTCGGCCAGTTCGGCCTACGCTCCCTGGCCCGGCTGGCGCCCAGCGTCAGCGTGGACGCCGCCCGACAGGAGGTCACCGAGCTGCAGGCGCGCATCCCCGAGCTCTTCCCCGACATCGACGCGGCGTTCCTCGAGCAGGCCGGCTGGAACGCGTCGGTGGAGCGGTACCAGGACCGGATCGTCGGGGACGTCCGGAGCGCCCTCTGGATCGTCCTGGGGACGGTCGGCTTCCTGCTTCTCATCGCGTGCGCCAACGTGGCCAATTTGTTCCTGGTTCGGGCGGAGGCCCGGCACAAGGAGCTGGCGGTACGGGCCGCATTGGGCGCGGGACGGGCTCGCCTGGCCGGGGGGTACCTCTCCGAGAGCGTGCTACTGGGACTGGCCGGGGGCGTCCTGGGCATGGGCCTCGCCGCGCTCGGGGTGAGCGCCCTCGTGGCCAACGGTCCGGCCGAGCTGCCCAGACTCCACGAGGTGCGGCTGGACGGAACGGTCATCGCTTTCGGCGCCACGATCTCTCTCCTGGCAGGTCTCACCTTCGGCGTACTGCCCATTCTCCGCTACCTGAGCGGCTCGTTCGCCCGCGTGCTCCGGGACGGGGGACGCGGGACCACAGCGGGACGCGAACGGCACCGGACCCGCAACGCGCTCGTGACCGTGCAGCTGGCGCTGGCCCTGGTGCTCCTCATGGGCTCGGGCCTCATGCTCCGCAGCTTCGCGGAGCTCAGGGCCGTCGATCCAGGCATCGATGCCGACGGGGTGCTCACCGTGGCCCTCAGCACCGGCGACGCCCAGGACGACGCCACTCGTGCAGCCTTCTACCAACAGGTCGTCGAAGGCGTGGCGGCGCTCCCCGGCGTGACAGGTGCGGGAGCGGCGACGTCCGTCCCGGTGCTGCCCGAAAGCACCAACGGCAGCTCGTTCGACATCGAATCGCGGCCGCGGGAAGACAGCGAGCTGCCTCCCGTGGCCATGTACGATGCGGTGGCGCCCGGATATTTCGAAACGATGGGGATTCCCATCAAGGCGGGTCGGTCGGTGGAGCGGGCCGACCACGAAGAGGGCCGCCCGGTCCTGTGGGTGAGCGAGAGCTTCGCGGCCACTTTCCTGGACGGATCGGCGTTGGGCGAACGGGTCCGCTTCTCGGACCATGAGCCGTGGCTGGAGATCGTCGGCGTGGTGGGGGACGTCCGGAACTTCGGCCTGAGAGAGGACATCCGCCCGGTGGCCTACTTCCCCATGCGCGTGGAGGGAATCAGCAGACAGGATCTGGCGCGGATGATCGTCGTGGCCCGTACCGCCGGCGATCCGGCGGCCCTCGCCCCGAGCCTCCGGCGAGTCGTGACCGGCATCGACCCCCGGGTGCCGCTAACCGACACGCGCACGATGAAGGAAGTGGTCTCGGCCTCCATGGCCGAGACGTCCTTCACGATGACGCTCCTGGGCATCGCGGCGGGAGTCGCGCTGCTGCTCGGGGCCGTAGGGATCTACGGCGTCATCGCCTACGTGGTGAGCCAACGCACCCGCGAGATCGGCGTGCGCATGGCGCTGGGCGCCCGGTCGGGAGACGTCCAGGGAATGGTGGTGCGCCAGGGCCTGCGGGTGACGGTGCTGGGGGTGGCGCTCGGGATGATCGGGGCGTTCGCGCTGACGCGTGTGATGGCCACGCTGCTGTTCGGCGTCTCGGCCACCGATCCGGTCACCTTCGGACTCGTGCCGTTGGTGCTGGCGACCGTGGCCCTTCTGGCCAGCTACCTCCCCGCCCGCCGTGCGTCGCACATCGATCCCACCGAGGCGCTGCGAGCGGAGTGAGCGCGTGCGGCTCCCCGGTGGGTGGCGCGCGCCAGCACGGGCACGGCGCGGCAGCCGCGGCACCCTACGCCGGCGGACGGAGGACGACGCGGCCGTCCTCCGTCCGCGGCAGCGGGCTACCTACGGAAACGGGCCAGCACCATATCCCAGCCGTCGTCGTAGCCGTCCCGGACGGATGCGCCCCGCTCCCCGAGCCGCTCCCACCCGCTGTGGACCAGCTCCAGCCGGGTCCCGCTTTCCTCAGCGGTGAAGGTCACCTCGACCAATTGCCCGTCGTCGGCTTCCCGGCCCGGGTGCCACGTGAACGAGATGCGTCCCGGCGGCTCCCACACGGTCACCCGTCCCCAATCACTGGTGGAGCCGTCGGTGTGGGTCTCGTAGACCCTTCCTCCCACCTGTCCCTCAAGGACCACGCCCACCGCTTTCTCGAGACCGACGCTGTGGGTGGCCAGCGGCCACCACTCGCTCATGTCCTCCGTAAACCGCCGGAACGTGGCGTCGATGTCCCACCCTACCTGCACGGTCTTTCGCACCGGCGCCACCACACCCGCTTCCATCCCGCTCATGCGCCTTCCTCCTGGGCTGCGAACGCCTGGAGCACGTCGGACCAGAACGAGTCGACGTAAGCCCGGAGCGATTCCAGGCCCGCTACGCTCATGGAGTAGATCCGCCTTCGCCCCTCCCGCCGCGCCGCTACCAGCCGGGCCTCGCGCAGCACCTTCAGGTGCTGTGAGACGGCCGGTTGGCTGACGGTCATTCCGGCGGTGAGCTCGCTCACGGAATGGGGACCGGTCCGGAGCTTCTCGAAGATGGCACGGCGTGTGGGGTCCGAAAGCGCCTCCAGCGTTCGTGCATAAGTCATGACTTATATAAAGGGGGATGGGCCAGCTCGTCAAGCGATCGTCAGAAGGAACGACGGCGGTGCGTTGCACTCACGACGGCGGTGCGTGGCACTCGTGACCGCGCTCGGGCCGATCGTGGTGGAGGTGGCGAGCTTGCGCCACCCGAATGGCAAGGCGTTCGAACTGGAAGGTGCGAGATGACGAGGATGGGGGGCAGAGGGATGCGGCGGAGATGGATGGGGATCGTCCTGTGCGCAGCGATGGGAGCCATCGGCGCGGAAGGGGTCACAGCACAGGACGGCGGCGCGGCCCAGAGCGGAGCCGCGATCCAGCTTCGAGGGGGGGTGGCTGACGGCGCGTCGGGTGCGCCGGTACCCAACGCGCAGGTTCGGGTTCTCGGGGTGCCAGGCGACGTGGCAACGCGGGCCGACGGCACCTTCGTCGTCCGGGACCTGCCGCCCGGTGAATACACGCTCCAGGTGAACGCCCTGGGCTATCGGGTCGTCGAGACCCCTTTCGTGGCCCTTCCCGACGCGACGCCTTTTCTCCGGGTGACCGTCGAGGCCACGCCGTTGGAGATCTCTGAGATCGTGGTCACGCCCGGGCGATTCGGCATCATGGGGACGGCGGCTCCGGCCACGCGCCAGACGCTCACTCGCGAGGACCTGGAGACCCTCCCCCAGCTCGGCGAGGATGTCTTCCGCTCGCTACAGCGGGTGCCGGGCGTCGCGGCCGAAGACATCTCCACCAGGCTCAACGTCCGGGGCGGGAGCGATCAGGAGATACTGGTGACCGTCGACGGCGCCGAGCTCTACGAGCCGTACCACCTCAAGGACTTCGACGGTGTGCTCGGCATCGTCGACGTCCAGTCGGTCGGCGGGATCGACATGATCACGGGTGGGTTCCCCGTGGAGTACGGTGACAAGACGGCGGGTGTGTTCAACATGCAGACTCTCGACCCGCCGGTGCAGCAGACGCGTACGGCCGTGGGGCTGAGCATCATGAACCTCAGCTTCATGAGCCGCGGGACGTTCGACAGCGGGGATGGCAGCTGGCTGGTCTCGGCCCGCCGCGGCTATCTGGACATCGCCTTGGCCCTGACCGACAGCGACGGCAACTTCTCGCCCACGTACTGGGACGCGCTGGCGAAGGCACGCTACCGGGTTCACCGAAGCCACACCGTATCCGCTCACTTTCTCTACGCGAGCGACGACCTGACCGTCGACGAGGACGGCGACTTCGTCGAGTCGAAGTGGCGGAGCACGTATGGGTGGCTTGGCTGGCAGGCGGAGCTCACGCCCGTGCTCCGGGCCCACACGGTGGCGTCGTTCGGCAGGGTGACGCGGAACCGGGGCGGATTCGAGAACAACCCCGAATTCAGCCCTGGTCTCGAGGCCCATTTCGCCGATGATTCCCGCACGTTCGACGTGTTCGGGCTCAAGCAGGACTGGAGCTACGAGCTCTCGGACAACGCGCTGCTCAAGGTGGGCTTCGACGGCAAGCTCGGAACGGCGGACTACGACTACCTGAGCTGGAGTCGGGCGCGTCCGGCCTCGCCCGGCGGCGAACCGGGTCCCACGGACAGCACCGTGGTGGCGACCACCCCGGACGGCGACGAGCTGGGCCTCTACACGGCAGCGCGGTTTCGGACCTGGGGCCGGCTGACGACGGAGGTCGGTCTCCGGTACGACCGGCAGACGCACACGGGCGACGACGACCTGGCCCCCCGCATCCACGCGGCCCTGGACCTGGGCGACGACACTCAGCTCCGCGCCAGCATCGGACGCTACTACCAATCCCACGGGCTCCACGAGCTGTCGGTGGGGGACGGTGAGACCGACTTCACCCGCTCGGAGTGGGCCAACCAGGTCGCAGTGGGCATCGAGCGCTCCTTCGGACGTGGGACGAACCTGCGGGTCGAAGGCTACGTCCGGGCCATCGAGAACCCGCGGCGGCGCTACTTCAACTTGAGCAGGGAGATTCTCCCGTTCCCCGAGGCGGAGGAGGACCGCGTCCGCATCGAGTCGACCGAGGCCCGGGCCCGTGGTCTCGAGCTGATGGTGGCGCAGAATACGGGTCGTCTGTCCTGGTCGGCCAGCTATGCGCTGTCCGCCACCGAAGGGCTCGTGGACGGAGTCTGGACGCCGCGCTTCTTCGACCAGACCCACGCCTTCCAATCGATGGTGTCGTACGGCACCGCGTCGGGTTGGCGGTTCAGCGTGGGCTGGCAGTACCACACGGGCTGGCCCATCACGCCCCGGGAGTTCGCGGCGGACACGCTCGGCACCAACCCCGACACGGGGGAGCCCGTCATTCGGGCCCTGAGCTCCTGGGGCGCCCTCAACGGCGACCGACTCCCAGCGTACCACCGGCTGGACCTCAGAGTCAGCCGGAGCTTCGAGCTGGGCCGCGGCCTGCTGAGCGTGTTCCTGGACGTGTTCAACCTGTACGACCGGGCGAATCTCCGCTCGTACGGCTACGACGTGCGCCTCGTCGGCGACGAGCTGGTGACGCGTCAGGTTCCGGGCGAAGAGCTCCTTCCGGTCCTCCCGTCGTTGGGCATCCGGTGGGAGTTCTGACCTCGGGGGGTGGCATCCGTCAGCCGAGACACCCACTCTTGGGGGTCATTGCCGGCCGAGATCGTGCCCCCACGAGATCACGGACCGAACCGAGGGGCGCGCCCGCGGTGGTAGCGCCCCTCGTCGGCCGGCTGGCCAGTTCGCCTTTCCGCCGGAGGCACTGTGACAGTCGAACGCCTTACGTTGGCCGTCATCACCGAGGTCTTCCATGACGATCCCGGGGGCCGACGACTCACCGAGCGATTGAGACAGGCCCGAGACCTGGGCGCCACGCTCGCTGTCCTGCCCGAGCTCCCGCTGGATCGTTGGGTCCCGGCCACCAAGCAGGCCTCCGACGACGACGACGAGCCCCCGGACGGACGGCGGCAAGCGCTTCAGTCGGCGGCGGCGGCAGCGGCGGGGATCGCGCTCCTCGGCGGCGCCATCGTGCGGGATCCCCTCACCGGCACCCGCCACAACACGGCAGTGCTGTTCGGGCCGGCCGGTCGCGTGCTGACGCGCTATCGCAAGCTGCACCTTCCGGAAGAGGAAGGCTTCTGGGAGACCTACCACTACGACGCGGGGGATCAGCCGCCAGGGGTCGTTACGGACCTGGGCATGCCGATCGGCATCCAGCTCTGCTCCGACCTCAACCGGCCCGAGGGCTGTCACCAATTGGCGGCCCAAGGCGCCGAGCTGATCCTGGCGCCTCGCGCCACCCCCGGCGATACGTACGCCCGCTGGCAGCTCGTTCTCAGGGCCGATGCGGTCACGAGCTGCACCTACGTCGCGTCCGCCAACCGCCCCGGTGGATCCTCCGACTTTCCAACCGGCGGAGCCTCTCTGGTCGTCGGGCCCGACGGCACGGTCCTGCTGGAGACGACAGAGCCCCTGGCGTTGGTCGACCTGGACCGAAACGTGGTCCGCGCCACGAAGGCCGAGTACCCGGGGTATCTCCCGGTGCGCGCCGACGTCTACGCGCGGGGGTGGGCCACTCTCGCCAGGGCGAAGCCCGGTGCGGACGCTTGAGCCCCGGGGAACACCGCCCGCCTCCATCCCGTAGAGAGTGGGTAGCGTCGCAGCCGTGGGACATGCGGAGGGGAGGACGCGGATGGGCACGGACGATGCGAACGGTGCGGTGGTGCGCATCGGCCAGGTGCGCAAGGCGTGGCTGGACGCCCTCACCCGGGGCGCCGTGGACGAGTTGATCGCCATGGTCACGGAGGACGTCGTCTTCCTGCCGGCCAATTCCCCACCCGTCGTGGGCCAGGAGCCGCTGCGGGATCTCTATGCGAGCCTCCTGAGCCGCTTCCGGATCCAGCAGGACGTCACGGTCTCCGAGACCCGCGTTGACGGCACCGTAGCGTACGAGTGGGGGCACCAGACCTTCACCATGTACCCCCGCCGCGGGGGCCCGCCGGTGAGCGTCAACGGCTACGGCATGGCTATCTATCGGCAGGAGAGCGACGGCCGGTGGCGCTTCGCCCGGGCGATCAGCAACCTGGCGCCCTCCGCCCCGGTCCCGGGACGTGTACGCTACCGGACTCGCTGAACCTATCCCAGCTTCTCCGACAGACGGCCCAGGGCCTCCATCAGGTCGGGCCGAACGTCGAGCACCGCCCGCATCGGGTCGTGACCCAGCTTCTTCATGCGCTTGGCCACGGTCTGGATCGTGTGCCGGCGCACCTTCAGCCCGCCGTTCACTTCGTCCCAGGTGAGCGGCGTCGATACGGCCGCCTCGGGCACTGGGCGAACGCTGAAGGGCGCGACGATGAGCTGGCCGTGACGGTTCTGCAGGAAGTCGATGTAGACCTTCCCGTCCCGCTGACTGATCGTCCGCGTGATGGTGGCGATCTCGGGCATCTCGGCTACGGCCACATGGGCCAACAGGTGTCCCAGCGTGCGTGACTGCTCGTAGGTGCACTGTCGTCCCAGGGGGATCAGGATGTGGAGGCCGGTGGAGCCCGTGGTCTTCACGTAGGTGGGCAACTCCAGCTCGTCACAGAGCCCCTTCAGGAACACGGCCACCTTCACCACGTCCGAGAAGGGGGCGTCCTTCGGATCCAGATCGATCACGCACCAGTCGGGCTTGCCGAGCGTCCCCACGCGACTCGACCAGATGTGGAGGGGGATGGTCGCCAGATTCGCCAGATACAGCAGCGACTCCTGGTTCTCCACGACGAAGTACGACAGCTCGCGCTCCGACGACTCGCTCCACACCGTCACGGTCCGGAGCCACTCGGGAGCCCAGCCTGGCGCGTCCTTCTGGTAGAACGATTTGCCGTCAATGCCGTCGGGGTAACGGGTCAGTACCACGCATCGGTCCTCCAGGTACGGCTCCATCCACTCCCACGCCGTCCGGTAGTACTCGATCAGATCACCCTTGGTGTAGCCCCCCTCAGGCCAGAAGACCTTGTCGAGGTTGGTGAAGGGGATCGCCCGCTCCTCTTCGCCCGACACGGCCTCGGGCTCGGCTAGCTCTCTCTTGGGGTCGTCCAGTCGGCAGTCGGCGGGAGGTTTGTCGTCTCGAATACGCTGGAACACGGGCTGGCGGAGCAGGCCGACGTCGGTGAACTCCTTGAAGCGCACCTCGGCGACGAGCTGGGGTCTCACCCAATGATGCCCGTCACCCGACGGCGCCGGTCCCTCGACGGGCGCGTCGTCCACCTCGAGGGCCTCGAGCTCCTGCCGCAACTCGTCCAACTGGGCGCCGGTGAACCCGCTGCCGACCCGCCCCACGTAGAGCAGGTCGTCACCCGCGTACTGGCCCACATGCAGAGCCCCGAGCCCCTTCCGGGAGCCGGTCGGCTCGGTGAAGCCCACGATGACGAAATCGGAGCTGCGGTCCGCCCGGATCTTCAGCCACTCTCTTGACCGCACGCCTCGGTACGGCGCGTCCTCCTTCTTGGCTACGATGCCCTCGAGGCGCATCTGCTGGACCTGATCGAACATGGCCTCACCCTGCTCGGCGATGTGATCGGAGAAGCGCAGCGGACCCGTGGACGGCAGGAGCCTCCGGAGCAGTCGCTTTCGCTCCAGCAGAGGGAGGGGCCGGACGTCGAAGTCCTGGAAGCCCAGCAGATCGAAGAGGTAGAGGGTCGCGGGGAGCGTCACCGCGGCCCGGGCCACGTCACCCCGGCGAGTCAAGCGACCCCGTCGCTGCAGACGGGAGAAGCTGGGCAAGCCATCCGCGTCGTGGACCACCACCTCGCCGTCCAGCACCAGGTGCGGGAAAGGCAGCAGGGATGTGGCCCGCGCCACCTCAGGAAACGTCTCGGTCAGGTCGTTTCCGGCCCGGGACCAGAGCCGCACCTCCTGGCCGTCCTTCGCGACGATCAGGCGATAGCCGTCGTACTTGATCTCGAAGATCCAGCCCTCGCGGGTAAAGGCACCGTCCCGCGGCGTCGCGAGCATGGCCTTTGCCTCCTTCCCGTCCACCCACTCATGCGGCGCCTCCAGATCCTCCAGCTCCGCCTCGATCTCCCTCACGCGATCGACACCGCCCTTCATCTCCGCGACCGTCAGGCCCGAGTAGACGGAGTCCTGAGGGTAGTCCTCGGTGCTCTTGTCGCTGGCGAAGCCGTCGCGCTCCTTGATCAGGAGCCAATCCTCCTTGGTCTTCACGAGGGTCCAGACGCCGTGGAGCTTGTAGCCACGGAGCTCGAACAGGAGCTTCCCCTTCTCCATTCCGGCGTCCGGGTCCTCCAGAGGGATCCAGATGCCCCGGTCCCAGACGATGACCGCCCCCGCTCCGTAGCTTCCCTCGGGGATGAACCCCTCGAAGTCGGCGTAGTCCAGCGGATGGTCTTCGGTGTGGACCGCGAGCCGCTTGTCTTGGGGATTGGGCGAAGGCCCCCGGGGCACCGCCCAGGACAGGAGGACGCCTTCCCACTCCAGACGAAAGTCGTAGTGAAGGCGCCGGGCCGCGTGCATCTGGACGACGAACTGCAGGCCCCCGCCGGAGGCGGGCGCCGAGTCTCGTGCCCCGAAGGGCTCTGGGGTCGCGGAAGCCGAGCGCTTGGCGCGGTAGGCTTCGAGGCGGTCAGCCATGTCCGTAAGGGAAGCCCTGGGGGGCGAGTTGCCAAGGCGCGTCGGTCCGGTCGCCCCTCACGGCAGAGGTCGCTTGAGCGGTCCTCCCCGGGACCGGTACATTCCGCCCCATGTCCGATCCCGAGCGACCGAGGCGCCGATACGGCGAAAAGGAAGTCGGCCTGATCCTCAAGCGGGCCACGGAGCTGCAGCAGGAGGCGCCGGAGCTCACGGAGGGTGGTGGCCTGACGCTCGAGGAGTTGGAGGAGATCGCCGTGGAAGCCGGCATCGACCCCCGGTTCCTGCGGGATGCGGCGGCGGAGCTGGACACGCGGGGACCAACGCCCGAAGGCAGGGAGCGCCTCCTAGGGGGCCCCCTAATGGTGGAGCTCGAACGGAGGGTGCAGGGGGAGGTACCCGAGGATCGCTGGGACGACGTCATCCACGAGATCTCCCGGGCTGCCGACGGGCAGGGACACCCCAGCGTGATCGGGCGCACGCTCTCCTGGGTGCTCTCGGACCCCAATCGCCAGCGCTTCCTCCAGGTGACGGTGGCGAACCGGGAGGGGGAGACGGTGATCCGCATCGAGGAGCGGATGCAGCAGCTCGCCGGTGCGATCTACGGAGGGATCATCGGCGGCGTAGGCGGGGGCCTGGGGCTCGGTGTCGGCCTCGGCGTGGGCCTCGGCGCCCTGGGCTCGGCCGTATTCGCCACCGTGTTTCCGGTCACGGTGTTGGCCGGGTCGTTCTGGGTGGCGCGGACGGCGTTCGGGAGCACCGCCACCAAGCGCCGGAGAGCGCTCATCACGCTGCTGGACCGGCTCACTGAGCTGGTGGAGCGGCCGCCTCGTCTGGAGGACGGGGAGCCGCCGGCCGGCGCCTTACCAGCATCTTGAACGTACCCCGCTGAAGCTCGGCTCCCCCGGCGTCCACGAGTGACGCCGCCAGTACCACGATTCCCCGGTCCGGCCGGGAGGTCCGGCGCGTGGAGTCCACTCGGATGCGTACGGTCACGGCGGTGCCCAGTCGGATGGGCGCCACGAAGTCCCAGGTCAGGCCCAGAAGTGCCACCAGCGTGCCCCGTGTGAGCCGGGACTGGTTGAGGAGCCCCGTGGCGACAGCCAGCCCCAGGACCCCGTGGGCCACCCTCTCTCCGAAGGCGCCGGCACGGGCGTATTCCGGGTCCAGATGCAGCGGGTTCCTGTCTCCCGAGACGTCCGCAAAGGCGAAGACCGCCTCTTCGTCGACGACCCTCGACGACGTCTCGAGCTCGGTGCCCACGCGAAAATCTTCGAAGTAAAGGGACTCCACGGCTGGGCCTTCCTCCGGTCTTGCGCGTGCCTTTATATTACACTATTGATACGATCGTAGATAGAGTGACATATATTGGCTTCCATCACCGGGTGCGAGTGAACCCGAGCGAGTGTCGATTCTCGCATGAACCGTCAGCGGCCCCAGGACCTGGTCTTCACCCTCTTCGGGGAGTACCTCCTTCCCCGAGCCGGGCCCGTTTGGGCGGGAACTCTCATCGACCTGCTGGAGCCTCTGGGCGCCTCCGAGGGAGCCGTCCGTACCACGCTCTCGCGCATGTCCCGGAAGGGCTGGTTCGACACGGTTCGCGCCGGGCGGCGTAGCTTCTACCAGCTCACACGCAGAGGTCGAGCGCTCCTCGAGGAAGGCCGGGAGCGCATCTACCATCCGTCCTGGGACGAGCCCTGGGACGGCCGCTGGCTGCTGCTGGCCTATTCGATTCCGGAAGACCGCCGTGAGCTGCGGGACCGATTGCGGGACCGGGTCGGCTGGCTCGGATTCGGCGCCCTCGGCAACGGTCTTTGGATCTCTCCGCACGACGTGGAGGGCCAGGTACGAGACATCGCCTCGGACCTGGGCATCGAGGAGCATCTGGAGTGCTTCCATGCCGAGGGTGCAGGATTCACCGAGCCGGATCGCCTCGTGTCTCGCTGCTGGGACCTGGAGTCCCTGAACCGACGGTATGAGGGCTTCATCGCTCGCCACGTACCTTCGTTCCTGGAGCTGCGGCAGCCGACCGAGCCGGGCGTGGCGTCCCCCCGCGACTGCTACGTACGCCGCTTCCAGCTCTCCCACGAGTTCAGGGAGTTCCCCCTCATCGATCCCTACCTGCCGCGGTCGCTCCTGCCACCCGACTGGGCCGGCGAATGCGCCGCGGCGCTGTTTCAGAGCTACCACGACCTGCTGACCGATCCCGCCGACCGGTACGTGGAGTCGCTACTGGCCATGGGTGGCACGCCCGCCGGCAGGGTTGCCCCCACGTCGAAAGTTGCAACCGGCCGTGGATCCCGGGCCGCCCAACGTCGCCTCGCGAGGTAATCATGGAACCGTTCCCAATCAGGACCCCCGACTCGTTCGACTTCGGCGAGATCATCTACGAGAAGAAGGACTGGGTGGCCACGGTCACCATCAATCGGCCCTTCAACTACAACGCCTACTCCACCTCTGCCCTGGAGGAGCTCGCGACGGCGTTTCGCGACGCCGCTTTCGACGACCAGATCGGCGTGGTCGTGTTCACGGGTGCCGGGCACCGCGCGTTCTGCACGGGCGGCGACGTCAAGGAGTACGAAGCGCTCTACACCACGAGGCCCCGGGACTACTGGAAGTACATGGGCCTCTTCCGCGCCTACATCGAGAGCATCGTGAACACGGGGAAGCCCGTGATCGCGCGGCTCAACGGCATGGCAGTGGGCGGAGGCAACGAGTCGCAGATGGCCTGCGACCTGGCGGTCATGGCAGAGCACGCCTTCATCGGACAGGTCGGCACGCGAGTCGGCAGCGTCGCGGCGGGGGGCGCCACCCAGTGGCTGCCCATTCTGATCGGCGACCGGCGGGCCCGGGAGATGCTTCTCTTCAACGGACGCATCGGCGCTCACCAGGCGCTGGACTGGGGTCTCGTGAACCGGGTGGTGCCGTCGGTCACCCTGAATGGCGAGTTCGTCGAGGGCGCGTCGGAGGAACAGGTCCGCAAGGCGCAGGACGAGGAGGACGGATACGCCATCAGCCTCGCCCTGCTGGACCGGGCGGTAGCCGATCTGGTGGAGAAGCTCCTCAGCCAATTCCCCGAGTGCACCCGGTACACGAAGCAGCAGGTCAACTTCTGGAAGGACCTCGCCTGGCACCAGACGATCGGCCACGCCCGAGACTGGCTGGCGGTCCACTACACCGCCCTCGAGCCGTGGGAGGGCATGCGTGCGTTCGTCCAGAAGCGTCGGCCTCGGTACATGGACGTCCGGTCCCGGGCGGCCGACGGCGGCTCCAGTGAGTTCGTCTGGGGTCCGCCCAGTCGGGATTGCCCGGCCTGTGGCGCCGAGGGGATCCCCGAGAGCTTCCGCTTCTGCGGCGCATGCGGTGGCGCCCTCGACGTCGGCCACGGCGCGACCGGTGACGCCGCGACGGCGGAGGCCCGGGGATGAGCACGCCCTCGTTCCTGCACGTCCGTAATGAAGGGGGCGTCGCGAGGCTCTCCCTGGCCCGGCCCCCGCTGAACGTGCTGGACCTGCCCATGCTGGAGGAGATGCGCCGGACTCTCTCCGCTCTCGGCAGTGATCCCGCCGTCCGCGTGCTCGTGCTGACCGGCGAGGGACGCGCCTTCTGCGCCGGCGTCGACGTGGCCGACCACACGGCCGATCGGGTCGACGCCATGCTCGAGGCCCTTCACGAGGTGTTCCTCGAGCTCCTCCGCGTCCAAGCCCCGGTGCTGGCCGCCGTGAACGGAGCGGCCCTCGGGGGTGGTTGCGAGCTCCTTCTGGCCTGCGACGTCGTGCTGGCCCGCGCAGGAGCCAAGATTGGGCAGCCCGAGGTACGGCTCGGCGTCTTCCCGCCCGTGGCCGCCGCCTACCTCCCCCGGATCGTGGGTCCGCAGGCGGCCCTCGACCTGATCCTCTCGGGTCGGACCATCCTCGCGGAGGAGGCCAGGGAGCTCGGCCTCGTCACCCGGGTCCTGTCACCCGATGAATTCGACGCCGAGGTGGCACGGTACGCCGCCTCCCTCGCCGACCTCAGCGGACCGGTCCTGCGCCTGGCCAAGCGGGCCGTGCGCGAAGGTCTGGAGAAGCCCGCCACTCGGGCGCTCAAGCGGGCCGAGTCGCTCTACCGGCACGACTTGATGCGCCTCGACGACGCCCACGAAGGGCTGGCCGCGTTCCTGGAGAAGCGCGCGCCCGTCTGGAAAGGAGCCTGACGCCATGGCCAGCTCGGATACGGCCCGATCCTCGAACCCCGAAACCCGCCTCCTCGACGTAGATCTCGACCAGGAGCTGCCCCGGGTTCTCGCGGACCTCAGGGACGCGGTGGAGGATCCGGATTTTCCGACGGTGCGGCGCTGGCGAGACGGGGGCGGCAAGGTACTCGGCCACTTCCAGGTCTACTTCCCCGAGGAGCTGGCCCACGCCGCCGGCATGCTGCCGGTCAAGCTGCGGGGTGCGCAGGTGGAGCGAAGGGAGGCTGACTCGCACTTCGGCTCCTACCTGTGCTCGATCCTGCGCAGCACCCTCGAGCTGGCGCTGAGCGACCGCCTGCAGGTCGACATGTTCGTGACGCACCCGATCTGCGACGCCGCGCGCAACCTGGCCGGGATCTGGGGGCGCAACCTGCCGCAGCCGGCGCAGATCCTCTACCTGCCCCAGAACCCCAACTCGGCCTTCTCCAGCACGTACCTGGAGGAGGAGTACGCCCGCGTCCTGCGCGACCTCGAGGGACTGGTCGGCAAGAGGGTGGCCCCGGCGGATCTGCGGCGCTCCATCGCCGTGTTCAACCAGAACCGTCGCCTCCTGCGCGAGCTGTACGACATCAAGCGGGACTCGCCCTGGCTGCTGCCCGTGGATGAAGCGTACGTGCTGGTGGCGTTGGCCGGCATCCTGCCCAGGGAGGAGCACAACGAGCTGCTCACAGCCCTGCTTCCCCGGATCCGGTCCCGCGACGCCCGGGCCCAGGACCGCATGCGGGTGGTCTTCGAGGGTGGCTTCTGCGAGCAGCCGCCCCTCGATCTGCTCAGGTCCATCGCCCAGTTCTGCTACGTCGTCGACGACGATCTGCTGATCGGTCTGCGCTGGATCCTGGACGACGTCTCCCTCGAGGGGCGGCCCCTCATGAGCCTGGCCGACGCCTACCTGAACCACTCGTCGTACAGCCCCGTGCAGCACGATCTCCGGAAGCCCAAGGAGAAGATGTTGCTCGCGCGCATCCGCGACGCCCGGGCGGAGGCGGCCATCGTGGCCGCGGCCAAGATGTGCGAGCCCGGCCTCGACGAGCAGGTGGCCTACGGACAGGCCCTGGACGAAGCCGGCATCCCGTATTTCCTGACCGAGTTCGAAGAGAAGATGACGTCATACGACCACCTGCAGATCCAGCTGGAGACGTTCGTCGAGAACCTGCTGTTCGCCTGAGGCCGGCCGGCGATCCCGTCCCGCCCCGTCCGAGGCGGACGGAGCGCCCGTCGGCCGGGCCTGGACACCGAAACGGAGTGGGACATGACACCTACGGTGACGGATCAGGAGCTCATGGGCCGCGGCACCCGCGACGGCGCGCGGTTGTTCCGGGAGTGGTTCGCGCGGCTCTCGACATCGGCGGAGCGCGGTGATCCCGCGGCCTACGTGTTCGTCATGGGAAGCCTGGCGGAGGTCCTGCGGAGCTTCGACCTGCGCATCGTCTTTCCCGAGATCAACTCCCTGCAGACGGCCGTGAGAAAGGTCTCGGACGAGTATCTGAGCCTGGCCGAGGATCACGGGTTCTCCCCGGACGTCTGCGGATACGTGAAGGCGGACTACGCCCTCCAGATTCGGCGGGGCCAGCACCCCATGGGCCGGATCCCTCCTCCGTCGGTGGCGGTTCTTACCAACGCCTGCAACACCTACCTGAAGTGGGCCGAGATCTGGGAGCGGATGTACGACGTGCCCATCGTGACGGTGGACGTCCCCGGGACACGCGGCCCGGGTGCGGCCGGCGTCGCCTCGGCCCAGGACTTCGAGCGGGACCGCAAGTACGTGGAGCACCAGATCCGGGAGCTGATCGCGGTGCTCGAGGATGTCACGGGCACGCCGTTCGACATCGATCGCTGCCGGGAGGTCCTTCGACACACGAACGAGATGGGGAGGAGCTGGCGTCGCGTCCTGGAGCTGAACCGCGGCACCCCCGCGGTCTTCGACTCCATGCTCGAAGGCACCATCTACCTCGGGGTCGCCAACGCGCTCCGTGGCACGCCCGAGGGAGCGAGGTACTTCGAGGACCTCGTCGAGGAGATGGAGGCGAAGCGGCTGGCGGGCGTGAGCCCCCTCATCGACCACAGCGAAGAGCATCGCTTGATCTTCGTGGGCGTTCCGTGCTACCCCATCTTCCGTCGCTTCTACCAGCTGTTCTCCGAATGGGGCGGGGTCTTCGTGGGCTCCACCTACCTGTGGTTCGCGTCTGGCGGCCTGAACATCGACTTCGAGTACGACCTCTCCCGCCCCATCGAGAGCCTCGCGGAGGGGGTGGTCCTGGGCGTCCGGAAGGCGGTGGACTCCATGCTCTTCCAGGATGACGCCATCATCGAGGCCATCGACAGCTTCGACGCCGACGGTGTGGTCTACCATCCGGTCAAGAGCTGTCGGACGGTGTCGACCGGCTTGGCCGACAGCCGTCGGGTCGTGCTGGAGAACCGTGACGTGCTGTGCCTCTACATCGAGTCGGACATGATGGACAAGCGGGTCGTCTCGGAGGCCCAGCTCAAGAACCGGATCGACGCGTTCTTCGAGGGCCTCCAGTCCAGGAAGCTCCGGCTCTCGGGCGCCAAGCCGGCCAAGGCCGCGACGAGCGGGGCAGCCTCGGGACCGCCGTCGGGAGCGACCAAGCGAGGAGGAGGCTGACATGTCCTACGCAGCGGGTGTGGACGTAGGCTCCACCCAGACGAAGGCCATAATCGTGGACGAAGACGGCGCCATCGTTGGCCGGTCCCTACTTCCGACCGGAGCGAATGTGGTCGCTGCGGCAGAGCACGCCTTCGCCACTGCGCTCGCCGACCGAGGGCTCTCGGAAGACGAGGTGGGCTTCGTGATCGGGACGGGGTACGGCCGGTACCGGGTCGAGTTCGGCGACACGCAGATCACGGAGATCGTGTGCCACGCCCGGGGCGCGGCGGCCATGTTCCCCGACACGGAGACGGTGCTGGACATGGGCGGCCAGGACACCAAGGCGATCCGCATCAAGAAGGGCGGCGACGTCCTGGACTTCTGTATGAACGACAAGTGTGCCGCAGGCACCGGACGGTTCCTCCAATCCGCCGCCGCGGCGCTCGAGATGGAGCTCGCCGACCTCGGCCCCACCGCCCTGAAGGGCCAGCGTCCGGTCAAGATCAGCACCACCTGCACCGTCTTCGCCGAGTCCGAGGTGCTCTCGTGGCTGGCCCGGGGCAAGCGGATCGAGGACATCCTGCTGGGCGTCCACGAGTCCATCGCCTCGAGGTCCTTCGCGCTCCTGCGCCGGGTGGGGATCCAGGGCGAGATCACGTTCACGGGCGGCGTCACGCGGAACGAAGCCATGGTCGCTGTCATGAACCAGATCCTCGAGGCGGAGATGAACGTGAGCGAAGAGTCGCACTACATGGGCGCCCTGGGTGCGGCCCTCTTCGCCCTGGAGCGCATCCACAAGGGCCGCGAGCCCCTGCGGCCTCGGGAGGAGGTGTCGGCATGATGGTGACGGCGGGCATCGACGTGGGGTCCACGTACACGAAGGCCGCCCTGATCGGCAGCAGCGGCCACCTCCTATCCACGGGGATCCGGCACACGGGCTTCAAGCTCGAGCAGGCCGCCGAGGGCGCACTGAGGCAGGCCCTCGAGGAGGCGGGAGCTGGCCGGGAGGACGTGACGTATCTGGCCACGACCGGCTACGGGCGGAACCAGGTCGGCTCCCGGGATGTGCAGGTCACCGACCTCACCGCCCAGGCCTGGGGCACCCGGTACTTCTTCCCCGGGACGCGGACCGTCCTGGACATCGGCGGGCAAACCATGAAGGCCATGCGCCTCGACGAGACCGGCAAGGTCCAGTCCTTCCGCCTCAACGACAAGTGCGCCGCCGGAACGGGAGCCTTCCTGGAGAAGACCGCCCGCTACCTTGGCTATGGCATCCAGGAGATCGGCCCGATGGTGGAATACGCCCGGGAGCCCGTGCCCATATCGGGGGTGTGCGCCGTGTTCGCCGAGTCCGAAGTGATCAACCACGTGAGCAACGGCGCCCAACCAGCCGACATCATGCACGGCGCCATGACCTCGTTGATCGAGCGGTCCGTGCGTCTCATGAAGCGGGTGCGCATGGAGCCCGAGTTCACCCTGGTGGGCGGCATCATGAGGTTCCCCACCATGGTGAGGGTCATGCGTGAGCAGCTCGGCCAGTCCGTGAACGTGCCACCCGAGCACCTGGTCCAGTTCACGGCGGCCATCGGCGCCGCCATCCTGGCCGGGCGTCGTCTCAAGAAGCTGGGGGAGCCCGCTCAGGCGGTGCTCTCCCCCTGAGCCATGGCCATGACCGAGCACATCGATCCTTCGGCCCCGGGCGACGTGGCGAGCGCCATCGCCACGGGGATCCGGCGGGCCCGCCGGGACGCCGAGCTCGCAGCTCAGGGCTGGACGCGTCGCTTCGTGGGCGCGCCTCCCCGGCTCAGCGAGATGGCGGACCTGTACGAGTCGCTGGGGAACGAGGTGCTGCTGGACGCGGTGACCGACGGCGAGCTGGCGGAGGCGTGCGCGGGATGCGCGCTGGCGCTCACCTTCTTCAAGGTCATCTACACGAGGAGCGGGACGTGAAGGCAGCCGTCTTCCACGGGGCCGACCGGCCCCTCACGGTCCAGGAGGTCCCCACGCCCACGCCCGGACCCGAGGAGCTGCTCGTGCGGGTGGCCGGGTGCGGCGTCTGTCACACCGACCTGCACTACGTCGATCACGGGACCCCCACCTTCAAGCCGCCTCCGCTGGTTCTGGGCCACGAGGTCGCAGGCACGGTCGCCGAGGTGGGTGACGAGGTCGACGGGTTCCAGGCCGGTGACCGCGTGCTCCTGGCGGCCGTCCTGTCCTGCGGGCGCTGCGGGCTCTGCAGGATCGGCCGGGAGAACCTGTGCGAGAACGGTCGCATGCTGGGTAATCACACGGACGGAGGGTACGCAGAGTTCCTGACGGCGCCGGCCCGGGACGCCTTCCACCTCCCCGACGAGATCCCCGTGGTGGAAGGCTCCATCATCGCCGACGCCATCACGACGCCGTACCACGCCGTCGTGAACCGCGGCCGGGTCACGCCAGGCGATCACGTCGTCGTCGTGGGGTGCGGTGGGGTGGGGCTCAACGTGGTGCAGGTGGCGGCCGCGCTGGGCGCACAGGTCGTGGCCGTGGACCTGTCCGAGCAGAAGCTCGAGTGGGCGGGCCGACTCGGAGCCGTGGCCACGGTGAATGCTACCACCATGGAACGGGTGGACCGTGAGGTCCGGAGCCTCACCGGCGGTGGCGCACACATCGCCTTCGAGGTCGTGGGGCACCCCGATACCCAGTCCACGGCCCTGTCCTGCCTGCGAACGGGCGGCCGACTGGTGCTGGTGGGGTACAGTCCCGGGAAGATGGCCCTGAACTCCGGCCGCGTGATGTTCCGGGAGCTCGAGGTCGTGGGCTCGCTGGGATGTCGCCCCGTGGACTATCCGCGTGTCATCGAGCTCGTGCGCCGGGGCAGGATCAGCCTCTCGCCGCTCGTCACACATCGCTTTCCCCTCGACGAGATCGGAGACGCTTTCGACACGCTCCGTGCCGGCGAAGCGATCCGCGCGGTGGTGATGCCTTGAGCGGCTCGGCCGGGACGGCCTTCCCTCGGTGGTGGGCGGTGACGCAGGGACTCGCGCTGGTGGGGCTGGGGGGGCTGCTCGTGGCGCTGGCCGTGGTCCCCGAGGTCGCCCTGCGCACCTTCTGGTATGGGTTCATTCCAGTGGTGCCACTGGTGCTCATGGCGAGTCCCAACCTTTGGCGCAACGTCTGCCCGCTAGCGACGCTGAACCTGACGACGGGTCGACGCTGGGGCCGACGGGCCCTGACGCCGGCCCTGGCCCGCCGGACCGGCGCAGCGGGAATCCTGTTGCTCGCGTTGCTCGTACCCTCCCGGCACCTGCTGTGGAACTCGAGCGGTCTCGCTCTCCTGGCCCTCGTAGCGGTGCTCGGCGTATCGGCGCTCGCCCTGGGCCTCGTCTTCGACGCCAAAGCGGGGTTCTGCAACTCCATCTGCCCGGTGCTTCCCGTAGAGCGCCTCTACGGACAACGGCCGTGGCTCGAGCCCGGGAACCCGCGGTGCCCGAGCTGCGACGTCTGTACGCGGGGGGGATGCCTGGACCTGGGTCCGACGAAGTCCGTCGCACAGACGCTTGGCCCTGCGCGCAAATCGACGCGTTGGATCCTTACGCCTTTCGGGGCCTTTGCCCTGGCCTTCCCTGGATTGATCGTGGGGTACTTCACCTTCACCCTCGGGTCAGGGACAGCGCCGTTTCTCGTCTTCGTGCACGTCGGGGCCTGGATGGCCACGAGCTACGCGGTGGGGTCCGTGGCGGTCGGCGTCTCGAAGCTGCCCGCCGAGATCGCCGTCGCCCTGGCGGCAGCCGCCGCCTTCATCCTCTACTACTGGCTCAGCGCGCCGACTGTGGTCGAGGAGCTGGGGCTGCCCCCGCTCACCACCGCGGTCATCCGGTCCGGCGCTCTCGTCGTCGCCGGCGTATGGCTCTGGAGAGCCATCCCAGGAAGGAAGACCTGACATGCGCGAGACGATCATCGAGCCGTTCAAGATCAAATCCGTCGAGCCGATCCGCTTCACCTCTCGTGCAGAGCGCCTCGAGCTCCTGCGCTCGGCGGGATACAACGTCTTCCTCCTCCGAGCGGAGGACGTGCTCATCGATCTTCTGACCGACAGCGGCACGTCGGCCATGAGCGCCCGGCAGTGGAGCGCCATGATGCAGGGAGACGAGGCGTACGCGGGCAGCCCGTCCTACTACAGGTTCAAGGAGGCCGTGCAGAGCATCTTCGGCTTCGAGCAGGTGATCCCCACGCACCAGGGAAGGGCGGCCGAGCGCATCCTCTTCTCCACCGTTTGCCGTCCCGGCCACGTGGTGCCCAACAACACCCACTTCGACACGACCCGCGCCAACATCGAGGCTGCCGGGGCGGAAGCCCTGGACCTACCGGTCCCCGAAGGTCTGATCCCGTCGGAGGCGCGGCCCTTCAAGGGCAACATGGACACGGGCCGGCTCGAGGCGCTCATCGAGGAGGTGGGTGCCGAGCGCATCCCCCTCTGCATGCTGACGGTGACCAACAACACCGGTGGCGGTCAGCCGGTCTCCATGGCCAACATCCGCGAGGTGTCCGGCATCTGCGGTCGGCACGGCATTCCCCTCTACCTGGACGCCTGCCGCTTCGCGGAGAACGCCTACCTGATCAAGCTGAGGGAAGAGGGCTACGGGGATCGGAGCGTACGAGAGATCGCCCGGGAGATGTTCTCGCTGGCCGACGGCTGCACCATGTCAGCGAAGAAGGACGGACTCGCCAACATCGGCGGCTTCCTGGCCACCAACGACGCGACCCTGGCCCGGCGCGAGCGCGATCTGCTGATCTTGACGGAGGGGTTCCCCACCTACGGCGGCCTGGCCGGGCGGGACCTGGAAGCCGTGGCCGTGGGGCTCGAGGAGGTGCTGGACGAAAGTTACCTCCGGTACCGCCTCGCGACGGTGCGGTACCTCGGCGATCACATCGCCCGGCAAGGGGTGCCCATCGTTCAGCCACCCGGCGGTCATGCCGTGTACATCGACGCCGCGGCGTTCCTGCCTCACGTCCCCCCGACGGAGCTCCCCGGACAAGCCTTGGTGGCCGAGCTGTACCTGGAAGGGGGCGTCCGGGGCGTCGAGGTGGGGACGGTCATGTTCGGACACCAGGATCCCGAGACCGGCGACGAGATCCCCGCTTCGATGGAGTTGGTCCGGTTGGCGCTGCCGAGAAGGGTGTACACGCAGAGCCACGTCGACTACCTGGTGGAGGTGATCGCCAGCGTCTGGCGGCGGCGCGAGGGCATCGGCGGCTTCCGCTTCGTGCGCCAGGCTCCCGCGCTGCGTCACTTCACGGCCCGCTTCGAGCCCCTCTACGGGCTCGCCTCCGATACCGCCTCCTCGGATCCGTCCACTTCGGACACACCCACGTCATCGGAGGTACCCGCGTGAGCACGGACCAGGTCACCAAGGCCCTGCGCGACGAGCATCAGCTCATCCTGAGGGTCGTGGCGGCGCTGGAGGAGCTGCTGGAGTCCCCGACCCTCGACATGGAGGCCATCGAGAGCTGCGTTTCATTCTTCCGGCTCTTCGTGGACGCCTGCCATCACGGTCAGGAGGAAGGACTGCTCTTCCCCGAGCTCGAGGCGACCGGGATGCCCCGGGAGCAGGGTCCCATCGCGGTGATGCTGGAGGAGCACCGGATCGGCCGGGCGCTGGTCGGCAGGATGCGAAATGCGCTTCCGGGGGTCCGTGACGGCGACATCGATGCCGACGCCGCCTTCCGCGATGCCGCGCGCAACTACGTCTACCTGATCCGCGGTCACATCCGGAAGGAGGACGGCATCCTGTTCACCCACGCGGACCACGTCCTGGGCGCCCCGGCCTGCGCCAGGCTCTGCGAGGGGTTCGAAGAGGTGTGCGCCAGGAAGTTCGAGGGCTGTACGAAGGCACAGTTGGAGGAATTGGCCGCGCGGGTCATGCACCGCTGATTCTGGGCGGTGCACAGAGAGTCTCGAGCCGCTCGAGCGCCGCGCTCTCGACCCCGGCCGCATCCACCTCTGGGCCGCCGGCGTCCTCCGAAGGCATCCCCTCGGGCGAGCCGTCGCGCTCCCCGCCGGGAGAGCCCCCGTCGGGCAAGCCCACCCACACCCAAAGGACCGTATCCGCCGGCTCGCTCCAGGTCACGTCCACCTGGACCTGCACGGTGGGTCCGGCGTCATAGCTGACCGGAACCTGCTGTCCCGCACGGGTCGTGACGGCTACCACCGGGGTGCCCGCCCCGGCCAGGTCCACGACGCGGATATCCCACTCGCCCCGGTTCACATCGGCCACCTGGAACCACCCTTCGAAGCGAAATCCCATCGTGGGCACCCGGGCGCCCGTGTAGCTTCCCTGCCCGTCCACGATGTCGAGAGCCAGCCACGTGCCCCCCTCCTGCATCACCTTGAAGAGCTGGTCCAGCGTCTGGGCCGAGGCGGACTGGGGCGGGACCGTCAGCGCGGCAGCGAGCGCCGAGAGGCACAGGATCGGGCCCAGGAGCGGCCGATCGGCCCGCCCGAGCGTCCTCCGCATGACCCGGATCGTCAACCACGCCGCCTGGATCGCCACCCGTGCTGGACGCGTAGTCCGGCTCACCGCCCGCCTGGAACCGAGGGGGACGGCAGTGCCAAACAACTTCCGACGAGGGCTCCGGCGGTGCATCTTTCTTGTAACGATGTCACACCTGAACATATGTTTGCGACATGGCTGCTCGACCCATCGCTGCATCGACGATCTCCTTCGGCCTGGTCTCGCTCCCGGTCAAGCTGTTCTCCGCGTCCGAGACCAAACGTAAGATCTCCTTCAACATGCTGAATGAGAAGACGGGGAACCGTCTCAAGCAGCAGTACATCGACTCCGAGTCCGGGGACCTCGTCACGCGGGATGAGATGATCAAGGGCTACGAGTTCGCGAAGAACCAGTACGTGACCTTTACACCGGACGAGCTCAAAGCGATCGAACAGGCGAAGACGGACGCCATCGAGATCGTCGAGTTCGTCCCCGCCGATCAGGTCGACCGCATCTTCTTCGCCAAGGCCTACTACCTCGGTCCGGACAGAGGCGGTGCCCGGGCGTACCGGCTCTTGTCGGCCGCCCTGCGGGACACGGGTCGCGTGGCCGTCGCCAAGTACGCCACCCGGGGCAAGCAGTACCTGGTGATGATCCGTCCCCAGGAGGACGGGCTGCTCATGGAGCAGCTTCACTACGCGGACGAGGTGCGCGACTTCGCCGAGGTGGAGCTGGAGGACGGGGATGTGAGCGACGCGGAGCTGGAGTTGGCCCGCCAGCTCATCGCGCAGGCCTCCAGCGACGAGTTCCGCCCCGAAGCCTATACGGACGAGGTCAGGGAACGGATGCTGGAGCTGATCCAGTCGAAGGTCGACGGCGAAGAGATCACCGTCGTTGCCGAAGAGCCGCCCCAGACCCAGATCATCGATCTCATGGCCGCCCTCAAGGCCAGCCTGGAAGGCGGTGAGGCCGCCGAGGGCGAGAAGAAGCCGGCGAGCCGGGCCGAGAAGAAGCCCGCCGCCAAGAAATCCACCAAGAAGAAGGCCGCCTCAGGCTGAGATTCGTCCCCCGTTGATCGCTACCCGAGAGGACAGAGGATACACGACCCGCCAGATCGCCGAGGTCGTGGGAATCCCCGGAGGGCAGGTCCGGTCCCTGGTTCGTGAGGGGCTACTCGACCCCGAGCGCGGCCCCGGCGGGGAGCTCCGCTTCACGTTCCGTGACCTCGTCCTTCTGCGGACCACGAAGGAGCTGCGGGCCGCGGGCGTCTCACCGCGGAGGGTCCGCCGGGCTCTGCGCAAGCTGCAACATGACCTCGAGCATGGCGGCTCCCTGTCCCAGGTCCGCATCGAGGCCGCCGGCGACCGCGTAGTCGTCCGGGACGCCGCGGGCCTCTGGGAGCCGGAGTCGGGCCAGGTGGAGCTGGACTTTCCCGGGGAGTTCACGGGCAGAGAGCCGGCGTCCGAAGGCGGTGGCGTCGCGGCGATCGGAACGGCCTCGTCCGACCGGGCGCCAGAGGGGCCGTTAGAGAGTCCGGCGTCCGGCACGGCCGACGAGTGGTACAACCTGGGCATCGACCTCGAGGCCACGGCACCCGACGAGGCACTGAAGGCGTACGAGAGCGCTCTGGGGATCCGGCCCGATCACGCTGACGCCCGCACCAATCGGGGCAGGCTGCTCCACGAGAGGGGTGACGTCGAAGCGGCCGAGGCCTGCTACCGGGCCGCGCTGGACGCCGAACCGCACAACGCCCTGGCCGCCTTCAACCTCGGCGTGGCGTTGGAAGACCTGGGTCGCCCGGCAGCGGCCGCTCGGGCCTACGAGCGGGCGTTGCACGCCGACCCGGGCCTGGCATCGGCGCACTTCAACCTTGCGCGCCTGTGCGAGCGGGAGGGACGCGAGGACGCGGCCCTCGGGCATCTGTCCGACTACCGGCGCCTGACCCAGGGTCGGGCCTGAGCGCCCTTCGGGCGCAAGGTCCGGCAGCATCCCCGCCCTACCCGTCCACCCCCGGGGCACTACCCCCGCCAGTCACTGGCCAGCGACAACACCCGGCTCACGTCGCCGTCGTTGTTGTACATGTGGGTGGAGAAGCGCAGCACGCCCCGCCGGATGGACAGTCGGACACCGTGTCGGGTCAGATGCCCGTGCAGAGAGTTGAGCCGCGGGTCGTCCGTGCTGTCGTGCCGGCCACCCCGCTCGCCCACGGCCACGATGTGTCCCAGATCGGCCCCCTTGCCCCCGGCCAACGGTAGCCCCAGGTCCGCCATCCCCTCGGAGAGCGTGCGTGCCAGACGCCGCGCGTGGGCTTCGATGGCCACCGTCCCGACGTCGAGCAGGAGACCCAGAGCCGCGTCCGCCGCCACGGTCCCGAGGTAGTTGTAGTTGCCCAGGTCGAAGCGGCGAGCCCCGGGGCGGAGCACCACCTCCCCGGTGTCCAGCGCGGTCTCATGGGCGTCATCGCCCACGGCCACGCCGTACCGGGCCAGGTACGAGGGCCTGAGCCGATCGGCCCACTCGCGGCGGCAGTAGAGAAACCCCGTGCCGTAGAACGAGCCGATGGCCTTCTGCGTCGCGGTAGCCAGTCCGTCCACACCCATGGCCTCCACGTCCGTGTGGATCACCCCTACCGACTGTGCCGCGTCGACCAGGAAAAACGCGCCGACCCGGGTGCATGCGGCGGAGATGGGCGCCAGGTCGGTGATCAGACCGGGCGAGAACGAGACGGTGGGCACGGTGACCAGACGAGTGCGGTCGTCCACGGCCTCGGCCATGGCCGCCGCGGGCACCGCGCCCCCGACCGACTCGACCATCCGTACCGCGATGCCCAGACGGTCCCGCAGGTTGAGCCAGGGATACACGTTGTTGGGGTGCTCCAGCGCGGCGCAGATCACGACATTGTCGCCCGGGGCCCACGGCAACGCGTTGGCGACGGCGTTGAGACCTTCGGAGGTGTTCTTCATCAGCGCCACCTCGTCGGCGCTCGCGCCGATGAGCCGGGCAAGCCGCTCCCGCGCCCGCTCCACCGTCGCGAACATGGCCGCCTTGTCGCCTCCGTCCCGGACGCGTCCGTCGACGTGGTCCGCCACGGCGTCCCGCACTACCGTCGAGACCAGGCCCTTCACCGACGTGTCCAGGTAGGTGACGTTGGCGGCGCCCGGGAAGAGGGTCCGCACGGCATCCATCGTCATTGCGCTCACCGGCGTGCTCCCGCCCTTCTGCTCACCTGAGAGCTCCAACCGAGCCGGGACCGAGCTCAGGCGACTGCGTTGTGGCCCGCTTCCCTCCGCTCTCACCGCACCGTCCCCGGACGCCCCCGGTGGTCGTCTTCACCAGGACTCCTCGAGGAGTCCTTCGCTCTTCGCGATCAGGGTCGTGCCGACCATGTCTCCCATGACGTTGGTGGTCGTGATCCCCATGTCCACGAGACGGTAGATCCCGCCTACCAGGGCGGCGATCTCCAGGGGCAAGCTGAACGCCTGCACGAAGATGAGCGCGATAACCAGACCGCCCCCGGGAATACCTCCCGATCCCTCGGACAGCAACAGCCCGACCAGCACGATGGTCACCTGCTGTGCCAGCGAGAACTCGACCCCGGCGGCCTGCGCTGTGAACAGCAACACGCCCGCCAGCATGATGCTGGTCCCGTCCTTGTTGACCTGGGCTCCCAGCGGGAGCGTAAACGCATAGACGGGCCTTGGCAGATGGAGCTTCTCCTCGGCCACTTCGAGGGCCACGGACAAGCTGGCCAGCGAGCTGCACGTGGCGGCGGTCGTCGCCCAGAGGGTACCGGTTCGGCGCAGGAACCCCGCTGGAGAGCGTCGCGCGTAGGTGGCCAGGAGCGTCATGTACAGCGTCACCATCAGGGCCTGGGCACCCCAGACGCCCACGATGAACAGCGCCAGCGGTCCGAACACCTCGGAGCCGTACTGCCCTACGGTAGCGGCGGCCAGTGCACCGATCCCCAGGGGCCCCACTTTCATGATCAGGTCCACCAGCTTGCGCAGCAGCTCGGCCGCCAGGTCGAACCCTTTCTGCAGCGGCTGCCGGCGTGCCTCAGGCAGCAGGAGCGTGGCGACTCCCAGGAGGACGCTGAACACGACGATCTGCGCCACGCTCCCGTCCGCGAAGGCCCGGAAGACGTTCTCGGGGACGAGGTCCAGGATGATCTGCGTGACCCGCGGGACATCGCCGAACGACGCGTCCACGGGCTGGCTGAGCTGCATGCCCCGACCCGGCTTCAGCAGGTGCATGACCGACAGGCCCAGGACGAGCGCCAGCGTGGTGGTGAACAGGTAGTAGGCCACCGTCTTGGTGGCCAACCGTCCCAGCGACGTGAGATCGGTGAGGGCCGTGAGCCCGGCCAACAGGTTGAAGAAGACGAGCGGAATGGCCGCCATGATCAGCAGCCGAATGAACAGGTCGCCCAGGGGTTGAACCACCGTGGCTCGCTCTCCGAAAACTAGGCCAGCCACGATTCCCACGACCATCCAGACCAGGATGCGCGTGCCCAACCCGAGCCGGCGGTAACGATCCAGCAGCCCGCCGTTCGGGACGTCCGCGGGGATGCTCCAGTCGGGATCGCTCCCGCCGCCCGGCGGCCCGCCAGAGCCGGGCGCTCCGGTGCCGCTCACAGGCGCCCCCAATAGGTGAGCGCGTCGTACTCGACACGCACCGTCCCACCGAGCTGATAGCGACGGAAGAGCTGGCGAGCGGCAGTCACCATCCCCCCCCGATCCGGGTGCTGACGCCCAGGCAAGTACGAGCTGGAGAAGAACCGGTCGAGGAGGCCTTGTTCGTCCAGCGTCTGCACGTTGGGGAACGCCCGCTCCCTGTACTCGCCATCCCGAAAGAACAGCCCGAGCCTGGCTGGGTCGGCGTGCCTTCCAGCCACGGTGTCGTAGTCGGTGCCCCACTCGACGAGAAAGGCCTCGTACGCCTGGAGGAACGGCGAGCCGGTGAGCCTGCGGTGGTTCCAGACCACGACCGTCCAGCCGCCTGGGGACAGGACTCGGCCGAGCTCCATGGAGGCTCGAGTGGGGTCGAACCAGTGGAACGCCTGTCCGGCCACCACGAAGTCGGCCACGCCGTCGGAAAGGCCCGTGTCTTCGGCGCTCCCGGCGACGCTCACGAACCGATCGTCGCCTCCGAGCGACGCCTCCGCTGCCTGGCGCATCGCTTCGTTGGGCTCCACGGCGATGACCCGGTTCCCCAGCGCCAGGAGCTGGCCGCTCAGTATGCCCGTGCCCGAGCCCACGTCGACGATCGTATGATGCGGCCGGAGCCCGAGATCCTCCCCCAGGAAACGGAGGAGGGCAGGTGGGTACGAGGGGCGCGAACGGACGTAGGACGCCACCCGGTCGGTGAAGCGGGTCGTGGGTCCGAGCGACTCCGGCCCGCTCACCGGCGCCTCTGCGTCAGGACGCGGCCATGCGGTCCAGGAAGGCCTTCTCGCTCGGAGTCAGCTTTTCGGAGCCCAGGGCTCGCACCTTCTCCAGAAGCCGCTCCACCTCGGAACGGTTGACCTCGTGGATGTTCCTCTGGAGAATGGATTCCCACCGCTCGTGTCGCTCGATTCTCCGTACGCCGGGGGCGGCGTAGTGGGAGTTGGGCTCCTCACGGACGCGGTAACGCCCCTTGCGGGCGTCGACGCGGCGTCGGAACCACAGACCCGTGCCGAACCCGGTCAGAAATACGAGCGTCAGGACGATCAGCCAAGCAGTCACAGACACGGTCGACTCAATCCTACGAATCGTCGGGATTCCACGCTATGCTAATCAATATAGACGAGTCAAGGTGCCAAAAAGTTGCGGCAGGGAGGCAGCCCTCATGACGACGGGCGCTAGATACAGCCGAGAGCTGCGGTTCGTGGCGACGGAATCGTCCGGTGAGGTAACGGCGCTCATCGACGCTGCCCCCGATCCCTGGGCGATGTTGGTGCTGGCCCACGGCGCCGGCGCCGGCATGCGGCATCGGTTCATGGAAGCGTTGACGGATCGACTGGTCGGGCGGGGCCTCTCCGTGTTCCGGTACAATTTCCCCTATATGGAGCAGGGCCGGAAGCGGCCGGACCATGCTCCGAAGCTGCTGAAGACCGTCCGATCCGCGGTCTCCGCAGCCCGGGACGAGGCCCGTGGGCTTCCGCTCCTGGCCGGAGGCAAATCCATGGGCGGCAGGATGACCTCTCAGGTGGCGGCGGCCGGCGACATCGGCGAAGTCCGGGGCCTGGTCTTCTTCGGCTTCCCCCTGCACGCCCCGGGGAAGCCTGGGACGGAACGTGCGGCACACCTGGCAGACGTCGGACAGGCGATGCTGTTGTTGCAGGGACCACGAGACAGCCTGGCCCGGCTGGAGCTCATCACCGAGGTGGTAGAGCCGTTGCGACCGCGGGCGACCCTGCACGTCGTGGAAGGTGCGGACCATGGGTTCCACGTCCTCAAGCGGTCGGGACGCACGGACGAGGAGGTGTTGGACGAGCTGGCGGAATCCACGGCGCGGTGGGCGCGGGTGCTCGTGACCTGACACGGTCGATCGACGCGTCCGCGGTCCGGCCGGATGAACTACCGGGACCGCGCCCTACTTTCCCATCGCTCCCGCTCCGTGGGCGGTCCCGGGTCCGACCATCCGACCCGACGGGCCGGCGCCCGGACCCGGCCGAGAAGCCGAGCCCGGGAGCCGAATACCCTACCTGATCCGTCCGCCTACGGGTTGATCGTCCCGAAGCGGGTCGCTCCGAGATTGGTCGCGCCCTCTACGATGGGCGACTCGCCGCCTCCACCGCCCTGGAAGCCCGAGCCCAGGACCGTCCAGAACGTCTCCGCGCTGCCCAGACCCCAGTCGTTCTGCCAACCTGCCGCCCCGGACAGGTCGGGTACGGCGATGTCCAACGTGGCGCCTACCCCGAAGCCCTCGAACACCAGGATGGAGACGAACCGTTCGTCCTGGCCGTACCCGATGGTCCAGAAGCGGTCGTACTCCGACTGCGTCGGCAGCTGCATCCGGGGTCGCACCACGGGGCTCGTGGCCGCGATCGTCACGGTCGGGCTCGAGAGCTCCGGTCCCAGGGTGATGGTCTTGTCGACCGCGTCCTTGAACCATGTCGTGACGTTCCGCGAGGTCACGGGCTCGTCGTTCTGGAGCGCCGTGGCAGTGACGGTGAGGGAGTGGAGGTCACCATCGGCCTGCTCCCCGCTCGGGACGCCGAAGTACGACGAGGCCGCCAACGACGGTGAGAAGAACGAACCGAAGCTGGCGCCGTTCTTGGTGGCATATCCGCCGAAGACGAAGAGGAACTGTCCCATGTCGTTGGTGACGGTGAGGTTCCGCTCCACCGGTGCGAACGCCTCCGAGGAATTGAAGTCGAGGACCGGCAGCACCGAGCCGTCTGCCGGGTCCAGATCCCGGCGGATGATCAAGGCGTCCAAGACGTCGCTGAAGCCGCCCATGCCATCGGACTGGAACCCGCCGCGGCTGGCGATAAGGTCCACGGGACCCAGCGAGACCCCATCGAGGGAAAACGCCGACCCTCCGCCCTGGACGGCGGCGCTCGCCCCGCCCATGGTCACGAAGCCCCTCTGGGTGACACCGACACCGGCCATCGTGCCCGTCACCATCTTCGTCGTCTCACGATCCTCGCAGACGCCCGCGCCGATGGCCTGTAGCTCGTCACGCGAGCCGTAGTACACGACCAGGATCGAGCCGCCGTCCGTGGTGACCCAAGCGACCCCTGCGGTGTTCGAGCTGATGTCGAACGAGTAGGTCGCGGGAGGCGTCGCCGTGGCCTGGGTCCAGGCGCCCGCTCCATCCTGGTATGCCACCCACACCGGAAGGCCGGTGTCCTCACAGAAGGTGAAGCTGACGTTGCCGGAGCCAGAGGACGCGGTCACGGTGACGGAGAGTGATGCCGAGTTGCTTTCGACACCTGCGCCGCTGCCGACCACGGTCACCGTGTAGCTGCCCGGCGCCTGTCCGGCCGGCACCGACACACTCAACGCTGAGCTGGTGCCCGAGACGGTGGCCGGATCGAAGGTGGCCTGGAGGCCGGCCGGGTCGCTGGTGGCCGTGAGGCTCACGTCTCCCGTGAAGTCCGTGCGCGTCACGGTCACCGTGGCGCTGCCGGTCGCCCCCTGAGCGATGGAAAGGGAGGACGGAGACAGGCTGAGGCTGATCTCTCCCGCCGGCGGGGCCGTGGCGGTGACCGTGAGGGCCACGCTTGCGGTCTTCGCCGTGATCCCGCTGGCCGAGCCGCGCACCGTCAGCGTGCTCGCACCGGCGGCCGCCGACCCGGAAGCCGTCAGCGTCACCGTGCCGGACGACTGACCGGAGGCGACCGTGAGGGCGCTGGCGGTCACGCCGGTCGGAAGTCCCTCCACCGTGACCGTCACGGCCCCGCTGAAGCCACCGGAGCGGGAGATCGTCACGGTGACGTTCACGTCACCGCGAGCGGCAGCGGCCGGTGCGGCCGCGGGATCACCCGCCTGCACGGTGACGGAGGAGGGCGAGACCGCCATGGTCAGCTCAGAAGCGGAGTCGCGGCCAAGCCGACCACCATAGCAACCAACCGACGTTTCACGAACATGAGAGGCACCTCCCCAGGGTTCATCGTAACCGGAACCTTCGTGGCGGCGGGCGGGGCGCCGTCTTCACACATAAGAGAACGACGAGGAGAGCGCAAAGCCGCCAGCGGGGTCGCACACGGTGAGGTCGGAAGATCAGGAACCGTCGTTTGCCGGCCGGTAGCGGGACACTCCACCGCGCATGCCCGTGGATGTCCGGCCAGACATTCGCGACGGTCATGGTCGAACAGC
>JBDHHQ010000029.1:0-61343 GCA_039589315.1 Gemmatimonadota bacterium
CCACGGGGGCCTCTGCAAGTCCGCGGGAACCTCGGCGCCCACCCGTGTCACTCAACATCCAGCGGCAGGACTCGTACGCGGCAGTCCCGTGCAGTGAACCACCCAGGAGGACACATGTTTTTCAGGCAGATCGAGGACGACAAGCTGGCCCAGTATTCGTACATCGCGGGCTGTCAGAAGACCGGTGAGGCCATCGTCATCGACCCCGAAAGGGACATCGACCGCTACGTCGAGATCGCCGAAGCCAACAAGCTGAAGATCACAGCGGTGGCCGAGACCCACATCCACGCCGACTTCCTGTCGGGCGCCCGGGAGCTGGCCGAGCGCTACGGCGCCAAGCTCTATCTCTCGAAGCTCGGCGGACCCGACTGGCAGTCCGAGTGGGCCCTGGACAGCGACTACCACGTGGAGCTGTTGGAGGACGGATCGACGTTCATGGTCGGCAACATCGAAGTGAAGGCCGTCCACACGCCGGGCCATACGCCCGAGCACATGAGCTTCCTGGTCACGGACCGGGGGGCCGGCGCCGACGAGCCCATGGGCGTGGCGACGGGTGACTTCGTCTTCGTGAACGACCTGGGCCGTCCCGACCTGCTCGAGTCCGCCGCCGGGATCGCGGGGATGATGGAACCGTCGGCCCGCACGCTCTACCGGACCACCCAGAAGTTCATGGAGCTTCCGGACTACCTGCAGGTGTGGCCGGCCCACGGCGCGGGGAGCGCGTGCGGCAAGGCGCTGGGCGCGGTGCCCGAGACGACCTGGGGCTACGAGAAGCGCTTCAGCCCGGCCGTGCAGGCTGCCAAGCAAGGCGAGCAGGCCTTCGTGGACTTCATCCTCGAGGGGCAGCCCGAGCCGCCACTCTACTTCGCCCGCATGAAGAAGCTCAACAAGATCGGCGTGCCGCTCATCGGTGAGGTGCCGGCGCCGCCGAAGCTCGCTGCGGAGCGGCTGGTGGAGCTCGGCGGCAGGAACGACGCGGTGGTCCTCGACACCCGGCCCGACAAGGACGACTTCCTGGCCGGCTACGTGCCCGGCTCGCTGTACGCGCCTCTGGACAAGACCTTCCACACCATCGTGGGCTCGTACTTCGATCCGGAGACTCCGGTCTACCTGATCGCCGAGGAGGAGCAGGTGGACGAGTTGGTCCGCAACCTGATCCGCATCGGCATCGACAACGTGAGAGGCTGGTTCGACTTGAACGTCTTCGCGGCCTACAACGAGCTCGGTGGCGAGCTGAAGACCACCGAAGCCATCGACTTCGACGAGATGACGTCACGCGTGGCCATGCCCGGCCACGCGGTGCTCGACGTACGGAAGTCGTCCGAGTTCGCGAACGAGGGCAAAGTCGAAGGCGCCATCAACATCGCCCACACGCGACTCTGGGATCGCTTGAGCGAGGTGCCCAGGGGTCAGACGCTGCTGGTGCACTGCGCCACCGGAGGCCGGTCCACCCGGGCGGCCACGCTGCTCGAGCGGGAGGGCTTCGACACGGTCGTGGTCACCGCCGACTTCAAGGAGTGGCAGGAGGGCGCCGACCAGGAGCTGGCCGGGGCCGTTTGATGGGCCTTCCGGACCCGGTCCGGACGCCCTTTGCCTGATACGCTCGACATGAACGGACGGGCCGGCGGAGACGCCGGCCCGTTCCACGATGAGGGGATAGATCATGCGGAGGCTGACGACTGCTGCGGGAGCTCGGGGGGCGGTCCCGCCGCCGCCTGCCGGAGTGCCCGGCGGACATACGCGAGGGAGGGGCGCTGGACGGCGCGCCGGTCCGCTCGCGGCGAAGGAGACAAAGGCATGAGCAAGCTCGTGCGTCTCGTACCGCTCGTGGGGTCGTTGGAGGGCTATTCGTCGGAAAAAGCCCGGGGGGACCTCTCGGCCGGGCTCACTGTGGGGGTCATGCTCATCCCCCAGGGCATGGCCTACGCCATGATCGCGGGGCTGCCGCCCATCTACGGCCTGTACGCCGCCCTCATGCCCCTCGTGGGCTACGCCCTGCTCGGATCCTCGCGGCAGCTGGCGGTAGGTCCGGTGGCCATGGTCTCGCTGCTCGTGGCCGCGGGCGTGGCCCCCCTGGCGGCCGGTGACCCAGAACGCTATCTGGCCCTGGCCATCCTGCTGGCTGCCGTCGCCGGCGTGATCCAGCTCGGCCTGGGGGTGGCCCGCTTCGGCTTCCTGGTGAACTTCCTCTCCCACCCGGTGCTGGCGGGATTCACCTCGGCTGCCGCGATCATCATCGGCATGAGCCAGCTCAAGCACCTCCTGGGGATCGACCTGCCTCGCTCTCACCACGTGCACGAGATCGTCCTGGGCGCGCTCGAGCGCATGCGGGAGGTGAGCCTGCCCACGGTGGCGATCGCGGTCGGCAGCATCCTGCTGCTCGTGGGCATCAAGCGCTGGAAGAGAACGGCGCCCGGACCCCTCTTCGTGGTCGTCCTCGGCATCCTGGCCACGTGGGGGTTCGGCCTGTACGACGCCGG
Organism: Gemmatimonadota bacterium; assembly: GCA_039589315.1. Classification (GTDB taxonomy): domain Bacteria; phylum Gemmatimonadota; class Gemmatimonadetes; order Longimicrobiales; family Gaopeijiaceae; genus JBDHHQ01. Next base: position 2,481 of record JBDHHQ010000029.1, read on the forward strand.
CGTCAGGATCGTGGGGGAAGTGCCCCGGGGCCTTCCGTCACTCTACGTCCCCGGCTTCGAGCGGGGTGACGTGACTGCCCTCCTCCCGGCGGCGCTGACCATCTCGCTCGTGGGCTTCATGGAATCAGTTGCCGTGGCCAAGGTCTACGCCGCGCGCAACCGGTACGAGATCGACGCCAACCGGGAGCTCGTGGGCCTCGGCTTCGCCAACATCCTGGGCGCGCTCTTCCGCTCCTACCCGGTGACCGGAGGCTTCTCCCGAACCGCGGTGAACGCCCAGGCGGGAGCCCAAACACCACTGGCTGGTGTGCTCAGCGCCGGCGTGATCGCCCTGACGCTCCTGTTCCTGACGCCGCTGTTCTACTACCTGCCCAATGCCGTTCTCGGCGCCGTGATCGTCGTGGCGGTGGCCGGACTGGTAGACGTGAAGGAGGCGCTGTTCCTCTGGCGCGTGGAGCGGCGCGACTTCGTCCTGATGATGATCACGTTCGCCGCCACGCTCCTGATGGGGATCGAGCAAGGCATCGTGGTCGGCATCATCGTCTCCCTGATCCTGGTGATTCACCAGATCAGCCGCCCGCACTCGGCCGTGATGGGCCGGCTCCCCGGCACGCGGACGTTCCGAAACGTGGAGCGAAACCCCGCAGCGGTAGCGCCGGAGCGCATGGCGATCCTCCGGGTCGACGCGTCCCTCACCTTCGCCAACGCGGCGTTCCTGAAGGAACGCATCCGGGCGGTTACCGCGGAAGGGCCGCTGGAGGCCGTGGTCCTGGACGCCTACCCTGTGAATCGGATGGACTCCACGGCCGTGCATGCATTGGTGGAGGTGGCCGAGGAGCTCGAACGAGCAGGAATCGCCTTCCACCTCACCGGTGTGAAAGGGCCCGTCAGAGACGTCATGGCTCGGGCGGGGCTGCGCGACCGGCTGGGAAGCGATCACTTCCATATGCATGTCGCCGATGCTGTGGAGGCTGTCGAGCGACGTCGGTCACGATCCTGGACAGGCTCGGCGGATGCGCTACCGGAGGAGGGGCCACGCCAGCCGACCACCGCCGGAGCTCAGGGTTGAACCTCACCACGCCCCGGCACGCCTTGCCGACCTCAGCTGGGATTCTGGTGGAGCGGAGGGCACGGAGGGGGAGCAGACCAAGAAGTCAACCGGTGGGCGCCGGAAGGGTAAGACGACTCGGAAGTCCCGCCAACTCCCTCCGTGCCAGGCACGGTGCCGCTCCCTCCCGGACACCCAATCGATCCGGGTTGACTACAGACCTTTTCTTACAGAGCCAAGTTCCGAAGAAAAGGATTCAGCTCGCGATCTCGCGTCGCAGGGAGTCATGTAGACTCCGCTGGACGTCGTCGTCAAGGGGTGCCGGTTCCGCCAGTACCTCGCGGATGGCGGTGAACACGGCTTGGAACCGACCACCGAAGCGTGCGCAGTTGTCGCAGCCGCGGAGGTGGGCGTTGATCTGCTCCACCCGCTCGTCGGCGAGCTCTCCGTCGAGGTAGTCGGAGAGCTCCGCAAGCACCTCCCGGCAGCGAATGCCGGCGACTTCGTGGTCAAGCCTTGCCATCGTCCATCTCTTTGAGCTCCGCCACGAGCTTGAGCCGGGCACGGTGCAGCCGGCTCTTCATGGCTGACGGCGATATGGAGAGCATCCCCACGACTTCGCCGCCGGAGAATCCCTCCAGGTCCCTGAGCGTCAGCACTTCGCGCTCCTCGCTCGAAAGCGCGGACATGGCACGCTGCACGGATTCGCGGGCGGCCAACCGGTCCAGCTCGGCATCCGGATTGCCGACCGACCCCCATCCGGCCCGGGCGCCCAGAGCCTCGAGGGGCTCGAAGCTGGTCGGCTCACCAGCTCGGCGCCGGTGAGCCCGGCTCAAGGCGTTCCGGGCGATCGTGAGCAGCCATCCCCGAGCCGAGCCGTCACCGGAAAAGGTGCCGGCGCTGCGCCAAGCCGCTACGAAGCACTCCTGCAGGGCGTCCTGCGCTTCGGCTTCCTCCTCGGCCACGGTGAGAAGGAAGCGGTACACGCTGGCCTGGTGACGGCGTACCAGCGTCTCGAAAGCCTGCGTGTCGCCGCCGGCGCTCCGGCGGATCAGCGTTGGGTCCGTGGTATTCGACGTCGTCATCCGGCCAGCTTGAGGCCCGTTCGTCCCGGAGGCAAGCCCCCCCGTCGACGCTCACGGCGGCCGCCGTGTCCCTTTCAACGGCCAAAGGTCACGCTCCGCTCCACCATGCCGAAGTTCCCGGCCTCGGGATCGCTGGCGATCACCTGGAGGGTCACCGGCCCTGAGTCCTCGAACCTGGGCTCCGCCGTGTACTCACTCGTCTGGCCCGAGAACGCCATGGGCCACTCGCCCAGGACCTCGTCGGCTCCAATAGCCCGCAGGACGATGTCGATCCGGTCAGCGTCCCAGAGACCCCCGGGCTCGGTGGGACATCCACACAACATGGTCACCTTGGCCCTGACGGTGACGGGCGCGCCGGCTGGTAGCGTGGCTCCTCCCGCTTCCGGAGCCAGCAGCGCCACCGTAAGCCCCATGAGCTCCAGGATCACGCCTTCGCCCAGCACATCGTGCCCCGGGACCAGCAGCATGGTCTTGGAGGCCCGTTGCATGGCGTGCTCCACCCCGAGCGGGCCTTCGCCCGTGATCTCCACCAGCGTGGGCTCCGACAGCATGAGCTCGGTCTCGAACCCGGCGGCCCCCTCCGTCCCGTAGACGGTGGATCCCCGGTCGCGCGTGCCCATGATCAGTCGGGTGTCCCCGGTGCTGCCCTCCTGGATGCCCGCAGCCAGGACCTCACCGGTGGCAACGTCTCGGACGGTGACACGGGCGCCACCCACGCCGGACCCGACGATCTTGGCGTCGTTGGAGGTGACCCTGACCAGTAGGCGGGTCGGCACCTGCGCTTCGAGATCGACGGACACGCTGATGACTGGTGCGACCAGTGCCCCGGCTAGTGCCAGGGCTCGGGTCCAGCGCGCGGACGAAAGGGCCGGAGCGGATCGACCGGCGAGGCTCAACGGGCGCCCTGTCGGGGGCACGTCCCCACTCCCAGGGCGGCGTGGATCGGGCAGCTTCCCACCGGTCCGGCGATCAGTGGCACCAGACCCACGAGGCCCCAAGGCGTCTGGGGTCCGACCACGACGAGGCTGAGGAGGGCGACGCCCAGCAGCACTCGCAGGCCGCGATCCACCCTGTGCTCGGTTTCGAGGCAGGATCTTGTTCATCACGAAGCCGTCTCCAGCGTTGGGATCATTCGTGATGCTCACACTTGAAGAGCCAGATTCGGCCGCAGAGGATTCGCGTTCTGCGCCGATCGGTCGCGAGGCCGGTCCCCGTCCGGTACCTTGTCGCCGCTTCAAAGCACACCATTTGGCTGATCCACGGATATCCGCCCGTTCGTCATGGACGTTTCCGAGACCCGAGTCGACCGCCCTCCGACCCTGCTGATGGGCTGGGGGCTCGCGCCATCTCTCTATGTGCTCCTGGCCGCCCTGATCGGAGCGGCGTTCATTCGTTGGTCGTCCGTCGACCTTCGGGTGACGGCCCGCTTCTGGACTGAACAGGAGGGGTTCTTTCTCAGCGACAGCTGGTGGGCGGTGGTTGCCTACGAGGCCGTGCCCCTCGTCACCCTCACGCTGGGAGTCCTGGTGGCGGGCCTTCTGCTCCATAACCTCGTGCGGAGGGAGCCTCTGGGGCTCTTCACGACGCGTGTCACGCTCTTTCTGTTGGCGGGATTGGCCCTCGGCCCGGGCCTCGTGGTCAACTGGCTGTTCAAGGGCCACTGGGGCCGGCCAAGGCCCCGCGACGTGGTCGACTTCGGTGGCTCGATGGACTTCATGCCGGCGCTGGTCCCGGGTGGTGCCTGCGAGCGGAATTGCTCGTTCGTTGCCGGGCATCCGTCGTCCGTGTTCTGGCTCGCGGCATTCGGGTTTCTTCTGGCGGGCACGCGTCGCTATGCCGTCTTCGGTGTTGCCGGCATGGCTGGCTTCATCGTGGGCTGGGGGCGGGTCGTGCAGGGCGCGCACTTCCTCAGCGACGTCGTCTTTTCCTTCCTCTTCACCTTCGCGACGATCTACGTGTTGGCCCGTTGGGTCTTCAGGATTCCGCCGAAGTATGGGCGCGTCACCCTGGGCGCTGCGGCGCTTCTGCTGGCTGGCGTCACGCCGGCTCCGGCTTCGGCACAGGGCCCGTCCCGCGACCAGGTCCCCCTGGCCGACCACGTCATCATGGTATCGGTCGTCGGCTTCCAACCGGACGGAACCGTTCCGGTGGAGCTGCCGAGGTAGCACATGATCCACATCGCCATGGGTGCAGGCCTCCTGGCCGGGCTGATCGTCGGTCTCCTGGCCAGCGCCACGGGAAGCCCGCTCCTCCACGCCATCGCCGCCGGCTCGGCCCCGCTGGGCACCGCCTTCATGAACGCCATCAACATGGTGGTGATCCCCCTGGTCATGGCCACCATCTTCACGGGCGTTTGCCGGCTGGGCGACCCCAGGAAGCTGGGCAAGTTGGGCGGGTTTTCCCTGGGGTTCTTCTGGATCACGTTGCTCGTGGCCATTCCGATCGGCATGGCGGTCATGACGGTGGGTCTGGCGCTGACGCCACCAGTCTCGGTGCCATCGGCGGGAGCCCAGGCGGCCCCGGAGCTGCCCGGCATGGTGGAGTTCCTCGTGAGCCTGATTCCCCGGAATCCGTTCGAGGCGGCGAGCCGGGGCGCCCTGCTGCCGATGATCGTCTTCACGGTGTTGCTGGCTGCCGCCGCGGGGACGCTGGACAAGGAGAAGCGGGAGACCTTGTTGGGGCTCGCGGAGGCGTTCGAGGCGGCCCTGATCAAGCTGGTGTGGTGGATCCTGTGGGTGGCGCCCCTGGGGATCTTCGGCCTGGCGGCCCCAGTGACCGCGCAGCTCGGATGGTCGATCCTCCAGAGCCTGGCCGTCTTCATCGTGTGCGTGATCGTGGGGTTGGCGATCTACATCTCGCTGATCTACCTGCCTGCCGTCCGGTTCCTGGGAGGGATGAGCCCGGCGCGTTTCATGAAGGGGATCATCGGGGCACAGACGGTGGCCTTCAGCACCACCAGCACAGTGGCGGCCCTGCCCGTGGCGCTGGAGGAAGCCGACGAGAACCTCCACCTGACACACGAGGTGGCGAACCTCGTGCTGCCCCTGGGTGCGTCCATGTACCGGGGCGGCAGCGCCCTCTTCCAGGGCGCCTCCATCGTGTTCCTCGCCTCCATCTTCGAGGTACCGATTCCCGCGGCCGCGGTGGGCGGGGCGATCCTGGCCACCTTCCTGGTGTCCCTGACGGTGGCGCCGGTGCCCAGCTCGGGAGTGATGACCCTGGTGCCGGCGTTGGACACGGTGGGAATCCCTCTGGACGGCCTTGCCATCCTACTGGGCGTCGACCGGATCCCCGACATGTTCCGGAGCGCCACGAACCTGACCGGACAGGTGGCCACGGCGGTGGTCGTGGACGGGCTGCTGGAGGGGGAGACCGGCGGCCGCGAGGTGGCTTCGGGCGGCTAGGCGGGTACCGACCTGAGGGTTGAAACGACGACCGGGCGCGTCGTCGGGAGCCGCGCCTTCGTCCTTCCGCTCAATTCCCCTCCTCTTCCTCCGCGCCACCCATGGCCAGGGAAAACACGATGGTGAAAACGCGATTGTACACCGCGTCGCCGGGATTGTCCGTGACCAGATCGGTGAGACCCAGGTAGTACCGGGCACCCACGCTGGGGGCGAACGGACCCGGCCCGAGCTTGTACTCCGCGTGGAAGACCACGCCCGCGTCGGTTCCGTTGAGGTCGTTCTTGATGTCCTCTTCGATCGTAATCTTTCGGCCCGCCGGCACCCCCTCTGCCTCGCCCTTGTCCTGCGCCGACGTGAGAAACCCGATCTGGGGACCCGCACCCAGGTGCAGGCGATCGTAGGCGACGGCGTACTTGAGGATCACGGGGATCTCGAAGTAGCCCAGTCGGCGTTGGACATTCCGGCCCGTGAGCAGGCTGTCCGCACCTGCCGGAAGGTCCCGGAGCGCGAGGTCCTTGGCGCCGACCTGGTAGAACGGAAGCAGCTCCGGCTGGAGGTACAGCCCGCCCGCGATCCGCCATTCGCCCAGGAGGCCCAGGGCCAGCCCGGGTTTGACGCTCGTGCCGTCGAGTCCCGAGATATTCGCCAGGTTGGGACCCACCGTAAGCCCGATGTGGAACTTGTCAGAGGACAGCTTGTCGCCGAAGAGTATGCCCAGGAGCACCTGGGCCTCCGCGGGAGCTGGGGCCACGAGGAACAGCGCGGTGACAGCACCGAGGAGGAAACGCTTTATTGTCGAAAGCCTTGAAGAGCCGGTGTCGTTCGGGCGCCGGGCGCGGTGGGTTGAAGATGGCGCGAGCTTCTGACTGGTAACGTCGGAGCGGCCGGTCCGCCATGATCCTCCGTCCAGATGTCGTCCCCATACGGCTCGTCGGACTCGCACCGCGGGACGGAGAGCTCGCCGCCCAGGGGAAGGCGAAGGGACTTGCTCCCGTGGGCCTGGACGGGCCGGTTCGCCCGGACGGCTTCGCAGCCGCACGGCCCTGGAGACCATGGGAATCCTCCGCACCCCTGATTAGGGAGCTTTCCCCACAGGCAAGAAACCCCCGATTGTCCTACAATTCATGGGAGTGAAAACGCCCTGCCGTCTTCCGGACGCACGGGGGGGCCTGCGCGGCGCACATCATGACGCCGTGCCGACCTCTCAGGCCGGTCCGGGGCGGCTCCGACGGCGCTACCCGCCTTCGGCGCACCCTGAAAAGGGCGTCAGAATCCTCGCGAGGAGACAGAAACAACGATGGCAAGCCGACTGCCCGTACTCGGCGAGCGCCCGCCCGTCACGGGTGAGGCACGCGTCTTCGACGTGGACACCCACACGGTCGAGGTCGTGTCCGACCCAGGAGAGGGAGCGCAGCGCTGCGGCCAGATCTTCGGGGCGGTATCCGCCAAGATGGGGAACGGCGTCTGGACGGTGGAGATCATCCCTGCCGAGGTCCAGCCTCCGCCCCGCAACCCGACTGGGGCCAGCGGCAACCGGATCCGCATCGGCACCGGACCCGTCACCAACTGGGGTGACCGCACCAACCTGGTGGTGGCCTTCAACGAGCAGGTGCTGCTCCATCGGCACCGCCTGGGTGCGCTGGAGGACGACGCGATCGTCCTCCTCGAGAACATGTGGGCGACCCACCCGGACGAGGCCATCCAGGCGGAATGGAAGGAGGCCCGGGAAGAGCTGTCCCAGGCGGACTACCGGATCATCGAAGTGCCCATGTATCAGGAGTGCGTCAAAGAGGTCGAGGATCCGCGCCTGGGCAAGAACATGTTCGTCCTCGGGATGCTCGCCGAGATCTTCGATCGCGACGTTCAGCTGATCCGGGACCAGATCGCCTTCGCCTTCCGGAAGAAGGCCCCCGCCGTCACCGAGCGGAACGTCAAGCTGCTGGAGCTCGGCCGGGAGTGGGCCAAGAGCTACCTGGACTTCCGGGTCAACGTGCCGGCGGTGCCCAGCGAGGAGCCCAAGGTCGTGATGAACGGCAACCAGGCCATAGCCATGGGCGCCATCGCGTCGGGCATGGAGCTGGCGGCCATGTATCCCATCACGCCGGCCAGCTCGGTCTCGCATCACCTGGGCGTGGTGTTCGAGAGCTTCGGCGGCGTCGTCCACCAGGCCGAAGACGAGATCGCGGCCGCCGGTGTCGCCCTCGGGGCCTCCTACAGCGGCAAGGTCGCGTTCACCATCACGTCAGGCCCCGGCCTGGCTCTCAAGACCGAGTTTCTGGGCCTTGCCGTCATGACCGAGCTTCCGCTGGTCGTGGTGGACGTGCAGCGAGGCGGCCCCAGCACCGGGCTCCCGACCAAGGTCGAACAGTCCGACCTGCTCGCCGCGCTGTTCGGCCAGCCGGGTGACGCGCCCCACGTGATCATCGCGCCGGCGACCATCGAAGAGTGCTTCCACACCATGATCACGGCCCGCCGTATCGCGGAGACGTTCCGGGCCCTGGTGATCGTGCTGTCGGACGCGAACCTGGCGACCGGCGTAGCGCCGTTCCCCCGTCCGGAGCTGGCGCCGGCGTGGCACGCCTCCTCCCCGGACATGAGCCCGATCGCCCAGGGACTCAGCCCCTACGACTGGGACGAGCGCACCGGCCTTTCCAGGAGGTTCATACCCGGCCAGCCGGGCGGGGAGCACACCGTGACGGGACTGGCCCATGACGAGCGCAGCAAGGTGGCCTACACGTCCGAGGTCGTTCAACGATCCTCGGCCATGCGCAGCCGCAAGTTGGCCGTGCTTCAGCACACCCTCGTACCGCCCGTGGTGCACGGGGACGAGACGGGCGACTTGCTGGTCGTGGGATGGGGGAGCACCAAGGGGGCCATCGAAGAAGCCGTGGAACGGGCGCGGCGCGAGGGGCTGTCGGTGTCGAGCCTGCACCTCCGCTTCCTGTCGCCGCTGGAGCCTGGCCTCAAGCGGATCTTCAAGCGGTTCCGCAAGGTCATGACCGTGGAGATCAACTACAGCGACGAGCCCGGCGACCCCTACATTACAGAGGAAAACCGCCGCATGGGCCAACTGGCCTGGCTGCTCCGCGCTCAAACGCTGGTGGACGTGGACTGTTGGACCCGCGTCCTGGGAGAGCCCCTGCGCCCCGGAGCGATTCACGAGGCCATCCGGCAGAAGATGCCACAGGGAGGAACGACGTGAGTCACGCTTGCTCGCTGATGCACCTGACCGACGACGAGGAGCTGGAGTACAGTCGGTCCGACTACGAGGGCGGCCTTGCCCGCTGGTGTCCCGGCTGCGGAGACCATTCGGTGCTGTCGGCCATGCAGCGGCTCCTGGCCGATCACAACCTGCGGCCCGAGGAGACGGTGTTCGTGTCGGGGATCGGGTGCTCCAGCCGATTCCCCCACTACATGAGCACGTACGGCTTCCACGGCATCCACGGCCGTGCCCTGCCCATCGCGACGGGGGTCAAGCTGCACCGGCCGGAGCTGAACGTGTTCGTCGTCATGGGCGACGGGGATTGCATGTCCATCGGCGCGGGGCACTGGGTGCACGCCATGCGCTACAACGTGGATATGGTCGCCCTGCTCCTGGACAATCAGATCTATGGGATGACCAAGAAGCAGACGTCGCCCACGACGCCCGAAGGTTACGCCTCCAACACGCAGCCCCACGGGAGCTATCTGCCCCCCATCAACCCCGTGGTGGCCAGCCTCGGCATCTCCAACGCCTCGTTCGTGGCGCAGACCGCCGAGTGGATCCCCCCACACCTCCAGACGACGATCGAGGCGGCGTACGAGCACCCGGGCTTCTCCTTTGTCCGGATCATGCAGCGGTGCCCTCACTTCACGGACGACATGTTCACCGAGGAGATCGAGAACCCGGATGCGGTCCAGATGCTGGTTCACCCGGACGGCGTCGAGGTGCCGGAGCTGGCGAAGCGGTGGAAGGACCGGCTCCAACACGATCCGTCGAACATCGACGAGGCCCGACGCCTGGCGGGGGACGAGAGCAAGCTCAGGCTGGGCGTCTTCTACCGGAACGACGCCCTGAAGACCTACGAGGACAGACGCCACGTGCCCGCCCACACGGTGGAGGAGAAGATGGCCATCCTGGACGCGGAGCTGGACCGCTATGCCATCTGAGGGAGCACCCGTGGACCGGGTCCGGGAGGTGGTCCGGGACCGAATGGAGGAGTTCCAATCCGCTCTGGTCCGAGCCGTGGAAGATGTCCGCGGCTTCCTGGCCGGACATCGCGCGCCGGCCGGCGACCGATCCCCCCAAGTGGCGGCGCAGCTCGGTGCCTTCGGAGCGGGACGTATCGACCCCGCCCGCTTCGCGAGCCTGTTGACCGTTCCGGAGACCCTCGACGCGGAGCGCCTGCACCGGGTGGAGAAGGCCCTGTCCCACCTCGAGGCCCTGGAGGTCCGAGGCGACGAGCTCTACCGCACCAAGGTCCCCCCCGGGGGGGACCTCCGGGATACGGTGGCCCATGCCCTGGCCACGGTGGGCGGCGCCTTCGGAATGATCCGGGTCGTCGCCTCAGCCAGGGATGGCCGCTCGGAGCCTCTGGACCCCGCCGACTTCACCCACGGCTTCCCGGCCCGCCGTTGGGGCCGCTCGGAGAGGAAGATGGCGCCTCCCCTGGTCGTCGAGGTCAGGGGTGAGGACCTCGTCGTCGGTGGCCTGGGCGAGTTCCTGGAGGGTGGGCTCGAGATCGTGCTGGTGGTGGAGGGGAAGACACCGCCCGCGCCACTGGCACGCCTGATCGCTCCGGGGGTGTTCGTCGTGCAGACGACGGAGGCCGCGGGGCTGGCCGCCGCCATGGCCTTCGATGGACCGGTCGTGGCGGCGGTGATGCCCGAGGGCGCCGCTCGCTTCACCCACGATCCCGCGGCGGGAGCGAGCTACGGCGCACGACTCACCGTGCATGAGGCAGCGGATCCGGACGCGCTCGCGCCCGTAGGTCCCCTCTCGGTCTTCCAGCAGGCACAGGACCTGGCACACCTGGAGGCGTTGGTTCGGGGAGGGGCCCCGGCAGGTGCGGCTGCGGGTCCCGTGGCTGCCGGCGCGGCGGGTGCCGAAGGGCCCCTGGGGGGTGAATCCACGCCCGCGGACCGCCTGGCCGGCTGGCTGCTCCAGCAGGCCCAGCTGCCCGTCGACTGACGGGGGCCGATCATGGAACCGACCGCCATCCTGACTTCGGTCGCGATCCTGGGAGGCGTGGGTCTCACCTTCGGGGCCCTCATCGCCCTGGCGCACCGCAAGATGAAGGTGTGGGAGGACCCGCGCATCGACGAGGCGGTGGAGCTGCTGCCCGGGACCAACTGCGGCGCATGCGGGTTCGCCGGCTGCCGGGCCTTCGCCGAGGCGAACATCTCGGGTGAGGCCGTGCCCGCCGGGTGCACCGTCATGGGAGCTCCGGAGGTGGAGGACTTCGCGGCCTATCTGGGCGTCGAGGCCGGCGAGGCGAACAGGCGGGTGGCCCGGCTCCTTTGCGCGGGTGGCTCCGACGTGGCATTGCGGAAGGCGGACTACTACGGGGTCGAGAGCTGCGCGGCGGCGGTCGCCGTCAGCGGCGGTGGGAAGGGCTGCGTCTGGGGCTGCGTGGGCCTGGCCGATTGCGCGGTAGTGTGCGACTTCGACGCCATCCACATGACGCCCCACGGCCTGCCCCTCGTGGACCCGGACAAGTGCACCGCGTGCAACGACTGCGTCGTGGCTTGCCCGCTGGACCTGTTCGTCTTGATGCCGCTGGACCATCACCTGATCGTCCAGTGCAAGAACCTGTTGGAGGGAGACGCCGCCACCGACCTTTGCTCGGTGGCGTGCAACGCGTGCGGCCGCTGCGTGGCGGACGCCGCACCGGGCCTGATCGAGATGCAGCAGGGCCTGGCCGTGATCGACTATGAGAAGGTGGAGCTCGCCAACCCCGACGCCATCGCCCGGTGCCCCACCGACGCGATCGTGTGGGTCGAGGGAGCTCAGACATTCGCTGGCGCAGACCTGGTGGAGACCCAGCCGACATGATCATGAAGAAGAAGACACAGACGCCCGAGTCCCCGAAGTACCCCGGGACCCTGGAGGCCATGGACGGCAGCGACGCCGTCGTGTCCATGGAGACCGCCACCTTCGACCCAGATGGGTGAGGGGTGGGCCGCCGCTGTGGCCGCCGGCAAGACGAACGTCAACGGACGGCGGCTCATCTTCTTCGAGCCGGAGGGCGAGCACGCGGCGGCAGCGGTCACCGCGGGCATGAGCATGATGGGTCTGCGGGCCACGAACTTCTCCAGCGGCCAGGGCATCGCCTACATGCACGAGTCGCTGTACGCGGCCGCGGGGAAGCGGCTCACCTACGTGCTCAACGTGGCCGCCCGGGCCATGACCAAGCACGCCCTGAACGTGCACGCCGGCCACGACGACTACCACGCCATCGACGACACCGGGTTCTTCCAGCTCTTCAGCAAGAACGTCCAGGAGGCCGCCGACCTGACCCTGATCGCCCACCGGATCGCCGAGCTTTCGCTGACGCCCGGCGTGAGCGCCCAGGACGGGTTCCTCACCAGCCACGTCATCGAGTCGCTCCGGCTGCCGGAGCGGGCGCTCGTCAAGGAGTACCTGGGCGACCCCTCGGACGTCATCGAGTCGCCGACTCCGGCCCAACGGATGGTCTTCGGTGAGACACGGCGACGCATCCCCGAGCTCTTCGACCTGGACTATCCCAGCATGTTCGGCGTGGTCCAGAACCAGGACTCCTACGCCCAGGGCGTGGCCGCCCAGCGGCCCTTCTACTTCGACCATGTGGTCCACCTCGCCGACCAGGCCATGGAGGAGTACGCGGCCCTCACCGGTCGCCGGTACGCCCGGGCAGCGGGGTACATGCTGGACGACGCGGAGTATGTGCTGGCGGGTCAGGGCACCCTGGTCACCAACGCCGAGGCCGTGGCCAAGTACCTGAGGGAGACACGGGGCCTCAAGATCGGTGTCCTCAACCTGACCATGTTCCGCCCCTTCCCGGCCGACCTCGTCACGGCGCTGCTCAAGGGCCGGAAGGCCGTCACCGTCCTGGAGCGCGCCGACCAACCCCTGGCGGTCGACGGGCCGCTCCTTCGCGAGATCCGGGCGGCCATGACCCAGGGCATGGAAAACTGGCGTGCCGGGACGCGAAACGGCCGCCCCGGAGCCACGACGCCCTTCACGGGCCTCGCGCCCGTCGCTCCCGACGACATGCCCGACTTCTACGAGGGGGGCTTCGGGTTCGGTAGCCGGGACCTGCAGGCGGGGGACCTGGTGGCGGCCGTGAACAACATGCTACCCGACGGCCAGCACCGCCGTCACTTCTACCTGGGCATCGACTTCGTCGAGAAGAAGACCCGGGCGCCCAAGCTCCAGATCTGGCAAGAGGAGCTTCTGCAGGCCTATCCGGATCTGGCCGGCCTGGCGCTGGACTCGGTGGGCGATCTGGACCTCATGCCCGACGACTCCATATCCATCCGCATCCACTCGATCGGCGGCTGGGGCGCCATAACCATGGGCAAGAACATCGCCCTGACGGCGTTCGAGCTCCTGGGGCTCAACATCAAGGCGAACCCCAAGTACGGCTCGGAGAAGAAGGGCCAACCCACCAACTTCTACGCGACCCTGTCTCGGGACGAGCTCCTGATCAACGCCGAGCTCAAGCATGTGGACTTGGTGCTCTCGCCCGACCCCAACGTCTTCAAGAACGGCGACCCCCTGAGCGGGCTCGCCGAGGGCGGGGTCTTCGTCATTCAGAGCGACCAGGAGCCCGGCGAGCTCTGGGAGACGTTCCCGGCCGAGGCGCGCCGGACCATCGTGGAGCGGAACATCAAGGTCTTCACGCTGGACGCCTTCAAGATCGCCGTGGAGGAGGCGTCGGACCCGGATCTCCGGTACCGGATGCAGGGGACCGCGTTCCTGGGATCGTTCTTCAAGGCGTCGCCCCTCGCCGAGCGCGAGGGCCTGGACGAGGACAAGCTGTTCGAGGGGATCCGGGCACAGATCCAACACAAGTTCGGCCACCGAGGCGAACGGGTGGTGGAGGATAACGTCCGGGTGATCCGGCGGGGCTACGACGAGCTCCGGGAGGTGCCCCTGGGTGACGTGGGTCAGGACGAGCCAGGCGCCCACGTCATGCCGGTGATCCCCCATGCGCTGGACGTTCCCGAGGCCCAGCCAGGCGTGGGCAATCCCGGACGGTTCTGGGAGCAGGTGTGCGCGTATTGCGCCACCACCGGCAACGACGTGATCGCCGATCCGTTCGCGGCGATCAGCGCGATACCTGCCGCCACGAGCTCCGTGCGGGACATGACCAACATCCGCTTCGAGGTCCCCGACTTCATCGCGGAGAAGTGCACGGGCTGCAGCCAGTGCTGGATGCAGTGCCCCGACGCGGCGATCCCCGGTGTGGTCAACACCGTGGAGGAGGTTCTGGACGCGGCCATCGTCGCTGCCTCCAACGGGCGCTCCTACCCTCGCCTCACGCAGATTGCCGGACACCTGGCCCGCGAGTCCAGGAAGATCATGAAGGGCGTCCCGTTCACGACGTTCGGTGACGTGCTGTCGTCGGCGTACGAGAACGTGGTCCCGAAGCTCGGCTGGGACGCGGAGCGGACGAAGACGCTCGATGACGAGTTCAGCGCGGTCTTCCCGCACATCGCCGAGTTCCCGCTGGCCAAGACCCGGCCGTTCTTCGACGTGCCGGAATCCCGGGAGAAGGGCACGGGCGGGCTGCTGTCCATCACCGTGAACCCCGAGGCGTGCAAGGGCTGCAACATCTGCGTGGACGTCTGTCCCGAGAACGCCCTGATCACCGTGCGCCAGGACGAGGAGATCGTAGACCGGCTCCGCCGCAATTGGGGCATGTGGGAGTATCTACCGGACACGGACGACCGCTACGTCAACATCTCCAACCTCGACGACGGCATCGGTGTCCTCTCGTCCCTGCTTCTCAAGAAGAAGAACTACCAATCGATGGCCGGCGGCGACGGCGCCTGCATGGGCTGCGGCGAGAAGACCGCCGTCCACATCCTGGTCTCCACGATCGAGGGGCTGATGATCCCCCGCGTCGAGAAGTTCGTCGAGAGGATCGACGGTCTGATCGAGACGCTGGACGGGAAGGCCCGGGACCTGCTGGCCGCCCACGCGAACCTCGACGAGGCGGACCGGGAAGCCCACGTGGACGTGGAGCTGCCCGAGGAGGCGCGGGAGCGCATCCAACTCCTCAACAAGGCGATCCACGAGCTGAAGGACCTGAAGTGGCGGTACGAGGAGGGACCGGGGGGCCAGGGTCGGGCGCCCATGGGCATGAGCAACTCCACCGGCTGCTCGTCCGTGTGGGGGAGCACGTATCCGTACAACCCGTACCCCTTCCCCTGGGTGAACCACCTCTTCCAGGACGCGCCCTCCATCGCCATCGGCCTGTTCGAAGGCCACATGCGCAAGATGGGCGACAACTTCGTGTCGGTGCGTCGGGCCGAGCTCCTGGCTGACGACGATTACGACGCCGAGGAGCACGAGCCTTTCCTCGCCACCTTCGATTGGCACCAGTTCAGCGATGAGGAGTTCAAGCTCTGCCCGCCCATCCTGGCCATGGGCGGAGACGGGGCCATGCTGGACATCGGCTTCCAGAACCTGTCTCGCCTGTTGGCGTCCGGGAAGCCGATCCGGGTCGTGGTGCTGGACACCCAGGTCTACTCGAATACCGGGGGGCAGTCCTGCACGAGCGGCTTTACGGGACAGGTGGCCGACATGGCCGCGTTCGGCAAGGTACAGCACGGCAAGACCGAGACGCGGAAGGAGCTGTCCCTCATCGCCCTGGCGCACCGGGGCGCCTATGTGCTCCAGACGTCACAGGCGTCTCCCTCGCACATGATGCAGGGCATCCTGCACGGACTCAACTCCAAGCGTCCGGCGGTCTTCAACATCTACACGCCCTGCCCGGTGGAGCACGGCGTGGCGGACGAGTGGGCACCCCACTCCGCGCGCCTGGCGCTGGAGAGCCGTGCGTTCCCGTTCATGACGTTCGACCCGGACGCGGGTCAGGCCCTGGCCGATTGCATCAGCCTGGACGGAAACCCCGAGGTGGAAGACGACTGGCCCACCTACGAGCTGAAGTACGTGGACGAGGACGGGGCGGAGCAGGCCATGGAGCTGCCCCTCACCACGGGTGACTGGGCGGCCACCGAGGGCCGCTTCAAGAAGCACTTCCGGCCCGTCAAGGACGCCGACGACCTGGTGCCCTTTGCCGAGTTCGTGGAGATGTCGACCGACGACCGGGTGGGCAAGACCCCCTTCATCTACACGTTGGCCGAGGACCGGAAGCTCGACCGTCTGGCGAGCTCTCTCGAGATGATCGAGCTGGCCGAGGACCGGCAGCTTCTCTGGTCCCAGATGAAGGAGCTCGCCGGTCTGGAGGTCGCGCCGTGGGTCAAGGACCGACTCGGCCAGGACATGGAGGACCAGTTCGACCGGAAGGCCGAGGCCCTGCGCCAGGAGTACGAGGCCAAGATGGCCGAGCTCAAGGCCAGCTATCCGTCGCTGATCGCCCACCGTTTGGCCGAAGGGCTGCTGCGGGCCGGCCGGAACCGGACCATCGAGGAGGTCCTGAACGAGGCGGCCAGCGCCCCGCCCGTGCAGGTGGATCCTGCCATGCTCGGTGGCGTGGCGCTGGGGGCCGGGCCCGAAGGGAACGGGGGTGGCACGGCCGTGGCCGCGCCGCCGGTGGAGGCGCGGCCCACAGGAGCGGCCGCCCCTGCGGCACCGGTGGTCGAGGAGGAGGAGGAAGAGGAAGCGCTGGCCATGGAGCCGTACGTCGACACGGCCCTGTGCACCAGCTGCAACGAGTGCACGAACATCAACCGCAAGCTCTTCGCATACGACGACAACAAGCAGGCGTACATCAAGGACGCCCGGGCCGGCACGTTCGCCGAGATCGTCAAGGCGGCGGAGCTGTGCCCGGCCGGCATCATCCACCCCGGCACGCCCCTGAATCCGAAGGAGAGGGATCTGGAGAAGTGGATCGAGCGGGCGAAGCCCTTCAACTGATGAGGCCGAGGCGCCGGATGCCGAGCGGACCCCCGGTCGTCCGTCCGGAGATCCTGATGACGCGGTTGGGCCTGGCCTCCGCGAGGAGCGGCGCGGTGGTCCAGCGCGTCTTGTGGGAAACCCGGTGATGTTCGGTCGTTTCACCTTCCGGCACGGCGTGCATCCGCCCGACTCCAAGTCGCTGACCGAGTCGGTGCCGATCCGGCGCATGCCTTTTCCCGACGAGATCCACCTGCCTCTGAGGCAGCACGCTGGGAAGCCGGCCCGGTTGCTGGTCAAGAAGGGCGACCGCGTGGAGCGGGGAGACCTCATCGGCGAGCCCCAGGGCTTCATCTCGGTGCCCATCCACGCATCGGCGGCGGGGACGGTGACCGACGTGGGGTGGTGGCCCCACCCCGGCGGTGGCATGGAGGAGACGGTACGCATCCGGGTCGAGCCGTTTTCTCCCCAGATTCCCCGGCCCCGCATCGTCCCCCGCTACGAGGGCCTCACGCCCAAGGAGATCGTCGATGCCGTCCAGCACGCCGGCGTGGTGGGGCTGGGCGGGGCGGCGTTCCCGACTCACGTGAAGCTGCTGCCCCCCGAGGGGGTGGACGTGAACCTGCTCCTGGTGAACGGCGCCGAGTGCGAGCCCTACCTGACCACGGACCACCGGGTCATGGTGGAGTACCCGGAGCGGGTCCACTTCGGTATCCGGGTCATGATGCACACGCTGCAGGTGGAGCGCGTGGTCATCGGCGTCGAGAAGAACAAACCCGACGCCATCGAGGCGCTGAACGCCGCGAAGACCGACGATCTGGACGTCACCGTGCTCCCCCTCACGGTAAAGTATCCACAGGGCGCCGAGAAGATGCTCATCGAGACGGTGACCGGGTTCGAGGTTCCGTCGGGCAAGCTGCCGGCCCATGTCGGCACGGTGGTGCAGAACGTCGGGTCCATCGCGGCCATCGCCGAGGTCTTCGAGACTGGCTATCCCCTCATCGAGCGCGTGGTCACCGTCACCGGTCCGGGGGTGCGCCGGCCGTCCAACCTCATCGTTCCGGTGGGCACCAAGCTCCGGGACCTGCTGGACTTTTGCGGAGGCCTCACCGACGACGCCGCGGAGCTGGTCCTCGGGGGACCCATGATGGGGGCGTGCCAGCCGGATCTCGACGCGCCCGTCATCAAGGGGACGACAGGCGTCGTGGTCCTCACCCACGCCGAGGTCAAGCCCAAGCACTCATATCCGTGCATCAAGTGCGGGCACTGCCTCGACGCCTGCCCGATCTTTCTGAATCCGCAGCTTCTGGGCTCGCTGGCGCAGGTGGGCCGGTACGCCGAGATGGAAGCGGCCAACCTGATGGACTGCATGCTCTGCGGGTGCTGCTCCTACGTGTGTCCCTCCAACATCCCCCTGTCACAGATGTTTGCGCTGGGGAAGACCGCCCTTCGCCGGCACAAGGCTCAAGTCGCATGAGAGATATTCGACTTGAACTTACTGCCTCACCTCATCTTAAGGCTCCTGACACAACGGGCGGCATCATGTGGTCCGTGGTGGGCAGCCTCGTACCGGTCGTGGCGGCAGCGGTGTGGTTCTTCGGTCCCAGCGCGATCCTCGTGATCGGCGCCGCCACCGCGGGTGCGCTGGTGACGGAGCGCCTGTTCGGTCGGGCCGGAACGCTCGGCGACGGCTCCGCCGTGATCACCGGTCTCCTGCTGGGGCTCACCCTTCCGCCGGGCATCCCCATGTGGATGGCGTTCCTGGGTGGAGTGTTCGGCGTGGGGTTCGGGAAGCTGCTCTTCGGCGGGCTGGGACAGAACGTGTTCAACCCCGCTCTGGTGGGACGCGCCTTCCTCCAGGCGGCATTCCCCATCGCCATCACCACTTGGCCCGCCACGGACGGGCGCTGGAGCGCGCTCCGAGGCGACAACTTCGCGCTGCCGCTCATGAGCCCGGCGCCTCCCGACGGCGTGGCGGCCGCGACCCCGCTGGGCGCCTGGAAGTTCGAGCTGGCGTCCACCGAGCTGCCGGGCTTGATGATGGGCACAACGGGCGGCTCGTTGGGCGAGACTGCCGGCCTGTTGATTCTGGTCTGCGGCGCGTATCTGGCGCTCCGCAAGCACCTGAACTGGCGGATCCCTGTGAGCATCCTTGCCACCGTGGCGGTGCTGTCCGAGGCGCTCCACCTGATCGACCCTGCCCGGTTCCAGGGAGCCGGGTTCATGCTGTTCTCCGGCGGGCTGATGTTGGGCGCGGTCTACATGGCCACGGACATGGTCACGTCGCCCGTGACCAACGCCGGAGCCTGGATCTTCGGTCTGGGGATCGGCGTGCTCGTCGTGGTGATCCGCGTCTGGGGTGGTCTGCCCGAGGGCGTCATGTACGCCATCCTGTTCATGAACGCCCTGGTTCCGTTCATCAACCGCGCGACCCAGCCCCGGGTGTTCGGGCACCCACGAAGAGAGGCCCGGGTCGGGGAGGCTGCCGCATGAGCGAGCGCACGCTCCCAACGGTGGGCGAGAACGCCGGTGGACCGCCGCCACCCCCCGAGCGGGACGACCCCCCTGCGCTGCGGCTGCTCGGGACGCTCGGCGTGGCGGGAGCGCTGGCCGGCCTGCTGCTCGTGATGGTCCACCAGTGGACCCAGCCCCGCATCCTCGCGCACCAGGCGGCAGTCCTGGAGGCAGCCATCCAGGAGGTCCTGAGTGGTCCGGAGCGGTACGAGACCCTGTTCGTCGTGGACGGGGCCCTGACGGCTGAGCTCCCGTCCGGCGTGGACTCCCTGGCCGTGGAGCGAGTCTTCGTGGGCTACGACGCGGGCGGCCAACCGGTGGGCGTGGCCATTCCGGGAGCCAAGCCCGGCTTCCAGGACGTGATCCGCTTGATCTTCGGCTTCGACCCCAGCACGGACGCGGTTCTCGGCATGAAGGTCCTCGAGAGCAAGGAGACGCCTGGTCTGGGCGACAAGATCGAGAAGGACTCCTCGTTCGTGGGGGGCTTCGCGGGCGTGCTGGCGCCGCTCCTCGGCGTCAAAGCCGGCGCAGGGACCGGCGACCCCCACGAGATCGACATGATCACGGGCGCCACGATCTCGTCCCGGACCATCATCACCATCATCAACGAACGGGTGGACGAGCTGGCGCCGGAGCTCCGCGCATACGCGGCGGCCACCTGGGCGAGGGCGGCAGAGTCCCAAGAGGAGCTGATGGGAGACGAATCCGTGGGCGACAGCGGCGGGCCCCCTCCGCGCTTGGGGCCGGAGGGCCAGGGAGCGAGCCGCTCCGGGGCCAACGGCGCCGCACCGACCGGCGGCGACGGAGGCGGCCCATGAGACCCACCACGCCGTCGTACGACCTGCTCCGGGGAGTGTGGCGCGAGAACCCGGTCCTGGTCCAGCTCCTGGGCCTCTGCCCGGCGCTGGCCGTGACCAACACGGTGGCCAACAGCCTGGCCATGGGGCTGGCCACGTTCTTCGTGTTGCTGGGCTCGAGCCTGCTGGTGTCGCTCCTCAAGAACGTGATCCCCCACGAGGTGCGGATCAGCGCCTACATCCTGATCATCGCCACCTTCGTGACCATCGCGGACATGGTGCTCGCGGCCGTCGTGCCCGACATCCACAAGGCCCTCGGTGCGTTCATCGCGCTGATCGTCGTGAACTGCATGATCCTGGGCCGCCAGGAGGCATTCGCCTCGAAGCGGCCCGTGGGCAGGGCGCTCCTGGACGCGGTGGGGACCGGCGTCGGCTTCATCGTTGCCCTGGTCATGCTGGGCGGAATCCGGGAGGTCCTGGGCAACGGGTCGTTCCTGGGCGTCCCCTTGTTCGGCGCCAACTACGAGCCGTGGATCATCATGATCCTGCCGCCGGGCGGGTTCTTCACGCTGGGCTTCATTCTGCTGGGGTTCGGCTGGTGGCGGACCCGGAAGGAGCAGCCGGCGGTGAGAGAGTGGCCCCACGGCGTCGGGGCGCAGACCGAGAGGAGCGCAGCGTGATGGGCGACCTCTTCTGGATCCTCGTCTCGGCCATGCTGGTCAACAACTTCACGCTGGCCCTCTTCCTCGGCCTCTGCCCGTTCATGGGGGTTTCGGCAAGGGTGGAGACGGCCCTCAGGATGGGCGGCGCCAACATCTTCGTGCTGGTCATCACGTCGTTGGTCGCGTGGGTGCTGAACACGTTCGTGCTGTCCTATGCCCCGTACCTCCGGCTGATCTCGTTCATCGTGGTGATCGCGTCGTTGGTGCAGATCGTGGAGATGACCATCAAGAAGGTGAGCCCCGCCCTCTTCCGGGAGCTGGGGATCTACCTGCCGCTGATCACGACCAACTGCGCGATCCTGGGTCTCGCCATCTTCCAGACCAACCGGGGGTACGGGCTGCTCGAGGGACTCTTCTTCGCCATCGGTGCGGGTCTGGGTCTGACTCTGGCGTTGGTGCTCATGGCGTCGATCCGGGAGACGTCGGAGTTGGCCAGCGTGCCGGCTCTGGCGAAGGGGATGGGGCTCGTGCTCATCATTGCTGGCACGCTCTCGCTCGCGTTCCAAGGCTTCGCCGGTCTGTTCAGCACATGATTGCCGCGCTCGGAAGCATCGTGGTCATGGCCGGGCTGTTCGTGGCTTTCGCCTGGATCCAGCACCGCCCCGGTTGTTCGGGGAGCTGCGGGAGCTGCACCGTGGGAACGTGCGAGCTGGAGGAGACGGATAGCGCGGATCGCCGGTAGTGGCACGTGAGGATCGCCCAACGAGATTCGCCAGAGGCAGGAGCGCCGGATCACTCGCCGGCCAACGTCGCGGCGACACCGGCAGACCGGACGTTCGGAAGTCGGAAACGGACCTGTAAGGAGGACGAGATGGAAGAACAACGGCACACCTACTGCTCCCAATGCGAGAAGCAGGTCCGCTTCGTTCTCACCAAGGCCTCATACGGGGGGCACGCGAATCTGCCCGACGACAGCCAACTCGTGTGTCTCGACTTCGGGCAGTCGTGTACCGGCGACGTGTGTCCGCTGTCCGGTTTACCCGCCCTCGTGATGGGGGTACGCCTGGCGCGGAGCGAGGAGCCGAGGACCGAACCCTGGCACACGGTGCACGCCCTGTGCGATGGCTGTGAGAATGTGGCGGATCTCGAAGTCCTGGATGAGGGCCACGCCTTCTGTCCCATCTGCAAGACCACGAACACGCTTGTCATGATCCATATGGACGACGGCAGCTACGTGGCGGCGACACGGAAGGGGTCGTAGTCGGGGGCTGACGGAGGTCCCATGACCGGTGACGGCCCGCCCCACCGGCGGGAGCGGAGCCTGGGACCCACCGTCACGGCCATCGCCGGCTTGGCCGTCACGATCGGGGCCGTCGGGGCGTGCGCCTCCGGCCTCCAGCCGCCGTCCGTGGACATCGTCCGGGTCCGGGTCGGGGCCCTGGGACTCACGGCCGGAGAGGCCCGAGTCTCCCTGCGGGTCGCCAATCCGAACACTCGAGGCATCCGGCTCCACAACGTCGACTACGCCGTGGACGTGGCTTCGAGCGCCGACGCCGGGAGCTGGGTCCTGCTGGGGGAAGGCGTCACGGAGGCCGGCATCGTGCTGCCTCCGGAGGATACGGTCGAAATCGAGATCGATCTGCCATTCAACTACACGGCCGTCGGAGCGGCGCTGAGATCGCTCTTCCTCCGGGGCGAGGTGGACTATCGGGTCCGTGGACTCGTCCGGACGGACGGCCCTCTGGGCAACGTGCACGTCCCGTTCGAGTCGAGTGGTCGGCTCGCGCCCTTCGGATCCCCAGAGCCAGCCATTCCCCGAGCGGGGGGCCCCGGCCGCGGCGGCGGCTAGCACCGGGCCTTCTTGAGCCGGTCCAGGTCGTCGGCCGACTGCTCGAAGTCCGGGTCCAGCTGCCGCGAAGCCTCGAGCTCCCGGAGGGCCTCGTCGATCCTTCCCTGTTGCTCCAGAACGAGGGCCAGACGCCACCGTGCGGCAGCCTCTGAGGGGTTCCCTTGGCCGCGGTCGCCCATCTCGATGTACTCGCGAAGGTACCGCTCGCCTTCGTCGAGCCGGTCGCCGGACAGGGCCGCGTTGCGGCCGAGCTGATAGCGGGCGCCTGGGTCGTCCGGCCAACGCGCCAACAGCACCTCCAAGGTTCGCCGGGCACCATCGAACTCGCCGAGCCGCTGTTGGGCGTACGCTTTCGAGGTGGGCCCGGCCGAGGAAGTACGCCGCGGACGCGTCCTCGGGGTCGGACGCATCTTCGTGGCCTCCTCTCCTCACCCCCTGCGGCGCTCGTGTGCGCGCCTAGTGGCCCGCCGATCACACCTCGACAGGTGCCTATCTATACGATGCAGTATATATACTGAACGATATAAATACCAGGCTCACCCTTGGACGGTATGTGCGGAGGGGCCAGATGAAGCCTACCGGTACCGGTCCATCAGATTCGAGAGGGCCTCGGAACCGGGGCACAGCTCCTCGAAGGGCACCTCCACGAGGGGCGTGTCCACCGTGCCGTTCCGGCCGTGGTAGTCGTCTCCCGACTCGGACAGGTACAGGAGACCGGTCACCACGGCACCGTCCCTCGACAGCTCGCGGTAGCGGGTCCAGGCGGCGGCGGCGTCGGTGGGATCCCAATCGGGCCCTACCTGCTTGAACCGGACCAGGCTGCCGTCGTGCATGGGCACGATCGTCAGCGCGCCCTCCTCCACGTCGGCCGTGATCTCGTCCTTCATGGGCACGAAGTCCACCGGCGCCACGTCCATGTAGCGCTCGCGCGTGTACAGGTAGCTCTTCGTGGACCCCTCGTGGTTGTTGAAGGTGACGCACGGAGAGATCACGTCGAGGAACGCGAACCCGTTGTGGCTCACGGCGGCCTTGATCAAGGGAAGCAGGTGTGCCTTGTCGCCGGAGAAGGACCGTCCGACGAACGTCGCGCCCAGGCTGAGGGCCAGTAGGATCGGGTCGATGGGCTCCTGGGTGTTGACGTCCCCGCGCTTGGACTTGGACCCGACGTCGGCCGACGCCGAGAACTGACCCTTGGTCAACCCGTAGACCCCGTTGTTCTCCAGGACGTACAGCATGTTCACGTTGCGCCGGATGGCGTGACAGAACTGGCCGAGGCCGATGGACAGGGAGTCGCCGTCTCCCGAGACGCCGATGCACACCAGGTCGCTGCGGGCCGCGTTGGCGCCGGTGGCCAGAGCGGGCATGCGTCCGTGGACGCCGTTGAAGCCGTGGGCGTCCTGCATGAGATACGTCGGTGTCTTGCCGGAGCACCCGATGCCGCTGAGCTTCATCGCTCGGTGCGGCTCGATGTTGAGCTCGAAGAACGACTGGACGAGAGCCGCCGTCACGGAGTCGTGCCCGCACCCGGCACAGAGCGTGGACATGGCGCCTTCGTAGTCGCGGCGCGTGAGGCCGACCGCGTTGGTCTCGATGTCCGGATGCAGGACCTTGGGCTTGACCGTGGGGCTCATGCGCCCTCCTCCACCAGCGAGCCCTCCGGTCCGACGGGCTCGAGGCCTTGCTTGAAGCGTTGCGTCATGACGCCGTCGATGACGTGGGCGGCGCTCATGGGGAATCCGCCGTAGTACCGGATCGAGTGCACCGTCTCCGGGTCGGCGGCGGCTTCGAGGATCAGCAACGAGCGGAGCTGGCCGTCCCGGTTCTGCTCCAGCACGAAGCACTGCTCGTGCTCCGCCAGGAACGTGGCGACCGCGGAGTGGAACGGGAAGCCCCGGACGCGCAGGTAGTCCAGGACGATGCCCCGGGCGGCGAGCAGCTCTACGGCCTCCCGGGCCGCGGCGTCACAACCGCCCAGCGTGATCAGGCCCATGGTGGCGCCCTCCCGAGTCTCGACCACCGGAGCGGCGACCCGGTCCGCCGCGCCGTCCACCTTGGCCCGGAGTCGGTTCACGACCTCCAGATACTCGTCCGAGTCCTCCGTGTACCCGCCCAGCCTGTTGTGGCCCGAGCCTCGGGCGAAGTAGGCACCCTTGGGATGGACGCCGGGCAGGGTTCGGGCGGCGATGCCGTCCCCGTCCACGTCCACGTAGCGGAAGTACCGGTCGATGGACTCGAGCTCCTCGGCGGTGAGGACCTTGCCTCGGTCGGGTCGATAGTCGTCGTCCCATTCGAAGCGGCGGCACATCCAGTCGTTCATGCCGATGTCCAGATCCGAGACCACGAACACCGGCGTCTGATACCGCTCCGCAAGATCGAACGCCTTCACGGCCATCTCGAAGCACTCGCGCGGATCCGCCGGGAAGAGCACGATATGCTTCGTGTCCCCATGGGAGGCGTAGGCCGAGAGCATGATGTCGCCCTGCTGCGTACGGGTGGGCATGCCCGTGGAGGGACCGGTGCGTTGGACGTTGAAGAAGACGGACGGGATCTCGGCGTAGTAGGCGAGACCGATGAACTCGCTCATGAGCGAGATCCCCGGTCCGCTCGTGGGCGTGAATGCCCGAGCCCCGGCCCAACCGGCCCCGATCACCACGCCGGCCGCGGCCAGCTCGTCCTCGGCCTGCACGATGGCGTAGCGCTTGTCGCCGGTCTCGGGATCCGTCCGATACCGGCCGCAGAAGGCCGTGAAGGCGTCCATGAGCGAGGTGGACGGTGTGATGGGATACCATGCCCCCACCGTCGCCCCGGCGTACACGCACCCCAGCGCGGCGGCCGTGTTGCCGTCGATGAGGATCTGGTCCCCCGTCTTGTCCAGCGTCTCCAGCCGGATCGGCAAGGGGCAGTCGAAGTGCTCCTGGGCGTAGTCGTAGCCCAGCTTGATGGCCAGGTAGTTCGAGTCTATCAGCGCCGGCTTGCGGGAGAACTTCTCCCGAATCATCTGCTGGATCACCTCCGTGTCCATGTCCAGCAGCGCGGCGATGGCGCCGGCATAGGAGATGTTCTTCATCAGGACCCGCTCGCGGACGGCCTTGAAGTTCTCGACGCCCAGGCGGCCGAACGGGACGCCGAGGAACCCAACGTCCGCCCTGAGCAGCTCGTCCTCGAGAGGCCAGGAGTTGTCGTAGAGGATCCAGCCCCCGGACCTGACCTCCGCGATGTCCTTCTCGATCGTCGCGCGATTCATGGCCACGATCAGGTCGAAGATCGGGGTGCGCGCGGTATGACCGGCGCCGCTGACGCGGATCTCGTACCAAGTGGGGAGCCCCTGGATATTCGAGGGGAAGACGTTCTTCCCCGAGACGGGGATCCCCATGCGGAAAATGGCCTGCATGATCAGGCTGTTGGCGCTGGACGAGCCTGTGCCGTTGACCGTCCCGATCTTGAAGGCGAAATCGTTGATCTGGCTCACGTCAGGGACCCGGCCTCCAGGCTCAGCACCGGTGTCTCACCGGCGTAGGTGATGAGCAGCTCCGACCTCAGCATGTCGAACGCCGCCGTAGGGCAGCGCTCGGCGCACAGGCCGCAGTGTACACAGACGTCTTCGTCCTTGATCATGACCCGCTGGGTCTGGGGCAGCGCCGCGGACACGTACAGGTCCTGGTCCAGGTTGTCGGCCGGTGGGTCGAGGCGGACGCGCAGCTCTTCCTCGGTGCCGTCGGGGGTGATGGCGAGGCAATGGACCGGGCATACGTCGATGCAGGCGTCGCACTCGATGCACAGGTCGGCCGTGAAGTGGGTCTGGATGTCACAGTTGAGGCATCTCTCCACCTCGAGGGCGGTCTGCTCCGGTGAGAAGCCCAGCTCCACCTCGACGCTGAGCTTCTTGAACCGCTCCACCAGCTCTACGTGCTGCATCTTGCTGCGGGCCGCCGGGTTGTACTCGTTGCTGTACGTCCACTCGTGCATCCCCATCTTCGCCGACGTGAGGTTCTGGCCCCACGGCGGCCGTTCCGTCAGGGAAACGCCCTGGCAGTAGTTGTGGATGGAGACGGCGGCCTGATGGCCGTGCTCGACGGCCCAGATGATGTTCTCGGGACCCCAGGCGGCGTCACCGCCGACGAAGACGCCGGGGAGGGTGGTCATGAAGGTGGTCCGGTCCACCACAGGCATGTCCCAGTCGTTGAACTCGATGCCGATGTCCCGCTCGATCCAAGGGAAGGCGGCGTCCTGGCCGATGGCCAGAACCACGTCGTCTGCAGGAATGAAGGTGGTGCCGTGGGATTCGCTGACCAACCGGCCGTCGGGGCCCGGGCTCCAGGTCACGAGGTCGAATTCCATGCCTTTGAGGCGGCCGTCTTCCACGACGAATCTCTGGGGAGCGTGGTTCTCCAGGATCTCCACCAGCTCCTCCTCCGCGTCCTCGAGCTCCCAGGGCGAGGCCTTGAAGTACTCCTTGGATTTGCGCGCCATGACCTTCACGCTCGTGGCCCCCATCCGCTGGGCGCTCCGGCAGCAGTCCATGGCCGTGTTGCCCACGCCGATGACCAGGAGGTTCTCGCCCACCGAGTCCACGTGCTCGAAGTGAATGGACTCGAGCCAGTCGATGCCGATGTGGACGTGTTCGGGGTCGTCCCAGCGGCCCTCCAACTCGAGCTCTTTGCCCCGGGGGGCGCCCGAGCCCACGAAGACGGCGTCGAAGCCCTCCTCCAACAGGGCCTGCATGCTCGTGATCTCGGCGTTGTAGCGGATCTCCACGCCCATGTTCAGGATCATGTCGATCTCGCCGTCCAGCACTTCGGCCGGAAGGCGGAACGCCGGGATGTTCGTGCGCATGAGGCCGCCCGGCTTGGGCAGCTTCTCGAAGATCACGCACTCGTATCCCAGAGGCATGAGGTCGTTGCACACCGTGAGCGACGCGGGACCGGCTCCGACCAGGGCGATGCGCTTGCCGTTCTTCTCCTCGGGGATGGGCGGCAGGCGGTTCTCGGACGGGTCCCTCAGATCCGCGGCCACACGCTTGAGGCGGCAGATTGCCACGGGCTTGCCGTCCACCCGGGTGCGGCGGCACACGGGCTCGCAGGGCCGGTCGCAGGTGCGGCCGAGGATGCCCGGGAAGACGTTCGATCTGCGGTTCAGCCAGTAGGAGTCGTCGTAGCGTCCCTGGGCGATGAGGCGAATGTACTCCGGTACATCCGTGTGCGCCGGACACCCCCATTGGCAGTCCACGACCTTGTGGTAATACCGCGGATCGCTGACGTCCGTTGGCTTCATGCCGTCTTCCGTGTCGTTGGGGTGCCGTTCACGGCACGCCTTGCCCTGTGTACCCCGGGCGTCGCCGTCGGGTCATACCGCGTGGCGACGTGCGTGTGCCTCCCTGCGGACCCGGTACGCCGACGGGGGTCGAACAGTCCTGGGCCGGCCGCGTCCGCGGGAGGCACGATTCCCGGAAGGATACGGGCGTCGGGGGGTGTCAACAAGACGGCGGAGGCGGGAACCCACCCGGCTCCGGGGGGGGTACGGCGAGTGAAGGGAAGAGCGCTCCCGCGCGTACCCTGGGCGGCCCCACAAACCGAGCGAACAGCGGACGATTCCCATGTTCTCCACCTGCATGTTCTGCAACCGATCCCTGGGTGAGAACCAGGCGGTGGAGACCTTCCCGGTGGGCCGCCGCCTCTCGTTCGACCCTGAGCGGGGTCGGCTCTGGGTCGTCTGCCGGAGGTGCGAGCGGTGGAACCTCTCTCCCATCGAGGAGCGGTGGGAGGCGATCGAAGACTGTGAACGGCTGTACGCGGGCACCCGACTGAGGGCCTCGACCGCGCAGGTGGGCCTGGCGCGGCTGCCGGAGGGCCTCGAGCTCGTGCGTATCGGCAAGCCCCGCAGGGACGAGTTCGCGGCCTGGCGGTACGGCGACCAGTTCGGCCGGCGCCGCAAGCGCGCCATGCTCTACGGTGCCGGCGGCGTGGTGGTCGTGGGCGGCGTGCTCATCGGGGGCATCGCCACGGGTGCCATCAGCGCGGCGCTGCTCGGACAGTCGGGCAACTTCGTGAACCTCTGGGTCAACGGCCGCACACTGGCAACCGTGCGCGCCGACGACGGGCGCGTCCTCAAGCTCAAGCTTCCCGAGCTCCAGAAGACCCGTTTCGAGGTGGGCGAGGAGGACGACAGCTGGTCGCTGACCTTGCACAAAGGGAAGACGACCCACCGTTTCGAGGGGGCCGAGGCCCGCCGTCTCGTGGGGGTCGTCGTGCCGCGCATCAATCGGGCCGGTGCCAAGTCCTCCGTGGTCCAGGAGGCGGTCAGCCAGATCGAGGAGGTGGGTCACCCCGAGAGGTTCCTTCGGACCGCCTCCGATATGCGGGTGGCCGTCAGCCAGATGGGACCCAAGCGCCACCAGCGGGAGGCCGGCCTGATCGCCAAGCTTCCCCAACCCACGCGGCTGGCCATCGAGATGGCCCTCCACGAGGAGCAGGAACGCCGGGCGCTCCACGGTGAGCTGAAGGCCCTCGAAGCACGGTGGCGGGAGGCCGAGGAGATCGCCGCCATCTCCGACGAGCTACTCTTGCCAGAGGGAGCACAGGAGAAGCTGGACGCCTGGCGGGCTGAGGCGTCGCCCAAGGCAGAAGCCGGTCAGTGAGGGACTGACGGCGCGTCCCGTGGGGGGAGGCCCTCCTCATTCTTACAACATCGCCAACCGCCTGCAAGATGGGCGTGAGACGGCTCAGGCGCGCGGTTCGTGGACGTGGGGAGTCTCCAGGGATTCCCTCAGCGTGGGCGGGCCGTCGAGGATGCGACGGATTCGCCTGACCAGAGCGTCCGGGTGGAACGGCTTTCGCAGTAGCTCGGTGGACGCCGCCAACACGCCCTGCTGTGTGAGATGCGTTCCGGTGTAGCCGGACATGAACAGCACGTTGAGCTCGGGTCTGAGGCCCTGAAGCTCTACGGCGAGCTCAGGCCCGCTCTTTCCGGGCATCACGACGTCGGACAGGAGGAGATCGATCTCGGGACCATCCGGTCCGTCGAAGATCCTGCGGGCCTCATCTGCCGCCTGTGCCTCCAACACGCGGTAGCCCTGCCGTTCTAGGACCCTGCGGGCAAGGGCTCTCACCATGGCTTCGTCCTCGACGAGCAGGATGGTCTCCTCTCCCACCGTGGCGCGCGGCGTCGTGGGGGCGTCTGCCTCGGGTCGGAGGCGGACCACGGGTAACCGAATCGAGAACGTCGTTCCTCGGTCCGGTTGGCTGCGGACCTCCACCGAGCCGCCGGCCCCTTGGACGATCCCGTAGACGGTAGCCAACCCCAGACCCGTCCCCTCTTCCTTGGTCGTGAAGAAGGGCTCGAAGATGCGCTGCTGGGTGTCCGGGTCCATCCCCTCGCCCTTGTCGGCGACTTCCAGCAGCGCTGCGGCCTCTTCGCCGAGGCTGCTTGCACGGGTCCGCAGGCACAGTCTGCCGCCCGACGGCATGGCCTCCCGGGCATTGACCACCAGGTTCATGATGAGTTGCTCGAGTTGTCCCCGGTCCGCTCGGATCAGACCCACGCGAGGGTGTCGGACGTGCGGAAGGCCATCTCCTCGTCCCGTACGGTCTCCTCGCCTCGGAGGCTGACGAGGCCCTCTCCGGCGTGCGACCCATCCTCCGCGAGAACCAGGATGGACTGGCCCAGAAGCTCGGTGCGCGTGCGCCCGAGAGTCTTCTCGGTGGCCTCGTTCACCACGCGGATGTAGCCCGATCCGTCACACACGATGAGGAGATCGCCCATGGTGCGCGTGATCTCCTCGGCTGCGAAGGACGGCGTGTACTCCGCGACGCGGTGGTGACGGATCACGAGGAGCACAATGGCCAGGCACGCCGTGACCGCCAGGTAGCCGCTCGGTGGAACGTCCACCCCGAAGCTCGGGAGAAAGTCCAACAGCGCCGCTGAGGCCAGGCCGGAGGCCAACAGGAGCCAGCGTGCTCGCACCCGAAACCCAGGTGAGTCCGAGTGGCCGTGCGCCAGCAAGAACTCCACCACGGTGAGCGTCACCACTCCCGACGTGAATATCAGGAAGGGGACCGAGCGGACGTCGAAGGCAGGGTAGAAGCCCCAGGCGTACTCCCGCACGCCCGTAACGAGCTGATCGGTGGACTGCGCCCACACGCAGGACGCGGCGCCGAGAAGCCACGTGGCCGTGATCACCGAGCGCCGTCGATCCTGGATGCCGAGGACCGCGCACGCCAGGAGGTACACGGCCGGCGGAATGAACGGCACGCCGAAGTAGCCCACCTTGGCCCAGCGCAGTGCCTCGCCCGCCGTCTCCCCGTCGAGCATGTACGAGAAGGGAACGAGCCACATGGCCGCGGCCAGCCCCGCGAGCGCGGAGGCGACGCCCAGCCGTGTGTGTCCGTACCGCACGTACGCGAACACGGCCAGCAAGACGCCCGCGACGCCCGTGGCCAGAAAGCCGCTGCTACCCAGGAACGGCAGGTGTTCTATGGAGTCCCCCTGTCGGTGGTCGGTCGGCGCGCCACCCGAAAACCGGGGCGGCTGGTCCGGACGCGGTCCCGTCTTCGGTATCGACGTTCGGACCCCGCGAGCTTAGAGCCAAACGGCCATCCTACGGTGCCTCCGTCAGGCCACGGCGGGACTCGGTCACTCGCACACGCGTCCACGTTGCCCGCGTGCCACGGCGTCCTGTCCGTCGCGCGTCGGCAGCGTACTTTCGAACGCATGATGATCGGACTCTCGGCGCACTCGTCAGAAGCCCGGGTGGCCCCGCGTTTCAGGGCCAGGAGGTGCGGAGCGCACGTCGTCGGAGGGCGGCGGAGCTCCGTGGGGCGTTTGCCATCCGATCGCGACGAAGAGGGCCGGTGGACATCGCACTCGAACGACCCGGACTCATCAGACGCTCCCCGGTCCGGCGCGCGGCGCCGGAGGCGGGTGTGAGCGCTCTGGATCCGGACCGGCTCTACCGGGAGCATGGCGAGCGGCTCTTTCGGTATCTGGTGCGCCTTTCGGGAGACCCCGATTTGGCCGCGGACGTTCTCCAGGACACCTTCCTGCGCCTCGTCGAGCGGCCGCCTCGGCGGCACGACCATCTCAAGGCCTGGCTGTTTCAGGTCGCCACGAACCGTCTTCGCGATCTCCGCAGGAAGAGCGCCCGACGGAGCGGCCTGCTTCACGAAGGGGTCGGGCGCGGCGCGTTGGCCGATCCACCGCCCCTGCCGGATCGGGCGGTGGAGCGGGCCGAGTCGCAGAGCATCGTCCGCCGGGCACTCGGCGCGCTTCCGGAGCGCGATCAGGCGATCCTGCTGATGCGTGAAGAAGGGTTCGCGCATCGCGAGATCGCCGAAGCGGTGGGCACGACCACCGGATCGGTCGGCACGCTCATCGCTCGGGCCCTGGACAAGCTGGCCAGGGCCCTCGAGGGCATGACCGACGCCACGAGCCCGGAGGAGGCCGGCACCTCATGAAGGACGACACCGGGCAGAGCACCCCGTCGTTGCTCGACGGCCGCCTCGTCCGTCTGCTCGACGGCGAAGTGTCGGCGGAGGAGCGTGCCGAGCTGCTGGAGCTGTTGGAGTCGTCGCCGGAGGCCCGGGCCCGGTACGACGAGCTGCGAGCCGTGTCGTCACGCTTGAGCCACCTGCTGGAGCAGGAGGCCACGCCGCCGGTGCCCGACCTGGCGCCACCCCAGCGGTCCGTCGTCCGGGGGCGTCGCTCGGGGGCACGGGTGTGGCTGCAGCTCGCGGCCGGCGTCGTGCTGCTGCTCGCCGTGGGCCTGACGGTCGAGCCGGTGCGGGCTTGGCTCACCACGGGCGTCCAACGGGTCGTCGAGCTCTTCGCGCCCCAGGAGTCCGACCCCGCCGCGGAGGATTTGGTGACGCCGGAGCAGGGGACCGAGTCGCCGTCCACGGTGCGCTTCCTACCAGCGGACCCCGTGTTCGCGGTCGAGGTCCGGTCCCCTCAGCCGGACGGGGTGCTCATCGTGGAGTCGGTGTCCGACGGCGGGGAGGTAACGGCTTCCGTCGTGGCGGGCGCGGGGGAGACCCTCGTGGTGCTGCCGAGCGGGCTCGGGATCACCAACACCGCCGAGTCCACGGCGGACTACCGCGTCTCGGTGCCGTCCCGGCTCACGAGCGTCGAGGTGCGCATCGACGGCGTCGTCGTGGCGACGTTGTCGCCGGGGGACCCGCCCGGACGCTGGGAGATACCGCTCGACCGGCCGTGATCACTCGTTCACGGCGGCCAGCACGCGCTCGAGGAAGCCATTCACGTACTCACCGCCGTCGATCCAACGGGTGACCGTGACGATGTCATGCTCCGGATCCACGAAGATCACGTTCGTCGACCCGGCCCCCAGGGCGAAGAAACTCGTCGCTGGTGCCGCCGGGAAGATGCGCGCAGCCCCCTCGGTGCACCCCACCGCCGTCGACATGCCGCACTCCGCTCCGTTCAACCACCACATGAACCCGTAGTTGGGCTGCACGGCCGAAGGGGAGGAGGCCTGGGCGACCCATGCCTCCGACAGGATGCGCCGGTCGCCCCACGCACCGCGGCGTAGCAGGAGCAGGCCGAACCTGGCGTGGTCCCGCGTGCTGATGATGAACCCGCCCCCCCAGTGACCCCCGCCGCTGACCGACTGCACCCTCAGACCGTCCACGACGGTCCACGACGTCTCGTAGCCGTGCCACCGCCAGGTGGTCGACGCCCCGATGGGATCCATCACCTCGTCCTTGAGCACCCGGGGGAGGGGGCGGCGCCAGACGTGGACGAGGGCGTAGGCCAGCAGGTTCACGCGCACGTCGTTGTACTCCCAAAACGTCCCGGGTGGGTTGAGCGTGCGATCCACGCCCCGGCGGCGGTCGGCCTGGTCGGGCTTCCCCCAGAGGGTGCCTTCCCATTCGCTCGTCTGGGTCAGGAGGTGGCGCCACGTGATGTCACGGTTCTGAGCCGAGGTGAAGGTGGCGTCCGGCACGAAGTCCACGACACGGGCGTCGAGGTCGGGGATGAGGCCCCGGTCGTGGGCGAGTCCCGCCACGGTGGACAGGTAGCTCTTGGTCACCGAGAAGGTCATGTCGGGCCGGTGCGTCTCTCCCCACTCGGCGACGATGTAACCGCCCTTGAGAACGATGCCGTTGACGCCCCCGCGCTCCCGGGTGGGACCCACGATCTCCTGGTGGGGCTGTCCCTCGAACCGGTCCCGGAGGTAGAGTCCCGGGTCCCGGGGCATGGACGTCTCGTGCGCGTTGGCGAAGTCGATGGCCGCCTGAAGGCGGGCCGGGTCCATGCCCAGCTCCTCCGGCCGTCTCGCTTCCCAAGCGTCTCCGGAGCCCGGCACGTACGCCGTGCCCTGATCGGATGCCTGGCCGTCGGGCGTGGCTCTGGTGTCGGTGACCGTACAACCCCAACTCGACGCGGCCAGGGTCAGCACTACGGAGGTCACGATGCGGTTCATGGGTGGGCTCCAGGGTCGCGAGACCTTCCGGGGTCGCTGTGCTCTCGAGGATCGCGGCACGACGATGTCCGAGCTCCGTCTGCGCGGGTCCCGGGACAGGTCGCTGCTCGGATGATGCGTCACCGACGCCGATCGTGCACCCCACCGCCGGTCCGCGCCCCCACCCGGTGACTCCATCGATCCGGGGCGGGTGGTTGACCACGACGCCCGCGGAGCCCCTTATCGTGCAGAAAGCAGATCTCCGGCAGGGCCGTCGAATGCCCATGCCCACGCCCGCACCCGGATGGACTGGAATGGACCGCGCACAACGACTCCTCATCGCCGCTACCGTGGCACTCACGGCTTGGCTGTCCCCGGACAGCGCTCTCGCCCAGGGTGCCGACCCGTCCGCGACGTCAGGCACAGATTCGTTGCAGGAGCGTGTCCAGGCTGCCTACTTCCCGGCCCGGCGGCAGTGGGAGCGCCGATCGCCCGGTGAGGTCGGGATGAACGCCACCCAACTGCAGGCGGCCATGGAGTTCGCCATCGCGGCCGAAAGCGCGACGCCCCGGGACCTCGCAGTGGCCCACCCGCTGAGCTGGGGGCGTGAGCCCTTCGACGAGCCGATCGGGCCCTTGAAGGAACGGGGAGACATGACCGGCGTGATCGTCCGAAACGGGTACATCGTGGCGGAATGGGGAGAGCCGCATCGGGTGGACATGACCTTCAGCGTCACCAAGACGTTCCTGTCAACCACGGTGGGGCTCGCGTGGGAACGGGATCTGATCGGTGACGTCGAGGATCCGGTGCGGCACTACCTGCCCCCACTTGTCCTGCCCGACGGAGACGGTGAGCCGGAGAGCGCCTCGGTGGACGCCGGCGCCTCGACCGCGCCCGTGCTGTTGTTCGAGTCCGAGCACAACCGGCAGATCACCTGGGACCACCTTCTTCGGCAGACCAGCGCCTGGCGCGGCACGTTGTGGGGCAAGCCCGACTGGGGCGATCGCCCCTCCCAGGATCGAGGCGAGTGGCTGAGCCCCGAACGGGCGGTGCCCGGGAGCGAGTACGAGTACAACGACGTGCGCGTCAACCTCCTGGCGCTCGCGGCCACCAGCGTGTGGCGGCGGCCGCTTCCCGAGGTGCTGGCCGAGCTGGTCATGGACCCCATCGGCGCATCGACCACGTGGCGGTGGCACGGCTATCACAACTCCTGGGTCACCCTGGACGGCCGCAAGATCCAGGCGGTGAGCGGCGGTGGGCATTGGGGCGGTGGCATGTACGTCAACGCCATGGACATGGCGCGGTTCGGCTACCTGTTCCTGCGCCAGGGGAGCTGGGAAGGACGCCAGATCGTGCCGGAGGCCTGGATCCGCATGGCCGAGACGCCGTCGCAGCCGAATCCGGGGTACGGGTTCATGAACTTCTTCCTGAACACCGGCCGGCAAGCGCTCCCCAGCGCGCCCGAGTCGGCCTTCGCGTTCCGGGGATCGGGAACCAACCTGGTATATGTCGATCGAGAGAACGACCTGGTGGTCGTGGCCCGTTGGATTCAGGGGGGCGAGATCGATGGCTTCATCGGACGGGTG
Organism: Gemmatimonadota bacterium; assembly: GCA_039589315.1. GTDB lineage: Bacteria > Gemmatimonadota > Gemmatimonadetes > Longimicrobiales > Gaopeijiaceae > JBDHHQ01. Next base: position 37,886 of record JBDHHQ010000029.1, read on the forward strand.
CTGGACTCCATCGAGTCGGCGGCGACGGAGACGCAGTACCCGTAGCCGGGGACTCGCGGGTCCCATGCCCCTCGCCCTCCTGCTCGGGCGGCCCAGGTCGGCGGGCCCGGCGGTGATCTCCCGGTCCCGTGACTGCTGACCTCCCCCGCCCGGCCCATCATGGGGCCGACGGCCGATTCAGGGTGCCCTGGGGATCGCCGGATGACGCGCGCGGCGTGGCGGATCTCGCGCGCTGGGCCGTGGAGCGGCTTCGCAACGGCGGGCCGCCCGGGGTGCCCCCGAATCCGTTGCCCCGGACCACGTCGGACGTGGCGCAGCCCCGTGCACCCGCCGGTGACATCCGGATCACCTGGGTCGGTCACGCCACGACACTGATCCAGATGGGCGGCTTGAACGTGCTCACCGATCCCGTCTGGAGCCGCCGGGTTTCCCCGGTGCAGTGGGCCGGCCCCGCTCGCGTGGAGGGGCCCGGGCTTGAATTCGACGCGCTGCCCCCGGTGGACGTCGTGCTCATCTCCCACGACCACTACGACCATCTGGACCACCCCACGGTGCGGCGGCTCGTAGACCGGGGTGGCCCGGGCACCACCTGGTGCGCCCCCAAGGGCTACCGGAGGTGGCTCCGTCGCCGCGGTGCCGAGAACATCGTGGAGCTGGACTGGTGGGAGGGCGCGACGGTCTCCCGGAGCGAAGCGGCGGTGACCTTCCAGGCGCTTCCGGCCCAGCACTGGACCCGGAGAAGCGCCGGCGGGATGAACCGTCGCCTCTGGGCTTCCTGGGCGCTGCAGGGAGCGGACGGCGGGAAGCTCTACTTCGCGGGGGACTCCGGGTACTGCCCGGCGTTCGAGGAGATCGGAGGACGCGCGGGCCCCTTCGACGCGTCCCTGATTCCCATCGGCGCCTACGAGCCACGCTGGTTCATGAGGCCACACCACATGAACCCGGAGGAGGCGGTCCGCACCTACCTCGACCTCGGGGGTCAAGGCACCTTCATGGGGATCCACTGGGGCACGTTCATCCTCACGGACGAGCCGGTGGTGGAGCCCCCAAAGCGGGCGCGGGTCGCCTGGGCGGACGCCGGCCTGGCACCGGCGGACCTGTGGATCCCGGCCTTCGGTGAGACCCGGGTCGTGGAGCTGTCGGACCCGCGGTGAGAAGGCGCCGTCAGCGGCCGCCCGCTGCCTCGCTTCGCCTCGCCCGGTACACGGCCCGGGCTTCCTCGAACTGGGCGTAGACGTGGTCCTGCTCGGCGCGTGAGCGCCACCCGGGCCACGCCTCGGCCATCTCCTGGAGCTTGTCGATCCAACGGATCGCGTAATCGGCCGCCTCGACGCTCCGCACCGGTCGGCCGTCCACGGTCACCCAGATCGGATTGGTGAACGCCTGGGGGTAGCTCGTATCCAGCGCCCCGCGGTCGTCGGGCGCACCCTCCACCCGAAGATGGTACCAACCGCTCCGTGGGGGCGTCAGGTCTCGAATGACCTGCAGCGCCCTGCGGTCGCCGTCGAACGCGAACTCCTCTACGACCTCACCGTCGAACACCAGCTCGGCCCTCCGCAGAGGGACGACGGAGGTGACGCGCGCCTCCAGGCGAACCGACTGGCCCGCGGTGATCTCGACCCGCTCGCCGGGGATCTTGCCGCCCACCGTGAGCTCGACGAGCGGGCCGCTGGAGACGAACGAGTGGCCCCGCCGGAGGCCTTCGTACCATCCCTCCATCGAAAGCCGGCCGTCCGGGGTGTGCACATAGGTGCGAATGGAGCCCACGAGCGGGGTCGCGTGCAGGTTGCTGATGGAGTCCTCTCCCCCCACTGCCACGGCGCTCAGCCCGTTGCTCCAGACGGCGTAGAGCGGAGCGAAGCCGTCCTGGGGCGTCGACCATTCCACGGCGTCGGCGGCGGCCAGGGCGGCGTCGACGATGAAGCCCTTGGCACCCCCGAGGTCGTCGTCCAGGGGATCGCCGAACCAGAACGAGTGGACGTATCCGGTGGTGGCGCCCTGGTCCTTCGCCTTCCGCAGCATGTCCGTGTTGGACGGGTAGAGGCTCTCGATCGCGGTGCCCTCGTAGCCGGTCGTGTAGGGCGAGATCAGGTGGTCCCTGAGACCCATCATGAACACGTGCCCGTAGAACGGCGGACGGTACTCCTGGCCCACGACCACCACCATGTCCGGTCGCGAAACGGGGTGGGCCCCGCCCCCGGGCACGAAGAGGTGATAGTCGAGGATCCGGTTGTCCTTGTTGGCGATCTGCTCGTTGACGATGTCCTGGTCCTCGGCCTCGGACATCATCATGAGGTTTTCCAGGCTGTTGTGGAGGTTGCCGGCGTAATTGGCGTGCACGTGGGTCGAGCCGCTGAACCAGCCTCGCGCCCCCATGTCGGCCAGGCGCTCCAGCCGCACGGTCAGCTCGGTGGTCTCGCCGGCCACGACCTCCACCGTGCGCTCGGTGGGCTCGTACTCGAAGCCCTTGACGACCACGAGGCGCGCGGGACCCTCGGGCAGCTCCACCTCGAAGGTGCCGGTGTGGTGGAAGATCCAGTCGCCCGCTCGGTTGTTCCGACCGTAGGCGTCGGTGGGCGCGTAGAACTTCCCGTCCGCGGCGGTCAGATGGACCCGGGAGCCGGTTGCGGCTCCGCCGTCCGCGTCGGTGGTGGTCACCCGCAGCCGGCCGACCGGACGCGCCCAGCGACGCTCCGTGATGTCCACCTCCACCAGCTTGCCTCCGTACGTCTCCAGCAGGGCCAGGCGGGGAAGCCCCCCTCGGTTCGAGATGAAGGCGATCCACTCGCCGTCGGGCGACCACCGGGGGTGGAAGGCGTCGTGCTCGTAGAACGTCAGCTTGTACGGCTCGCCGCCTACAGTGGGCTGGACGTAGAGGTTGTTGAACTGGTCGGCGGTGGCCCGGGTCGAGGAGTACACGAACCGCTTGCCGTCGATGGACACGTGCGGCTGAGTCCGGTAGAGGGTCTGCTCCTGGAGAACGACCCTCGCCTGGCTGATGCCGTCGGCGCGGGCGGGCACCCGTAGCACGTTGCCGCTGCCGAGGGCCGTGTCGCGGTTGGACACCAGCAGCAGCTCCTGCCCGTCAGGCAGCCAGGCCGGCGTCAGGTGCATGTCCCAGGAGCCGAAGTAGAGCCGGTTGCGGCCGAAGGAGTTGTCGGACGTCACATGGACCTCCTCACCCGCCCAACGCCCGTCGGCGAAGTCGCGGACGAAGACGTTGTAGTACCCCGACGGACGGGAGGCCGTGTAGGCGAGCCGGGACCCGTCGGGGCTGAAGCGCGGGTCGACGGTGACCTGGCCGTCTTCGGTGAGGGGGCGGCGCTCGCCCGTCTCGAGGTCGATCACCTCGAGCTCGATGGTGCGGCCGTGGTCGTCGGCCGTGAAGACCAGCCAGCGGCCGTCTGGCGAGAACTCGGGTGAGGAGTAGTACTTGGGCCCGTGCACGAGCTCTTCCGCGACGCCGGTCTCGGGGGTCACCAGCCAAATGGAGCCGCTCATGGACACGGCGACGTGAGCTCCGTTCGGCGACCAGCTCGGATACCACGGCGTCGAGGCCGGGGCGGGCGGGAGCAGGTAGTTCTGCATGTAGTTCCCGCCGTGCCGGACCGTCGGATACCCACCGAAGGGGGTCATCTCGGGGGCTTGCGCGACCACCTCCCCCGCGGCGGCGGTACAGGCCGTGAGGACCAGGATCACGAGCGAACGCCCGACGCCGTCACTCGGGAGGCTCATGCCGTAGCTCCACGGGGCCGGGGACACCGGGCAGCGAGATGCCGGCTCACCCCGTCACCCCGCCAGCTTGGGGAAGGCGAACGACGCGTACGCCAGCTCGTTGCCGGCGAAGAAGCCGAAGATGTCGCTGCGGAACACCTTCCAGGAGTCGTACACGCTGCGGAAGCTCGCGTTGGCGGCCGCCTGCTCTTCCAGGTACGCGTTCGACTCCCGCCATGCCGCCTCCAGGATGTCGTCCGAGTACCTGCGGAGGGTCACGCCGTGGTCGTTCACCAGCCGGGCCAGGGCTTTGGGATTCTCGGCGTCGTAGCGGGAGAGCTGGTCCATGACCATCTCCCGGCTGGTCGTCTGGATGATCTGCTGGTAGTTGGACGGCAGCTCGTCCCACGCTCGTCGACCGACCTGGAGGGTCGCCGCGAGTCCGGGCTCCCACCAGCCCGGGTAGTAGTAGTAGGGCGCGATCTCGTAGAAGCCCAGCTTCTCGTCGTCGTAGGGGCCGACCCACTCGGTGGCGTCGATGGCGCCGCGCTCCAGCGCCGGGTAGATATCGCCCCCGGCAAGAACCTGGACGGTGACCCCTAGCCGGTTCATCACCTCTCCGCCGATCCCCGGGATGCGGAAACGGAGTCCCTGCAGGTCGGCGAGCGTGTCCACGGGCTCGCGGAACCAGCCGCCCATCTGGGCACCGGTGTTTCCGCACATGAACGGCACGATGCCGAAGTCGGCGTAGACGTCGGAGACGAGCTCTCGTCCGCCGCCGTGGAACCACCAGGCGGTCTGCTGCCGGGAGGTGAGTCCGAAGGGCACCGTGCTCTCGAACGCCAGGGCGGGGTTCTTGCCGATGTAGTAGTACCCGCCCGTGTAGCCCGCCTGGACCGTCCCCTGCTGGACCGCGTCCATCACCTGGAGGCCCGGGACCAGCTCGCCGGAGGCGTACACGCGGATGTTGAAACGGCCCCCCGACAGCGCCGAGACCCGCTCGGCCAATCGATCGGCCGCCCCGTGCAGAAGGTCGAGGTTGGGTGTGAAGCTCGTGGCAAGGCGCCAGTCGACCTCGGGGCCAGTGGCCGCGACCTGGCCTCCGTCCGTGGCTGGCGTGTCTGCCTGAGGGCCACACGCCACGGCGGCGCCGGCGGCGCCCACGGCCGCCTTTTTCACGAAGCTGCGTCGATTCAGTGATTCCATTGCGTCTGCCCTGCCATTCGGCGAGTCGATGACGGGAAGGGGCGAAGCTAATGGCTGGCCGGCGGCAAGGCCAAAGTTGTCGCTCGCGCCGCTGGCGGGCATCTGGCTCCACGGCTCGAATCCAGGTAGCCTGATGTCCCTGCGCCGGCTCGAGCCACCCTCGGCACGGGCCCACATGCGACTCCCCCAACCGCTTCGGAGGAGGGTTGATGGCGATCCGCGTGTTCGTCACCGGCGGGACCTTCGACAAGGACTACGACGAGATCCGGGGCACGCTGTTCTTCAAGGACACGCACCTTCCCGCCATGCTCGCAAAGGGTCGCTGCCGACTCGAGATCTCGCTGCGCACGTTGATGATGATCGACAGCATGGAGATGTCGATGGACGACCGGCTGCTCATCGCGCGTAACTGCAGGGGCGTCCGTGAGGACCGCATCGTCATCACACACGGCACCGATACGATGGTGGACACGGCCCGGGTCCTGGCACGAGAGGTGCCGGAGAAGACCATCGTGCTCACGGGCGCCATGATCCCCTGGGCGTTCGGCAGCTCCGACGGGCTATTCAACCTGGGCAGCGCCCTGTCCTTCGTTCAGCTGCTGCCGCCGGGCGTCTACATCGCCATGAACGGGCAGTACTTCCCCTGGGACACGGTGCGGAAGGACAGGGAGGCGGGGGTCTTCCGTCCTGTTCGGCGCGATGATTGACGGCGCCCATGGCCGGCGTCCCCGGCGCCGGCTCGAACCGGGGCGTGGGTTGGCCTGCGCACCCCGTGAGCGGCTTTCGCACGTGTAGCCTCGAACGGCCGGCCCAGGGGCGCCGAAGGCGAGCGGTCGGCCTCCGGGGCCCTCCGGTTACGCTGGCGCGATGGCCAGGACCCGAAGGGGACTCCCGCTCCCGTCCACGATCTTGAGGGGAGCGGCGATCACGACGGCGCCCGTGGCGGGGAGCTGATCGAGGTTGCGCAGGCTGGCCAACCCGAACTTCCCCGCGCCGTGCATGATCGAGTGGTTCGGAAAAGGCGGATCGAAGGTCCCCGCCTGGCCGGCGTCCGTCCCCACCGTCTCGACGCCCACGCCCAGGACTCCCCGCCCGTTGGCGAGGAGCTCGGAGGCCTCCTTGCTGAACCCGGGCGAGTGGGGGCCGTCGTCGGCCACGTTGAGGAATGCTTCGGCGCCCGTGCGGCGGCTCCAGCCCGTCCGTAGCAAGACCCACGATCCCGTCTCGATCGGGCCATGCTCGGCCTCCCAATCCTCGATCCCCGAGGGCGCGAGCAGGAAGTCCGGGTTCAGCGCCACCTCGGCCTCCACGTCGATCACGCACGCGGGCCCCACGAAGCGGCCCACGGGGATCGTGTCGCAGGTGTTGTCCGGAAGGTCCTTGCCCGTGACCCAGTGGACCGGGGCGTCGAAGTGGGTGCCGGTATGCTCACCCAGGTGGAGCGTGTTCCAATACCACGCCGGACCGTTGTCGTCGTAGCGGGAGATCACGTCGATGGTCACGCCGGGCGAGCTGGAGAAGATGGGCGGCAGCCCGATGACCGGGGTGTCCGGACCCAGCGGTTGGGTCAGGTCCACCACGCGGAGGCTCCCAGCCCTGAGCTCGTCCACGAGTTGCCGCAACACGCTCGACATGATCACTCCTCCTCTGTGCCTTCCGCGCCGCGAAGCTGCGCGAGGTGGCGCTGGAATTGGAAGCGGTTCTCCAGGAGGCCCAGGGGCGTGACGAACCCCCGGGTCCCCAACGGGGGTTCGTAGTGGGCCTCCACCTTGGCGACGATCGTGGTGAGCTGCCGCCGCTCCAGGGCCCCCTGCACCGCATCGGCAAAGGCCTGGACGGAGTCGACCGTCTCGGTGTTCGGGACCCCGGCGGCCACCGCGATGCCCGCGATGTCGGTGCCGGTGGACGTGGCGGTCGGGAAGCCGCCCACGGAAAGGAGGCTCTCGTTGTCGAACACCACGTGCACCAGGTTGGGCGGCCGGTAGCGGGCCAGGGTGCTGAACGTCCCCAGGTTCATCAGGACGGAGCCGTCGCCGTCCAACACCACGACCGGCAGCTCGGGTCGGCAGAGCGCGATGCCCAGACCCATGGACGACGCCAATCCCATGGCGTGCTGCAGGTAGAAGTGGTTGGGACGGTGGCCCAGAGACTGGAGCTCGGCGGCGACCGCGCCCATGATCGTGACCACGATGCAGTCCTCGAGCCTGTCGTAGACGGCGGCCAGCGCGTCGAGTCGCCGCATCACGCGTCCTCCCACATGAGGTCCCGGCCCAGGAGCAGGGCCACGGGCCGGTTGGACGCGTACGCCAGCGTCAACGCCTTGGCGACCGAGGCGCGCACCTTGGCGGGCTCATTCAGGCCCTCGTAAGGGATCCGGAGAGCATCGAGGACGTGCCGCGTCACCAGACCGCCTTCCGTCTGCCAGGGATCGGGTTCGCCGAACTCCCCACGGGCGCTGACGAGCATCAGGAGTGGGATGCGGAAGAGCTGCGCGCCCGAAACGATGCCGTTCACCGAGGCCAGGAGGCCATGGTTCTGCATCAGCATGGCCGAGCGCGTGCCCGCCAGGTGCGCGCCGGCCGAGATCCCCACGCCCTCCTCCTCCTTGGCGAGGCGGACCAGGATCATCTCGGGATCCTCGTCGGCCATCCGGATCAGGTGCACCAGCCACGTCTCCGGTAGCGCCGAGACGAGTCCGACGCCGCTCTCCTTCAACGCGTCATAGATCAGGCGGGAGCTGTCGACGGATACGGGCACGGGTGCTCCGATCGGGTCGGTACCAAGAAGACGGCCAAGATGCTCCAAGGGTCCCCAGACTTCAAGCGCTGTCGCGGCACGCTCTTGCACGCCTCCCTCCGCCCATCCACGTTGCAGCCCCCGAAGAAGAGGGCCGTCGCCAAGGGCGGATCGGTCGCGCGGCGCCCCCGTGCGATGCCCGCCACGGCCCGAAGCGTCCGTTCATGACACCGGAGGTCCCCATGTCCCTCGTCCTTGCCGCGTTGCTGGCGGTGTCGGCTCCGAACCCGGCCGCGGACCCACCGGGCCCGGTCCAGGACGCGCAGCTCTACCGGGTGGTCAACGTGCGCGCGGCACCGGGACGGCTGCTGGATCTCATCGAGCTGCACCGGGACCGGATGGCCCTTCTCGAGTCTCTCGGGGAAGCGCCGGGGTTCTGGATGCGCCACAGCCAGGGCGATCACTGGGACCTCATGTTCATCCAGCCCATGGAGAGCATGGGGACCTTCTTCGATGGGGCGCGGCTGCGGCGGGTGCGGGAGGCCCGCTCTCCCGGCGGGCGCACCGGCGGGGAGCTCGCGCTGGCCATCGGCGAGGCCACGGCCTGGCGTGAGGAGCTGTTCGCTGCCGGACCAGTGCTGGACGTGGTTGGCAACCGATTCGATGGCGCCGGGCTCTTCCACGTCGAGATGTTCATCGCCCTCCCAGGGAAGCGCGCGGAGCTGCTCCGGGAGCGGGAGATGGAGAACGCCTATCTGGCGGAGCTCGGCCGGGACGAGAACCTGATCTTCGTGCGGGTCGCCGGCGCGGCCTGGGACTCCTTCACGCTCGGCTCCTACCGGGACCTGCATCACTACGCCGAGGCAGGGAGTCGGCCCCCGGAGGCCCAACAGGCCGCGGCTCTGGCGGCGGGTTTCGAGGGCGCCGATCGTATCGGGCCCTACCTGAGGGAGCTCATCGCCTCGCACCACGACACGTTGGCGGTACCCCTGGGCTGAGCCCACGATGGCTGTGACGCTATATTGGAGCGTCGGACCGCCCACAGAGAAAGACCAATGAGCGAGAAGAAGACCACCCCCGTCGAGTTCACCGACCTGGCTCGGGACACGGTTCTCCACTTCATGGACATGGAGGAGGACGGTGGCCTGGCCGTACGTATCCGTGTGGCGAGCCCGAGCCCCCTGGACCCCCGCTACGAGATCACGCTGATCGAGGCCGGCGACGTCTCTCCGGAGGACGTCACCTTCGGCGATTACGGCTTCGAAGTGGTGATGGAGCCGCAAAGCGCCAAGCTTCTGGAGGGCGCGCGGATCGACTGGATCGAGACGCTGAACGAAAGCGGCTTCAAGGTCGAGAACCCGAACCTCGCCCCGGTGGGCTCCAAGCCGTTGGAAGGACCCCTGGCGGACAGGGTGAAGCAGGTCATCGATCAGTACGTCAACCCGGGCGTGGCGCAACACGGCGGCTTCGTGACGCTGGTCGAGGTGCGCGAGAGCGCCGCGTTCGTGGAGTTGCAGGGAGGGTGTCAAGGGTGTGGCCTGGCTTCCGTCACCCTCCGCCAGGGCATCGAGCGGATCATCAAGGACCAGGTGCCCGAGATCGAGTCGGTGGAGGATGTGACCAACCACCAGGCCGGCAGTAACCCCTACTTTTCGGCCTCCAAGTAGGTTTCCCGGCCCGGGTCCAGTGCCCCGCATCCTGCTGGTTCTGGCCCGGCGCACGTATCGGGCCGAGGCGTTCCTCGACGCAGCCCACGCCCTCGGCTCCCGCGTCACCGTGGCCTCCGACCACAAGGCGTCCCTGGGGTCCCTGGCGCCGGACGACAACCTGACGCTCCACTTCGACGACGTGCCCGGCTCCGTGGCCAGGGTCGAGGCGCTCGCTCGCCGGGCACCCCTCGATGCAGTCGTGGCGGCCGAGGACGAGGGCGTGATCCTCGCGGCGGAGGTGGCCCTGGCGTTGGGGCTCCGTCACGCGTCGCCGGACGCGGTCCGGACGGCCCGGGACAAGGCGCGGCTCCGGGAGTCCATGTACGCCCAGCACCTGCCCGTGCCCGAGTTCACCGTGGTCGAGCCGGAGGAGCGCGCGCAGGAGGCAGCGGCCCGGGCTCCCTATCCGTGCGTGCTCAAGCCCTTGTCTCTCTCGGCGAGCCGTGGGGTGATCCGGGCCGACCATGGGGACGGCTTCGCCGTGGCGCTCGAGCGGGTACGCCGGATCATCGCGAAGGAGAGCCACGGCGCTGCGGGGCGGGTCCTCGTGGAGGCGTTCCTGCCAGGACGCGAGGTGGCCGTGGAGGGTCTCCTGCGCGGCGGCCGACTCGAGACGCTGGCACTGCTGGACAAGCCCGACCCCATGGACGGGCCCTTCTTCGAGGAGACCTTGCTCGTCACGCCGTCCCGGCTGCCCGACTCGCTGCAGGACGCGGTCCGGACCCATGTCCAGAGGGTGGCCGCTGCCATCGGCCTGGACGAGGGACCCGTGCACGCGGAGCTACGTGTCGACGACGACCGGGTCCGTCTCCTGGAGATCGCGCCCCGCTCCATCGGCGGCCGGTGCTCCCGGATGCTGCGCTTCGAGGGCGGCCTCATGCTGGAAGAGGTGTTGCTTCGAACAGCTCTGGACAGCGGGGTCGCACCGCCGCCGCTGGAGGGCGGTGCCTCGGGGGTCATGATGCTCCCGATCCCGAAGGCTGGCGTCCTCCGGCGGGTCGGTGGCCAGGGGCGGGCGCGCATGGTGCCGGGCATCGAGTGGCTCGAGATCACGGCGCCCCTGGGCCAGCCCGTGGCACCACCCCCGGAAGGGAGCCGCTACCTCGGCTTCCTGTTCGCCCGGGCGGACACCCCCGAGGCCGTGGAGGCGGCGCTCCGCCGGGCACACGGATGCCTGGGTCCGGTCGTGGATGCCGACGAGGCCACGGGGTGACGTCAGAACCGGGACGCCCGTGAGAACTCCATCCGGTTGCCGCTGGGGAAGAAGAGCGTCAGGCGATCGCCTTCGACGCTGAACGTCGAGGGCTCCTCGGCGCCCTCACCGGGGGGCCGCAGGTCCATGCGGAGGGGGCTTTCGGGCAGACCCTCCATCGCCTCCCCGACGGACAGGTGGTAGAGGTGGGTGAACACCAGATCCTCTCCCGACACCCGGTAGGTCCCTCCCTCCGCCGAGCCCCGCCGCGGCTCGCCGTCGTCGGTGACGAAGAAGAGCACGGTCCAGTCGACTTCGGTGAAGAAGATCCGCCCCTCCACCTCGTGGCGAGTCCCGTCGAAGAGCACGTAGGTCTCCGTCGCCCACGCGCCCACCAGGGCCCGTTCCTGGGCCGCAAGGCCGTTCACGAGAACGACGAATCCCACGGCGAAAGCGGCCAGACCCGTCCTGCGAGCCGTCGAGCGCACGAATCCTCCTCGTTGTCGGGACTACCCGCTGCGGCCGGGCGTAGCGGACCGATCCCCGTGATGATTCTCCTCCATCGGTCCGCCAGGCTGGACTTCCCGCAGCGGCGAATCAAGGTTAGCGGTCCCGGTCTGGGGAACGCCACACCCCGATGAGTCCGCACGCACGGCGGAGAGGCGAGGCGTCGCATGCCCGACGAGCCCTGTGCAGGCCGACCGGAGAGCCGACTCGGGGCGGCCGGCACGCCGCCTCGCTGAAGAGCCGACCCGCGCCCCTTGGAGAGCCGATGCGCAGCCCGATTCTGATCCTGTCCGCCGTTCTGGTCACCGCCTCCGCCGCACCTCTGTCGGGGCAGGAGGCCCGTGCCCGCTGGGAGCGCATGTGCCAGATCCGTCACGACAAGTTCGACCTGGTCCTTCCCGAGGTCATGCGGGAGAACCAGATCGACATGTGGATCGTCATGATGCGGGAAGGGAATCTGGACCCCCTGTACGAGGGCCTGGGGAGGGGATACGTGGGCGGGGACGCCTACTGGATCTTCACCGACCGCGGCGAGGAGCGCATCGAGCGCGTCACGTTGGGGGTGGGTGGCTACATGCTGGAGCAATGCGGCGTGTACGACGAGGTGGGGGGCTCCGTCGATCTCCAGGCCTTCGTGGCCGAGAGGGATCCTGCACGAATCGGAGTGAACGTCTCTCGCGCCATCGGTGGAGCGGATGGGCTGTCCCATACCATGTACGAGCAACTGGTGGAGACATTGGGCGACCCGTACTCGCACCGGCTGGTCTCGGCAGAGAAGCTCGTGTCGGACTTCCGGTCCCGGCGGGTGGCCACGGAGATCGCGGCGTTCGCCGAGGCCGGGGAGATGTCCCGACGGATCGCCGAGCGCGCGTTCTCCAACGAGATCATCACGCCCGGCGTCACGACGCTGGAGGACGTGGCGTGGTGGATGCAGGACCAACTGTTGTCCCGGGGACTCCTGTCCTCGTTCGACATGCCCTCCGTCTACATCACCGGCCCCGACGGGATCGCCGCCACTTCGACGGATCGCATCATTGAGCGCGGGGACCTGCTGATGATCGACTGGGGCGTGGGTTTCCTGGACTTCTTCACGGACATGAAGCGCGTCGCCTACGTGCTGCGAGAGGGAGAGACGGAGCCGCCGCCCGGTATCCAGCATGCCTTCGACGAGGGACTGCGGGTCCGGGAGATCATCCGGGCGAACATCCAGCCAGGGCGCACGGCCGGCGAGACCCTGGAGCTGCTGGAGTCGGAAGTGGCGGACGCGGGGTTCCGCATGCAAGAGGTCTTCAACCAGGTCACCGACGACGACGTCGCCGAGGTGATGATCGGATCCCATTCGGTGGGGAACTGGGGGCACGGCATCGGCCCGTCCATCGCGTTCTTCAACCCAACGCGGCTGACCTACGAGATCAAGCCGTCGAACCTGTTCTCCATCGAGTTCTTCGTGTGGGTGCCGGCACCCGAGTGGGGCGGGAAGAAGGTCCGGATTCCCCTGGAAGACGACGCGGTCGTGACGGAGCGGGGCGTGGAATGGCTGTACCCGCCGAACCGTCGGATCCTACTGATCAAGTAGGCGGAGGGACGGCCTCGCGTGAGCTCAGACCGCGTTCGGACCGACTCGGTTGGGAGCCGTTCGGCGCCGTCTCCCTCGGTGACGACGCGAACGCCCGGGGCCAGCCGCTTGACCGGGGGCTGCTAGACGATCCCGTAGGCGAGCATCGCATCGGCGACTTTCACGAAGCCGGCGAGATTGGCCCCCTTCACGTAGTCGATCCAGCCGTCGCCGGTTCGTCCGTGTTCGACGCAGCGGGCGTGGATGTCCCGCATGATCGTCTGGAGGTGGCCGTCCACCTCCTGACGCGACCAGGAAACACGGAGCGCGTTCTGACTCTGCTCGAGGCCTGAGACGGCGACGCCGCCCGCGTTGGCCGCTTTGGCGGGGGCGAAGAGCACTCTCGCGTCCTTGAACACGTGCACGGCATCGAGCGTGCTCGGCATGTTGGCTCCCTCGGCCAGGCCGACGAGGCCGTTCTCCACCAGTCGTCGCGCGTCGGACTCAATGAGCTCGTTCTGAGTCGCACAGGGGAACGCCAACTCCACCGGCACCGACCAGGGACCCTGGTCGGGCACGAATCGGGCGCCCGGGAAGTGTTCGGCATACTCGTGAATGCGCCCTCTCCTCGCCTCCTTCAATTCCTTCAGCCAGGTGAGCTTCTCTTCGTCGATCCCGTCAGGGTCGTGGATGAAACCGCCGGAGTCCGAGGCGGTGACGACCTTGGCGCCCAGCTCGACGAGCTTTTCGATCGCGTAGAGAGCCACATTGCCTGAGCCCGACACGGCGCACGTCTTTCCCTCGATGGCTTCGTCGATCTCCCGCAGCATGTGCTGTGTGAAATACACGGCGCCGTATCCGGTCGCCTCCCTACGCACCAGGGATCCTCCGAACGAGAGTCCTTTGCCGGTCAGGATACCGGTGAAGCGGTTCTCCATCCGGGCGTACTGACCGAACATGTAGCTGATCTCCCGGGCACCTACGCCGATGTCGCCTGCCGGCACGTCCGTGTCCTCGCCGATGTGCCGGTGTAGCTCCACCATGAGCGACTGACAGAAGCGCATGACCTCTCGGTCGCTCTTGCCCTTCGGATTGAAGTTGGCTCCGCCCTTTCCTCCGCCCATCGGCAGTCCCGTGAGGCTGTTCTTGAAAATCTGTTCGAAGCCCAGAAACTTCAGGACGCTCAAGGTCACGGAGGGATGAAAGCGCATACCGCCTTTGTACGGGCCGATCGCCTTGTTGAACTGGACGCGCCAGGCGCGGTTGACGCGGACGTTGCCGTCGTCGTCCTCCCAGCACACCCGGAAGATGATCACGCGATCGGGCTCGGTCATGCGTTCCAGGATCTGTGCCCGGCGGTACTCCGGCCGCTCCATCACATGGGGCATCAGCGTCTCGACGACTTCCCGGACCGCCTGATGGAACTCGGGCTCGGCGGGATTTCGCCTGACGAGGCCGTTCATGAACTGATCGATCTCGGATCGGACAGATGTGCTCATCGTGGAGTTCTCTCGCGTGAGTCAACGGCTGAGGGCGAGTGTGGCTGGGGGTCGAGGGGCGGGGCTCTCCGTTGGCCCACCGACTACCGAATCCCTTCAGCCCGCTCCGTGGCCTCCATGGACGCCCGCATCCGCGCGTAGTCGCTGGCGAAGTCGGCCATGACCGCCTGGAAGCCCGGGTCCTCCCGGACGGACTCGAAAACGGGATCGTCCGGGTGGATCCCGTAGCGATACCCTCGGTCGTGTGCTTCTCGGGCCAGCTCCACGGCCTTGCCGGCCTCCCCCCGCACCGCCGCCACGGCCGCCCGTTCCCAATAGACCCACTCCGGGACGCCGTCGCCATGGCGGAAGTCCTGGAGGCGCGACTCGGCGAGCGCCAGGCGTTCCTCGGACGCGGCGGCCTCACCTACGCGAGCCAGGGCCGCAGCCAGCTGGATGTGATGCAGATGCAGCTCCCATCCACCGGCCGACGCCACGCCGAATGACTCCTCCAGATGGGTCCTGGCCCGCTCCGGCTGCCCGTCGAACAGGGCCATCAACCCGGCGTGAGCGTGAACGCCCGGGTGCTCGGGGACGCTCTCGACAGCCCTGAGCGCATTCTCGTAGGCGGCCTGCGCGTCCCCCTGCCAGAGGTGCCAGTACGATCGCTGCTGAAAGACGGACGTGCCCTCAGGGTGGAGGAGCGCGGCGTCCCGAAGCCACCGGTCGGCTGTCTCGTAGTCTCCCAGCATCGTGTACAGCTCGGCGGCATTCGTCCGGGGGTATTCCTGCTCGGGCGCCAGACGAGAGGCGCGACGATACCAGACCAGCGCCTCGTCCAGCGCACCCATGCCGCTCACGATGGTCCCGATGTTGTTGACCGCCGCGAAATCGTTCGGGTTGATCTCGACGGCGCTACGGTAAGCCTCGACGGCTCCCTCGTTGTCCCCGGTGCCCTGGAGGGCAAAGCCCAGGGCCTTGTGGGCTTCGGACAAATGGGGATCGAGCCGAACCGCCTCCTGCGCCGCCGCCAGGGCCGAGTCGGCGTACGCGGGACCCCATCCGTACTGACGCGAAGCCTGCGCGTAGGCGTCCGCCAGTCCTGCGAGCGCCAGCGCGAAGCCCGGATCCATCTCCAGGGCAGCCTTGAAGAGACGGATCGATTCCCTGTGGTCCTCGACCGTGTGGCGGCCGTAGGACTCCCTGCCACGCAGATAGAGGTCATAGGCGGTGAGATTCGAGGTGGGCGAGGCCGCGATCCTGGCCTCCTCCGCCGGAGACAGCGTGGCCTCCAGCGCGCCGGCGACCCGGCGGGCGATGTCGCTCTGGATCTCGAAGACGTCCACGAGCTCCCGGTCGTAGGTCTCCGCCCACAGGTGGGCATCGGTCCGGGTGTCGATGAGCTGCGTCGTGATACGGACCTTGTCCCCCGCTCGGCGGACGCTCCCTTCCAGGATCGTGTTGGCGCCGAGCTCGTCGCCGATCTGCCGCACGCTCTTCTCGGTGTCCGCGTAGCCATTGACGGACGTGCGGGAGATCACCGTGAGGGCGGCGATCTTGGACAGGTGGGTGAGGATGTCTTCGTGGATGCCCGCCGCGAAGAACGCGTTGTCCTCGTCCGGGCTCATGTTCGCGAAGGGCAGGACGGCCACGGTGATGGCTCCCGCCGAGAGCACGTCACCCAGGGGATGCGTCGCTGAGCCCGGGCCGAAGTTGATCCCCCGGGCGCCCGTCAGGATCCACGCGGTCGCCACGACGCCCCACAGGGCCATGGCGAGCACGCCGCCCCCGATGGCGTTGCGCCAGGTGAGGAGTCGGCGTGCGGCCGAGGGCCGCGGGGCAGCATCCGTCGAGGTATTCCCCCCGGCCGTGAGAGGAGCGGACTCCGCTCCCGTCTCAGAGCCACCACCGGGGTCCTCCGCACCGGCCGCGGATGACGCGCCGTGCTGGACCACGGCAGTGGCGAGGACGACGGGGAGTCCGATGAGCAGGAGCCCCACCGCGAACGGCGGGAACCACACCGGCAATCCGGTGGCATCCGTGAGCCCCTGGATCGCTTCGATCACGGCCCACGACACACCCACGTATACCAGGAGGACCTGCCACACCGAGCGTCGATGGATCTCCCGGAGCAGGCCCTTCATCGTCTCGGGGCGCATGGGTCGTGAACCGACATGGCGCGTCGTGGGGGTTCGACGGTGGAGTTGGACACGTCGAACAAGATGCTCCCCAACCACCCCGACTTCAAGCAATACCGGGTCGGTGCTCCGCGGCCTCCCACGAATACCGCTCCGATGGAGCGACCTCCACGGAGGCACCGCACCCGGTGCGTCACCGAACAGGTCGCCGGCCTGGCCTCTGACTCGATCCGGGGGTCCGGGGGCTCAGCGGGGGTCGACAAGCGTCGGCGATCTCGCCAAGATGCCGGACCTCTTCACCTTCAGAGCGGGACGGAAAACCGATCATGCCGAACAGAAGCGTCGTCTTCGACACCAGCGCCGGGACGTTCACCGTCGAGATGTTCGAAGACCAGGCTCCCACGACCACGAAGAACTTCCTCGACCTGGTGGCGAAGGGCTACTACGACGGCCTGGTCTTCCACCGTGTCATCGACGGGTTCATGATCCAGGGCGGCTGTCCCCAGGGGACCGGGATGGGCGGGCCCGGCTATACGATCCCGGACGAATTCCATGCCGAGCTACGTCACGACGCCGCGGGCGTGCTCTCCATGGCGAACGCCGGGCCCAACACGGGAGGGTCACAGTTCTTCATCACGCTGGCCGCGACGCCCTGGCTCGACGATCGTCACGCCGTATTCGGCAGGGTGGTCGATGGCATGGACGTGGTCGAGGCCATCGGCCTCACCAAGACAGGCGCCCGCGACCGCCCCGTCACCGACCAGATGGTCAACTCCATCGCGCTGCAGGGCGACCAAGACTCTTGACCTCGGCCGCTACCGAAAAGTGGACCCCGAGCCTGGCGCCGTGACGTCCTCGGGCCAGGAAGGTACCCGCCCTGAGTAGTCGTGGTCACCGGCCGGAGCCACACGGAACCACTGGGGAGCCGGGCATGACGTACATACCCATCATTCCACTGGAATCGGCCGGGCAAGCGCTCCGGCGCGCCTACGAGCGGCTCGGCGACGGTGAGGCGGACGACATCCTGCGCATCCACTCGCTGAACCCGTTGTCCATGACGCACCACGTTCAGCTGTATGCGCACCTGATGCGGGGCCCGAGCCCGTTGTCCCGCGTTCAGCGGGAGATGATCGCCGTCACGGTCTCGGCCGAAAACGACTGCTTCTACTGAATCAACCATCACGGAGCGGGTCTCCGCACGCTGCTCGGCGACGGGTCCCTGTCTCGGGCCCTCGCTCTCGATTACACGCAGGCGGACCTCTCGCCGGCGGACCGCTCCATGTTGGACTACGCCGTCCGCCTGACGCGGGACCCGGGGTCGGTGCGCGCGGAGGACGTGGCACAGCTCCGGGCCCAGGGCTTCAGTGATCGGGCCATCCTGGACATCTGTCAGGTCACCGCCTACTACGCCTACGTGAACCGGTTGGCCGACGGATTGGGCGTGGAGCTCGAAGCGTGGTGGGCGGATGAGGAGCTGACCCTGAGCCGCGAAGAGCTCGAGGTCGCGCGTTCCCGGCGACACGGATAGCCTCCCGCGGCCGCGAGGCGTCAGGTCTCGACGCGGACCTTCAGCCCCAGCGCTTCCACGAACAGGGCCGTCCGCTTCGACACCGCCCACCGCTCGAGCATCAGGTCTCGACGCGGACCTTCAGCCCCAGCGCTTCCACGAACAGGGCCATCCGCTTCGACACCGCCCACCGCTCGAGCATCAGGTCTCCTTTGCCGTGCAGCTTGAGCCTGAGCTCGCCACCCTCGACGCTCGCCTCCACCGCCTCGACGAGCTGGAGCTGTTGCCGATCCAGGGAATCGGCGATCCGCAGGATGCCGGCCAGAGGCGAGACCTTGGCCCGGTCCTCCGGCGGCATGCGCATGAAGGCGTCGTGCCGGGGCTCCGGAAGGCTCTTGCGGTGGTACCGCGCCACGTTGGCGGCCAGGAGGATCTGCGCCGCCGAGAGCCCAGGGAGCTCCGACCCGGAGATGATGTAGAGTGAGTGCTTGTGGTGCGCGCGCTGGGAGATGTACCCACCGATGTCGTGGAGAATCGCCGCCGCCAACAGGACGAGCCGGTCGTCGGCGGACAGGTGGTGGAGGTCCACGAGCTGATCGAAAAGGCGCGTGGCGAGCTCGCCGACCTTGAGGCCGTGGGCTTCGTCGAACATGTACTTCCGGCCCAACGACACGGCCGCCTGCACCAGCTGCCTCTCCTGCCGGGCCTCGTGCCGGTCGTGGGCCACGAGGGCGTCGACGAGATCCAGGAGGAGGCCCTCCTGCACTCCGACGCCGGGCACCAGGATCCGGTCGACGCCGACGAGTCGGGCCAGGCGGTGATAGACCATGGCTGCCGGTAGGATGACGTCGGCTCGATCCTCACGGAGGCCCAGCTGCTCCATTCGGTCCCGGTACGACATGCGCGCCAGCAATTCGATGACCGACTCCAGGCTCGTCACCGGCAGGCTGGCAACGCCGTTCGCGTCCCTCTCGACCACGGCCAACCGGGCGAGTGACTCGATGTTGCCGCCCGTGGCGATGAAGCCGGAGGGCTCCCAGTATTGGGTCGGGGCGGGCATGCGAAGCACGGAGATGTACTCTCCCAGGAGGCGCTGAAAGCGGCCCGGGTCGGTCTCGGATCCGGCCAGCTCCTCGAGAAGGCGCACCGAGCCCATGGTGTGGGACTGGCTCCAGAGGATGCCGGCGTCGTCCACCAGCGAGACCTCGACGCTGCCGCCGCCGAGGTCGGCCAACACCCACTTGCCCCCGGTCAGGTCGATCCGGCTCGACACCGCAAGATGGACCAGGCGTGCCTCTTCCGTGCCTGTGATGACCTCGAGCTCGATGCCGGTCTCCCTGGCGATGCGGTCACGGAGGAGCGGTCCGTTACGGGCTTCCCGCACCGCGCTGGTGGCGACGGCACGGTAGTGCGCGACGTCCGCCGCCTCCATGTGCTGCCGGAAGGACGCGAACGCGCGCACGGCCGCGTCCAGGGTGTCCGGGGCGAGACGACCCCGGAGGAAGACCTGGTGCCCGAGCCGCACCGGCACCCGGTCGAATACCAGCGTGCGGTGGTCGGTCGGGCTCGTGAACTCGGCCGCCAGGAAGCGGATCGCGTTGGATCCGGCATCGACCCCCGCCGCCCGGACGGGGAATTGGACGGCAGTCGTGGCATCGGCCGACGTCTCCGGGACAGAGCCGGCCGATGCCCTCATCGGGATCGGTTGACGCGAGACCCGAGGCGTTCCTCAGAACACCTCAAAGTCGCCCTTGTCGACCTTCTCCAGGAAGTCCTCCATGCGCGAATAGATGCGGCTGATCTCCGAGTCCGTGAGGCCGAACTGGTAGACGCCGTCCTTGTCGCGCACCTGTCGTCCCTCGCTGAGGTTCTCGGTTGGCTCAACCAGGACC
Source organism: Gemmatimonadota bacterium (assembly GCA_039589315.1). Taxonomy (GTDB): domain Bacteria; phylum Gemmatimonadota; class Gemmatimonadetes; order Longimicrobiales; family Gaopeijiaceae; genus JBDHHQ01. The sequence goes on from JBDHHQ010000029.1 coordinate 57,520, forward strand.
AGCTGCCCGTCCCGCGCTTCGAATTGGGCCAGCACGCCCAGAGCCGCGTGCAGGTCCTCCTCCGTGATCTGACGGAGCCGCTCCACGGTGGCGTGGGGGAACTTCTCGACGCGTAGCTGGCGGTAGCGGAAGCCGACGTCGCTCTCCTCACGGCCGAAAGCGAGCCCGTTGTCCACGGAGAAGACGCGAGGGTTCTCTGCGTTCGTGGAGATCAGGTAGTTGCCCTTGTTCTCGTCATTGTGGCGGGACAGGTAGGTGAAGAGGTTGAAGTCCGCGAAGTGGCGCGCGTAGACGGTGTCGGCTTCGAACCGGTCCTCGTCATCGAACCCTTCGTCGGTGACGCTGGACAGCCAGTACTGGATCACGACGACCACGGACTCCGTGTCCCCGAAGGTCGGACGGACATCTTCCTCGTACTGCTTGTAGTCGTTGACCGGAAACGGCCGGAGCACGGCCGGCGGGACCACGTAGTTGGGCTCGTCCAGGAACAGCTTCTGGAGCTCGTACGCGGCCACTTCGTTGGCGGGACGGTTGTTGAACGCGCCTCCGCCCCGGGGCGCCGCGCCCCATTTGGTCAGCATCATCTGCGACTCGCCGAACCTCATGGTCACCCGCTGGGTGCGGTCTCCCTCGAAGCGGGTGTCCTGCATCTGGGCCACCTCGAAGTCGGCATTGGTCAGCAGATCCTCCACCTCGGCCGTGGGGAACCAGATGTTGGCGTCCTGGGCCACGAGTCCCGTGGCCAGGCAGGCGCTCAGCGCGAAGACGAGTGGGCTCAGCTTGGCTCTCATGCTTTCCTCCTTCGCTTCATCCGCTTGGGAACGGCGGGTCCGAGTGGTAGCCCGAGCGAGGCACGGTGTCCATGGCGGGCTGTCTCGCCGGGCCGTGTCGGCGACCTCAGCGTTTCGCGTGTTCCTCCGCCACCGACAGGAGCAGCGGGAGGACGATGGTGAAGCTGGTACCTTGCCCCGGTGCGCTCTCCACCGCAATGGAGCCCGAATGTTGCTCGACGATCTGTCGCGTGATCAGTAGGCCCATCCCCATGCCCACGCGGGATCCCTTCGTCGTGAAGCCGGGCTCGAAGATCCGCTCGAGGACGTCGGGCGTCATGCCCACGCCACTGTCGCGCATCTCGATCACGGCGTGACCCCCATCGTCGGAGAGCGCAGTCCGTACGCCAATAGTACCCTTTTCTCGGATCGCCTGACAGGAGTTCATGAGCAGGTTCATGAACACCTGATTCAGACGATTGGGATAGCATTCCACGGGCGGGAGGTCGCCGTACTCCCGTTCCACCCGGATCCTGCCCCTGAGCTCGTGTCCCAGGATCGTGAACGTGCTTTCGATGGCTTCTCGCAGATCCAGGGGCCCCACCTCCGAGCGGTCGGGTCGGCCGAAGGTGCGAAGGCTCTTCACGATGTGGCCCATGCGCTCGACGGCCATGGCGTTCGTGTCCTGGACGCCGGCGATGGCCTTCACGATACGGCGCACGTCCTCGAGCTCGTCGGGATCGACCCGCTCGTCCTCCAGGATGACCTGAAGCTTGTCGAGGGCGCGCCGTATCGTGTCATGGTTGCTGTTGAGGGCACCCATGGGCGTGTTGATCTCGTGGGCCACGCCCGCGACCAGCTGGCCCAGGGCAGCCATCTTGGCAGTGTTGACCGCATCCGCTTGCGCACCCGCCAATTCCGCGCGCGCGGCCTTGGCGTCCCGCTCGGCACGTTCGAGCGCCTGGACGAGCTCGTCGAGCCGCCGTGTGGTGTCACCGGCGTCACGCTCCGGAGCCGCAAGTGGGCGGTCCGCGGCTGCGGCCAAGGGGCTCCGGCGTCCGGCGGCCTGCCTGGTCAGCGCGGCACCCACAACCACGCCTACCAGGAGGCCGGCGAGCCCGACGATCAGTGCGGTGGGGGTCAAAGGAAAGCCTGGAAGAGCCGGCGCCGCAGGTCCAGCAGCTCCTCGTTGGCACCCTCCAGGGCCGATAGCCGGGCGTCCAGCTCCAGGAAGAGGCTCGAGCGCTCCACGCTGTTCCGGATGATCAGCTTCAGGTGCTCGTTGTCCCAGGGCTTCTCCAGATAGTAGTAGAGCCCGGCCTCGTTGATCGCCCGAATGGCGTTCTCCTTGTCGGCGTACCCGGTCAGCAGGATGCGGGTGGCCTGTGGTCGCCTCACGCGCACCTCCCGGAGGAAGCTGATCCCGTCCATCTGCGGCATCATGAAATCGGAGATCACCACATAGACGTTGTCCGAATCCAGGTCGTGGGCCAGCGCCTCCAGGGGGTTCGAGAAGGTCACGACCCGGTAGGGGGTCTCCAGCTCCAGGAAGCTGCGCAGGGACGTGGTGACCATCGGCTCGTCGTCGACCACGAGGACCGATTTCGGTCGAGGGTCATGCATGCTGCTCCTCCATCTGCACCGGCGGGCGGATCTACTGGACCAGGGCGCGGACCTTGCGGGCGAGGCCCTGGAGCAGCTCCGTCGCGAGCTCCGGGTAGTCAGCCAGCAGATCCTGGAAGTCGTTTCGCGTGACACGCAGCAGTCGAGCGGGCCCCTTCACCTTGGCGGTCACGAGGCTCGGGGCTCTGTCGATGAGCGCCCAGACCCCGAACGGACGGCCCGCCTCGGCGCTCAGGACCTGACCGTCGACCGCCTCCAGAGCCACGATTCCGTCGATGACCACGTAGAGCGCCTCCGGTGGCGTGCCGCCCTCCATGAGCACCGTCCCGGGCTCGGCCACCACCTCCTCGGCGATGGAGGCGAGGAGGGTGAAGTGGGAGGTCCGGGCGTCCCGGAGCACATCCACGTTTTGGAGCAGGAAGACCTTTTCCAGTGGATCCAACGTCGTCCTCCGACGGCCCGAGTCCTCGACGTCCGGGCGGCTTCCCGCATCGACGAGGGCCAATGCGTACTCCCCGAACGTAAACCCGCCCAGGGGAAAACGCCGCCTCCAGGAGTCCGTTCCCTTGAACTCCTCTACTCTCTCAGCCAGCCAGGGAAACTTCAAATCGGCCGCTGTCCACAGGGCGAGGTAGGCCAGGCTGTCGTCGTTGTTCGTCCAGAGGTCCGCGAAGGCGTCGGCAACGGTGTCGCGTGAGGCCTCGGCGGTCGGCTCTCTCTGCAACACCGGCTTCAGCTCCGCGAACCGGGCGTGGCCCACCGTCTCCTCGAGCCACTCCAGCGCGTTGGCGAAGGTGGCACCGGACGTCGACACCAGGGCCCGGTAGCACCGATAGATCCCGTCCGGATCATACAGAAGGCCGAGGCAGCGGAATGCGCCCTCCTGACGGTCGTGCCAGGCTTCCCGCACCGACCGGTGCAACAGTCGCACGCCTCGGTGATCCGGGTCCACTCCCTGGAGCGCAGACAGGGCCATCTCGTACCGGGTCGCGGCCTCGACTTCGCGGCGGATCGATCGGACCACCTGATCCAGGTCGAAATCCAGGTCCGCGCCGCTCGCCCGCAGTCGGTTCAGGGCCTTCAGGGTGCGGAAGTCGAGGAGCTGCCCGGTCTCGGGCGCGAGGAAGGACTCCAGCAGGGCGTCCACGGTCGCCTGATGCGGCATCCGGGACAGGATCGCCGGGATGGCCTGGCGAACCATCACGTCCTCTGCCGGGTCCAACAGGTGATGGGAGAGGAGGGGCACGACGCGGTCCCCCTGACGGCGGAGTGCCTCCATGGCCGCGCGCCGTGTGGGCGTGGCTCCGAGCGCGGTGATCATCTGCCCGTAGAACGGGTGGCGCCCCAGCAGGCCCGCGCTCTTCAGGGCGGCTGCCGCCACCTCCGGTGCCTCGTCCTCGATCAGGGCCGTCAGGTACTCGTCGGCCGAGG
>JBDHHQ010000030.1:0-45847 GCA_039589315.1 Gemmatimonadota bacterium
CCGGCGGCCGCCCGGGCTGCGGTCATCGCCTGAAACGCCGCCGCGGTGGAGACGCTGACCTCCGGCACGCAAAGCAACAGGTAGGCCTCGGGAAGAGGCGGGAGTGGCAGGAAGCGGTCGCCACGGCCCCACGCCAATGCCACCGGAGACGGACTCAGAAAGAAGGGTACGTCGGCACCCAGGTCGGATCCCAGGCGCGCCAATCGCACGACGCCCAGCTCTCCTTCATACATCCAGTCCAGCGCTCTCAACACCGCCGCGGCGTCCGAGGAGCCGCCGCCCAGGCCGCCGGCTGCCGGGATGCGCTTCTCCAGGTGGATCCGCGCGCCCTGGGCGATGCCAGCCGCCTCCATGTACGCGAGTGCCGCCCGGTAGGCCAGGTTGTCCTCGGGCGGACAGGGCGAGGGTCCGGACACCTCGAGGGTGACGCCCGCTCCCGCCGGGGTGACCTCGACGACGTCGCCGAAGTCCAGCGCCGCGAAGACGGTCTCCAGCTGATGGTAGCCCGAGTCCTCCCGCGCCATGATACGCAGGCGCAGGTTCACCTTCGCCGGCGCCTCCAGACGAACGACCGTCACGGACGCTCCGAGCGGGCCGCCCCATCGAGCGGCTCGCCGCCCGGCGAAATACCCAGGGATTCCAACCTCTCCGGATGCGCCGCCTCCACCGCCTCTTCCACACGGCTTTCGGCGGAGCTCACCTCCTTCAGGGAGAGTCCGAGCCGCCACGCGTAGAAGAGCCCGAGCAGCGTCACGGGAAAGAAGCCCCCGAGATGGAATCCCACGGCATACGACAGGGCCTGGCTGGCAGGCACGCCGTAGACATCCGACAGACCCACGCGGGCCGCCAGGTGCCACGTTCCGAAGAAGCCCGGCGCGCTGGGAATGGCCACGAAAAGCGCTACCGACGATTGAACGAAGATGGCCGCGACGAAGCCCTCCTCGATGCCGAACGCCAGGAAGGCCACCCAGAAGCCGAACGAGTTCCACAGCCAGAGGAAGAGCGACCATGCGACGGCCTGCGCAAGGAGCCGCGGGCTCTGCAGTACTCCCAATCCCTCCAAGAACGCTTCCAGCGAATCCACGACGAGCCGGGACAGATTCTCGGGCAGCAGCCGGGCCAGCCTCTCGGCCACCCGCACCACCCGGCGCGGCCAGATGAGCAGGACGATGAGGCCCAGGAACAGGATCGCGACTCCTATGGCCCCCGCGCGGAGCGCGAGCGCCAGCGTGCTGCCCTCCCCGGCGGCGTCCCGGGGAAAGCCCGGCGACACGAGCACCAGTCCCGTGAGCAACAGGATGGTCATGGCGTCGAGGAACCGCTCCACCACGAGCGTTCCGAAGGCACCGGACGCCGTCGCGGGTGTCAGCCGGCTCAGGGCGTAAGCCCTGGCGAACTCCCCGACCCGTGCAGGCAGCAGGTTGTTGGCCATGAACCCGATGTTCACGGCCGCGAAGCGTGGCTCGAAGCCCGTGCCGGGCTGGACCGGCTCCAGGAGCACCTTCCAGCGCAGGGCCCGGATGGGATACGTCATGGTCACGATCACCACCGCGGCGAGGAGCAGCCACGGATCGGCGCGCCGGATGTCTGCGAAGATCGCCGCCGGGTCCTCACCCCGGAACACGAACCAGAGCAGGACGACGCTGACGAGGATCCCGAGGATCGCCTTCCAATCCAGCTTCACGGCGCAGCCCTGTGGTTCCGCCGGACCGGCGTGGTCGCGCGACGGGCCATCAGTACCCCAGCGGCGGCAGCCACCGCCCCGGTTCGCCGACCATGGCGGGCGCCCGGCGCATCAGGTCGAGCATCTCCCGGACGGCCCGCTCCATGCCCACCAGGACGGCCCTGGATACGACGCTGTGACCGATGTTGAGCTCCTCCAGGTGGGGAAGCGCGGCCACCGGAATCACGTTCTCGTAGGTGAGTCCGTGCCCCGCGTGCACGTGGAGCCCCCGTTCGTGGGCTGCCGCGGCCGCGGCCGCCAGGCGCCCCAACTGGTGGCCGCGGGCCTCACCGGACGCGTTGGCATACTCACCGGTGTGCAGCTCCACCGCGTGGGCTCCCACCTCGGCCGCCACCTCGATGGCGCGGTTGTCGGGGTCGATGAACAGCGAGGTGCGGATCCCGGCCTCGACCAGGCGGCCAAGAGCGGCCGCCACCGAGCCGCGGGTTTCGTCCGACGCCAGATCCAGGCCGCCTTCGGTGGTGACCTCCTGCCGTTTCTCGGGCACGAGCGTCGCCTGGACGGGCCTCAGCGAACAGGCGATGCCGACCATCTCCGGGCTCGCCGCCAGCTCCAGGTTCACGACCGTTCGCACCGTTTCCATGAGCAAGCGGACGTCCCGGTCGTTGATGTGACGCCGGTCCTCGCGCAGGTGCACCGTGATGCCGTGGGCGCCACCCAGCTCGGCGAGCACCGCCGCCCGGACCGGGTCCGGCTCGTCGGTCCGGCGGGCCTGCCGCACGGTGGCCACGTGATCGATGTTGACGTAGAGCCTCATCGCTCCGCCTCGAAAAGGTCCACCAGTGTCTGTGCCGTCGAATCGTCCAGCTCGGGGCCGCCCACCTCCAGGGCCGCGAGACCCACCGCGGCGTAGAGCTGCCGCTCCACCGGCTCCAGGGTCCGCAGGTGGAGCCGGACCGTCTCCACGTCACCCCGCTGGACCGGGCCGGTCAAGGAGCTCATCTCCCCGGAGCTGGAGTAGTTCCGCACCGTCCCCTCCACCAACGTCTGCAACGCCGATCGGGCTTCCGGGCCCGGGATTCCCGCCCGTTCCATGAGCTCTCGGCCGACGTCCAGCAGAACCGTGACGTAGTTGGACGCGAGCACCGCCGCCGCGTGATAGAGCGGCCGCCGGATCGCCGGCACCTCCATCCACGGCGAGCCGAGGTGGGAGAGAAGGCGGTACGCGGTGGTCCGGGCCCGCGGCTCTCCGGCCACCGCGAAGTGAGCCCCCCGGAGCAGATCTGCACCCGTCACCGGGTTCGACAGGGACTGAAGCGGGTGGAGGGAGCCCACCGAGTAGCCTCGCTCGTGAAGGGGCGCCAGGACATCGGTGCGCAGGGCGCCGGAGACGTGAAAGGCCGAACAGCCCTCCGGCGCATCGCCGAGGGCACCCAGGCGCAACGCGGTCTCCGGCACGGCGTCGTCCGGGACGGACAGGATCACGGCCGTCGTCCCGGCTTCGGGCCGTCGCAGGCCGTACACGTATCGAGCGGTGCCCTGAACGAAGAGCGGGTGCGCCGGCGGCTCCGGGCGACGGCCGGCGTACACGAGGTCGACGGCGGCCTCCTGGGACAGGGCGTACCCCAGGGAGAGGCCCACGCGACCGGGGCCCACGAAGAAGAGGCGCTCCCGATCAGGCGACATCGAGAACGGTGACTCCCGGACGTCGTTGCAGACGGCTCACCAGTGGACCCGGTAGGCGCACCGTCACACGAACGGTCGCGCCGTTGCTCGTCCGGTCCAGCACCTCCCCTTCTCGGTAGAGGGACGCCAGCGTCTCCCCGTCACCCGCAGGCAGGTCCAGGGTGACCTCCTGGAGACGAGCTCTCATGCGCGCGCGCATCGCTGCCTTCAGCTCTTCGGCGCCGCGGGCGTCCAACGCCGAGACGAAGACGGCGGCATGGGACTCGAATGCCTGCGTGCGCTGACGGAGGGCCATTTCCTCGGTGTGTGTGAGCCGGTCGATCTTGTTGAACACGAGGATGCACGGAAGGTCCGAGAGGCCCAGCTCGGCCAATACCTCGTCCACGACCTCGCGCTGCTCTTCGCGATCCGGATGGGACGCGTCGATCACGTGGAGCAGAAGATCCGCCTCCCGAGCTTCTTCCAGTGTCGACCGGAACGAGGCGATCAGGTGATGGGGCAGCTTCCGGATGAAGCCCACCGTGTCGGTCATCAACGCATCGAAGCCGCTGCCGAGGTCCACGCTGCGCGTCGCCGAGTCCAGCGTGGCGAAGAGGCGATCTTCGACGAAGAGGTCCGCTCCCGACAGGGCCCGCAGCAGCGATGACTTGCCCGCGTTCGTGTACCCCACCAGCGCAGCCCGGTACTGGCCTCTGCGCCCCTTCCGCTGGGTAGCCCGGGAGCGGGCCACGCCGGCCAGCTTCTTCTTGAGGTCCGCGATGCGCAGCCCGATCAGGCGGCGGTCGGTCTCGAGCTGCGTCTCGCCAGGACCACGGAGCCCGATCCCTCCGCGGATTCTCGAAAGGTGATTCCACATCCGGGTCAATCGCGGAAGCAGGTATTCGAGCTGCGCCAGCTCGACCTGCATCTTGGCCTCGTGGGTCCGTGCGCGGGTGGCGAAGATATCCAGGATCAGCTCGGGGCGATCCATGACCCGGACACCCACAGCCTTTTCCAGGTTGGTGCCCTGTCGGGGCGAAAGCTCCTCGTCGATGATGACCAGCGACGCCCCGGACGATTCGACCGTGGCCCGGAGCTCGTCGGCTTTGCCGCTGCCGATGTAGAGCGACGGGTTGGGCGCGTTGATCCGTTGCCGGACCACGGCCGCGACCTCGCCTCCAGCCGTATCGGTGAGCCTCGCGAGCTCCGTCAGGTGCTCTTCGGCGAGCCTGGGGTCGATGTCCTTGGTGGGCGCCCCGACGAGAACCACACGGTCGATGGGTGCCTCGTTGTCCAAAAGCTGCGTTGGAATCGTCTCCTCCACGCTGGTGTCATGCCCTCCTAAACCCCCATGTCGTCCTGGGTTTCCCCTCTGTCCGCAGAGGCGGGTCCATCATCGACCCGATCCGGGGCGGCCGGGGTGGACGAGCTCCCGCTTCCGGCTTCGGCCTTCTTCCTCGCCCACCACTCGAGCCGCTTCGCCACTTCCTTCTCGAAGCCGAACGGTCCGGGCTCGTAGAAACGGGCACCGGCTAGAGCCTCGGGCAGGTACGCTTGCGGTGCGATCCCTTCCTCCTCGTCGTGGTCGTACCGGTACTCCCGCCCGTAGCCCAGCTCCTTCATGAGTGACGTCGGGGCGTTCCTGATGTGAAGGGGAACCGGCGCCGACGGGGTCTCTTGCGCGGCTCTGCGGGCCTCCGTCCACGCCCGATATACCCGGTTTGACTTCGGTGCCGTGGCCAGGTAGACCACCGCCTCGGCCAGCGCCAGCTCGCCCTCCGGCGTGCCCAGGAAGTGGTAGGCGTCCCGGGCGGCCACAGCGACGCGGAGCGCGGCGGGATCTGCCAGCCCCACGTCTTCGGAAGCCATCCGGACCAACCGACGAGCCAGGTAGAGGGGGTCCTCGCCGCCCTCGACCATCCGGGCGAGCCAATACAGGGCCGCGTCGGGATCGCTCCCCCGCACGGCCTTGTGCAGCGCCGAGATGGTGTTGAAATGCTCCTCCCCGCTCTTGTCGTAGATCGCGAACCGACTGTGCAGCGCCTGGCTGACGCCCTCGAGCCCGATGACGCCGCCGTCTTCGAGGAGGCCGGCAGCTGCGTCGAGGATCCCCAGGGCCCGCCGAGCGTCGCCGTCGGCGGACAGGGCGAGGAACTCGAGGGCCTCGGCGGTCAGGGTGAGACGGCGGGACCCCAGGCCCCGCTCCGGGTCCGTCAGAGCGCGGTTCAGGATGCGCGAGATCGCTTCCGGTGCGAGGGGCTCCAGGACCAGGACCGGGGCGCGGGAGAGAAGCGGCCGAATCACCTCGAAGCTGGGGTTCTCCGTGGTGGCGCCGATCAACACGATGGTGCCGTCCTCCACGTGGGGGAGGAAGGCATCCTGCTGGGCCTTGTTGAATCGATGGATCTCGTCGCAGAAGAGGATGGTCCGGCGGCCGGTGGCGCGCTTTCGCTCCCGGGCCTCCCCGATGATCTCCCGGACGCGAGGGACGCCGCCGGTGACAGCGGAGAAGGCGACGAATGCCGCTTCGGTCCCGCCCGCCAACAGACGCGCCAGCGTGGTCTTTCCGCTGCCAGGCGGTCCCCAGAAGATCATGCTGGACAGCGTCCCGGCCTCCAGCTGGGCACGCAGAGGCTTCCCCGCTCCCAGCAGCTCCTCCTGCCCCTCGAACTCGTCCAGGGTCATGGGCCGCATCCGGGCAGCGAGAGGGGCCGACGACTCGGAAGGCGACGGGTCGTCGCCACCGGCCGGATCGGTAGTGCCCCTCGCCGGGCGCGAGGACAAGCCCGGCACGTCGCCGCCGAAGAGGTCCAGCTCACTCATACGCCCACCTGGCCATCCGCGCCGCCAGGCATTGACGACTCGTCCTCGGCGAGCTCCAACGCCATGACCCGCAGACGATCCGCGGTGTTGACGGAGGGATCGGCGAGGGCCCGGTCCAGCAGGGTGTCCAGAATTCGGCCGAAAGCGGGCCCCGGACGGAGACCGAGGCCGATGAGCTCTCGGCCGCCGATGGCCAGCGCGTCCACGGAGAGGGGCACGCCGCGTTGGAGTTGGCGCCGTGAGGATCTCCACACCGCCGGCAGGCCCGGCTCTCCCTGGGACCCGCCCCGCGCGGCGCGTACGCGTGCCCGTGCGGCCTCCACCCGGGTCCAGTCGGGCAGCCGGTGGGGCCCGATGCGGGCGAGCCAGCGGCGCACGGTTTCGGCGTCCGTGGTGCTGGGGCCGGTCTCCAGGGCGTTTACGAGCTCACTCACGTCGCGCGCCTCGGCGTTGGAGAACCGGAGCCGGAGCAGGACCTGTGCAGCGTCCCGCCGGCCCACGCCCTGGAGCACGGCGGCGAGGCGAAGCAGGGGCCGCGAGGAGGGGAGCACGTCCGCCGCCAGCAAGCCGACTGTCCAGGGGTCCTCCGGGTCCGGCCCGGCGGCGTCGAGCTTCCGCGCCAGCTCCGGTACGAGGATGGACAGTGCCCCGCAGGCTGCGAGCAGGCTCAGGGCTCCCGAGGGCCGCGGATCGAGGGTCAAGATCTTCATGAGCTCGTCCCGGATCCGCTCGGCGGAGAGGCGTGGCAGGTGTGCGACCGCTTGGCACAGCGCCCGCCACGTGGCGGGATCGGCTTCCAGGCGGTAGCGACCCGCGAACCGGAGAGCCCGGAGCACCCGGAGGTAGTCCTCGGCAAACCGATCCACCGGATCCCCCACGGTCCTCAGCCGCCCCCGCTCCAGGTCCTCCAATCCCTCGTAGGGGTCCTTGAGCTCCTCGCGAAGGGGGTGCCAGGCCATGGCGTTGATGGTGAAGTCACGGCGCGCCAGATCGTCATCGATGTGATCCGCGAACTCTACGACGGCGCGGCGGCCGAAGGTCTCGACGTCGCGCCGAAAGGTGGTCACCTCGTACAGGGTCCCGTCCCGGGCCAGAATCCCCACGGTGCCGTGATCGACACCGATGGGGACGGTCCTCCTGAACAGCTCGCGAACACGGCCCGGCCGGGCCCCGGTGGCCAGATCCCAGTCCTCGTGCTCGATGCCGAGGACCGCGTCACGGATCGCCCCACCGACGGCCCAGGTCTCATAGCCGGCGGATTCCAGGGTCCGGACGATCCACCGCACCGCAGGGGGCGTCGAAGGCTTCGCGAAGGTCACCCCACCAGCACCGACCCGCCGTTGACGTTGAGGATCTCGCCGGTCACGTGCCGGGCCAGCGGCGAGCAGAGGAAGAGGATCGGACCCGCGACGTCCTCGGCGGTGGCCACGAACCCCAGGGGAATCGCCGTTTCGATCTCCGCGAGACGTCCCGATCCCAGGGCGTCAGCCGACATCTCCGTGTCGACCCACCCGGGCGCGACTGCGTTGACCGTGATTCTCCGTCCCCCGACTTCGACGCACAATCCCTTGACCATGGAGATCAACGCTCCTTTGGTCGCCGCGTAGTCCGCGTGAAACGCCTCTCCCCGCTGACCCGCAGTGGAGCTTACCAGCACCACCGCCCCATCGTCGCGCATACGGGCGAGCGCCGCGCGGGTGGTGTAGAAGACGGAGTCGAGGTTCGTCCCGATCGTACGGTGCCACTGGTCGTCGGTCATGTCCACCAGCGCCACGTCGTCCTTCGGCCAGATCGCGGCGTTGGCCACGAACAGGTCGAGGCCACCGAATTCCCGGTCCACGCGCTCGAACAGCCGATCCGCGTCGGCGCGGACGGACAGATCCCCGGGCTCGGCCCACGCGTGGACGCCCTTCGCCTGCAGCTCGGCCACCACCGTCCTGGCGTCGTCTGCGCGGGACCGGTAGCCGATCCCCACCGAAGCGCCCGCCCCGGCCAGGAGACGGGCCGCGGCCGCGCCGATGCCCCGCGAGCCCCCCGTAACGACGGCCGTCTTTCCCTTCAGGTCGATCACATGTACCTCTCGCTTCACGTTCGCCGCCTCGGTCAGGCGGGCATCCACTTCCCGCCCAGGACGTCCCGATGACGGCGCTCGGACTCCAGAATCTCCTCGAAGAGCGCCCGTGTGTCCGGATCGAGCCCGCCAGTCAGCAGCGCCTCGTACCACTCCACCTCGCCTGCTTCCCGGGTCCGGGCCACCGACTCCCAGCCTTCCAGCTTGATCTCACGGGCAACGCCCGCGGGCAGCTCCGCCGGCTGCCCGCCCAACTCCAACAGTCGAGCCGTCAGGCGCGACAGGTGGTGCTGCTCGTCGGCGTGCAGCTCGTTGAGCCGCTCGGCGTCCCGTTCCTGTCCCTGGAGCTCGGCCTCGGCGGCCAGGGCACGGTAGAACCTGGTCTGGGCGCGCTCCCGCTTACGGCAGAGCTCGAGGACTGACACGATGTCGGGCGCGTCGCGCGTCACGCTTCACTCCCGGTCCATGCGCGGTCCACGATTTCGCAGATGAGGTGCCCGAGCGCCAGGTGGATCTCCTGCGCTCGGGCGGTCTGCTCCGTCGGCACGACCACGGCGTGATCGACCCGTTCCTGGAGGCGCCCTCCCCCCTTCGCCAGAAGGGCGATCGTCTGGACCCCACGAGCGCGGGCGGCGTCCGCGGCCCGGATCAGGTTGGCCGACTCGCCGCTGGTCGAGTGGAGGAATAGGACGTCGCCCGTGCGACCAAGGGCCTCGATCTGGCGGGAGAAGACCGTCTCGAATCCGTGATCGTTCGAGGCCGCCGTGAGGATCGAGGAGTCCGTGGTGAGCGCCATGGCCGGGAGAGCCTCCCGATCCCCCCCGAAGCGCACCACGTACTCCGCGGCCAGATGTTGGGCGTCGGCCGCCGAGCCGCCGTTCCCGCAGAAGAACAGACGGCCGCCGCTCCGAAGCGCACCGAGCGTGACGCGGGCCACGGCCTCGATGTCATCGGATCGCTCGCGGGCCACCTCCTCCGCCAGTCGGGCCAGCTCCTGAAGCCCCGCTCGAATCGAGTCGCTCGCCCTCATTCGGTCCTCAGAAGGCCTTTCAGTCGTGACCAGAGCCGCCGCTGCGGCCGCAACGGCGGGACCGGAAGCGGGTCCTTGCCCTCCGCGATCCGGCCCGTGTTCGTCACGGCCAGCAGGTCGAACTGCTCCACGGCATCCCGTTCCTCGAACAGGGCCTGGGCCCGGGACACGTGAAGCTCCAGGTGGGGGCGGCCGTGGAAGTCGGTGGAGAGGCAGTCCACGCAACCGGCGATCAACAGACGGAACGCCAGACTGCGCGGTCCGGCTCCGTAGCGGCCCACCAGAGACCCGTAGTTCACCTGGAGGATCGCGCCTTCCTGACGCCAGATCTCCGCCAGTCGAAAGCGCTCCGCCATGCCCCGGTACCTCTCCGGGTGGGCGATGACGGGCCGCACGCCCGTCGCTCGCAACCGGGCCACGGCGTCGACAGTTCCGGGGGGCAACATGAGACGCGGCCACTCCACGAGCACGAAGCTGGTGTCTGCGAGACGTAGCCGTGGGTCCGACAGATCCGGATCCGGAACGTCGAGCATCACCTCGTGCCCCCGCTCGAGCACCAGGTCCGGCAGCCGTTCCCGAGCGGCGACCGCGAGCTCCCGGAACGCGATATCCACCGCCGCCAGGGTCGGCCCGACGGCCCCGGGCGTTCGGGTGAGGCTCCCGTCGAGGTGAGGCGTCGTGATCACGCGTCCGATCCCGGCCTCCCACATCCGGGTCAGGCCCTCGAGGGAGTCGTCGATGGACCTGGAGCCATCGTCCACCGCGGGGACGAGATGGCTGTGAAGATCGACGAGCCGGGGTCCTCCGGCCACTACGCTCCCGCCCTCGCGCTGTCGAGGACCTGCCGCAGAGCGGCCTCCACGTCCTCTTCTTCGGCAGCGGCCTCACAGGCGTACGTGAACAGCGCATCGGCGCCCAGCAGGAGAAAGGCCGCGTCCCGTCGACGGCCTGGACGACACACTGCCCCATCCAACGCCCTCCTGGCCTCCCCGGCGAGGAGGCCGACCAGCGAGCCGCGTCCCGTCGGGACGGCAAGGTGCTCCAGGAGCTCCCCGGGGGGGGACGGCTCCCGGGCGGCCAGCCACTCCTGGACGCGGCTCATGCGGGACGTCCGCCCACCAGCGAGCGCACCACGGCGGCGCCCGAGGCGAGGGCGTCGTCGAGCTTCTCCGGGTGGGCGACGCCGGCCTGAGCCATGTGGGGACGTCCCCCACCCCGTCCGCCGACCGCGGCGGCCACCTCGCGGATGACGACGTCCGCGCGAATGCCCCTGCCGATCAGGTCGTCGCTGACGAACGCGAACAACGTGTACTTGCCGCCCGGCAGCTCGGCCGCCACGACGGCGACCCCCGGAGACTTGGCCTCGAGAAAGGCGTCTCCCCAGCGCCGCACGTCGTCAGCGTCCCTCGCTCTGAGACGCATGCCTTCGTAGTGGAGCGTCTTGTCGCCACCGAGAGCAACGTCCTCTTGAGTGACGGTCGTCTCGGCCGCTGCCCCGCCTTTCCGCAGCTCCTTGAGGAGGCTCTCGAGCTCCCGGTTCTCGTCTACGAGGTGCGCCACGCGTCGGTCCAGGTTGTCCGGCGTGGTCTTGAGCCGGGCCGCCACCTGATTCAGGCGCCCGGCGAGCTCCGCGAAGTAGCTGAACGCTCCCGGTCCCGTCACGGCTTCGATCCGGCGCACGCCGGCCGCGATACCACTCTCGGAGACGATCTTCAACAGGCCGATCTCGCCGGTGTGCCGCACGTGCGTGCCGCCGCAGAGCTCCATGCTCACGTCGGGGATTCGCACGACCCTGACCACGTCTCCGTACTTCTCGCCGAAGAGGGCCATGGCACCCGCCGACACCGCCTCGTCGTAGGGCACGAACGACGTTTCCACAGGATGATCGGCCCAGATACCGTCGTTCACCCGCGTCTCCACCCGGTCCAGCTCATCGGGCGTCATGGGTGCCGTGTGGGAGAAGTCGAAGCGGAGCCGATCCGGCGCCACCAGGGACCCTCGCTGGGCCACGTGCCCGCCCAGGACGCTCCGAAGGGCGGCGTGGAGCAGGTGCGTCGCCGTGTGATTCCGCTCGGTGTCGTGCCGCACCCGGCCCTCGACTCGGGCTCGGGCCTTCGCCGCGCCGGACCCGGCCACGAGCTCTCCAGTGAGAGGTCCGAACACGGCTACGTTGCGCCCGACGCGCTCCACGTCCTCCACGACGACCGACCACCCCTCCCCGCTCACGACGCCGGAGTCGGAGACCTGTCCGCCCGCCTCGAGGTAGAAGGGATTATCCCGGAGTTGCAGGCCGACCCGACCGTTCCGGAGCCAGACGGCCAGGACATGGGTGTCGACCTCGGTGGCGCGGTAGCCCGCGAACTCCTGTTCCGCGTCCGGGTCGAGCACGATCCACCCCTCCTCGCCCTGGGCCCCGCGCTCGTACGTCGCGCGGTCCGCCCGGCTGCGCTCCCGCTGAGCGGCGATGGCCGTCTCGAACCCCTGCTGGTCGATCCGGTAGCCCCGCTCCCGAGCCATGAGGTCCGTCAGGTCCGGCGGGAAGCCGAACGTGTCGTAGAGGCGAAACACCTCGTCGCCGGGGATGACGGGCCGCGCTTCGTCGCCGGCATCGAGGCGGGAGGCTACGGCGCGGTCCAGGACCGGAGCGATCTGATCGAAGCGGCTCATCCCACCCTCGATCGTCCGGAGGAAGCGCTCCTCCTCGTCGCGGGTCGTCGTGAGAATGTGGCTCCGCTGCTCGACCAGGGCTGGGTAGGCCTCGCCCATGACGTCCACGACCGCGTCGGCCACGTGCACCAACGTGGGCTCTCGGCACCCGAGCAGCCACGCGTGGCGCACGGCCCGCCGGAGGATGCGCCGCAGGACGTAGCCCCGACCCTCGTTCGAGGGATAGACCTCGTCGGAGAGCAGGAAGGCCACCGCCCGGGCGTGGTCCGCGAGTACGCGGTAGCTGAGACCGGCTGCGGAAGCGGGGTCGTACGGCGTCCCCACGACCTCCACCGCCCGGTCGATCAGGGGACGAAACAAGTCCGTGTGGAAATTCGAGTCGACGCCCTGCAGCACGGCCGCGATCCGTTCCAGGCCCGCACCGGTGTCGATGGACGGCGCAGGAAGGGGATGAAGCTCCCCCGACTGGTCCCGATCGAACTGCATGAAGACCAGATTCCAGAGCTCCAGGAATTCACCGGCTTCGCCCCTGACCTCGAACTCCTCCGTCGGAAGCGTCGTGCTCCACTCCGACTCCGGACGGAGATCGTAGTGGAGCTCCGAACAGGGACCGCACGGCCCCGTGTCCGCCATCTGCCAGAAGTTGTCCTTGTCGCCCAGGCGATACACGCGTTCCGGCGGCAGGCCGGCCACCTCGGTCCACAGCTCCGCGGCCTCGTCGTCGGTGTGATGAACGGTTGCGTACAGGCGCTCGGGGTCGAGGCCGTATACCCCCGTCAGCAGCTCCCATGCGTACGCGATGGCATCACGCTTGAAGTAGTCACCGAACGAGAAATTGCCCAACATCTCGAAGAAGGTGTGGTGCCGGGCCGTCTGCCCCACCTGCTCCAGGTCGTTGTGCTTTCCGCCGGCCCGAACGCACTTCTGGGACGTCGTCGCCCGGACGTACGGGACGGACTCGAGGCCGAGGAACACCCTCTTGAACTGTACCATCCCCGCGTTGGTGAACAGCAGGGTCGGATCGTCGGCCGGGACCAGGGAGGAGCTGGGCCGAATCTCGTGGCCGCGCTCCGCGAAGTAGTCGAGGAAGCGACGGCGAACTTCCGAAGCCTTCATCGTCGTATGTGACGCTCTTTCAACGAATTCAGCGGCGCCCCAGGGGCACCGCAGGGAGCCCTCAAGATAACCAGGCCCGAGCGCGGATGAAATGAACGGGGCCCGACGGCGCATCCGTCGGGCCCCGTGGGTACCGAGCGAAGGACAGGTCGCCTCGCCCGTCAGGCCTCCACGCCCGCCGGCTCCGGAGAGGCCGCATCGGTGGACGGGGCCGTCTCTTCCGTGGGAGCCATTCCCAGCACCGCCTTCAGCCGGGCTTCTACCTCTTCGGCGATGTCCCGGTTCTCGTCGAGGAAGAGCTTGGCGTTCTCCTTCCCCTGTCCCAGTCGCAGGTCACCGTAGGAGTACCACGAGCCCGACTTGTCCACGATGCCGTGCTCCACGCCCAGATCGATGAGAAGGGCGTTGTGGCTGATGCCTTCGTCGTAGATGATGTCGAACTCCGACTGCTTGAACGGCGGCGCACACTTGTTTTTCACCACCTTCACCCGGGTGCGGTTGCCGATCAGGTCCTGACCGTCCTTGATGGCCCCGATGCGGCGAATGTCCAGTCGAAGCGACGCGTAGAACTTGAGGGCCCGTCCCCCGGAGGTGGTCTCCGGGTTCCCGAACATGACACCCACCTTTTCCCGGATCTGGTTGGTGAAGATGACTGCCGTGTTCGACCGGTTGACCGCACCGGTGAGCTTCCTGAGCGCCTGACTCATGAGCCGGGCCTGGAGGCCCACGTGGGTGTCCCCCATCTCACCCTCGATCTCCGCCCGGGGAACCAGGGCTGCCACGGAGTCCACGACGACCACGTCCACCGCATTGCTGCGAATCAGCACCTCGGCGATCTCCAGCGCCTGCTCCCCGGTGTCGGGTTGCGAGACCAGGAGATTGTCCACGTCCACGCCGAGCTTCCGCGAGTAGTTCACGTCCAACGCGTGCTCGGCGTCGATGAACGCGGCGATGCCGCCTTCGCGCTGGGCGTTCGCGATGACGTGGAGACAGAGCGTCGTCTTGCCGCTGGATTCGGGGCCGTAGATCTCGCTGATACGACCTCGGGGGATCCCGCCGATGCCGATGGCGGCGTCCAGGTTCAGGGCCCCGGTGGGAATCGCCTCGATGTGGAGCTTCGCCGCTTCTGCCCCCATCCGCATGATGGCGCCCTTGCCGAAGGCTCGCTCGATCTGGCTGATGGCCGTGCCCAGCGCCTTGTTTTTCCTGTCGTCAGTCTGCATCGGGGCCATCTCGTCCTCGCTGTTGAACGTCCTTCGTGGGGTCTTTGGGCCGCTTCCGCGAGCCTCCGGCCGGGAGCGTTCCGGGGAGGCGGCTCCAAGGTACAACACCCGAAGAGAAAGCGAAAGGGTCTCCGGGTGACACGTTCAACCTATGTCCCCTGCACGGGCGTCGAAATGCCCTGGTGGGATCTTCGGGCGATCCGGATATTCGATGCACCGAGCTCCGCTCGGCCCGGAGGTCGTGGAACCCGGCCCACCTCGGAGCGAGTTCGGCTGCCGACCCCCGGGACGCCCCGGCCGAAGCCGGCCGGCACCCGGAGACGACCCGATCCGGAAGCGGGATGACCAGAACGCGCGAATACGACCTCGTAGCCATCGGTGGCGGCACGGCCGGCCTCGTCTCCGGAGCCGGAGCTGCCTACATCGGTGCCAGCTCCGCCATCGTAGAGAAGCACCGCCTGGGTGGAGACTGTCTCTGGACCGGGTGCGTGCCGTCGAAGGCCCTGATCGCCTCGGCCCGGCTCGCCCACGCCATGCGGAACGCGGATCGACTGGGTCTCGTGGGGGCGTCTCCAGCACAAGCCTTCGCAGACATCATGGCACGGGTCCACCGCGCTCGGGCTACGGTGGCCCGGCACGACGATCCCGAGCGCTTTCGAGCCATGGGCGTGGACGTCCACCTGGGCCACGCGCGGTTCCTGGGCCCGGACACGCTGGAGGTGGACGGCATTGGCCCCATCCGCTCGAAGCGCATCGTCATCGCCTCGGGCGCCCGGCCCGTCGCACCCCCGATCCCGGGTCTGGACCAGGCGGGTTACGTCGACCACGAATCCGCCTTCGAGCAGCATCACCTGCCTCGACGGATCGTCGTCCTCGGCGGTGGCCCCGTCGGGCTGGAGTTCGCACAGGTCTACGCGCGGCTGGGGGCCGCGGTGACGGTCCTCGAGAAGCTGCCCCGACTCCTGCAGCGGGAGGATCCGGACGTAAGCGAGCTCATGAGGACGTCGCTCGAATCGGAGGGCGTGCGCGTGCTCACGGGAACCGCGCCGACGAAGGTGGAAGCGTGCCCGGGAGGCAAGGTGGTCTCCACCTCCTCCGGAACGGTGATCGAGGCCGACGAGATCTTCGTGGCGACCGGCCGGCGGCCCAACACGGCCGGCCTCGACCTGGAGCGGGCCGGCGTCGAGCTCGACGGCGCGGCGATCCGGGTGGATCGGACGCTGCGCACGACCGCGCCCACGGTATGGGCGGCCGGAGACGTCACCGGTGGACTCCAGTTCACCCACGTGGCCGACTACATGGCGAAGACGGTGCTTCGGAACGCCGTCTTCCCGGGGAGGGCCCGTGTGGACTACGGACAGGTCCCGGGGGTGACCTACACGGATCCGGAGGTGGCT
Organism: Gemmatimonadota bacterium; assembly: GCA_039589315.1. Lineage (GTDB taxonomy): Bacteria > Gemmatimonadota > Gemmatimonadetes > Longimicrobiales > Gaopeijiaceae > JBDHHQ01. The sequence goes on from JBDHHQ010000030.1 coordinate 15,677, forward strand.
CGCGTGGGGCTGAGCCAGGCGGAGGCCGAGGAGCGGGGCGGCCACACCTATACGTACGACTTCTCGGATCTCGACCGGGCCATCGTCGACGGTGACACCCGGGGCATGGTCAAGATCTCCGCCGACAGGAAGGGACGCATCCTCGGCGCCACCATCGTCGGAGGAGACGCCGGCGAGCTGATCTTCCCGGTGGTTCTGGCGATGAAGCACGGCCTCACCCTGGCGCAGGTCTCGAACACGATCTTTCCGTATCCCACGAGGGTAGAGGGCGTGAAGCGGGCGGCAGACGCCTTCCAGCGCTCGCGGCTGGAGGGGCTCGGGGGCACCGTGCTCAGGAAGGTGGTGTCGTGGCTGACGTGAAGGTCGAGGCCAGGGGAGACTCACGCGCCCTGGTGAAGCTCTTGCTCCTCGGCATCATCCTGGTGGCCGGGTTCCTCGCGGTCCGGGTCACGCCCCTGGGTGACCTGCTCACCCGACATGGCGTGACGAGCAGCCTTCAGCAGCTCCGGGGCTCCGTCTGGGGCCCCCTTCTCTTCATCGCCCTCTACGCGGGTGCGACGGCGCTGGCCATTCCCGGCTCCATCCTGACCCTGGCGGGCGGGGCCATCTTCGGAGTCTTCTGGGGCACGGTGTTCAACTCCATCGCCGCCAACATCGGCGCCAATCTGGCGTTTCTGACGGCGCGGCTTCTCGGCCGCGAAGGGGTGGAGCGCCTCTCCGGTGGCCGGCTCGAGAAGCTCGACCGGGCCACGCGCGAGCACGGCTTCAAGGGACTCCTCACGCTCCGGTTGATCCCTTTGGTCCCGTTCAACGCGCTGAACTTCGGCTCGGGGCTCACGGCAATCTCCTGGCCTGCGTACGCGGTGGCGACGCTCATAGGCATCTTCCCGGGAACGGTGGTATACACGAACTTCGCCGACGCCCTGCTGCAGGGGTCCCAGGAGGCCTCTCGGGAGGCGCTGATCCGGGTCGCGATCTCCGGCGCTCTTCTCATTCTGCTGAGCATGGTGCCCGCGATTCTCCGGAGACTCCGGGTGCGGGTGCCGGGCAGCGTCGCCCTGGTCCTGGTGGCGCTGACGTGGCCCAGCGGCGCCGACGCCCAGGGGACCTCGGCGAGCCTCCGCGACCACGCGCTCTTCACCGAGCTCCTCTCCGCTCACGTCGAGATGCCCCGCGTCGACTATCGAGGGCTCCAGGCGGACGCTGCATCCCTGGAGCTCTACCTCGTTGGGCTGGCCGCCACCGACCCGGACGAGCTCGCCGCTGCTCCGACCGACGTCCGACTGGCCTTCTGGATCAACGCCTACAACGCCTGCATGCTCAAACAGGTGGTCGATCACTACCCCATCCAGAAGGCCGGTGGCCTCATCAACGCGGTGAAGAACACGGTCACGGGCCGACCGGCGAACTCCGTGTGGCAGATCGACAATGTCTTCACGAGACCGTTCTGCAACGTGGCCGGTCAGGCGCGCTCCCAGGATGAGATCGAGCACGAGATCATCCGGCCCATGGGCGACCCCCGCATCCACTTCGCGGTGAACTGCGCCGCCCGGAGCTGCCCGCCCCTGCTGGACGAGGCGTACGTCGCCGACCGGCTCGACGACCAGCTCGATGCGGCGGTGCGCCGCCTGACGGAGGACGACGAGCACCTGCGGCTGGAGCGCGGCGACGACCCGGGGGTCCGCCTGAACAAGGTCCTCGACTGGTACAAGGAGGACTTCGGCGGGGATGAGGGCCTGAAGCGCTTCCTGGCTCCGTACGTGCCCGAGGCGGACCGGGGATTCGTGGAGGATGCCGGTACCCGTGTCCGCTACTTCGAGTACGACTGGACGCTCAACGACGTGGCGCGGTGAACGGCAACGCGGCTGGGGACCCGCCGGCCTCGCCCATACCCCCCAGCGGGGCACCCGCGGTTCTGCTCGTATTCGCCAAGGCGCCGGTGGCGGGCCGGGTCAAGACGCGGCTCGCCGCTGACGTAGGGGCCCAGGCGGCGGCAGCCATCTACCGGCTCATGGGACGCACCGTGGTGGACGCGGTTCGGGGCGGGCCCTGGCGGACCGTGGTGTGCTACCACCCTCCCGACGCCTTGGCCGAGGTCCGGGCCTGGCTGGGCGAGGAGCTGGAGTACTGGGCTCAGCAGGGAGCCGACCTGGGCACCCGCATGGATCAGGCCCTCCGCCGCGCGCTCGGCTCGGCCCGCCGGGCCTGCCTGATCGGCACCGACACCCCGGCCGTGGACGCCATCCGGGTGCGCGAGGCGTTCACCGCTCTCGAGGGGGCCCATGTGGTCTTCGGGCCGGCCAACGACGGAGGCTACTACCTCCTCGGCCTGCGGGAGCCGGCCCCCGAGCTGTTCCGGCAGATCCCGTGGGGCACCTCACAGGTCCTGGCGCGCAGCACGGCAGAGGCCGCGGCCGCCGACCTGTCCGTGGCGCTCCTCGCTCCGCTGGATGACGTAGACACGGTCTCGAACCTGACGGACTACCCGGACCTCGCCCGCGTGATCGACGGCGTCTGAGGCCCGGGCCCCGAGGACCACCGCACTCGGGGGCCATGCATCTGCGGAAGCCGGCGAACTCGGGGACTCCGGTTCGGCCAGCTACGTCCTTCCCGCTGTTACGTCGACATCATGGAAGGGCGGGGACGGTTCGGTTGCGAGAGGGGAGTCCCCTGTCCATCTTCCCGTCCCCGCGCATCCATGCACCACCAACGGCCATAGCCCGTGTTCGAGAACCGCGACTCCCAAGTGCATGCCCCGGAGGGCCGCAACCGGCTGCGCTTCGAAGCTATCGACTTCGAGTGCTTCCCCGACGGGCGCTGCACCGCATCGGTGGAGCTCGAAGGGAAGGGTGGGGAACACTTCCAAGGACGAGCCGAGGGTACCCACACCCTCCAGGGCGGCCTCCGCGCCGGAGCCCTGGCCGCCCTGCGCGCCACCGAGAGCGCGGCCGAGGGTCGGCTCAAGCTGGAGTTCGTGGGGGTCAAAGCGGTGCGCGCCTTCGACGCCTGGGTGACCATCGCCGCGGTGCGGGCACGGAGCGAAGCGAAGGCCTATAACCTGCTGGGCTCGTACGCGGATCTCGAGGACCCGACCCCACGGAGCGCCGCTCTGGCGCTACTGGACGCCACGAACCGCGTCATGGAGAGGTACCTCAAGCTCGACTGAGGAACACGCCTGCTCGACACGAGCAGGCCTTCGCTTCCGACAGCAACGCTCGCGTCCGAAGGATCCCTCTCGTCTCCGAGCCCCGGACCCAGAGACCATACGAAGAAGACGCCCCGACCCTCCGAAGAGGGCCGGGGCGGTGTTGTCTTCTCCGAGACCCGGACGCTTACTGACCCCGAGTCGACTGGAGTCCCGTCTGGTAGCCCTGCCACACGCCCGGCCGGACCGGGACGTAGACGGTCTCGTACGGGCTGCTGGCGTTGCTGTCTGCGAAGAGCGGAACGCCCATGTAATCGCCGACCCGCATGATGTTGCCGCAGTTCATGCCGACCTCGCCACCCGACTTGGAGTAGCCGCCGTCTTCGAAGGTGATGTCCTCGTCGTTCTCGAAGAAGCTCATCCCCTCAGCATACGTGCCCGCAAAGACGACGCCGGGCCGCAGCGTGCGCACCGACACCCGGTCGGCGCCCACCAGCGTGTCGCCCTGGGCCGTGACCAGCACCTGGGCGTTCTCACCCGTGGCCAGGCACAGCGTCGCGGGCGTGCCCGTCGGCGGCGGCGGCGCCACCTCGACGTTCATGCGGACCGTGTCCGGCGGAGGCGCCGGGAGACGGACGGTGTCAGGCGAGGCCTTCTCCAGCAGGCCGGGCTTGCAGAGCCCGCCCTGATCGGGGCAGAGCGCCGCGGAGACCAGGAAGCCCCACTTGGCGCTCCGGGGCACCGTCTTGTTCTCCAGGTAGTTCGACCCTAGGACGAAGCCGCCCACGCGGATGCCCGAGAAGTCCAGCTGGGCGCCGACGTTGACGTCGAACCCGTTCCACTCACCCATGAGGTTCAGCAGGGTGTTGGTGCCGAGCCCCATGTGGACACCGGCTCCGGCAAAGAAGCCGGAGGACGACGCGTTGGAGTAGAAGTCCAGCTGACGTCCGTCGCGCCACACGCCGCTGCCCCACCCGAGGGTGAAGGTGTAGTCGTGCTCGAGGCCGATGTCGAGACCGGCCACGTCGGCCGTGGCCACGACGTACGGCGAGAACGCCGTGGAGACGCTGTTCCCATCGGCGCCGTCGAAGAGCTGCTGGTGCGGCGCCCCGTAGCGCGTCGGCTGCGTGCTCTTGTCGTCATCGAAAGACGGCTCGCTCACGTAGCGGGCCCCCACGGCCAGTCCGATCCCCTGTCGCTGTGGGCGCAGCAAAGCGATGCGGCCGAACGCGCCGGCCATCGTGCCACCGGCGTCGCTGTCGTTGAAGCTCTGGAACGTTCCGCCGATCTCGACCCAGTCGAACAGGCCGAGGGCCACGGAGCCGTCACCGTACAGGTTCCCGTCGTTCGGGTCGCCCGCCAGGTTGAGGACCCATCCCGAGTATGTGCCGGTAATGGCGAGATGGGGGAGCACCATCGCCGAGGGTACGTCGAGATAACCCGACCCGTACCGCAGCGTGCTCGGCATCTTGGTCTTCTCCCGATCGTTGTCCCGGACGGACTGGGCCTCGGCCTGCCCAGCCGTACCGACGAGTACGGCAACGGCCAGGAGGGCTGCACACCACCCGGTCAAACTCCGAGCCATCTTCATCGCGCTGCTCCTCCGTGAGGAAAAAATAGGATTCACGATCCGTTCAGATCTTGGTTCTCGGATTGCTGTCAAACGAAAAGTCGAGTCGAAGTTATCCAGACGGCCAGAATCGTGCCAGCCTTTCGATAAACTCACGTTTGTGCCCCAGCCTGAGCAAGGGTGGCCAGAGTTCGCGCGATTGCTTGACGATCCACGTCCTGATGGGTCACCGCCCGCAGCCTCCGCCTGCCGAACCTGGTCATCAGAATTCTGCGGTTCTCCAAAAAATTCAACAGGTCGTCCGCTCTGCGCTCCGGACCCTCGACTTCGATGAAGACGATGTTGGTCTCGGGGGGCGCCGCGTGAAGCCCACTCACCGACCGGAGCCCCTCGGCGAGCTCGGTCGCCAGCCGGTGATCTCGTTCCAGCCGATCCAGATGGTGGTCCAGGGCGTGGAGCACCGCGGCGGCGAGGATGCCGGTCTGGCGCATGGCACCACCGAGGCGCCGGCGCACGTGCCACGCCTCCCCCATGGTGGGCTCGTCGCCGGCCAGCATGGATCCCACGGGTGCTCCGAGGCCCTTGGACAGCGCCACCATCACCGTATCCGCGTACCCGGCCAACTCGGCCACCGGCACGCTCAGGGCCACGGCGGCATTCCAGAGTCGGGCGCCGTCCAGGTGGATGCGCAGACCGGCCTCGTCCGCCAGCGCCCGATGTCCGGCCATGCACGCGAGGGACATGACCCGCCCACCCGAATCCATGTGGGTGTTCTCCAACGCCAGGACCCGGTCCTGCAACAGATAGCGGGAGGGAGGGTTCAGCGCCTCGGCTACGCGTTCGGGTGTGAGCAGGCCGTCCGGGGTTTCGATGGGCCGGAGTTGGAGGCCGGCCATGACGCCCGCCCCTCCCTCCTCCCAGTGCACGATGTGGGCTCTGGACTCCACGAGCACGCCGGTTCCGGGTCGGCCGAGCACAGCCAGCCCGACCTGGTTGGCCATCGTGCCGCTGGGCAGGAAGAGGGCCCGCTCCTTGCCCAGGAGCTCCGCCATCCGCACTTCGAGGCGACGCATGGTGGGGTCGTCGCCGTAGACCTCGTCTCCCACCGGGGCGTTGGCGATGGCCTCCCTCATGGCCGCGGTGGGACGGGTCACCGTGTCGCTGCGGAGGTCGACGAGCCTCGGCACGTCTCCGTCGGCGGGACCGTTGTCGGTCACGGAAGGCGGTGACTCAATCGGTGGGACGCTTCTCCAGCTTCGACAACCGACGGCTGATGGAGATGATCCACCCGCCGATGAGGAGCCAGGCGATGGCGTACGCGGCGAAGACATGCCAGTAAGGCCGCAGGCTCTGAGCGCCCAGGTTCCCCCCGGGACTCTGCCCCGAGACCTCGAGAGCGCAGAGGAGAACCAACGCCACCAGGGGCACGGTTACGCGAACCGGTCTCACGAGACTCCCTCCATTGTGTCGGGTCTACCGTACGCGTGAGCCCGTGAAGGGGCAGCCGTCGGTACCTCGCCCCTGATCGAGTGCTCGAGGGCGTACCTGAGAAGGAACCCGGCGAAGAACAGCAGCGTGAACGACACCAGGCCCGTCATGAGCGTCTGCAGCATGGCGGGGTGAAGGGTGGGCCCCTCGGGCTTGACCACGACCGGCTGGGGGTGGAGGGAGCGGAACCACACCACACTCAGATGGATGAGTGGGATGTTGAAGGCACCGATGATCCCCACGATGGCGGCGAACCGCTTCCCCCGCTCCGGATTCTCCGTCGAGGCCCGGACCATGAAATACCCCAGGTAGATGAACCAGAGAAGGAGCGTGAGCGTCAGGCGCGGCTCCCAGGTCCACCAGGTACCCCACGCGACCCGGGCCCAGAGGGGACCGGAGGTGATCATGACCGTGGTGAAGACCATGCCGCCCTCCGCCGCCGCCTGAGCCGCCATGTCCAGGCGCTCGTCCCGGAGCCACAGGTACACGGCGCTCGTGAGGGCGACGATCCCGAACGCCATGAAGCCCACCCACGCGGCGGGCACGTGGACGTAGAAGATCCTCTGGACGACTCCCATGGTGGCCTCGGTGGGTACCCAGAAGGCCACCTGCCACATCAGGAGCACCATGCCGGCCACGCCCAGGATGCCCAGGCCCGTCCCCGTCCACCGGAGCTTCCGGTCTCCTGCCAAGAGCTACTCCTCCACGACGAATCGGAACAGCGACGCACCAACGCCCAGGGCCACGATGGCGAAAGCGGCCAACATCCTCAAGCTCCCGGTCACTTCGGATGGCGGCCGGCCCGCGAAGACACGGCTGGTGGCCGACGCCCCGTAGATGACCACTGGGACCAGGAGCGGGAAGACGAGAATCGGAAGGAGCGTATCTCCCATTCTCGTTCGGTTCGAGATGCCGGCGAAGAGTGTGCTCGTGGCCACGAACCCCAACGTTCCCAGCCCGACAACCCCGACGAGCAGCGTGGGGTTCCCCCGTAGCTCGAGCCCGAAGAAGAGCGCGAAGACCAGCAGGACCAGGATCACGGTCAGACCCACGATGACGAAGTTCGACACGACTTTGGCCAGGTACAACGCGTCCCGGGGAATGGGGCTCAACAGGACTCCCTGGATCGCCCGCTCCTCTTCCTCGAGCGCGAACGTCCGCCCCACGCCCAACAGCCCACCGAACACGATCGTGAGCCAGATGAAGCCAGACGCCACGTCCGACGGCCGGACCAGCGTCGGGTCGAGGGCATAGCCGAACAGAATGCCGGCGAGCACGGCGAAGGCGCCCATGGCGGCCAGACGCTCCCGGGTCCTGAGCTCCAGCGTCAGGTCCTTGCGGACCACCGCTCCGAGCTGGGCCAGGTACCGGCTCATCCCGCGGCCTCCACCGTTTCGCGGTAGAAGTGCTCGAACCCGTCGGCGGCCACCTGGGCGCGGGCGCCGTGGTAGACCAGACGCCCGCGCACCTGGATCGCCACCCGGTCGGCGAGCTCCAGTCCCTGCCCGAGGTTGTGTGTGACCAGAACCACGGTTCGGCGCCCGTCCTTCAACGACGCCAGCACGCCCCGGAGCGTCTCGGCGGCATGGGCGTCGAGCCCGGTGTACGGCTCGTCCAGGAGCACGATCTCGGGGTCGTGGAGGAGCGTCCGGGCCAAGGCGAGCCTCTGGCGCATCCCCCGCGAAAGCGTGCGGACCTCCGAGTCGGCGCGGCTGGCCAGCCCGACGCCGTCGAGGCGCTCGCCGATCCTGTGCTCGAGGTCCGGCAAGCCGTACAGCCGGCCGTAGAACCGCAGATTCTCCCGGGCCGTGAGGCGTCCGTAGAGGAAGCTCTGGTGAGACAGTACGCCGATGGACCGATGGGACTCGGGGTCACCGCCCCGCAGCGGCCGGCCGCGGACACGCACCTCGCCGCGCGTGGCCCGCAGCATGCCCGAGAGAAGCCCCAGCACCGTGCTCTTGCCGGCGCCGTTGGGCCCGAACAGGGTCAGCAGCTCACCCGGCTGGAGGCTGAGATCGACGCCGTCCACGGCCCGGACACTGCCGAAGTCGCGGACCAGCCCACGGGCTTCGAGGGAAGTTCCCTCCTCCGTCACGGGATCGTCCGTCACGGACCGGGTGCGCCGTTCAGCCGCTGGCAGCGGCGGCCCGTCGACCCAGGGGGCGGCCGCAGCTGGTGCAGAACTTCCCGCCCCTTCGGTTCACGTGGCCGCAGTGGCCGCAGGTGTCTCCGCTCTGTAGGCCGGCGCGCACCCGGGCAACCTCGGCCTCCACGCCAGCCGGTCCGCTCACGGCCTCCGGGGGAGCATCGTCAGGGTCGCCCCCTACGCCGCTCTCCGGAGCCGCCACCTCCCCACCACCGGCGGCGGCGGAGAGGTCTCCGTGGGAGCGCTCGACGACCTCTTCGTTACGGAGGGCTTGGAGGGCCTCGGCGGAGAGCTCCCGGCGCAGATGCTGATAGTCCTCGTCGCCCAACTTGCCCGTGGCGAAGTCGTACTCCGCGTCCCGGAGCGCCATGAGGGCCACGCGCTTTCGCGCCTGGGCATCGGTGAGGTCGTCCGCCGAGCTGTCGAGGGGCGCGCGACGATCCTGGAGGATCGGCGACAGGACGTAGATCACCACCGCGAGGCTCAGGAGCGCCGCCGCCAGGAAGAGAGTCATGCCGGCCCTCCCATGGCAGCGCTCAGGCCCCGGCTCCCACCGGCTCCGCCCGGGCCACGGCCGTCGTCTGCCGCCGCCGGGCCGTGTCGCCCGTGGGCCAGAGGGCGATGAGCGTCCCGACGCTGATCACCAGGCCTCCGTACCAGATCCATCCGACCAGGGGTTTCACGAGCGCCTGCAGCGTGATCCGCTCCGCACCCGGGTCGTTGGCGAGAACGCCCTGCATGTCGTCCACCGAGGCGAGGATCAGGTAGAGATCCTCCATGGCCGTGGAACGGATGCCCACCTCCGTGACGGGCTGCTGGGTCGTGATGTACTGCCGCTTCTCCGTGGTCATCACCCCGACCGGAGCTCCGTTGCGGGCGACGCTCAGCGTGGCCACCCAGCGCCACATGTTGGCCTCGCGCGACGACGAGATCCCCTCGTAGGTGAGCGAGTAGGTATGCCCGAACGGCGAGGCCACGTCCACGGTCTCGCCCGGACTCAGCGCCTGCTGGACCTCGGCCTCGAAGGCGGCACCCGCGAAGGCCGTGAAGATCATGACCACGCCTACGTGGACGATGTAACCCCCGTAGCGGCGGCGGTTTCGGGTTACGAGGTGGTACAGCGCCCTGGCGTAGCCCTCGCCCTCGATGCGCGCGCGGGCCGCGGTTCCTTTCCAGAACTCCCGAACCAGAATCGTCAGCACGAAGGCCGAAACGCCGAAGGTCGTGAGGGCCAGACCGTTCCGCGCCCCCAACGCGTAGAATCCCAGGGCCACGGCTACGCCCACGATCGTGGGCTGCGCGAAGTTCTTCCGCAGGTTCCGGGCGGTGGCCTTCCGCCAAGCGATCACGGGACCCACGCCGGTCAGGACCAACAGGATCAGCCCCAAGGGCAGGTTCACCCGGTTGAAGAAGGGCGGTCCGACGGAGACCGGTTCGCCGGTGACGCCTTCGGCGATGAGGGGGAAGAGCGTCCCCCAGAGCACCGCGAACGCCACGGCCAACAGGATCAGGTTGTTGAACAGGAAGGCCGCCTCCCGAGACAGGAAGGACTCGATCTGCCGATCGGACTTGAGCAGGGGGACGCGCCACACGATCAGGATGGCCCCCGCTGCCAACACCGAGCCCATGAACGCGAGGAAGATGTAGGCGATCTGGGTGTTCTGGGCGAACGAGTGAACCGACTCGATGAGGCCGGACCGAGTCAGGAACGTGGCGAAGATGGTCAGGAGGAACGTCAGCACCACCAACGACATGTTCCAGATCTTCAGCATCCCCCTGGTTTCCTGGAGGATCACCGAGTGCAGGAACGCCGTCGCCGTCAGCCACGGCAACAAGGACGCGTTCTCGACCGGATCCCAAAACCAGTATCCGCCCCACCCCAGCTCCTCGTAGGCCCACCGCATGCCGAAGATGACGCCGTTGGTGAGGAAGAACCACGAAACGAGCGTCCACCGCCGCGTGATCACGAGCCAGCGGGCATCCAGCCGGCCGTTGAGCAGCGCCGCCATCCCGAACGCGAACGGAACCGAGAAGGCGGTGAAGCCCAGGTAGAGGGTGGGCGGGTGAATCACCATCCAGTAGTTCTGGAGCTGTGGATTCAGACCCTGTCCGTTGGCCGGCGTGAAGGCCAGCTTCTCGAAGGGATTCGTGGCGAAGAGGCAGATCACCAGGAAGAACGTCGAGATCCCCAGGAGGACGCCCACCACGTAGGGCATGAACTCCCGGTTCTTGTCGCGGTTCGTAAAGACCGCCACGGACGAGAACAGCGAGAGCAGCAACGCCCAGAAGACCAACGACCCCCGCTGGCCGGCCCACAGCCCAGACACCTTGAAGAAGGTGCCCAGCTCGCGGTTCGAGTAGTTGGCGACGTACCAATACTCGAAGTGGTCACCCAGGAATGCGGCGATGATGCCAGCCGATGCCACCGCCAGGAGGAAGAAGACGGCGTGGACCGCCCGCTCCGAGCTGAGGACCAGGTCCCCGCGACGGTGGTGCCCCCCAAGGAAAGCGAGGATCGTCCCCCACCCGGCAATGGGCAGGGCGATCCAGAGGGCCAGCTCTCCGAGTGTCGTCACCCGATCAGTTCTTCGGGCGCGGCCTCATAGCGGCTTCCGCACTTGGTCAGGACGGTGGTGGCTTCGAAGACGCCGTCGGTGCGGTAGCGACCCTCCAAGACGACCTCCACCTCGTCGGTGAAGGTGTCGGGGAGCACGTCCCGGAACTCCACCGGGACTGTCAGCGACTCGTCCTCGAGGTCCCGGACGGTGAAGTGGTGCAGCAGCTCGCCCTGACCCTGAGAATACGAGCCGGGCACCACCCGCCCGCTCACCTTGATACCCACTTCGTGAAGCGTGGGGTCGGCCTCGGCCCGGGCGAGGAGCTCGGTCGGCGTGAGGTAGTAGATCATCGTCTCGTTGACGCCGGTCCAGATGAGGTATGTCACCACCAGCGCGACGCCGGCGAGTCCTAGAAGAAAGCGTCCGTTCTTAGGCATGGCTCCAACTCTGTTGCTCGGTTCGTCGTGCGTCCATGAAGGACTATGCGGCGAGCACGGCACGCGCGGCACAGGATATCCCGAATATAGCGCACACGCCGAAGCGCCGAAAAGCCCGATTCTCCGCCGTGCCCGTGGGGAGAACCCCACCCACTGGCGTCGGGATCCCTCCGACAGCCCCCATCCGTCCCGTCGCCCCCTGGAGCTCGCAGGGTTGGCGGATTGGCTTACGCATTCGTCCTGCGCGCGCGCGCCTGCTCGATGGCCCAGCGCACGGCGGCCCCGGGGCCCTCGAAGCTCGGTAGGCCCAACCCATGGGCGGGCGGCGTGCCCAGCAGTCCCACCGGAATCCCCATCTTGGCCGCGAGCGCGATCTCCGACAGCGTCCCCCATTGCCCGCCCACGGCCAACACGGCTTCCGCCCCTCGCACCACGAGGGCGTTCCGGGCCTCGCCCATGCCGGTGGCCAGGGGCAGCGTGACCCAGGCGTTCGCTCCCGCAGCGTCCGGACCAGGCAGGATGCCCACCGTGATGCCGCCCCCCTCGTGGCAACCCCGGGCCGCGGCCTCCATGACGCCGCCCCCGCCCCCGCACACGACCACCGCTCCGGCCTCGCCCAGGGCCCGGCCCACGGCCTTCGCCAGCTCCCGATCGGCGGCGCTGGCCGCGGCGGCGCCAACGACGGCTATGCGCAGGGGCGGGACGGGCTCAGCCACCGACATCGGCAGCCCAGGAGCGGGCTGCGTTCACGGCGCGGGCCCACCCCGCCCGCAGCGCCACGCGGTCACGCTCGGCCATGGCGCCCTCGAAAGTCACGGGATCGCCCAACGCGGCCAGGAACTCGTCCCCGGAGGACCAGATGCCGGTGGCCAGCCCAGCCAGCCCCGCGGCACCGAGCGCGGTCGTCTCGACAACGGCGGGCCTCCGTACCGGCAGGTCGAGGAGTCCCGCCTGAAACACCATCAGCCAGTCGTTCCGGGTCGCCCCCCCGTCCACCCGCAGCTCCGTGGCCTGGACGCCCGAGTCCGCCTCCATGGCCTCCAGCACCTCGGCCGTTCCGTACGCCATGGCCTCCAGGGCGGCCCGGACCAGGTGCGCGCGGGTGGCGCCCCGGGTGAGGCCCACGATCGTGCCCCGGGCCTCCGGCTCCCAGTGCGGCGCCCCGAGCCCGACGAATGCGGGCACGAAGTACACGCCGTCGTTGCGCTCCAGGCTTTCGGCCATGGCCTCGGACTCTGCCGCGTCGTCCAGGATGCGCAGCCCGTCCCTCAGCCATTGGATCGCCGCCCCCGCGATGAAGACGGAGCCCTCCAGCGCGTAGGCGGGCCCGCCTCGGGCGTCGCAGGCCACCGTCGTCAAGAGTCCAGACTCGGACGGCACGGCCTCCGCGCCAGTGTAGAGCAGGAGGAAGGAACCGGTCCCGTAGGTGTTCTTGGCCAGACCCGGGATCCAACAACCCTGCCCGAAGAGGGCCGCCTGCTGATCCCCCGCCAATCCCGCCACCGGCGCGTCCACACCCAGCCCGTCTCCGAGGGTAGGGCCCAGATCGTGAGCGCTTCGGACGACCTCGGGGAGAAGCGCCTCCGGCACACCCAGGAGGTCGAGCAACGCCGGGTCCCAGGTGCGGGTGTGGAGGTTGTAGAGGAGGGTCCGGGAGGCGTTGGTGTGATCCGTGGCGTGTACGCGCCCTCCGGTGAGCCTGGCAACCAGCCAGCTGTCGATGGTCCCCGCCGCCAGCTCCCCTCCCTCGGCCCGACGCCTCAGCTCGGGATCCTCGTCCAACATCCAGCGGATCTTCGTTCCGGAGAAATAGGGGTCGAGGACCAATCCGGTGGCTTCCCGCACGGTGGGACCGTGCCCGGCGGCCTCCAGGGACTTGCAGAGGGCCGTCGTGCGCCGGTCCTGCCAGACGATGGCCCGTCGGACGGGCGCGAGGGTCTCCCGGTCCCACAAGACCACGGTCTCCCGCTGATTCGCGATGCCGATGGCTCCGATGCGCCCGGGTCCGGCGGCGTCCACCGCGGCCCTCGCCACCCCGCGGGTGACGTCCCAGATCTCCTGCGCATCATGCTCGACCCACCCCGGACGAGGAAAGTACTGGGTGAACTCGGAGTACTCCCGGGCCAGGATGGCGCCGTCCCGCCCCACGACGAGGGCCGTGCTTCCGGTCGTGCCCTGGTCGATGGCCAGGACCGCGTCGACTCGAGTCATGCGTGCTCCCGGAGGCGTTGCGCCTGGGCCAGCAGGCGTCGGATGGCAGGTTCATACGGCGGCCGCAGCACGCCGCCGTCCGTGACCAGCGCCGTGACGAGGTGGGCGGGTGTGACGTCGAAAGCCGGGTTCCAGACCCGCGCCTCCCTTGGCGTGGTCGTCCGTCCGAGCCCGCTTCGGACCTCGGCGTCCTCCCTCGATTCGATCTCGATCGCCCGACCCGTGGCCAGGGACGGGTCGAAGGTGGAGTGGGGCGCGGCGACGTAGAAGGGAATCCCATGGTGCCGGGCCAACACCGCCAACCCGTAGGTGCCGATCTTGTTCGCCACGTCGCCGTTGGCGGCGATGCGATCCGCGCCGGTGATCACGAGATCTACATCCCCGGACGCCAGGCGCGCGGCCGCCATGGAGTCGGTGATCACGGTCGTGTCGATCCCCGCCCGGGTGAGCTCCCACGCCGTGAGGCGCGCGCCCTGGAGCACCGGTCTCGTCTCGCACGCGGTGACCCGCACGGGTATCCCCCGGCCTCGCGCCACGTACACGGGTGCCAGCGCCGTCCCGAGACCGGCGGTGGCCAGGGCGCCGGCGTTGCAGTGCGTGAGGATGGAGGCGCCCCGGTCGGGCAGGAGGGGCAGGCCCGCCTCACCGATGCGGCGGCACATGTCCGCCTCGTCCGCCGCCACCTGGCTGGCCGCGCGGCGCACTGCAGCCACCGCCGCCTCGGCGCCGTGTGTCAGCGCTTCGTCGAACGCCCCCCCCAACCGCTCCAGAGCCCATCCCAGGTTGCGACCCGTGGGGCGAGTGGCCAGGAGTCGACGACGACACTCGAGGAAGCGATCCTCGATGCCGTCGGCTCCGTGGCCGAGGGCTTCCTCCGCACCGAGAGCAAGTCCGAAGGCGCCGGCGACGCCGATGGCGGGGGCGCCGCGGACCCGGAGCGACCGAATGGCTTCGGCCACCGCCTCCCACGTCTCGAGGCGGAGCCAGGTCTCCCGCTCCGGGAGGAGTGTCTGGTCCAGCAGATCCACGGCACGTCCGTCACCGGACCACCGCACGCACGGCGGGACGGGGAGCTCGCTCACAGTCCGTCTCCGGGTTCGCTTCTCACGGCCAGCCGGCCGAAGGCGTAGCGGAGGCCGGCTCGGCCCAGCAGATCGACGAACAGCGCGATGGGAAAGCCCATCACCGTGAAATAGTCGCCTGCCACACCCCGCACGAGGGCGCCCCCCTTGCCCTGGATGCCGTAGGCGCCGGCCTTGTCCATGGGCTCGCCCGACGCCACGTACGCCGCCACCGCCTCCTCGCCGAAGGGGCGGAGCCGGACCCGGGTCTCGTCGACACCGCTCTCCACCCCGTGGGGACCGGCCAGCGCCAGCCCGGTGGCCACCACGTGCTCCCGGCCCGCCAGCTGCCGCAGCATGCGGGCGGCGTCCTGCGCGTCCGTGGGCTTGCTGAGTACGTCGTCGTCCAGAACGACCACGGTGTCCCCACCCAGCACGAGGGATCGGGGGTGGCGGGCGGCCACCGTCCGGGCCTTCTCCCTGGACAGGCGCTCGACGAAGACCTGGGGGGACTCGCCCTCGCGGCGAGCCTCGGGGATTTCCGCCGGGTCGACCGCGAACGAGAGTCCGAGGGCCTCCAGCACGTCGGCGCGGCGTGGTGAGCCGGACGCCAGCACGAGGGGGGGCGGTGCCGGACCCATCCCAGGCTGCTGGAGGCCCGGGCTCGCAGGACGGTCCACCGCCTCAGCGCTCCAGGACCAGCGTGACGGGGCCGTCGTTCACGAGCTCCACGTCCATCAGGGCGCCGAACTCCCCCGACTCCACCAGGGCCGGCGCCCGCTCGCCGAGCAACTCCAGGAAGCGCTCGTACAGCGGAATGGCCAGGTCCGGTGGCGCCGCGTGCACGAAGCTGGGGCGGCGGCCCTTCCGGGTGTCCCCGTATAGCGTGAACTGACTGACGACCATCACGTCGCCCCGCACGTCGTGCAGCGACAGGTTCATCTTGCCCGCGTCATCGCTGAAGACGCGGAGGTCCAGGATCTTCTCGGCCATCCACGCCAGCGCTTCCTCGTTGTCGCCAGGCGTGAAGGCCACCAGCAACAGGTGGCCCCGCCCGATCTCGCCCGCGACGCGTCCCGCTACGGATACCCGCGCCCTGGACACCCGCTGGAGGACGACCCTCACTCGACCGTTACGGACTTGGCCAGGTTTCTGGGCTGGTCCACGTCGCACCCCCGCAGCACGGCAATGTGATACGCCAGGAGCTGGAGCGGGATGGTCGTCAGAACGGGCTGCAGAAACGGCAGGGTCTGAGGCACCTCGATCACCTGCTCGACCCTGCCCGCCATCTCGTCGCCCGTCCCTTCGCTCACCACGGCGATGATCCGGCCGCCCCGGGCGTGGACCTCCTCGATGTTGGAAAGGACCTTGCTGTAGACGGGGTCCTTCGGCGCCAGGAAGAGGGCCGGCATGTTCTGGTCGATGAGCGCGATCGGCCCGTGCTTCATCTCCGCCGCCGGGTAGCCCTCGGCGTGGATGTAGCTGACCTCCTTGAGCTTCAACGCCCCCTCGAGGGCCACGGGGAACTGGTAGCCTCGGCCCAGATACAGGAAGTTCGGCGCGTCCTGGTAGACCTGGGCCAGGGCCGCGACCGAGTCGGCGAGCTCCAGGGTACGCTCCACCTGCGCCGGGAGCGCGCGGAGCGCCTCCACCATGGTCCGTCCCTCCAGGATGGACAGGTTTCTCCGGCGCGCCAGGTGGAGCGTGAACAGGGCCAGCGCGACGATCTGGCTGGTGAACGCCTTGGTGGAGGCCACGCCGATTTCCGGCCCGGCGTGGAGATACACGCCGAAGTCAGTCTCACGCGCGATGGTCGATCCCACGACGTTCACGATCCCCATCGTCAGGGCGCCCCGCCGCTTGGCTTCGCGGAGGGCGGCGAGGGTGTCGGCGGTCTCGCCGGATTGGCTCACCGCGATGACCAGGGTGTTGTCCTCCACCACCGGGTTCCGGTACCGGAACTCGGAGGCGTACTCCACCGAAACGGGAAGCCGGGCGAGCTCCTCGAGCATGTACTCGCCGAGGAGGGCGGCGTGCCAACTCGTGCCGCACGCCGTGATGATGACGCGTTCGATCCTCGCGAGCTCGTCCTCGGTGAGCGTCACGCCGCCCAACTTGGAGTCGCCTTCCTCCTCCAGCAGCCGGCCCCGCATGACGTCCCGAAGGCTGTCGGGTTGCTCGTGGATCTCCTTGAGCATGTAGTGCTCGTAGCCGCCCTTCTGTGCCGCCTCCAGGTCCCAGGTCAGAACGTGGATCGTCCGGTTCACCGCGCCGCGGCCCAGGTGGTAGATGCCGTACCCCTCGGGCGTCAGGACGGCATAGTCCCCGTCCGAAAGGTACGCGACCTCCTTGGCGTGGGGGACGACGGCGGCGGCGTCCGATCCCAGGAGGTACTCGCCGTCCTGACCGATCCCCACCAGGAGCGGGCTGCCGTTACGGGCAGCCACGATCTTCTGCGGATCCAGGGCGCTCACCACCGCCAGGCCGTACGTTCCCTCGATGTGGAGAAGCGCGGCGACTACGGCCTCTTCCAGCACCTCGGTCTCCCGCAGCGCCAGATCGATGAGGTGGACCACCACCTCGGTG
This sequence comes from Gemmatimonadota bacterium, assembly GCA_039589315.1. GTDB lineage: Bacteria > Gemmatimonadota > Gemmatimonadetes > Longimicrobiales > Gaopeijiaceae > JBDHHQ01. The sequence continues at coordinate 32,879 of JBDHHQ010000030.1, forward strand.
TCCGTGTCGCTCTGGAATACGTAGCCGATCTCCTGGAGCTTGCGGCGGAGGACGGCCCCGTTCTCGATGATGCCGTTGTGGACCACCGCAACGTCGCCACGGGCGTTGGTGTGGGGGTGAGCGTTCTTGAAGGTAGGGGCTCCGTGGGTGGCCCAGCGGGTGTGCCCGACGCCGCACGTCCCTGGCGGCATGCCGTCGATGACGGCGGCCTCGAGCTCGGAGATCTTGCCCGCCCGCTTCACGATGTCCAGGCCATTGTCGTCGGTCACGACGGCCAAGCCGGCCGAATCGTAGCCGCGGTACTCCAGACGGTGCAGCCCGGCCAAGAGGATGGGGCCGGCTTGTCTGGATCCCACGTATCCGACGATTCCGCACATGGTTCCGCTCTACTCCCTTGTACCCGACTCTGATGACGACTCGCTCAAATCACGCCTTCGAGACACGCCCGGGCCCGGGACACCAGGGCGCGGGCCGCGTCCTCGGTCGGCGCCTCCGCGATCAGCCTGACCACCGGTTCGGTGCCGGACGGCCTCACGTGGAGCCACGTCGAGCGGTTGGGCCAGGCCATGCGCAGGCCGTCCGTCATATCCCGCTCGGGCGCCCCGAGATCCTCGGCCAGGTGCCGGTACGCGTCGTCCAGGGCCTCCCTGGGGAAGCTCACCTTTTCCTTGACGATGCGGTACTCCGGCCAGCGCCCGGCGGCCCGCCCCAGCGACGCGCCCTCGTCCACCAGGTGCTGGAGGATCAGCGCGGCCCCCAGCGGCGCGTCCCGCGTGTGGTGCAGATCCGGGAGGATCACGCCGCCGTTCCCCTCTCCACCCACCACCGCCTGCTCGCGTTGCATCCGGCGCGCCACGTTGATCTCGCCGACGGGAGCCCGGACCACCCGTGAGTCGTGCGCCCGCGCCACGTCCTCTACCACCTGGGAGGTCGAGAGGTTCGTCACGACGGTGCCCGGAGTGCGCCGCAGCGCGACGGCGGCAGCCAGCGCGAGGGTGTAGTCCTCGCCCAGTGGCCGTCCGTCTTCGTCGACCAGGGACAGGCGATCGACGTCGGGATCGACGGCAAGCCCCAGATCCGCCCCCGAGCGCCGTACGAGCTCGGACAGGTCGGTCAGGTGGTCGGCCGTGGGCTCGGGGTCCCGGGGAAAGCGTCCGTCCGGCTCCGTGCCGATGGCCGACACCGTGCAGCCCAGCCGCTCGAGCAACACCGGCATGATGGTCCCGCCGGCACCGTGGACGCAGTCCAGGGCGACGTGGAATCCCCGCCTGCGCAGGGCCTCCCCGTCCAGCTGCGGCAGCCCCAGGATGCGTTCGACGTGCCGCGCCGTGGCATCGTCCGCCACCGTCACTTCGCCGAGGGCGTCCCACGGGCTGCGCCGGGGGTCCTCCTCGCGCACCGAACGCTCGAACTCGGCCATGGCGGCGGCATCCAGGCAGATCCCTTCCCCCGAAGCGAACTTCATGGCATTCCACTCGGCGGGGTTGTGGCTGGCGGTGATCGCCAGTCCCCCCAGCGCGCCGGTCTCCCGCACGTAGAGCATCAGGGTGGGGGTCGCCACCACGCCCAGGTCCACCACGTCGCACCCGACCGAAAGGAGGCCCGCCTGGGCCGCGGCCGCGAACATGGGCCCCGACGTGCGGGAGTCCCGTCCGAGGCAGACCGTACGGCCCTGCCCCGACCGCCGGAGGTACGCGCCGAAGGACGCCGCCAGGGCGGCCACGAGCTCCGGCGTGAGGGGGTCGCCGACTCTGCCGCGAAACCCGGACACGCTGACCATGAGAGACGGGGGCAGGGCGAGCGCCATGACGTGACGAATGGGGATCGGGGTGGAGGGCCCGTCGGGGAAGAAGGCCCGGACGGGCGGGCAAGTTAAGCCGGCCGAGGCAGGTGGGTCAACGCGTCTGGCGAGGCCTCTGGACGCCCTCTACATTCCGGCCGCGGCGGAGCATGACACGGGCCGCCCGGGCTCTCCGGCCAGGCCTTCCCAACCTCACTCGCGGACCGAGCTCGGGCGGATCATGACACAAGGCGAGAGCGGGAACCTCCGGTTCGGCACACTGGCCGTTCAGGGCGGTCAGTCCCCGGAGCCCACCACCGGTGCGATCACGATGCCGGTCTTCCAGACGTCGACCTACGTCCAGCCGGAGCTGGGGCGTCACCTGGGGTACGAGTACGCCCGAGGCGAAAACCCGACGCGGGAGGCCCTGGAGCGGAACCTGGCGCTCCTGGAGGGCGGAACCCACGCCATCACGTTCGCCAGCGGACTGGCGGCCATCGAGGCCGTGGCCAAGCGTCTTTCCGCCGGTGACCACGTCATCAGCGAGGAAAACACCTACGGCGGCACGTTCAGGCTCTTCACCCGCGTACTCTCCCGGTTGGGCATCGAGTTCTCGGCCGTGGATACCCGAGACGCCGACCGCATCCGCCAGGCCCTGCAGCCAAACACCCGCCTGGTGTTGGTGGAAACCCCCACCAACCCGCTCATGCGGCTCTGCGACATCGGCGAGGCAGCCGAAGTCGCCCACGAGGCCGGCGCCTTGCTCCTGGTCGACAATACCTTCGCGTCTCCGTTCAACCAGCGCCCCCTGGCTCTGGGCGCCGACATGGTCGTCCACTCCACGACCAAGTACCTGAGCGGACACGCCGACCTCATCGGCGGCGCCGTGATCACGGCCGACGCCGGCCTGGCGGAGGACGTGGGCTTCATCCGCATGGCCACCGGCGCGGTCCCAGGGCCCATGGACGCCTGGCTCTGCCTCCGCGGCACCAAGTCCCTGCACGTGCGGATGGAGCGACACAACGAGAACGGGCTCGCCGTGGCTCGCTTCCTGGAGGCGCACCCCGGTGTGGGCCGCGTCCACTATCCCGGACTCCCCTCCCACCCCCAGCACGATCTGGCCACCCGTCAGATGACGGGCTATTCCGGCATGGTCTCGTTCGAGTTGGGCAGCGCGGAGCAGACGCGCGCGATGGTGGAGGCCACCCGTGTCTTCGCGCTGGCCGAGAGCCTCGGCGGGGTGGAATCCCTCATCAGCGTGCCGTCCCTCATGACCCACGCGTCCGTCCCTGCGGACCGACGGGCGGCCATGGGGATCACCGACGAGCTGGTGCGGCTGTCCGTGGGGATCGAGGACCACGACGACCTGCTCGAAGACCTGGAGCAGGCCCTCGGGCAGGCCTGAGGACGGCGGTGCCGGGAGCGTTGGGCCAGGGCGGGGGTAGGAGGGCGCGACGCACACCCCGTGCAGGGGGAGCGCCAGGTGAAACCCGCCACCACCGGCGACCGTACGGGATCGCACGACGGAGGGCCCCAGCGGGCCGACCGAACGGCCCAGGGCAACCCAAGGAGACGAGCGAATGGATGGCGAAGATCAGGACACCGTGAACGGCGGTAACGAGGGCGGCGGCGCGAACGGCGGCGCGACCCGAGCCCGGCGCATCTTCACGGACATCTCGTCGCGCTCCTGGGAGCATCCGGCGGACCGGGCCGCTCTGGCGGCCTTGCGGAAGCTGCCCGTGTTCGACGAGGTGCTGAAGCGCCTGTTCGGGTTCTTCGGCGAGAAGCCGACCCGTCTGGCGTTTCAGGCGAACGCCGTACGGGTCTCCGAGCGGCAGTTCCCACGCCTCCACGAGCTGTACCAGGACGTCTGCAAGACCCTCGACGCGCCGGAGGAGTACGACCTCTTCGTGTCCCAGACGCCGATCGTCAACGCGGGCGCCTACGGGATGGACGAGCCGTTCATCATCCTGAACTCGGGCACCGTGACGTTGCTCGAAGACGAGGAGCTCAGCTACGTCCTGGGCCACGAGCTGGGGCACATCCTGAGCGGACACGTGCTGTACCGCACCATGATGTTCCTGCTGATCCAGCTCGCCAACATGGGCTTCCCCATCGTCGGCCTGGCGGCCCGGGCGGTGCTGATGGCGCTGCTCGAGTGGTACCGCAAGAGCGAGCTGTCGTGCGACCGGGCCGGGCTCCTCACCGTGCAGGATCCCGAGATCGTCATGCGGACCATGATGAAGATGGCCGGCGGTGGCAAGGCCGAGGAGACGAACCTGGACGCCTTCATCATGCAGGCCGAGGAATACAAGACGGGCGGCGACGTGGCCGACCACGTCTTCAAGATCCTCAATCTGCTCGGCACGACGCATCCGTTCTACGTGCTCCGGGTGTCAGAGATCCGGGCCTGGATCGAGGCGGGCGACTACGATCGGATCCTCCGCGGAGAGTACACCCGGCGTGGCGATTCCGACCCGGCCTACCAGGATGACCTGCGGGCGGCCGCCCAGTCCTACGCCGAGGGAACCAGAGACTTCGTGGACTCGGTGGCGGGCGCTGCCAAGCGCATGTCCGAAGCCTTCATGGACAGCCTGCGCCGCTGATCCGGCGACAGCCCACGGGAGCCTGGCGGGGGGGCCGGGGGCGATTCGGCCCCCGGCCCCTTCTTCGCTTGTCCCCTTCCCTCCACCCCGGTATTCTGCCGGTCCACGGACCACCCCGGGGCACGCCGCATGCGCATTCTCATCGTCGGAAACGGGGGGCGGGAGCACGCCCTTCTCTGGAAGCTGAGTCGGGACGCTCCCTCGGCCGAGTTCTACGTCACCCGCCCCAACGGCGGGATGGCGGGGTTGGCGCAGGGGGTCGAGATCGCACCCACGGACGTGGAGGCTCTGGCGGGCTGGGCAGCTGCCCGCCGCATCGACCTGACCGTCGTAGGGCCCGAAGCGCCTCTGGCCATGGGGATCGTGGACCGTTTCCGAAAAGCCGGGCTACCCGTGTTCGGCCCGTCCCGGGCGGCCGCACGGATCGAGGCCAGCAAGGCCTTCGCCAAAGACCTGCTGCACCGCGCCGGCGTCCCGACAGCGGCGTACGCCACCTTCACGGATCAGGCCGAAGCCGAGGCCTTCCTCATCGCCTCCGGGGCACCCATCGTGGTCAAGGCCTCGGGTCTGGCCGCTGGCAAGGGGGCCGTGGTGTGCGAGACTGTCGAGGAGGGCCTGGCGGCGATCCGGTCCATGATGGGGGAGCTCGCCTTCGGCGAGGCCGGCCGCGAGGTGGTGGTGGAGGAGTTCATGACGGGCGAGGAGCTCTCGGTCTTCGCGGTCGCAGACGGCGAAGACGTGCTGACGCTCCTCCCCTCCCAGGACCACAAGCGCATCGGTGAGGGCGACACGGGTCTCAACACGGGGGGCATGGGCGCCTACGCGCCCGTCTCCATCGCCTCGGAGGCCCTGATCCAGGAGATCCGCACCCGCGTCTTGCTGCCCACGCTTGCCGCCATGGCCGAGGCCGATTGCCCGTTCCGGGGACTCCTCTACGCGGGACTGATGCTCACCGGCGAGGGACCCAAGGTCGTGGAGTTCAACTGCCGATTCGGGGATCCGGAGACCCAGGTCGTCCTCCCGATGATGGAGAGCTCGCTGCTCGAGCTCCTGGACGCCGTGGCTGCAGGCGACAGTGTCCGCGGACGCACCGTGAGATGGCGCGACGGTGCCGCCGTTGCTACGGTCCTGGCCTCGGGCGGCTATCCCGGAAGCTACGACAAGGGGAAAGAGATCCGGATCCCGGAGGCCGTGCTCGAGAGCGACGTGCTTCTCTTCCACGCCGGAACGAAGTTGGACGACGGCACGCTTCGGACCAATGGAGGCCGGGTGCTGGCCGTCACGGCCATGGGCAGCGACCTGGCCGAGGCCGCCGCCCGGAGCCGGGAAGCGGCCGAAGCCGTGCACTTCGACGGCCGCTACTTCCGCCAGGACATCGGCTGGCGCGAGATCGAAAGACAAGGAGCGCGACGATGATCGTCACCACGACCCCCACTCTCGACGGATACACGATCACCGAGTACCTGGGGATCGTCACCGGCGAAGCCATCATCGGCGCCAACATCGTCAAAGATTTCCTGGCCGGAATCCGGGACATCGTGGGGGGACGCGCCGCGGCCTACGAGGACGCGTTGCGTACGGCCCGCGAAGAGGCGCTCCGGGAGATGTCCCAGGAGGCCCGGGAGCGCGGTGCCGACGCCGTCATCGGGGTCGACCTGGACTACGAGGTCCTGGGCTCTGCGAACGGTATGCTCATGGTCACGACGTCGGGGACGGCCGTTCGGACGGCCTGACACTGCCCCCTCCCCGGTCCGCCACCCGCCACGGTCCTTCGTCCGACACCCGCCATGCCAGAGCTTCCCGAGGCCGAGACCATCGTCCGGGGCCTGCGCCCTGTCGTCACCGGCGCGCGGATCCGGCGTACCCGCGTCCAGCACGAGGACGTGCTCGAGTCGAGCGCCGCCGGTTTGGCCCGCGCCCTCAAGGGCCTGGCGATTCAGGACGTGTCGCGGCGCGGTAAGAACGTGGTGCTGGTCATGGAAGGCCCGGCCTACCTGGTGGTGAACCTCGGCATGACCGGCGGGCTGTACCCGCTGGCCGCAGGTGGGCGGAACCCGGCCGTCACACATCCGGCGGTGCGCTTCTACTTCGAGGAGGGTGGGCAGCTGGTGTACAACGACGCCCGGAGGTTCGGCCGTCTCCGGTTGTTGAACGGGTCCGACTGGGAGGCGTGGAGCCGCCGGCTCGGTCCGGAGCCCCTGAGCCCGGCGTTCACCCCGGATGACCTCGCCGCCGGGCTGGGCGCCTCGCGGACCCCGGTGCGGAACTGGCTGTTGGACCAGCGCCGGGTGGCGGGCGTCGGCAACATCTATGCGAGCGAGGCGCTCCACCGGGCCGGCATCGACCCACGACGGCCCGCGAGCTCCATCGGCCCGGAGGCGACGCGGCGGCTGTACCGGAGCGTCGTCGCCGTGTTGAGTGAAGCCATCCGGGCCCGAGGGACGACCATCCGGGACTATCGCGACGCCACCGGGGACGAGGGCGGCTTCGGGCCGAGGCTCCGGGCATACGGGAGGGACGGTGAGCCGTGCTTGACGTGCGGGACCCCGATCCGGAGGGTGGTGTTCGGGAATCGCTCCGCCTTTCTCTGTCCCACCTGCCAGCCGCACGAAGAAAGCACCGGAGGGTCCGGCGCGTAGAGGGCCTCGGACCTTTCACCCACGATGCCATGACCCGAACGAGAGCCTCCGCGAGCGTCCTGGCTGCCGCGCTGATCTGCGCCGGCGGAAGCGCCTCGGCCCAGGAGCCCCCTCCCGCAGGGGCGGACCCCGGGGCACCCGGCCTCGACCTGCCCGTCGTGGAGCACACCCTCGACAACGGCATGCGCTTCCTGGTCCTGCCCACCGAGGGGGCCCCGACGGTCTCGTTCGTGGTCCAGTTCGCGGTGGGTGGCGTGAACGAGGTGTTGGGGAACACGGGAATCGCCCACGTCCTGGAGCACATGCTGTTCAAGGGCACCACCACGGTGGGGACCACCGACCTCGAGGCCGAGCTCGCCTTGTTCGAGCGGATGGACGCGCTCCACGACTCCGTGCTCCTGGCACTGGGTCGGCAGCCCCGGCCCGACTCGGTCCGAGCCGCGCAACTGGCCCGACGCATCCGCGAGCTGGAGGACTCCGCCCGGGCTCACGTCGTGAGCAACGAGATGGACCGTATCCTCTCGAGCAACGGCGCCCGCAGCCTCAACGCGACCACCGACTACGAGTCCACGACCTACTTCGTCCAACTGCCGGCCAACCGGGCTCGTCTCTGGTTCGTGCTCGAGTCCGACCGGATGCAGAATCCCGTTTTTCGGGAGTTCTACACCGAGCGGGACGTCGTGACGGAGGAGCGGCGCATGCGGGTGGAGACGAGCCCCGGCGGCCTTCTCTACGAGGCCCATCTGGGCACGGCCTTCCAGATGCACCCCTACGGCGTTCCGGTGGTCGGGTACATGTCCGATCTGCAGGCGCTCGGCCGGGCGGACGTCGAGGCCTACTACCGACGTTACTACGGCCCCAACAATGCCGTGGTCGCCATCGTCGGCGACCTCGAGCCGGACAGCGTGGTGGCGTGGGCCGACGCCTACTTCAGCCGGATTCCGCCGGGAGACGTGCCGCCGCCCGTCCTGGCGGCCGAGCCCCCGCAGCGCGGCGAGAGACGCGTCGAAGTCGCTTTCGACGCCGAACCGCAGCTCCGGATCGGCTGGCACGTCGGGAGCGTCTTTCACGACGACGCCCCTGCGTTGACCATGCTGTCGTACTTGTTGACCGGCGGTCGGACAGGACGCCTGTACCGGCGCCTCGTGGTGGAGGACCGGCTCGCCACCTTCGTGAGCGCCAGTCCCGCGCCCGGCAGTCGCTACCCGCGCCTCTTCGTGATCCAGGCGACGCCCCGCGCTCCCCACACGGCAGCCGAGGTGGAGCGGGCCGTCTACGAGGAGCTGGATCGGCTCGGCGCCGAGCCCCCGGACCCCTCCGACCTCGAGCGGGTGCGTCGCCAACTGGAGGCGGCGGACATCCGCCGCCTGCGCTCCAACCTCGGGCTGGCCTTCCAGCTCGCCGGGTCGGCCTCCCTGTTCGGCGACTGGCGGACCACGTTTCGGCTCTCCCAGCGCATTCGTGACGTCACGCCGGGGGACGTGGCCCGAGTGGTCCGCGCCAACCTCCAGGCCGAGAATCGCACGGTGGCGACCCTCGTGACGACTCGGTCTGCGGGAGGCGGCTCATGACGCTGCGGTCGGCGCCCCGCTCAGCCGCGGCCCTGGCTTCCCTCGCCGTCGTGGCTGTTCCGGCGACGCTGGCCGCGCCGCCCCTCCTGGCCCAGGATCCGCCGTCCGTCGGCAGAGACGCCGCCCTGGCCCTGGAGTACCCGCCTCTGTCCTTCGAACCCCCCCGGGCTCGGCTCGAGCACGTGGCCGGAGGGGTTCCGGTCCTGTTCGTGGAGGACCACCGGCTGCCCCTCGTGAGCGTGTTCGCCCGCTTCAAGGGGGGATACGGCCTCTTTCCACGGGAGCGGTACGCGGCCGCCACCGCTCTCCCCGCTCTCCTACGAAACGGCGGCACCACCGCCCTGCCCCCCGACTCGGTGGACCACCGGCTGGAGTCCCTGGCCGTGAGCACCTCCTTCGGATCGGGAGGCGAGAGCATGTTCGCGAGCATGAACGTGCTGACCCCGGTCCTGGACGAGGCTCTCTCGTTGTGGTCGGACATCCTCCGTGGGCCGCGCTTCGACTCGGTGCAGATCGAAGTCTGGCGGGGCCGAGAGCTCGAGAGCGTCGTGAGACGGCTGGATGATCCTCGGCGGTTGGCCTTCTCGGAGTTCAACCGCCTCATGTACGGCGATCATCCTACAGGATGGGAGATGGAGGCCGCGGACCTCGATCCGGAGGACCTCCGGCCCGAGCTCCTGCGGGCGATCCACCGGGAGGTGTTCTGCCTCGACAACCTGGTCCTGGGCGTCACCGGGGACGTCGGCTGGGACGAGGCCCGGGGTCGGCTGGAGGACTTTCTCGAAGGGTGGCTTCCCTGCCCCGGTCCGCTGCCCGAGCCACCCCAGCCGCGAATCCGTCGCGAGCCCGGAGTCTACCTGATCCCCCGAGACCTGAGCCAGAGCACGGTGGTCATGGCCCATGCCACCGAGGTCCGGCGAGGAGCCACCGAGGAGTACTTCGCATCGAGGATCGGCAACGCCATCCTGGGCAACTCCGGCTTTTCGAGCCGACTCCTCTCCCGTGTCCGCACCGAGGCGGGGTACGCCTACAGCGCCTCGTCCCTCTGGACGACGCCTCGACGGGCTCCGGGCCTCGTGGGCGCCATCACGCAGACCCGCAGCGAGACCACGGTCGCGGCCGTTCGGCTGATTCTGGAGACCATCGGCGAGATGACCGAGGCACCGCCCTCGCCGGAGGAGGTCGCACTGGCCGTCGACCAGACCGTGAACGGCTTCGTGTTCAACTTCGAGAACCCCTCCCAGGTCGTCTCCAGGCAGATGCTCTACCTGGCCCAGGAGCTCCCGCGCGATTGGTTGGAGCGATACGTGGACGGCATTCAGGCGGTGGGGCCCGAGGACGTCGGAGACGTCTTCGCGCGGCACGTCCGCCCCGAGGACATGATCATCCTCGTCGTGGGGCAGCCCGAGGGGTTCGACGAGGGGCTCGAGGTGTTGGGGGACGTCCGGATCTGGGAGGTGTCCGGGGTCTCGGAGCGGTAGCGCCCCCGCGGCCCTCAGGTGGTCTCCGCGACGTGGATCGCCGCGATTCCCGAGGTGATGAGGCGATAGGAGGCACGGGCGAAGCCCGCATCCACCATCAGCGCCGCCAGGTCCCCGGGCCCCGGAAACTCCTTCACCGACTCCGGCAGATAGGTGTATGCCCAGGGGTGACCGGACACGACCCGCCCGATCACCGGCAGAATCCGGCGAAAGTAGAAGGAATACAGGGTGCGGATCGCCGGGTTGGGCGGAAGTGTGAACTCGAGAACGACCAGGCGGGCACTGGGCCTCAGGACCCGTCTCAGCTCCGCCAGCCCCGCCGGAAGGTCCGAGAGGTTGCGGACGCCGAACCCCACCATCGCGCCGTCGAAGACGCCGTCCGGGAACGGGAGCCGGAGCGTGTCACCGCACACGGGCCTCACGGGAAACGCACCGATCTTCCCCAACCCCTCGGCGAGCATGGGCCAGGCGAAATCCGACGCCACCACGTCGCCACGGAAACCGTCGCGGTCCGTGAGCTCCAGGCTCAGGTCGTAGGTGCCCGCACAGGCATCCAGGTACCGCCCCGCCGGCGCCCGCTCCCAGCCCAGTGAGGATACGGCCCGTCTCCGCCAACGGCGGTCGATTCCCACGCTGAGCACGTGGTTCAACAGGTCGTACCGGGGTGCGATCTCGGAGAAGATCCGTTGCACCTGCACTTCCCGGTCCGCGCCCGTGGACGGACGGGCCTCGGGGATTGTCGCCATGGGGGATCGTGTAGACTTTAGAAAGTGGGCGATCGCTACCAACGGGGTCCGGACTTCTCCCCGATACCCGCCAGCCGGCCGTGGTTCCGGCTCCGGGGCGGTGCGGGGGCGGCAGATTCGTGCGCCCTCGTGCGTGGGCACATCCGAGTCGGCAACGCCCGCACCGGCAACCCTGAAACCCCCTGACCCTCGCCGCACCGCATCGTCCGTGGACTACGCTTCGATCGACGACAAACAGCTCGCTGCACAGGCGGCGCAGGGCCGCGAAGGCGCGTACCGGGAGCTGCTCGGTCGGTACGAGCGGCCCGTGTTCTCGCTCGTGTACCGAATGGTGCGGGATCGGACCCTGGCCGAGGATCTGGCGCAGGAGGCCTTCATCCGCGCCTTCAACGCCATCCACAGCTACAACCCGCGGTACAAGTTCTCGAGCTGGATCTTCAAGATCGCCAACAACCACACCATCGACCACCTGCGCAGGAAGCGTCTGGACACCGTATCGATTCACGGATCCCCGCATGCATCCACACAGGAGGAAGCGGTTCAGACGAGCATCGTCGTGGAGTCCAGCGACGAGAACCCCGAGGAGTTCGTCGAGCACCGGGAGCTCGGTAGCCTCATCGAGCAGGCCATCGGAGAGCTACGGCCGGAGTACCGGAGCGTGGTGCTGCTCCGGCATGTCGAGGGCTACAGCTACGACGAGATCGCCGACATCCTCGATCTACCGTTGGGGACGGTGAAGACCTACCTCCACAGGGCTCGGAGCGAGCTGAAGGAGGCCCTGGCCCACCTGGCCTCCTGAGCTCATGGACCGCTTCCCCGTAGAGGGCCCGAATCACCCCGGGAGAATGTTGAAACTCCATGCGTCCTGACCCCGTAGGGACCACCGGACAAAGAGGCCTGTGGTGAGCAGGCCGAACCGAGGAGCCGTTTCGTGAAGACACACGGACATTTGAGCGCTGAGCACATCCAGGCGTTCCTGGACGGGGCCCTCTCCCAGGGGGAGATGGCCCTGACCCAGGAGCACTCGGTGTCGTGCGCCCGTTGCCAGGCCGAGATCGAGGCGTGGCGGCTCCTCTTCGACGAGTTGGAGGAGCTCCCCGAGCTCGCCCCTTCTGTGACGCTGAGCGAGCCCGTCCTCGCCGCCCTTCCGGTCCGGGCCCCTGCGGGGCTCGCCGGCGGGAGCTGGCTGGATTGGCTCTCGCGCCCCGGCTCGGTGGAGCACCTGGGCCCGGATGCGGTGCAGGCATACCTGGACGGCGCCCTGACTCCGGGCCATCGGGCCCAGTTGAGCGCCCACGTCACGGATTGCGAGAGCTGCCGGGCCGATGTCACCGGGTGGCAGACCCTGTTCGCCGAGCTGGAGGCCATTGCGGAGGTGACCCCCTCGGCGGGATTCGCCGAGCGGGTGATGGAACGCGTCCAGATCCGTCCCGCCGTGGCCGTCGCACCGAGGCCTCTGGCCGCACGGGTGCGGGCCTGGGCTCGGTCTTGGGTCCCGACCGACCTCCGTCGCCTGGTGCCCGCATGGGCGGGCCGCGTGGTTCCCCGTAGCCGTCGCGCGTGGGCGGTGGTCGCTTCGGTGGCCGCGACACCCACCCTGGCGGTGGCCGCCGGCGCTTGGCTCCTCTTCTCCCATCCGCTGCTGACGCCCGGATACCTGGCGTCGTACCTGTGGTGGAAGGCCAGCGGCTTGGTCGGTGCGGTCGCTGGTGGAGCGTGGGGAACGATGATGGACGCCACGGCGGGCCTGCGAAGCAGCGCCGTGACGGAGGCCGTCACCGGCTCCGGCGGCGGCCTGATGCTCACGGGGGTCGGCCTCACCGCCTTGATGGCCGCCTCCCTCTGGATCCTCTACCGAAACCTGTTCGCCTCAACGGCACATACGCGCTATGCCCAGATCACGTCGTAACCGCGCCCCGACCTGGAGGCGCTCCGGAACGGGCCGCCTGCTCACGCTCGTGGCCTTTGTCGCGCTGCCCACGGCCGGGCTCTCCGGACAGGAGCGTACCGTAGCGTCGAGCGAGATCGCCGTGTCCGGCAGCTCGGCCTCTCTCAGCGTCCTGTTCTCGGACGATCACGCCCTGGAGATCCGGTTCAGCGAGGGCACGGTCTACGTGGACGGAGAAGAGGTGGGTGCCTACACCCG
>JBDHHQ010000031.1:0-45648 GCA_039589315.1 Gemmatimonadota bacterium
GCAGATAGGGCTCCTGGTCCGGCTTCGGGAACGGCATGTTGATGTCGCTGTGCAGGATCACCACCAATCCCACTTCGCCGGCGAGATCGAGAATGCGGTCGAGCGCCGGGTTGGTGATGCTGGCCACCTCGCCCGCCACCTTCGCCGATACGAACTCCTTGTGGATCGTGAATTCGCCGATCCCCGAGAACACCCCGGGGAAGGTCTCGAGCACGCGGCGGATGTGATCGGCGGCGTACACGTCGGCCGGATTGAAGCCGGTGATCATGGGGTCGAGCCGCGCCTGCTCCTCCGCGCTCAGCGAGCGGTACGCCATCGCGATGTCCGCGTCGGTGAACGAGTAGTAGTAGAGCGGCGCGTCGGAGTGCAGGTAGTAGGTCGGCGCGAAATCGCCGGTGTTCTGATACGACCACTGCTGCTGCAGGGGGATGCCGAACAGGGTGGAACGACCGATGGTCGACCCCATCATCGCGACGAACTCGCGGATGTCGGTTCCCTCCTGGACGTAATTCGTCAGGTGAAAGTGGGAGTCGTGGAAGGTGGCGTCAGCCGGCACCTGCGCAGCGACCCGACCGCCGAACGGCGCGAGCACGAGGAGCAGCGCGAGCAGCGACGCGATGGTTGTCCCGTTCGAGTTCATTGTCGCTCCTATCCGGACGTCGTCCTCAGAAGAACACCGAGGCCGCAAGTGATACCGTCGTGCCGACCTGGCCCGCCGTGTAGTATCCGAAGACGCTGCCCGCCGCCGAGCGGTTGATGTCCATCACCTGGAGGTTGAGCCGGTGGTTGCGGGTGTCGGCCAGGTAGTAGTTCAGCCCACCCAGGTACTCGTTGGCGGTCCCGAACCCGGCATCCTCGTCGCCGTAGATCTGCGACGTCGCGCCGTAGAGCTCGAGCTTCCTCGGGATCGGGAAGAAGGCGGCCTGCACGTAGAAGCCCCAGTCCTTGAGCTCGCTCACCGGCAGCGGACCGTCGGCAAGGAAGCCGTTGAGCGTTCGCCAGTAGAACTCGGTCTGGAGGAACACCCCGCGGTACTTCGCACCGGCGTCGAACGCGAGCACATGGTAGTCCGCGAAAGTGATCGTGACGTCCGGCGCCAGGGAGCCCGTCTCAAACAGGTTTACGCTGTCGACCAGCTTCAGCGTGGTGTTACTGGGATCTTCCCCGATTTCGGTGTAGCGCTGCTCCCCGCTCCAGTTGGCGGAGAATCCGAAGCGCGTGGCCACCTTCTCGTGCATCTCCCAGTCGCCGTAGGCGCCTCGCGGACCGAACTCCCTGGTCGTGGGCATCCACCAGACGGAGCCGCCGTAGGTGAACTCGCGATCGAGATCGTCGGCGGTGTACCCAAGGCTGCTCGAGGAGTTACCCATGGAGACGTTGTAGAAGAGCCCGGGCACGATCTCGCCGTTCGCATATATCCCCTGGCTGAAGAACGAGCGGAAGAACTCGTCCGCCATGACGCGGTCGTGCCCGAGCCAGTAGGGATGAGAGCCCAGCAACGAGCGCGAGCTGGGGTTTCCGTAGATACCGCCCCAGAGATTGAAGTGCTTGTTGAAGGTGTAGCCGATGTTGCCGAACAGGCGGCTGTCATTGGTCGCATTCAACCCCCAGAAGCCGATCATGTACTTCAGCTTCGGCACACCCACCCAGCCACTCAGCCAGACCAGTATCCGATGGGAAAAGATGTCCTGTCGCGTAGTGACGGGGCGCTCCCGGCCGAGATGGTCGGTGAAGGTCTGGTCAGCGGGCATCTGGTTCATGGAGCGCACCAGGGCGTAGACGCTGAGCGACACCTCCCCGATCGGGCTCCGGCCCAGCAGGAATCCTTTCCCTGGATCGAAAAAGCCCCACCTCTCTTCAGGGTGCTCGCCGTCGGGGTCCTGGTGCAGGATCAGGAACTCCCCGCTGCAGCCCTCGGAGACCCAGATACCCTGGTCGTCGTAGCCCCAGGTGCTCCCGAAAACACACTCGTCGGTCCCGACGGAGCGCTGGAGCCGAACCCCGGCGCTGGTGTCGGCGTCGCAGCGCTGGCGATCGAGATCAGCCGACGCCGAGGTGCAGGTCACGATCACGGGTTCTTGCGCCGGTTCGTTGGCGGACTGGGCCGCCAGGCCCCGGGGCGTCGAAAGCACAAACGCGAGGAGCAGCAGGAGAACAGGCGGACCGAAGAGCTGAGGCCATCGACCGAACTGATTCGTAGAACTCATGGGACGACTCCCTTTTCAACTAGGTCGGGATGGCTCTACCGTGTCGCACCCGGATCGGTGGACCGCAGCGCCCAGGCGATCGCGTCAAGCAGAGCCGTGCCGTCGACGGGCTTGCGAAAGAACCCTACCGCATTCATCGCATTTGCCCGGCGCCTGATCTCCGGCTCGTCGACGGCCGAAATGACGATGATCGGCATGTCTGTCTGGCGCGCCTCCAACTCCGCCACCAGTTGCCCGCCGGATCGCCCGGGCCTGTCGGCGTCCAGCACCAGGCAGCCGGACGTCCCGGGATGGACGGAGTCCAGTAGTTCGCTGGCGGAGCCGAACTCGAGCACGTCGTGACCCGCCGTACGCAGGAGGCGCACGAGGCCCCTCCGCGCCGACAAGTCGCCTTCTACGAGGAACACGCGACTGGCCATGCTGGGAGATACGCCCCGGGAAGGAGCGGGGCTATTACACTTTAGTCGTATATGGGGAGATGCCGTCTACTTGCGGGGCTCGGCTGGGGCGACCCCGGCGTGCTCGCACAGACGCACGAGTTCAGCGACCGAGCCGATCCCGAGCTTTTTCATCACGCGCCCGCGGTGGAGTTTTACCGTGGCTTCGGCGATCCCCAGTTCCCGGGCGATCTGCTTGTTGAGCAACCCGGAGATCACGTATTTCATGACCTCGTGCTCGCGTGGGGTCAGCTTGCCGATGCGCTCGTTGGTGGGGCCGCGCACTGCCAACTGCGCCCGGTTCTCCGCGTCAAGGGCCAGCGCTGCTCGGATGGCGCTCTGCAGGTCGCCCCGGTCGACCGGCTTGGTCAAGAAGTCGACAGCGCCTAGCTTCATGGTCCGGGCCGTGGTGGGTACGTCGCCGTGGGCGGACAGGAAGATGATCGGCATGCAGTAATCGGACTTGCTCAACTCTTCTTGCAGCTCCGGTCCCGTCATTCCCGGCATTCGCACGTCCAACACCAAGCATCCGGGCCCGTCGCGCTTTCCCGAATCCAGGAAGTCCCTGGCGGACGCGAACGACTCGGCTCTCCATCCTGTCGCGCGTATCAAACGCGTGAGCCCGCGCCGGGCCGACGGATCGTCGTCGACAATGTGGACGGTCGGCTCGACCATATCGGTCACCTCAATGGGGCACCGGGATGGCAAAACAAACGCGGGCACCACCGTTGGGTCTGTTTCCGGCCCACATCCGACCGCCGTGCGCTTGGATGATCGACCTGCTGAGCGCCAGGCCCATGCCCGTGCCTGCGGGCTTCCACGTTGCCAGCGGTTCAAAGATCCTGTCGATCTTTTCGTGGTCGATACCCGGACCGCGGTCCTCCACGCAGACAATGACCTCGTTCTCCCGGAGCGCCGTCGCAACACGGACAAGCCGCTCACCCCGCGGCACCGACCTCATCGCCTGAACGCCGTTCATGATGAGGTTGAACAAGACCTGCTGGATCTGGACGTTGTTGCCGTTCACCCTGGGAAGCGATTCGGCGCACTCGGTGGTGAGCTCCACCTGCTGCAGCACCATTTCACTGCGCAGCAGCTGGGTCGTTTCGGCAACTACGGTGTTGATGTCGATCGGGGAGTAATCCTCTTTGTGCTCACGATGCAGCTCGCGCAGGCCGCGGATGACGTCCCCCGCGCGTTTGGCGTCAGCCACGATCTCGCTCAAGACCTGGGCCAACTCGTCTCGCGTCCACCGATCGCTCTCGAGCGTTAGCTCGGCGGCCTGCGCATTGCTCAAGATGCCGGTGAGCGGTTGGTTCAGCTCGTGCGCTATCGATCCGCTGAGCTGACTCAATCTCGCGGCACGATCCACCCGAGCCAGCGTTTCCCTTTGCTCGCGTGCGTCGCGCTCGGCATGCTTGAGCTGGGTGATGTCCATGTTGATGCATACGACGGATTCGACCGCTCCCCGCTCGTCTTTGATCGCGTACAGGTGGGCTTGGATCCAGATTGTCCTCGCCTCTATGTCCTCCAACCCCATCTCGTCCACTGCGCGCTTTCCGCTGTATTCGATCGGTGGCAAGACAACGGGGTCTCCCGCAAAGGCCTTTTCGACCAGTGGCATAAGGCCGGCCTCTTCGACCTGCGAGTCCGTCAGGAAGTTGAATTCCTCCATCACTCGGGCTGTCTCCGATTCGCCGAAGCCCCAGCCCTTCATCCACGCCGGATTCACCTGAGCGAGCTTTCCGTCGGGCGTGTTGATCGTAATACCCAGCGGCGACTGCTCCATGAGAGCGCGAAAGCGCTGCTCGCTCTCTCGCGGCTTCGCTTCCACCTGCTCGCGATCCTTTATGTCCTCTACCACCGATACCCACCATGCCGGTTCACCGGCTTCGTCGCGGAACAGAGACTAGGTCGAGGTGACCCACACGTCTCGCCGTTCTTGCAAAGATACAGCGTCTCGGAGGAAGCCGAACCCTGGCCGGCCCGGCACGACGGAGGACCATACCCTCCTGCTGGTCTGGGGGAGCTGAAGTCGCGTATACCACTTTGGTCGTATACCCGCCCGTCTCACGAAGGGATACCATCAAACTGCGGCCCCGGAAAGGTGAAGACGGCACCGACGCGCGCACTGAGCGATCGAGCATGAAGCTCGGGTTGAACCGGACCGCGAAGGGCCGCGTGTGACCCGCTGGGTCCTCGCACGGTGAGCCGCGGCGTCGGAGCCGGTAATCCTGCGGAAGAGAGGAAGGACCGTATGAGAAGGTGGTGGCTTCCGGTGGTGCCGGCGACCCTGGTCGCGATCCTCTCGTCCTGCTACCCGGGCGAGATCTCGAGTACTGGAGAAACCGACCTCGTCGTCACAGGTGCCAGGCCGGACTACGGCTTCAACAAGAAGACCTACTACATGTCGGACGAGGTCATCTGCATCGAGCTCGAGGAAGATCGTGGGGACTCGTGCGGTGATACGTTCGACGCCGACATCTTGGCGGCCGTCGAAGCAGGCCTCGCTTCGTACAACTACACGCGACTGCCTGTGACCGCAGATCCAGAGACGGCTGACCTGCTGGTGCTCAACGCGATCACGGTGAACGTGAATATCGAGATCTGGACCTATTGGCCCGGATACTACCCGCCGTACTGGGGCTGCTGCTACGGAGGCTACCCGTGGTGGCCGGTCAGCGGCGTCACGACCTGGCAGTCGGGTACCGTGCTCACGCTGATGCAGGACCCGGCGCTGGAGAGTTCCGCGGCCGAGGACGCTGGAGACGTGTGGGTCGGCGCCATGAACGGGCTGGCCGGGACCACCGATGCCGACGCCCGCTCCCGGATCACCCGGGGCATCGCCCAGGCGTTCGAGCAGTCGCCGTACCTGGCCGGCGGCTCGGCCGCCAACTGACTCCATCAGGACCATTCATCCAAGGAGAGTGAAATGAGAGCGATCGTTCTTGCACTGCTCCTGGTCCTGACGACGTCGGTCGAGGCCAAGGCGCAGGATTGGTGGTGGCAGTTCTCGTACAACATGGGGGCCACGTCTGGAGAGACGAGGGACTATATCAGCCAGTTCAGCTTCCGGGGCATGGGCTTCCAGGGCCGGAGGTTCATGAACTTCCAGAACCAGTGGTCCCTGGGGTTCGACCTGAGCTGGCAGGTGTTCAACGAAACCAACGCCGGCACCACGGCGCTCGACGAGGAACGACGCAGCGCGATCAGCGGCACCGCGTTCAAGTACATCAACGCCTTCCCGATCCTGGTCAACGCACACTACTACTTCGGGAACGAGCAACGAGGGACGACGACCGGCTTCGCGGGCGTCAACACCGGCGTCTATTACATCGAGCAGAGGACCGAGGCCGGACTGTGGGCCCTCACGAGCGATGCCTGGCACTTCGGCATCGCGCCCGAAGTGGGCGTGGGTGTGCCGGCGGGTCGCACGTACATCACCGGTACGCTGCGGTACAACTGGACCGCCAAGGCCGAGGACCGGGACTACCAGTTCTGGTCGTTCATGATCGGGATCGCGTCGCGCTGAGCGCTTCTTGGCGTCGTTGAGCGTCGGAGCTCCCGAATGCGTGAGCCTGAATTTCCAGATGCCGGGCTTGTCGGGCCACGACGCTCAGAGCCGCCTTAAAGGAGGATCACCGTGATATACCGTAGCTCATTCTTGTTCGTTTTGGCGTGGTTTGTGCTCGCGACCGGCGCCGAGAGCCAGATGCGATCCGGAGGCCCCTACTTCGGGATCGCCGGTGGGGCGTCCTCCAGCGAGATACGGGGAGACATCGTCAATACGGACTTCCGCTGGGGCGGTATGGCAGGCGCGTTCGTCGGCACTCGCCCGAACCGCAACTCCGTCACGACCCTGGGGATCAACTGGGTGCAGAAGGGCGGCGAGGGTACGAGCCTGGACTACATCGAGATCCCGTTGACGGTCGGTGCGACGGCACCGCTCGGCGACGGATCGTTCGCCGCGACCCTTTACACCGGCATCGGTTTCGGATTCCAGATCTCATGCAGCTCCGAGGCAGCCCTCGGCGACGAGCCCAGCGCGGACGCCCTCTGCTCGAATGTCCACGACACCGAGTGGACCTGGCCGTTCGGCATCAGGTTGAGCCGGTTCGGCTCATCGGGGAGGCCCGTGGGCATCGATGTGCGGTACGCATTGGGGCTCACCAACATCACCCCGGCCGTGTTCGCCTGGAACCGTGCCTGGCAGCTGCGGCTGTTCTTCGGAGTCGGTGGACGGTAGTCTCCGTCGCCCGGTCCGGCCAGTCAGCCTAGCCTGAAAACCTCTAAACTCCAACACGGAGGCTCTGCATGAAGATCGAAGTCAAGGCCAGATCGATTCTCTTTACCGCCGTGACCCTGCTCATGCTGTCTGCATGCGTGTCCACCGGTAAGTACGACGCGATGGTGGCAGAACGTGACGTCGCCCTGGCACAACGAGACTCGCTCGCTGCCCAGAAAGCGGAGCTGGAGGCGGCGTACGACGATCTGAACGAGCTCCTGGCCGAGGAAATCGCAGCCAACACGCTCGCTCTGAGAGAGCTGGTCGACGGTGTCGAGGTCGAGATCCCCAGCGACGTTCTCTTCCGCTCCGGCGCTGCCCTCCCCGCCGTCAGTGACGAATCCCGGGAGCAGTTCCTCAAGCTGGCCGACTACCTGAAAGACACGGACTTCTTCATCTCCGTGGTTGGACACACCGATTCGCAGCAGCCCACGCCCCGCCTAGCGGAGCGCTACCCCACCAACTGGGAACTGGGAGGGGCTCGGGCGGCGGTCGCGGCGAGGTTCCTCGAGCGGGAGGGCGTTGACCCCACTCGCATCACGGCCAACAGCAGGGGCGAGCACGTACCGGTGACGACCAACGACACTGCCGAAGGGCGGGCGAAGAACCGGCGGATTCAGATCATTCTGCGGACGTTGCCGGAGGGGTAGACCCGTGCCGCCTCCCGCGAGTTGGGTCCTTCGCCCGCGTAGATGTTTCGGCGGCGTCCAGTGCCACGCCTCAGCCGGTGCCGCGCGACAGACCGCAGAGATCGCCGAACAGACCGTGGACTGCATGCGGCGCTCCACCCGTGGCCGCGCTGACTCCTGACCGTCATTGATCCGTCGACGTGGCGTCCAACGCCCTCAAAGGGCGATCCGCTCATTCACGTGACGACGCGCCAGCGCGGCGGCGCCCACCCGGCGAATGGCTAGCACGAACGCGGCCGTCCGCAGGTCGATCTTCTTCTCGGCGGCCGTGTCGCGCACGGCACCGTACGCGCGCCGCATGATCTTCTCGAGCTCGGCGTTCACCTTGTCGAGCTCCCACCGGTATTGCTGGATGTTCTGCGCCCACTCGAAGTAGCTCACGGTCACGCCGCCGGCGTTCGCGAGGATGTCGGGCACGACCGTCACACCACGCTCACGCAGGATCTCATCGGCGCCGGGCGTCGTGGGCCCGTTCGCGCCCTCTACAACGATGCCGGCCCGGACGCTGTCGATGTTGTCTTCCGTGATCGCGTCTTCCAACGCGGCAGGGATCAACACGTCGGCGTCCCAGCCGATCACCTCTGGACTGTCGAACGTGTCCGCGTCCGCGAAGCCCTGCACGGTTCGATGCTCCGCAGCGTACGCGCATAGGGCCGGCACATCGAGGCCGTCTTCGCGGCACACGCCGCCCAGGTGATCACCCACCGCCACGATCTTCCCACCGCCCTCCGCGATGAGGCGCGCGGCGTTGCTACCGACGTTGCCGAAGCCTTGGAGCGCGACCGTGACGCCTTCGAGCGAACGCCCCTGGTCCTTCAGCGCCTCCTCGAGGACATACAGGATCCCCCGTCCGGTGGCCTCCTCGCGACCGGGTGATCCGAACAGGTCGAGCGGCTTGCCCGTGACCACGCCCGGCGAGAAGCCGTAATAGGACGAGTAGGCGTCCATGATCCAGCCCATGATCGTGGCATTGGTGTTCACGTCCGGGGCCGGAATGTCCACGGTGGGACCGATGATCTCCTTGATGCCCCGCACGAAGGTCCGGGTGATCTCGTAGAGCTCTGCGTCGCTCAACTGCG
The DNA here is from genome assembly GCA_039589315.1 of Gemmatimonadota bacterium. GTDB lineage: Bacteria > Gemmatimonadota > Gemmatimonadetes > Longimicrobiales > Gaopeijiaceae > JBDHHQ01. Next base: position 8,698 of record JBDHHQ010000031.1, read on the forward strand.
AAGGATCGCAGTTGATGCCGCCCTTGGCACCGCCGAATGGCACGTCGACCACCGCGGTCTTCCACGTCATGAGGTTGGCGAGGGCGGTGGCGTGGTCTTCGTCCATGTGGGGGTGGAATCGGAGTCCCCCCTTTCCCGGCCCGCGGGCGCTGTTGTGCTGGACCCTATACCCGAAGTGGTGCATCAGCTCGCCCTCGTCGTTCTCGGTCACGATCTCGACCTTGACGATGCGGTTGGGCGAGAGAAGCATCTCGCGGATCTTGCCGGACATATCCAGCTGGTCCGCGGCTTTGTTGAAGTAGTAGTGACTCTCCTCGAGCATCCCTGATCCTCTCAGTTCGTGGGGTTCGAACGGGCTTGGAGCCCCTATCCGCAGCACGCCGTGTCGGATCCAAGCAGATGCTTGCCACTTCTCGATGATCCGGTTCCCATCAGCCAGCTCGGCGGAGACTCCACTAGACGTGAAGAAGAATGCGAGACAGACGCTGGCGGGTCGAGAGGTGATGGTCTGTCGGGTCCGAGTGACTGGCCGAACGGACGGGCCCGGCACAGACTCACCGAAGCTCGCGATCGAAGCAGCATCGGGTCTCGACCTGGCCACTCGCTTACGGGGTCCACTATGAGGCGAAGCACCGTCCTAGTCGCAATCGGCATCCTGATCCCGCTCGGGACTGCGGCCGGCCAGATCCCGGGGGTCACCACCCCGCTGCCGCCTGAGGTAGACCGCACGTTCGAGCTCGTCTTCGGCAACGACTTCCTGGGGAGGGGCGGCGAGTTCGACGACCACCGCACGCAGCAGCTGGGACTCGTGGCGGCCGTTGCCCCGCGCTGGTCGGTTGTTGTGGATTACAGCTTCCTGACCCTGACGGACCCCATCCAGGGGGACCCGGGAAGACTGGACCAGCTCAGCGCGTCGGTGGGGTACCGCTTGCTCCGGGCACAGAGCGCCCGCGTTACCCAGGACGTGGAGGTCGGCGTGGGCCTCCGGACCTACGGGGAGATGGCGGGCCAACGGATGCAAAACGGCTTCCATCGGCTGCTCGGCGTCACTCCCACTCTCGTGCCCTACACGCCAGAGGAGCGGACGGACGTGACGCTCTGGGTCACCCTTCCCCATCACGGCGTCCTCGCGAGAGACGTGCGTTTGCCGCTTCTGGGCGACGACTGGTCGTTCGGATACTGGGGCCGGGGGTCCAGCCTCCTGACCACCGACGGACAATGGGACGCGAACCTGGGAGTGACGGCCGTGGCCGGCCGTCGTTGGTTCCAGCTCTGGCTCGGACTTCAGGGCGACGTCCGGAGCGGCTACGACAGGGACAACGTCACGCGGGAGACCGCGGACGTCGAGTCGGGCGTCGGGGTGGTCTACGGCCTCCGGCTGGGTCCGCTGATTCTGGAGTCGGCGCAGCAGTTCGACGGGGACGCGGCCTACGGCCACGCCCGCCTCGTTTCGACTGGAGACCCGCTTGCGGGGGTGGCACCCGGGGTCACGGTCGAGGTGCAGTCCGCGATCTCCGTGCCCGACGTCTACGCGTCATTCCAGGCCCGGCTCTCCCGATGTGGAGCGGCCTGCAGCTCGCGCTGGCGACGAGCCGTGCTCCTGGAGTACCGGTTCGGGAAGCCACAGTACGGGGGTGACCCGCGCACGTACGTGCCTACCTGGCAGCTGTCGGCGGCGTACGAAGTGGAGGCGCCGGCCGTTCCGGTCCGACCCTGGCTGACCGGCTTCGGAGCGTTGGGCGTCGGCTGGCGCGAGGAATCCCTCGAGGGCTTGGACCCGCAGTGGGACGGCCTCGGCAAGCCGTCGGTGGTCACGCGCTCCGAGGCCGTAGGCCGAGCTGGGTTGGTGGCCGACTTGGGGCTACGCGTCAGCGCCGGCGCCAGCCAGCGCCCCGTGGGCTTGATGCTTCAGTTGGGGGTCAGCGCATGGCTCCCCACGTCCGGGGCCTCGGTGGACTTCGCCGGACGGGTCGAGCGTCTCCAACGCGCCAGCCTGGTCCTGGTGCCGGGACTACTGGTCCGCGTCAGGCTCGGTTCGGCGCGGTAAGCCTGCTCTTTGTCCCAATCAAGCATGGTCTCGCGCGGCCTATCGTCGCTTTCTTGACGATCCAAGTCATCCGTCGCTCCAGCTCAAGCCGATTCGCTCCGGACATTCGATCTACTCTGCACGCATGAGTCTGGCATACCCAGCCTGGGCAGTGCGAGACGGTGATGACCTCGTTACGCGAGACGACCCAAGCAACCATTGACCCGCTCAACCTAGAGTTGTACAGGTTGGTTGTACGTTTCAAGGAGCCTAGGATGCCGAAGTCCGTCAGCTACAGTTACGCCCGCCAGCACCTCGCCAGTATTCTCAATGCTGCCGAGGACCGCCAAGAACCGATCATCATCACCCGGCGTAATCGAGAGGACATTGCTGTCATCCCGTCGTCCGAATTGGAAGGCCTCAAGGAGACCGCCCACTTACTTCGGTCTCCCAAGAACGCCCGCCGCCTACTCCAGGCCCTGCAACGCGCACTCGAAGACACCGTCTCGCCGCAAACCGTGAGCGAGCTCAAAGAAGAAGTAGGTGTCGAGTAGGAGACCCCAGGGACCTGGTTGCCGCTCCCGATTGTCCGTCTTCCAGGACGAGTTCCGAGACGATCTTCAACACTGGGTGAAGACTGATCGCAAGGTCGCTCTCCGGGTGCTGAAGCTTGTCGAAGCCGTCATGCGCGATCCGACAGTCGGCATCGGCAAACCCGAAACTCTCAGACACCTCGGACCCAACCTGTGGTCACGTCGCGTGACTCAGGAACATCGCCTCGTCTACCTCGTGCGAGACGAGCGCATCGACTTCCTACAGTGCAGGTACCACTACTGAGGAGCGATTTTGCAGGTCCCGCAGGTCGCGTCCAACGCGACCGCTACCGCGCCAACGTCAGGTAGACACCGGGCCAGTTGCTACCCCCCGATATCCTCCCGAACTGCTGCGCCGTCTCGAAGATGGCCGAGCGGTGGTGAATGACGTAGCCGAGCCAGAGGTCCTTCAGCGACTCGGATCCTATGATGTCGCCGATGTTGATCCCGAAACTGGGCTCGAGGTAGTTCAGGTATTCGCTGGGCTTGAACCCGTTCCCTTCCAGGTTCTCTCGTTCCAGTGCGGTCACCTCGCTCACGAGGGAAATCCCCTCGGCAAAGCCGATTCTGATGCGCCAGGGTAGCGGAATCGTGTAGTAGACCTTGATCGAGACCACGAGCTCCACCGAACCGTCTTGATAGTCCGAGGGCCAATGCAGGCCGAGCCCGGAGTGCAGATAGACGTGGAGCGGCAGCGTGAAAAGCCGATCGGTCAGGGGAAGGCCGTAGAAGACCGTGGTCAGCTGGCTGTTCATGGAGTCCGGCTCGACCTGGAATGGATGGTCGGCAAGTGCGGAAGGCGTCCCCCATTGATGCGCCAACCGCCAGTACGGAGTGGTCTCGAGCTGGCGGCCTTCGGACTCGAATCGATCGTTGGAGATCCCGATGCCCACGAAGGCTCGCCAGTCCACCGCGTCCTCCACCAGGCTCGCGTTCCGGACCGGTCGGCTCAGATACGTGGCCACGAAGGCGCCCTGCAGATAGAGGCTGCTGATCAGGTGATAGTACGCGTTGATGCCTCCCGTCAGGTCGACTCCGCCATCCACCTTCTCCTGCGTGAGCCCCCAGAAGAAGCTGTTGTAGTGGCTGGTCCGGTACGCCGCGTTTGCGAATGCCTCGGCGCGGAACCGTCCGGGGAACCAGCGGGTGCCCACGCCTACTCGAGTCGTGGAGTGGCCGTCGAGATCGCTCAGCAGCTCGAAGTCCAGCCAGCTTCTGGTCCATGGCTTGTACCGAACCTGCACGCCCCAGTCCGGCCGGTCACCCTGGATCTGGTTCTGGAACTCCGCCGGGATGTCGAAGAAGTGCATGCGACCCATGGCGCTGAGCCGCCACCGGTCGTTGTCGATGAACTTGAACCCGCCTTCAGTCTCGCGGATGTAGACCCGCGGCCCTTCGTACATGATCAGCGGGATCAACGTGGCGACGGTCTTGGTCTCGGTCGCGAACGGGATGTTCGAGATGCGCATGGTGAAGCCGAGCCCCCACCGCTGCTCGTTCCAGGTGCGCCCCTCTTGCTGCTCCTGCTCCTCCTGACCGCATAGCTGCGCTGGTGCGGCCAGGAGCGAGCTCACCAGCAGCAGGATGACGACCGGAGCCGACGAGATGCCAGACGGGAGCCTACCCGCGGGGAGCAGCGTGCGACGGCGGCGTCTCGGTCTCATGGTCCCTCCTGTGGGAGTGAATCGCCGTCCGCGGGCGGTCGAGTGGGTCTCGCCGTCGCGGCCCTGGTGGGACCCGGGCAGCAGCGAGGGCCGTCCTTCTCATTTCGAGCGCTGCCGTTTCCACGTCAAGCCCTCGCTGGTTCGCCTGCCGGGGTGGCCAGATCCGTCGCCGTGCGATTCGGCTCTACCGCACGGCCCATGCCAGAATCCGTCAGGCCCGAAAGTCCCCGCCCGCCAGGCGGAGCGGCCGCAGGACGCGGTCGGCGGGCCGGAACAGATTCGCGCCTCGCGGATTCTATGATCGAGTGCGATTGTAACGGCCTCGACCCCCTGCCTCCGACGCCCGCATGACCGGACACAGCGACTCGACCGACTCCCCGAGTCCGCCGATCGTCAGCGTAATCATTCCGACGCTGAACGAAGCCGAGCTTCTGCCAGGGCTCCTGGCCGACCTCGCGCACGTCGATTGTCCGCTCGAGATCATCGTATCGGACGGTGGGTCGCTGGATGAAACCGCGGCGCTCGCTCGGACCGGTGGCGCCCGCGTGGTGCACGCGAGGCAGGGACGCGGGTCCCAGCTGAATGCCGGCGCCGCCGAGGCACGGAGCGACTGGCTCTGCTTCCTTCACGCCGACGTCCGTGTCCCGGCCGAGGCTCGTTGTCATCTCGAGCGCGTACTCGAGGACGACCAGGTTCAGGCGGCCGTCTGGAGGCTCGCCATCGATGCCGAGGGTTGGTGGTATCGGGTGGTGGAGCTCGGCGCCAAGATTCGCGACCGGCTGGGTGGGCTCGCCTACGGGGACCAGGGCCTCCTGATCCGGTGCTCCTTCTTCGAAGAGCTCGGGGGGTTCCCGGACTATCCGGTGATGGAGGACGTGGCGCTCTCGCGTACGATCCAGCGAAACGGCACGCTGACACGGCTGCCGTCACCGCTCCTGGTCTCAGCGCGGCGCTGGAAGAAGGAGGGCCCCGCCCGGAATTACGCCCGAAATATCGCCTTGATCGGCGCTTACCTGGCTGGCGTGTCCCCCCATAGACTCGCCCGCTGGTATCCGAGCCACTCCCCATGAGCACCGAAGGACCCATGATCATCTTGGAGAACGACACGAAGCTCCGTCTCCCAACGCTGTACTCGTTCGAAGACGCCGGCGTGTCCTACGTGATCGACTCGGCGGGGCCGAACTGGATCGCGGTGGACGAGCGTGGCCGGGAACTTCTGGACGCCATCGAGGCAGCCGACGGAGACCTGACCCTCGCGGGCCTGGTGGCCCGTCACGCCGAGGCAAACGGGCTCGAGGCAGGCAAGGCCTGGGTTCACGTGCACGACTTCCTCCATGCCCTGAACCGTGCCGGGATGCTCAGGAACGGGGCGCCTGCCCGTGAGCCGTACCCGGGCCGCTCGGCACTGATCTCGCCCGAGGGTCTGAAAGAGCTGTGGATCCAGATCAACAACGCCTGCAACCTGAGCTGCACGCACTGCCTTGTCTCGTCCGGGCCTGGAAAGGAGCCCGGGCTGCCGCTGGAGCGTCTCGAGGCGATCGTAGACCGGGCCTGCGAGCTGGGGTTGGAGCGGCTCTACATCACGGGCGGCGAGCCCTTCGTCAAGAAGAACCTCGTCCGGCTCATCCGACACGCCACGGACGCCCGGGATCTCGAGGTGATCGTCCTGACGAACGGCACCGTGCTCAAGGGACCCGTCCAAGTCGACGTGCGCACGCTCGACCGGGAAAAGGTCCGTTTCCAGGTCTCGATCGACGGTGCGAAGGCCGAGACCAACGATCGCATGAGAGGAACCGGCACGTTCGCAGCGGCGCTGGGTGGTGCCCGACTCCTCGCCGACCTGGGCTTCGACGTGTCGCTCACCACCGTCGCGACCGGTCACAACCTGGACGAGCTGCCCCTGTTCCCCGAGATCGTCCGCTCCGTAGGCGCCGCAAGCCAACACTTGATGTGGGCGTTTAGAAGGGGCCGCGCGGACGCGAGCAGGAACGGATTCTTCCCCGGGATCGACCGGCTCCTCACGAGCGTGATGCAGACGATCGAGGCCGCGGAAGCTGCCGGCACGCAGCTCGACAATCTCGAGGTCGTGAAGCGGCGGGTGAACGGGGTCCCTGGCGTGAAATACGACCTCGGCAACGGCGGCTGGGATTCCCTGGCCGTCTACGCGGACGGGAAGGTCTATCCGAGCGCAGCGCTCGTGACGGACCCCGCGCTCCTTTGCGGAGACACCTTCGAGTCCGACCTCGAGCAGATCCTGGCCGAGTCCCCGGTCGTACGCAGCCTGCGCAAGGCGAGCCTGGCGCAGCGACCCGGGGCGCTGGATGATCCGTTCCGGTTCTTCACCGGCGGTGGCGACTGGGAGCACGCCTGGTGCGCGACGGGCAATCCCGTGGGCGAGGATCCCTACTATCCGATCGGCGTCGCGCTCGTGAAGCACGTCATGACGACGCTGGGCCGGGAGAAGCTGGAACGGCGCAACCTGCGTTCCGGCTACGACGCGCCGCTCGTGCTGCACGCGATGGGCGAGGGCGCGATCGCGTGTGGAACCGCGGACGGGGCGGCCGCCGAGCAGCCAGTGCTGACGCTCCACTCGAACTGTGTGCTCTCGTTCGACGTCGACAAGCCGCGCGCCAAGGTACGGGAGTTCTACGCCGAGGCCGCCGAAGAACCCCAGGCCGAGCTCTGCTGTCCCACGAAGTACGACGCCTCGGCCGTGTCACACGTTCCGCAGGACGTGCTGGACCGCTTCTACGGCTGCGGGTCCCCGATGGCAGCGGCAGGAATCCAGCCGGGCGAGACGGTCGTGGATCTGGGCTCGGGAGCCGGGATCGACGTGTTCATCGCCGCAAAGATGGTCGGTCCGGAGGGCCAGGCCATCGGCGTGGACATGACGGAGGGGATGCTCGACGTCGCGCGGGAGAACCAAGCTCGCGTGGCCGAGACCCTGGCGTACGACGTGGTCGACTTCCGGGAGGGATACCTCGAGCAGATCCCGGTCGAAAGCAGAACCGTGGATCTCGTCACGTCGAACTGCGTCGTGAACCTGTCGCCGGACAAGCCCCGCGTCTTCGACGAGATCTGGAGGATTCTCAAGGACCACGGTCGCATCGTGATCTCGGACATCGTGAGCGAGCGCGAAGTCCCGCCTCACCTGAAGGTCGATGCGCAGCTCTGGGGCGAGTGCCTCGTCGGCGCGCTCACGCAGGAGGACTTCCTGGCGCGGCTGGAGCGAGCCGGCTTCTACGGCCTCACGGTCCGCGAGAGGACCCACTGGAAGGACGTCGAGGGCTACTCGTTCTTCTCGGTCACCGTCGAGGGCTACAAGTTCGAGAAGAAGACGGGCTGCGTCTTCGAGGGGCACCGGGCCGTGTACCTGGGACCGGGCAAGGCCTTCGTAGACGAGGAGGGGCACCTCTTCCCCAGGAACGAGCCGTACGAGATCTGCACCGACACCGTGGCCAAGCTCTCCAGGAACCCGTACAAGGGCATGTTCGCAGTGCTCGAGCCCGGGGAAGACGCGGTGAGCTACGCCTGCAGCTCGACCGACGGGGCGTGCTGCTGAGGAGGACGACGTGACCCCGATCGGGGAGCGGGTCCACGCCCAGGCGTCTCCGAGGTTCCGTTAGCCTTCGGCCGCGACGTCCACTACGACGTCCGCTACCTGTCGAGCGCTCATCGCCACCGAGATCATGGACCATCCGCCAAAGATCAGGTCCAGTCCCACGAAAAGACCGATGATGAACTCGCTCGACGAGGGCAGCCGCACGAAGATCAGGATGGCCAACACGACTGAGGCGACGCCGCTGAACAGAACCCAGCCGACGCCGGGCACACCGGTCATGGCCCGGCCGACGAGGATCCTCAAGATGCCTCCCGTGAGGATCACGAAGCCGAGCACGACCGTGAGCGCCGCCAGCCCCTCGTGCAGGTTGTTGAGGATGAAGGAACCGCCCAAGACGTAGAGGAGTCCCAACACCAGACGGAAGACGAAACCGCCCCCCGACCGGGCCATGAAGCAATGGACCACCTGCATGGCTCCGGCGAGGATCAGGACCCAGCCCACGACGGCGGTCAGCGCCAGGCCAGCCACCATCGGCCGGGCCAGGGCAAAGACGCCCACCGCGACCATGACGACACCCAGGATGATGTACCAGATCGACGCCCGCTTCACCTCCCTCGCGAGCTCGACCCCCAGCGTGGCGGCTACTGTCATCTGGAGCCCCCTGAGGCCAAGAGATCCGTGGTGAGTCTCGAGTGCGTGAGACGCGGCATCATTGTACGCGCTCCTCGTCAAGGATGTCGATGGAGCGGATCCTCCACGAGTCCGCCACCGGGACGACGACGACCCGGGCATCGTACCGGTTCTGCCTGAAGTGACGATGGCCGAAGTGGGTCACGGTCCCGGACACGGTCCACGAAGCCTGGGCGTCGAAGCCTCCGTCCGGCGCGGGTGAGACCGAGGGCACGTCCAGGACCTCCACGGCCTCTACCCTGGCCCGCGCGCCGCCCCGCTCCTCCATCTCGAGGGCTCGGCGATGCTCGAGGTAGATGTCCGTAAGGGTCGGCCCCGTGATGCTCACCGCCAGGCGATCGTAGGCGGCGGATTCCTCCCGGTACTCGAAGGCCCGGTAGACGTTGGGCAGGATGCCCGCGAGGATTCTGCGCGCTTGCCCCTCGCTGGGCGCGGACCCCAGGGGAAGCGCGACCGCAACGTCCGCCACCGGGCCCAGGAGCACTGCGACCGCCAGGGCCACGCGCGCGAGCCCGATGGGCCAGGCAGCCCCCTTGCGCCGTAGGCTCACGGCCAGCAACGCGAGGGCTGCGAGGACCACGAACGATAGCAGAGGCACCGGTACGCGCACCGGCTCCACCGCGACCGCCGACACCGTGGGCACCGGATCCTCGGCCAGCTCGTTCACCCACCGAAGCGTCGGTGATTCAGCCGTGAGCAGAGCGGCCCGCGAGACCTCGGGATCGATGACCGTTCCGGGCATCTCCGGAACCATATCGAAGTCGGTCCAGGTGAACGCAACGCTCTGGGCGGTCGAGGGGGTGATGTGAACGAGCGTGACCCCGACGTATGCCCGGTCCACAGGCTCGGGCACCGGCGTGGGCCGGGGCAGGACACCCTGCAGATCGACCGTCATGAAATCGATGCGTTCCACCCGACTCGTGACGGCGTCCCCGTCCACCTCCAGGAGCTGCCTGCTGTTCACGAGCTCCGCGACTCGGGTCTTGACCGCCGGCTGCTCCTCGACGCCGATCGTATCCACGCCAACCAATTCGATCTCGGAGGCGACGTCGCCAAGCCGGACCAGCACCTCGTTCCGCACCTCGAAGGCCTCGACCGCTACGAAGCTCTGGATCGTGGCGTCCGGGCTCTGAGGGGACACCCGCCGGGAGGCCTGGGCCCGGGTGCCTCCCCCGCCCAATCCCGGAAGCGCCCCGGACGCGGCGGCCGAGGACTCGGCGCTCACGGCAGCACCCATGGACCAGACCGCGAGCCCCACAGCCACGGCTCCCACGCCCCCGGCGTACGCGAAGGTGCGGGGCAGCCCTGCGCTCGCCACGATCAGCTTCGCCCCCGCCCACGCCAATGCGACGAGCGTCACGTCCATGCCCAGGACGCCGAGGATCGCCGCTCCGCTTCCCTCGGCGGTCCTCACCCAACCGAGGCCGTGGACGACCCCGACGACCACCACGAGAGGAGCCAGCATGGATCGCTCCTGTTCGGGCCGGAGCGCCTCCCTGGCCAGAAGGAGCGTCGCGAGCGCCAGACCGATTTCGCCGAGTGGAGCGTCGATCCCCACTCCGGCGGCCGAGAGCGCCACCGCCCCGAGCTGCCCCAGACCGAATACGGTGATGAGGGTGAGACTGCCCAGGGCGAGAACCACAGCCAGAAACAACAAGTCCACGCCCGTCTCGAATACGTGCCCCATGCCCTCCAGCACCGCGCCCTGAGCCTCGCGGAGTGGGGCGTCCACGGCGGCGGCGGGCGGAACCTGCCAGGTGGCCTCTGTCGGTGCGAGGAGAGTCGCGTGCCTTTCTCCGGACAGGAGCTCGATCCTGAGGACCGTGGAAAGGGACGGGTTTCCGAACGGGTAGTCGATGGTGATTTCCTGCCCGGAGAGACCATCCGAGCAACGGAAGACCTGCCGGTTCAGCCAGGAGCCCGGCTGCTCCTGGATGGTCCGTTCCCCTTCGGCCACGCAGGAATCCGGCAGTCGGGGGGTGGGCATCGCCTCGGGCGGCAGCAGCTGGGGAACCTGCCACTGCACCAAGAACCTGCCGGGCTCCTGCTCGCGGAGCTGCACCTGCACGGGGCGGACGTCGTCGCCCCATGCGACGTCCGCAGCCAGGGCGAGCATCCCAACCACGAACAGGCTGAGGGCGGTGCGGAGGAGGGAACAGGAGCTCCTCGACATCAGAGCATCGCTATGTTGATGTTTTGATGCATGAGAACGACACTTACCATCGAAGACGACGTCGCCATCCGCATCGAGCGGATTCGTGAAGAGCGTGGCGGTACGCTCAAGGCCGTTGTCAACGAGGCCCTCCGGCGTGGCCTCGACGCCATGGAGCGACCCAGCGAGGATCGTCCTCGGTACAGAATCGAACCGGTCGATCTCGGGCGCTGCAAGGTACCCAACCTGGACAAGACCTCGGCCGTCTTGGCCTTCGCCGAAGGTGAAGATTACCGGTGATCCTGGTTGACACCAACCTCCTCGTCTACCCGTGGAACGCCGGTTCCCCCCAGCACGCTCGAGCGGCCGAGTGGCTCGAGGACCGCCTCAACGGTGTGGCAGCCGTGGGCCTTCCGTGGGCGAGCCTACTTGGCTTCGTGCGCCTTGTGAGCAATCCCCGAGTCTTCGATGGCGCGATGCCAGTCGAGCCGCCTGGTGTCAGGTAGACGAATGGCTCGCCCTTCCAAACGTGTTCGCGCCCGAGCCCGCCCAGCGCCATCGCGAGATCCTGCGCACGCTCGTGCCCGAGATCGGTCGCTCCGAGCACGTGCCCGACGCCCATCTCGCCACCCTCGCGATAGAGTACGGGCTGACGCTCCAAACCACCGACCGCGACTTCGCCCGTTTCAGCGGGCTGAAGTGGGAGAACCCGCTGGAGGCCTGATCCGGGGCGAATGTGGCCTCCTGGGTGCCGATCGGGACGTCCTTCACATCGGCCGGATGAGCACGAAAGCGATGTTGCCGCGCTGGTCCGCCGTAGCTCTCGTCCGCCCCATTGCCGCGTTCGCTCCGTCCGCGGGTGTCGGCGCCCGATGCCGGACCGGCCGTAGGTATCAGGATCTCATTGCCCGTAGACCGTCCCGAAGTCCCGGGCCATGGAGACCACGACCCAGCCCCGGTCGGCCGCCTCGTCAAGGCCTCGATCGAGCCGGCCCACGTGAGACTCCCGGTCGTACGCCCATTCGCGCTCGGCGTCGTCGTGGTGGAGGAGGAGACCCAGCCGAGCGCCGTCACCGGTCGTTGTGTACTCCAGCATCTCGAAGTCGCCGTCGCTGTTGCCGAACGCCAAGATAGGCCGCCGCCCGATGTGGAGGTTGATGTTGACCGGCTTGACGCCCTTATCGTCGAAGCTCCCCACTTCGGGCAGCTTGAGGATGGTGGGGGCGTTCGGGTCTGAGAGGTATTCGGCGGCGGTGCTGCTACCGATGACCAGTTCCGGCGGGATGCCGTACGCCTCCTGGGCGAAGATCCTCAGGAACTCGACGCCGCCGCCGGACACGATCCAGGTCTGGAAGCCGTTGGACCGGAGATAGGTCAACAGCTCACGCATGGGCTGATAGGTGAGCTCGCGGTACAACCGGTCGAAGCGGGGATGCCGGGCACTGTCGAGCCAAGCTCGGGCGGTCTCCCGGAACTCGCTCACCGTCATCCCGGAGTGGGTGGCTGCCACGATCTGCATGAGCTCGGAGGTGCCGAAGGAAGACAGGGCCTGCTGGTCCCCTTCGACGACCGCGCGGAACGGCTCCTGCTCCCGCCATTCGGGGTGGTCTTCAGCGGTCGCCCGCACCCGGTCGAGGGCGTAGACGAGCTGGAAGTAGAGGGGCTGCTCGGACCACAGCGTGCCGTCGTTGTCGAACACCGCCACACGGTCGGCCTCAGGCCGATGGTCGGGATGGGCGGTGTCGGTCACCCGGTCGACGAAATCCATGATGGCTGCCTTCGCAGGACCGTCGTTCCACGAAGGCAGAGGATCCGCTTGGGCTGGGGGCTCACACGCCAGCGATGACGCGGCAAGCAGCAAGATAAGAGCTCGATGTGTCACCGATTCGCTCCCTGGGTGATCGACGGCGCGCCGGGCACCGCCCCGCGCAGCCGGGTCAGGTCGACTGTGGACCGGGGCGGACGCCCCGCCCCGGCCCCACACCCGTTAGCCGACCAGGTCGGCGAGATTCTCCTGCAGCTTGTCCCACTTGCTCTTGGCCCAATCGGCAAGGTCGGCCACTCCCTGAGTGGTCCGGATCAGGGCGTAGTACGTCGCCACCGTTTCCCAGTCCACCACGTTGAACCAGCTCTTGATGTAGTCGGGACGGCGATTCTGGTAGTGCAGGTAGTAGGCGTGCTCCCAAACGTCGATCCCCAGGATCGGTGCCTTGCCGGACGAGACGGGATTGTCCTGGTTGGCCGTCTTCTCGATGGTCAGGCCGCCATCCCGGCCCACGCAGAGCCATGCCCAACCGCTACCGAAAACGGAGCCGGCCGCCGCGCTGAACTGCTCGTGGAAGCCGGCGTAGGACCCGAACGCCTCGTCGATAGCGCCGGCAAGACCGCCCGTGGGCGTACCACCGCCGTTCGGGTGCATGACGGTCCAGAAGATCGTGTGGTTCAGGTGGCCACCGCCGTTGTTCCGTACGGCGGTGCGGATGCTCTCGGGGACCTGGTCCAGGTGCATGACCAGCTCGAGGGCGGTCTTGTCCTGGAGCTCCGGGTGCCCCTCCAGGGCAGCGTTCAGCTTGTTCACGTAGCCCTGGTGATGCTTCGAGTGATGGATCTCCATGGTGCGGGCGTCGACGTGGGGTTCCAGGGCGTCGTAGTCGTACGGGAGAGACGGCAGTCTGTGGCTCATGGTCTTCTCGCGGTTCTGGTCAGCGATTCTTCAGCGCGGTCGGCGGGGGGACCGACAAGAACCCTCTTGCGGCGGAATGGATCCGACTGGCCTCGGGCGAAGAGGAGCCCCGAGGCCGTCGGGCGTCCCGTCGGGTTCGACCGATCGGGCTTTGCCATCCGTGGCGCCCAGGGCCGCGCGCGAAAAGGACCGGCCGACGCGGCGGCCGAGCCGGTCCTTTCGCGGTGCCCTTTCTCGTGCCTTTCCCCGAATCAGCCTCCCGGGGGCGCAAGCTTCTCCATGACCTGGTCCAGGCTGAAGCTCGCTGCCCGTTGCCGGGGCGGGTACTCCTGGAACGTGGCCAGGAAGCGGCCCACGTATTGCTGAGCGGGCACCATGAAGAACACGTGGTCCAGCAACCAGTCGTAGTACGTGTTGGACGTGATCTGGGCCCGCTCGTACGGGTCGCGGCGGAGGTTGAACATCAAGGGGACCCGTAGCGGCGTGAACGGATTGGCCCAAGCCTCGAACGTGGCCTCGACCCTCTGCTCCATGAAGACGAGCTTCCAGTCGTCGTAGCGAAGGGCCGTCAGATCGCCGTCATCCGAGAAGTAGAAGATCTCGTGCCGGTCGGTCGTCTCGGACTGGCCGGTGAGATGCTCCGTCAGATCGTACCCGTCCAGGTGCACGCGGTAGTCCCGCCCCAGGGTCGGAGACGTGTACCCGTCCAGCAGGTCGGTCTTGATGTCTCCCGCCCCGGCGACCGTGGCGAACGTCGGGAACCAGTCCATGTGGTGTACGATCTGGTTGGACACCGAGCCCGCCGGGATCTGTCCGGGCCAGCGCACCATGGCCGGCACCCGCCAGCCGCCCTCCCAGTTGGTATTCTTCTCGCCGCGGAACGGCGTCGAGGCGGCGTCGGGCCAGGTGTTGTAGTGGGGGCCGTTGTCGGTGGAGTAGAACACGATCGTGTTGTCGGCGATGCCCAGTTCGTCCAGCAGGTCCAGGAACATGCCGATGTGCATGTCGTGCTCCACCATGCCGTCGGCGTACTCGTCCTGGCCGCTGATACCCCGGAGCTCCTCCTTCACGTGGGTCCGGAAGTGCATGCGGGTGCCGCTCCACCACACGAAGAAGGGCGTGCCGCTGGCGACCGCGTCCCGGATGAACCGCATCGCCGCCGCCGACGTCTCGTCGTCCACCGTCTCCATGCGTTGCCGGGTCAGCGGTCCCGTGTCTTCGATTCTGCCGTCGGCGAAGGAGTGGATGACGCCCCGGGGGCCATAGGCCTCCAGGAAAGTGCGGCCGTCGGCCAACACCATGTCGCGGGGGTAGTCCTCGAGCTCGGGCTCCTCCTCCGCGTTCAGGTGATAGAGATTGCCCAGAAACTCGTCGAAGCCGTGGTTGGTGGGCAGCATCTCGTCCCGATCGCCCAGGTGGTTCTTTCCGAACTGCCCGGTGGCGTAGCCCTGGTCCTTCATGATCACGGCGATGGTGGGGTCCTCCACCCGCATGCCGAGATCGGAGCCGGGCAAGCCGACCTTCGACAGGCCGGTACGGAACACGCTCTGTCCCATGATGAACGAAGACCGACCGGCGGTGCAGCTCTGCTCGCCGTAGTAGTCGGTGAAGATCATGCCTTCGTTGGCGATGCGATCGATGTTGGGGGTCCGGTAGCCCATCATGCCCATGGTGTAGGCGCTGATGTTCGACTGGCCGACGTCATCGCCCCAGATGACCAGGATGTTGGGGCGGTCCTGGGCCAGGGCCGAAGCCGCGGACGCCGCCATGGCGACGACGGCTACGGCGCTGATCCTCGCAAGCCTGCTCATGTTGACTCCTGTTCGGTGATTCTGCGTTCCGGCGTCTCGTGACCAACCGATGCGGGATGTGACGGAGGCGGGGTCCGGCGGGGGGGGCGATAATGGGCTCCGCGGAGGGCTCTCGCAAGGACCCGCACGTGGTCTTTCACGGTGGGGAACGCGGGCGCCGAGCAAGGGCGGATGACGCACCCCGCACTTCAGGCGCAGCCTCGCCCTGGCGCCTCGAGCGATCCACGCGGGTGGGTACGGCCCCCTGTCGACGAGACCGCGTCTCCCCCGCTCATCAGGCACCGCTGAATGGCTGAATTTCACGGCGAGGGGACCCCGGTCGTTCGAAGTGCAGAGCGGCAGTGTCTTTGGACCGGGGGGGGATATGACAGGGGCGTTTCGGGGTGCGGGACACGTGATGCGGTATTGGCTCCAGAAGCCGGTGTACGCCGCGATCATCATCGCAACCCTCAGCATCGGGCTCGGCGTCAACGCGGCCGTGCTGAGTTTCACCCGCGCCGTGCTCACCGGCGCCGTTCCCTTCGAGGACGCCCACAGGATCGTCCGCGTCTTCGAGGCCAATCACAGCCAGGAGGTCGAGGACATGGAGTCGTCGATCCCGACCTTCCAGGATTGGCGTGGAGCGACGCCATCGTTCGAGGAGATGGGCGCTTCCTCGGCTCCGATCAACGTGGTCCTGCGGACCGGCGATCGCTACGAACGTGTCCGATCCACGCTCGTGACGCCGTCACTGTTCCGCGTCACGGGCGCGCGTGCCGTCGCCGGACGCCTCCTCGACGGGGGCGACGACCTCCGACCGGGCGGACACGCCGTGGCGATGATCGGTGAGGCATTCTGGCGCTCCCACTTCAACGGCGATCCGGCCGCCATCGGGGCGACGCTCACCCTCAACGACGCCCCGTACGAGGTCGTAGGCGTATTGCCCCGCGGATACCTGGACGTGAGCGACCCCGCGGGGCGGACGGACGTGTGGCTGCCCATGATGATGGCACCGGTGATCATGGGTAGAGACGTGTACAACCTCCGCGTCCTGAGGGCGTTCCGCGTGCTGGGGAAGCTGCGCGAGGGCGTCACGGTCGAGGTCGCCCGCAACGAGCTGAGCGACGTCGAGACCCGGCTCGCGCGGGTCCACCCAGAGTCACAGGAAGGCTGGTCCGTGAGGGTCGTTTCCATTCGGGAGGACCTCCTGGGGTCACTCCGGGGTCCGGCCATCGCGCTTCTTGCCGGCGCGGGCCTTCTCCTGGTCATCGCGTGCGCGAACGCCGGTTTCCTGCTTCTGCTCAGAACGGCGGAGCGGCAGGGAGAGTTCGCCCTCCGACTCGCGTTGGGCGCGAGTGCCGGGCACCTGGTACGTCGGCTGGCCGGGGAAGTACTCGTGGTCGTGGGCGCCAGCGCCCTCGTGGCGTTGGTCCTCGCAGCCGAGGTGATGCCTGCCGCTGCGCGGAACCTCCCTGCCAACGTGCCCGGTTTCGTCGGCGTGGCTCTGGGCGGCCCGGCGGTCCTTGCCACGCTGGCCGTTTCGACTCTGATCGTCGTGGGCCTCTCCATCCTGCCGCTCGCGCAGAGCCGGCGGCTGAGCCTGACCTCGGCGTTGAGCGGCGGCGGTCGAGCGTCACGAGCTCGGGCGGTTTCCGGGCTCGAGCGAGGCCTCATCGTATCCCAGGTCGCGACCGCGTCGGTGCTGGCGTTCGGGTCGATTCTGCTGCTCCGGAGTCTGGGCGCCCTTCAGGCGGAGGACATCGGTTTCGAGACCGATCGCCTCCTCACGGCCCGCGTGGACGTGACCGCAGAGTCGCGGCCGCCGGAGCAACTCCCCACCACCGCCCGGGAGTTGCTCCTGGCGGCGAGATCGACCCCCGGCGTGGCGACGGCGCATCTGTGGTCGCCCCACGTGCCGGGCGAGGCCGTCTGGATGAGCCGTTTCCGCGTGGAGGACCGGCCGGAGCTGGCGGATCACGAGATCCCGGGCGGCCGTATCCACGGCGTCACACCGGGCGCGGCCTCTGCCATCGGCATGAGCTTCGTCGAGGGACGGGATATCGACGAGGCGGATCTGACGGCCGGCCGGCGCGTGGCCCTGGTGAGCGAGACGGCAGCCCGAGAGCTGTGGCCCGGCTCTTCCGCCATCGGAAAGCGGCTCCGAAAGTGGAACTGGGACGAGTGGGTCACCGTGGTGGGTGTCGTGAAGGACGTGCGCCACGCGGGGCGGCAGGGTCCGGGATCTGAGTTTGCCCGCGATTTCTACTTTGCCATGGACCAAGCGGCGGAGCTGGGACGTGATCTGGTTGTTCTGGCCAAGCCCGTGGGAGGCCTGGACCCCGGCGGCCCCGCGCTGAGGAACGCTCTCCGAGAGGCTGCGCCGGATCTCCCCGTATACGATCTCCAATCCATGGCCTCTCGGCTCCGGCGGCAGGAATCCGTTCCCAGGCTCACCGCGTTCCTTTCGAGCGCTTATGCGGGAGTGGCCCTGATCCTGGCCGGCCTGGGACTCTACACGATCCTCACGTACGCAGCGGAGCGGCGACGACGGGAGATCGGACTCAGGATGGCGCTGGGTGCGTCCGGGGCGCTGATCGCCACCGAGCTGACGCGGGAAGGGCTCAGGACGGGGTTCTTGGGGGTGGCCATCGGCCTGGTCGGGTCACTGGCGGCGGCGTGGGGGCTGCGCTCCATCCTCTATCGGATCGGCCCGGTGGACCTACCCACCTTCCTGGCAGCGGCCGTCCTCCTGCTCACCCTCGCCCTGGCCGGGAGCGGTATTCCCGCCGTTCGGGCGGCGCGATCGAACCCGGCGCAGCTTCTCCGGGGAGAATGACCCCGGGGAAGCACTCCCGCGTTGCCCCACCTCCGACCGTTTCGATAACTTCAGGCGCCCCCCACGAACGCCGCGACGGAGCCGCCCTCAGACGTCGCCGCGGCTCCGCGTCTCCCGAGCCCGCGAGGACTCCGCAGCGTGAGAGCTCGAGAGACGTGAGGCTTCCCAGACGTGAGGATTCTCTGAGATGTCGATCCATCTGTTCGCCCGGAACGGTACTTTGGTTGCGTTATTCGCCCTCGTCACCGCCGCCTCTCCCATTGCAGCTCAGGAGTCGGCCACCTTCCCCGAGCCCGTCGCCTCCGTCGAGGGCATCACCGAGTACAGCCTGGACAACGGACTTCGGGTCCTCCTGTTCCCGGACCCGAGCAAGCCCACGACCACAGTGAACGTCACCTACTTCGTGGGGTCGCGACACGAGGCCTACGGCGAGACGGGGATGGCCCACCTCCTGGAGCACCTGGTGTTCCAGGGCACGCCGAGCCACCCGAACATCATGGACGAGCTCACGGAGCGGGGCGCCCTGCCCAACGGCACCACGTGGGTCGACCGGACCAACTACTTCGAGACCTTCCCGGCCACAGAGGACAATCTGGCGTGGGCGCTGGAGCTCGAGGCCGATCGCATGGTGAACAGCTTCATCAGCGCCGACGACCTGGCGTCGGAGTTCACCGTGGTGCGGAACGAGATGGAGGCGGGAGAGAACCGCCCATTCGGCATCTTGATGGAGCGCACCCTATCCACGGCATACCTCTGGCACAACTACGGGAATTCCACCATCGGTGCCCGCTCGGACGTGGAGAACGTGCCCATCGGCCGGCTCCAGGCCTTCTACCGGAAGTACTACCAGCCCGACAACGCCATGCTGGTGATCGCCGGCCGGTTCGAGGAGGACCGGGCGCTGGAGCTGGTCCAGGAGACCTTCGGGCAGATCACCCCGCCTACGCGCGAGGGTGACATGTACCTCTGGCCCACCTACACGGTGGAGCCGACCCAGGACGGTGAACGCTCGGTCACGCTCCGTCGCGTGGGCGACGAGCAGTACGTCATGCACGCCTACCACGTACCCCCGGGGTCCCACGAGCAGTTCGCGGCCATCGAAGTGCTGGGCTTTATCCTGGGCGATCGCCCGTCGGGACGGCTGTACAAGGCTATGGTGGAAACGGAAGCCGCCGCCCGTGTCGGGGCCATGGACCTCCAGCTGAGAGAGGCCAGCCCGCTTCTGCTGTTCGCCCAGGTGCGAGAGGGCCGGTCCCTGGACGAGGCGGCGCAGCTCGTGACGGCCACCGTCGACGGCTTGCTGACCGATCCGGTCACCGACGAGGAGGTCGAGCGGGCAAAGGCAGCGCTCCTGAAGAACAGCGAGCTCCTGTTCACCAACTCCGAACGGTTCGGTCTCCGTATGAGCGAGTGGGCCGCCATGGGAGACTGGCGGCTGTTCTTCATCCACCGGGACCGGCTGAAGGAGGTGACGACCCTCCGAGTACAGCGGGCGGCCATGACGTACCTGAAGCCGTCGAACCGGACCGTGGGCCTGTTCATCCCGACGGATGAGCCGGACCGGGCCGAGATCCCCGCACCGCCCGACGTCATGGCCCTGGCCGAGTCGTACGAGGGCGGCGAGGCCATCGCCGTGGGCGAGGCCTTCGACGCCACGCCCGCCAACATCGAGTCCCGGACCACTCGCCAGGAGATGGACAGCGGCTTCAAGCTGGCCCTCCTGGACAAGCAGACCCGGGGGGAGGCCGTCGTGGCGCAGCTGACGCTGCGCTTCGGCACGGAGGACGCGCTGCGCGGTCGGGCCACCGACGGCTCGTTCGCCGCCTCCATGCTCATGCGGGGGACCACGCAGCGCACCCGGCAGGAGATCGAGGACGAGCTCGACCGGCTGAAAGCACAGGTATCGGTGGGTGGCGGCCCGGTGGTGGCCACCGCTTCGGTCTCCACGCTCAGGTCGAACCTCCCCCAGGTCCTTCGCCTGCTGTCCGAGGTGCTGCATTCGCCGTCGTTCCAGGCCTCGGAGTTCGAGATCCTGAAGCAGGAGCGACTCTCCGCGCTCGAGTCGCAGCTTGCGGATCCCCAGGCCCTGGCGTTCACCGAGTACCAGCGCCGGACGAATCCCCGAGATACGGATCACCCGTACTACACGCCCACCATCGAGGAGGAGGTGGCCCTCACCGAAGGTGCCACCCTCGAAGGGGCCCGGAGCTTCTACGAGGAGTTCTACGGGGCGGCCGCCGGCACCATGGCCATCGTGGGCGACTACGAGCCGGCCGAGATCACTCCCATCGTCGAGGAGACCTTCGGGGACTGGGTCAGCGACGTGGAGTACGTTCGAACCGGCAATCCGTACCAGGAGATCACTCCCGAATCCGTCGAGATCGAGACGCCGGACAAGGCCAATGCGTTCCTCCTGGCGGGCACCGTCCTTCCCCTGGACGACGGCCACGACGATTACCCGGCATTGGTCCTGGGTAACTTCATGCTCGGGGGCGGGTTCCTGAGCTCCCGGCTAGCCACGCGCATCCGGCACGAGGAGGGGCTCAGCTATGGAGTGGGCTCCATGCTTCAGGCCCATCCCATCGACGAACGGGGCCAATTCATGACCTACGCCATCTCGGCGCCGGAGAACTCCGACCGCGTCGAGGCCGCCTGGCGCGAGGAGGTGCAGAAGGTCCTGGACGAGGGCTTCACCGCCGACGAGGTGGAGGAAGCGAAGGCCGGGTACACGGAGTTCCAGAAGAACCTGAGAGCCCGGGACAACGTGCTGGCGGGACGGCTGTCCCAGGACCTCTACTTCGGCCGGACCATGGACCGGGAGGCGGACATGGACGCCCGGATCCAGGCGCTGACGGTCGAAGAGATCAACGCGGCCTTCCGGCAGTGGATCGACCTCGAGGCCATGACGATCGTGAAGGCCGGCGACTTCGCGAAGGCGCCGGTGAGCTGAGGAAGGCTACTCCCGACCGGCCTCCAGGACCTCCGTGAGCACTGCGCCCGCGGCCCCAGATGGGGGCTTCGTCCCCAGGTAGGCCGCGAGCGTCGTCGCAACGTCCACGGTCTGGACTCGGCGGTGAACGTGACGGGCAGGAAGCCCCGCCCCGCCGAAGATCACCGGTACGTAGGTGTCGTATTGCCAAGGCGACCCGTGGTGGACCGCGACCCTCAGACCGTCGAAGTCGTTGATGAACCAGTGTGGCTCGAGGACGACGTAGATGTCCCCGGAGCGCTTTGGATGGAAGTTCCGCAGGACGCTCCGGTGGAGGGGAGTGTCCGGTACTCGACCCTCCCGTAGCGCGATGCTGGAGACCGCCAACGCGATCCCGTCGAACTTCTGGATCTCCTCGGCCACGGCTCCCTCGACCTCTGCCGGGTCGAGCCCGTGGGCCTGGATCACGTCCTGGTTCAGGTAGACGTAGGGCTGAAAGAATGTCTCGATCAGCTCCCCGCCTACGCCGAACCGCCGCTCGAGCGCCTCGATGGCCGGCTGGCGGTCGAGGGCCTCGGTATCGAAATAGCCGGCGTCGATCCCCAGCTGATTGAGATATCCCGGTGCCTCCGCCGCGCCATGGTCGGCGGAGAACACGATCAGCGTGTTGTCCAGGCCCACTCGTGCGTCGACGTCAGCGAGGAGATCGGCCAGCACCCGGTCGAGGCGGAGCAGGTTGTCCTCGGCTTCGAGACTGGATGGGCCAAAGAGGTGCCCCACGTAGTCCGTCGACGAGAAGCTCACGGAGAGGTAATCGGGGACGACGTCAGCGCCGAGGTCTTCGTTCTCGATCACCGCCTTGGCGAAGTCCAGGACCAGCTCGTCGCCTGCCGGGCTCGTCGTGAGCAAGGTGGTGAAGTACCGACCGTCCATTCCGCCGAAGGCGTGGGGAAACGTCCGGCCGAAGCCGGCCAGATCCATCTCCCACGGATTGTCGTCCGCCTGGCCGAACAGGTACGTGGCGCGGTCGTGCAGGAGCTCCCACGTGCCATCGGCGAATCGACCTGTCGGTGAGGCGCGGTTGTACTCGACCACCCAGTTGGGGAGCGCATCGTAATAGAAGCGACTGCTTACGAATCGTCCCGTGGCCTTGGAGAACCAGAATGCCTTGCCTGCGTGGCCGGCCATCGCCACAGCGCCGCGGTCCTTGACGGAGACGCCGAAGATCTTGGCCCTCCCCGCCGTCCGGATCGCCAACTCGTCGCTGAAGGTCGACGTGAGTATCGCCATGGGCGAACGGCCGTCGCTTCGGGCGGTCCGCTGCGTCGGATCGATCTCGGTCGCCTGGTCCACGCCCCCGCCCTCGATCAGGAGCGGGAAGGCGGGGTCCTCGATGTTGTAGGTGAGCCGCCCTTTTTCCCGGTCGAACCACACGTTGCCGACCATGCCGTGCATCGCCGGATCCGCGCCCGTGGAGAGGGTGGTGTGGCCGACGATGGTCTCGGTGTTTGCATGGGCATGATGGGCATCCGTATAGACGATGCCCTGTTCCAGGAGGTAGCGGAAGCCGCCGGCGCCGAGCCGATCGTAGTAGCGGGTCGGCAGGTCACCCCGGAGCTGATCTATGGTGATCTGGAGGATCAGGCGCGGCCCAGGAGGTGACGGAGAAGCCTCCTGCTGGGCTTGCGCCGAAGCGGCGACCAGCCACGCCGTGGCCAAAAGGACAACCAGGGTGTGCGTGATCCGTCTCAATCGACCCATCGGTATCAAGTCCCGGAAACGAGGGAGGCCAGGAGTACCGGCCGCTTCCAAGCGGAGCGCCAAATCACCGGGTTTGCCGTAGCCTTCTTGCATCCGTTCGACGGCGCCGCCCACCTTTGTCCTGAATACGCCCCCAGGCCCGCTGCGGTCCATCCCACGGGCAATGACGGCCATCCCTGACCCCAGACGGCAGATGCGCGTGAACCTTCCCGAGAAGTACCATACCGACGAGGACCTTGAGCTCGCCCGCACCAAGGGACAAGTGGTGGGCTGGATCCAGGGCGGCGCCGCCGTGATCGTCGGGGGCCTCGTCCTGAACCTCCTCGGCTGGCTGCCCGCGGTGCTCGTGCTCGGGGCCGTGGCGTGGGTCGCGTACAAGCTCGTGACCAGAGCCGCCAAGGACGACGAAGACGGCGCCTGAGCGAAGGCGGTCGAGCGCTCGGGGCCGGGGATTCAGCCCCCGCCGCGGAGCCTTTCCAGCATCGCGATCCCGTTCGCGTTGTTGGGATTGAGCTCGATCGACTTCTCGTAGAGCTCGATGGCCCGGTCGGTGTTGCCGGCGTTCATGTGGGCCTCGGCCAGGCTGTCCCAGACGTTCCAGGACTGGGGATAGGACTCGGTGTTGAGCTCGAACACCGTGAGCGCCGCCTCCATCTGGCTCGTGTTCATGAACCGGTAGCCCAGGGCGTTGACCTCGAACTCGGTGTTGATCCCGCCGTTGGCCGGATCGTCCTTGAAGGCCCGGTAGGCGGGCTCGATCCCGCCGACCCCCTCGGTGTTCAACGCCGCCACCACAGCGTCCGTAAGCGACGCCAGCTTGATCTGCCGCAGCACGCTGGTGCTGGCCGGCGGGATCAGCTCGGTACCCAGGGCCCTCCGCCGGAACTCGTTGAGGTAGAGCCGCGTGCCGCTGGGGCTGGCCGCGATACCGTTGGGGAAGGCCAAGGTGGCCTCCAGGGCCGGACCGTCCTGGCCGCCCGGCGTCCCCGTGCCCGCGAGTAGCGAGACCTCACCGGAGAGAGAGACTCGCCAGACCTGGTGGCCCCGGAAGCTGGTCGCGTAGAGCGTGCCCCGGGCGAAGGTCACGTGGCCGTTGCCACCTCCTGGAATCGTGGCGAACTCGGCGACCATCCCGTCCGGTGTCACCTTCAGCATCAGGCCGTTGCTGAAGTTCACCACGTAGAGGTTGCCCTGCGTGTCCCGGGTGATGCCGTTGGGGCAGGCGAACAGCTCACTCGCCGTGAACTCGGTCACGGCGCCATCGGGTGTGACCTTGCTCAGTGTGTTGCCGCTGCAATTGGTGACGAAGAGGTTGTCGTCGCCATCGATGGCGATGCCCACGGGACCCCGCAGTCCGGCCGCGAACTCTTCCACGTTTCCCTCCCGGTCCACCCGGGCGATGAAGTTCCCGTAGAAGTTCGACTGGAACAGGTTGCCCTTGGAGTCGATGGCGTTGCCGGACGAGCCGTACATGCTGGTCACGAACGTGCTCACGTGTCCGGCGGGCGTCACCTTCCAGACGGTCCCTCCGAAGTCGGCCACGTAGACGATGCCGGCCCGGTCGACGGTCACGCCCCCAACCCCACCGTTCAGGGTGTCGGTAAGCGTCACGACCTGGTCACCACCGGGCGGGGGTGCCTGGAGGCCCGCCAATGGACCCGGGTGCAAGGTCGCGCCCAGCGTGGATGCGACGAGCAGGAGGACGACGGCAGCGACGGGGTGCCTCATGGTCTACCTCCGGAGCGATCGATGACAGGGAGAGGTATGGATCGAACGGCCCACGACTCAGGGTACGGGCCAGGGCCGTCCGCCGTTACCGTAGCAGCGCGAATCGCATGGCGACGGATCGGTCTACGGCGTGAGGATTCCCTAGCCGGCCCGCTCCGCCCCGTTGAGGACTTCCGTGGCCGCCTGCTTGAGGGCTTCCACCGAGAACGGCTTGGCCAATGAGCGGTCGGCACCGAACAGCTCCGCATCGGTCAGGGGGCCGTCGGGATCGACCATCCCGCCGCCGGACACCGCCAGGATCCGGACGCCCGGGAACTCCTCGCGGAGCTCCTGGATGGTCTCGATTCCCTCTTTCTCGGGCATGATCAGGTCCGTGATGACCAGATCGGCGGGATCGGCCCGGTAGAGGTCGAGGCCCATGGCGCCATCCTCGGCCACGCGGACATCGTGTCCGTCGTGCTCGAGGATCCTGCACATGATGTCCCGCAGCGCGGGATCGTCGTCGATGATGAGTATCTTGGCCACTGCCTCAGCTTCGCCTGATGCGCACGATCGAGATGTCCTGATCCAACACGGCTCTTACCGAGTATCGGAACGTGACGCCCATTTCCTGACCTCATTGGTGGCCACGACGAGCCGGATCGGCCCCGGTCGCGGAGTCGGTGGGCCACGCCGCGTACGAACCAGACCTGGCCCGGGGCCGGTCGGGCCACTCCGGTGGGTCAGGCCTCGCTGCCGGCTGCGCCATCCAGTTGCTGGGGCAGAGTCACGAGCTCCAGAACCTTGAACGTGCGCTCGCCTCCGGGAAGCTGAACGGCTACCTCGTCGTCCACCCGCGCGCCCATCAGGCCACGTCCGATGGGTGAGGCCATGGAAATGTGCCCGGCGTCCAGGTCGATGAAATCTCCGGCCACGATGGTGAACGTGACGCGCTCACCCAGCCCCGCGTCGTGCACGTCGACCCGTGAGCCGAAGCCCACTCGATCCACCGGCAGGTCGTCCACGTCGATCTTGGACAGCTCGCTCATCCGGCGGGTCAGGTGATCGAGACGAGCCTGAACGAAGCCCTGTCGCTCCAAGGCCGACTTGTACTCGGCGTTCTCCCTGAGGTCGCCGTGCTCGACGGCGATCCGGATCCGTTCGGGGAGATCCACCGTGAGTTCCGTCATGAGGCGGCCGATCTCGGCCTCGATCTTGCTTTTGATCTCATCCAGCATGATGACCTCGTGTCCGTGCCGCGTGCCTTGGAGTCCGAGCGGTGTGGCGAAGCAGTGAAGCGGCAGTGCGGGCGCGACGAGCAAAGCAGCGGCTACCCCTCAGGCATGGAGCAGTGCCGTGATCCGCTCCACGGTGCGGCGGACCGCTTCGGGATCCTCCCCCCCCACGTTTACGTGGCCGAGCTTGCGCCCTGGCCGTGGCGCCTTGCCGTACAGATGCAGGTGAGCGCCGGGCAACGCCAGGATCTCGGCATTGGTGGGGACCTGGCCGAGGAGGTTCACCATGGCGGCGTGCGCCGTCACGGCCGTACTCCCCAACGGGAGCCCGCATACGGCCCGCATGTGGTTCTCGAATTGGCAATGTGGAGCGCAATCCTGCGTCCAGTGACCCGAGTTGTGGACCCGCGGCGCCATCTCGTTGGCCATGAGTCCCTGCTCGGTGTCGAATAACTCGACCGCGAGGACGCCCACGTACTCGAGCCTCTCCATGACTCGCCGAGCGTACGACTCGGCCTGTGTCTGCACATCGGCGCTGATGCCCGGCGCCGGCGCGAAGGCGCGCTCGAGGATGCCGTGCCCGTGGTGTGTTTCGACCAGGGGATAGAACCGTGCCTCGCCCGATCGGCTCCGTACGCCGAGGATCGACAGCTCTCGCCGGAACGGCACCCATCCCTCCAGGAGCAGCGCCCGGCCTCCCAGAGCCGACCACGCCTCCTCCTGGTCGGCTTCCGCCTGGAGCACGAACTGCCCCTTGCCGTCGTACCCGAGGCGGCGGGTCTTGAGTACGGCGGGAAGTCCCAGGGCCTCCACGGCCTCGGCCAGGTCCGCCTGGGTATCGACGGCCCGAAACGCCGCCGTGGGAATCTCCAGGTCCCGGAACCCCTGCTTCTCCGCCAGACGGTCCTGGGCCATCTCCAGAGCCGCCGGGGGTGGATACACGGGGACCACGCCAGCAAGGGCCTCGGCCGTGGCTACCGGCACGTTCTCGAACTCGTAGGTGACCACATCCAGATCTTCCGCGAAGCGAAGGGCGGCCTGCACGTCGTCGTAGCGCTCGGCGACAATGTCGCCGAGGCCCGTTACGGGTGGACCGGGCGACGGCTCCAGAAACCGGAAGCGGATACCCAGGGGATAGCCGGCCAGGGCCAGCATCCGTCCCAGCTGGCCACCGCCGAGGATGCCGACGTTCACGGCGCGGGTTGGCGTGGATCGGGGTCGTTCAGAACGGTCCGGGTGCGGGCGTCCCGGTAGGACCGGAGGGATTCGCGGATCTGCGGGTGCCCTGCGCCCAGGATGGCGGCCGCCAGCAGGGCGGCGTTCACGGCGCCGGATCGGCCGATGGCCAGAGCGCCGACCGGGATCCCGCCGGGCATCTGGACGATGGACAGGAGCGAGTCGAGGCCCTGCAGCGCCCGGGACTGGACGGGCACACCCAGCACGGGGAGCACGGTCTTGGCAGCCACCATGCCGGGCAGGTGAGCGGCACCTCCGGCACCGGCGATGATCACCTCGAGGCCGCGATCTTCAGCCGTACTGGCATACTCGAAGAGCAGATCCGGCGTGCGGTGCGCCGAGACGACCCGCACCTCGTGAGGGACGTCCAGCGCTTCGAGGGCTTCCACTGCGTTCTTCATGGTGTCCCAGTCCGAGCGTGACCCCATGATGACACCCACCAGTGGCTTCGACATTCCGGCTCCTGTTCGGGGACGAGAGAGGTTGTACTTCGGGGGCGGTGTGGTCAAGGGCGGCGCCGCGACGGCGCCCAAGGACGGCATGCCGGAGACGGCTTCGGACCCGAGCTGCCCGTGCGCGGTGGGCCCCGGTCATGGCGGATCCGACGTTTTCTTCCCTACCTTTCCTACTCCCCGTCCGGAGCGCCTCGCCTCTCGATGGCGTCCAGGCCGAACCTTCACGAAGCCAATGGACATGGGCCCACTGAACGACAGAATCCCGACCTCGGTCATCCCTCGCCTCGAGCCGGCCCACGTTCTCCCGGCGCCACGGCAGATCTGAATGGAAGCGAGTCACCGGGTCCCCGATCCTCTCGAGCGCCCTCAGCTCGCGCCGCTGTTGCCCATGCTCTACGTGGCCTGGGCTGACGGCTCTCTTTCGAGGGACGAAATCGACGCGATCCGTGAGCGGGCCCAGGCTCTCTTCGAGTGGCTCGACGGAGCCGATCGTGAGGTCCTGGTCGCGTGGCTACGGCCCGACACGCCGCCGAGACCCGAGGACCTGGAGCGCCTGAAGAAGGAGGTGCGGCAGCTGGCGGTCCGATGCCCGGGAGAGGTACGCCGGTCCCTGACCGCCCTGGGACTCGGCCTGGCCCGCCTCGATCCGGCCCTCCGGGGACCGTGGGACACGCCCCGGGCCCTCGAGGCCCTCGGCCACGTCGAGGAGGCGCTGGGCGTCGTCGGCCGGGAGGCGACCCGGTCCCTCCTCGCCGAGCCGGCTCCGGTTCTCGAGCGTCGAGAGATCTCCCTCTTCGACGTCTCCCAACTGTCGTCCTTTCTCAACGAGCCCAACGGCGAGATCCGGAGAGAGGTCATGGCGCTGATGGCCCTGCCACCTCTGCGGATTCGCCCTCGACCGGACACCGCCGAATACCGGGAGCGGGTGCTCGACGCCGTCCGCTTCCTCGCCGACCGGGGATACGGCCGCATGTCCTATCCAGCGTCCGCCGGAGGAAAGGACGACGCGGCCGCCACCATCGCCGTGTTCGAGACCCTGGCGTACGGCGATCTCAGCGTCCTCACCAAGTTCGGGGTCCAGTTCGGTCTCTTCGGGGGAAGCGTGCTACAACTGGGCACCGCGCACCATCATGAGCGGTTCCTGAGGCGCATCGGCACGCTGGAGCTCCCGGGGTGCTTCGCCATGACCGAGGTCGGGCACGGCTCCAACGTCCAGGGGCTACGGACGACGGCCGCGTACGACCCCGAAGGGGACGAGCTGGTCATCCACACGCCCGATGACGACGCCCGCAAGGACTGGATCGGCAACGCGGCCCTGCACGGCCGCATGGCCAGCGTGTTCGCCCAGCTCGAGGTGGGGGGCCACGACCACGGCGTCCACGTCGTGCTGGTGCCGATCCGGGACGACCGGGGCGAACCGCTTCGGGGCGTCAGCATCGAGGACTGCGGCGAGAAGGTGGGGTTGAACGGCGTGGACAACGGTCGGCTGACCTTCGACGGTGTCCGGGTGGCCCGGGCCAACCTCCTGGACCGGTTCGCCCGAATCACGGACGGCGGTGAATAC
Organism: Gemmatimonadota bacterium; assembly: GCA_039589315.1. GTDB lineage: Bacteria > Gemmatimonadota > Gemmatimonadetes > Longimicrobiales > Gaopeijiaceae > JBDHHQ01. The sequence goes on from JBDHHQ010000031.1 coordinate 37,581, forward strand.
GAGAGCCCCATCCCCAGCCCGGGACGTCGGTTCTTCACCATGCTCGGCGCGCTGGTGGCGGGCCGGGTCAGCATCGCGGCCGCCTCGGTCAGCGTGGCCAAGACGGCCCTCACTACCGCGATCCGCTACAGCGACCGCCGGCGCCAATTCGGGCCTGCCGGTCAGGGCGAAGTGCCGGTGCTCGACTATCTGGTCCACCAGCGGTCCCTGCTCCCCAGGTTGGCGACGACGTACGGTCTCCACTTCGCCGTCCGGGACCTGATCCGACGCTACGCCGAGGCCGACCCGGACGAGGCCCGGGAGGTGGAGGCCCTGGCGGCCGGGCTGAAGGCCTTGGCGTCACGTCATGCCGTCGACACCACTCAGGCCGCCCGGGAGGCGTGCGGCGGAGTGGGATACCGGGCGGCCAACCGGTTCGGTGAGCTCCGGGCGGACGTCGACATCTTCACCACGTTCGAGGGGGCCAACCCGGTCCTGCTCCAACTGGTGGCACGGGCCCTCCTCAGCCGCTACCGGGACGAGATGGGCGACCTCAAGCTGTGGGATCTGGCGAAGTACCTCGCGGACCGGGCCCAGGTTCGGGTGGCGGAGATGAACCCCCTCGTGACGCGGAATACGGACCCGGACCACCTCCGGGACCCGGAATTCCTCGCCGCCGCCCTGGCATACCGGGAGGACCGGCTCCTGGGCTCGGTGGCCAGGCGACTCAAGGCCCGCATCGATGACGGCGTCGACTCCTTCGACGCCATGAACGCCTGCCAGGACCACCTCGTGCGGTTGGCGGAGGCGCACGTCGAGCGCGTGATCCACGACCGCTTCCTGGAAGGCGTGGCCCGAGCGCCGGCGCCGGGACTGTCGGAAGTCCTGAGAACGCTGTCCGCACTGTATGCGCTCAGCCGCATCGAAGTAGACCGCGCGTGGTACCTGGAGGCCGGGTACCTCGAGCCCGCCAAGAGTCAGGCGATCCGCGCCCTCGTGAACCGGCTTTGCGGAGAGGTCCGGGAGCAGGCGGTCTTCCTCGTGGACGCGTTCGGCATCGTAGACGGGGTGCTGGAGGCGCCGGCGGGGCTTGGGACAGCCTGACGGCACGACTCCCCTCGCGGGAACCGTTGGCATGCGAGGTCGGCCCGCTCCCACACGGGCGCCAACGGACCTCGGTCGACGGACCCCCGCGCTGGCCCGCGGGCCAGCGCTGTTCCCTCGTGCTTGGCAGTTGTCGGCGCGGCCTACTCCGCCTTGAGCGTGGTCATGGGGTCGACCCTCATCGCCCGCCGGGCCGGTATCCAGCACGCCACCAGGCCGACCGCCGTGAGCACGGCGATCACGCTCCCGTAGGTGACGACGTCTGTCCTGCTCACCTCGAACAGCAGGCTCTCCATCACGCGGCTGCCGGCGAGGGCCCCGAGGACGCCAAGAGCGACCCCCGCGGCCACGGGTCCCATGCCTTTGCGCATGACCAGGCCTGCCACCTCTTCCCGTTTCGCGCCCAATGCGAGGCGGATGCCGATCTCGTGCCGTCGCTGGGTGACGGCGTAGGCCGTGACACCGTAGATGCCCACGGCTCCCAGGATCAACGCCACGGTGGCGAAGATCCCCATCAGCGTCATGAGCAGTCGAGGCTGGGCAACCGACTCGACCAGTACCTCCTCATAGCTCTGAACCGCGATCAGGGGAAGCTCGGGATCGAGCTCGGCCAGAGCAGTCCTCAGTCCCGGAGTCAGGTGCAAAGGGTCTCCCCCCGTGCGAACCACGAGCGTCATGTAGCTGCCCCAGCGTCCGCCCAACGTGACGGGCGACTGCTCATGAGCCAGGTAGTAGGCCGGGGTCCGGTCCTGGCCGAGGCCCTGCAGCTGCACGTCGGCGACCACGCCCACGACCGTCCACCAGGGACGGTCCTCGTCGCCCGTGAAGCGCATCTGCATGCCGACCGGATCCCGGTCACCCAGGAAACGACGGACCAACGACTCGCTGACGACGACGACCGGAGGGCTCGAGGACCGGTCGGAGGCCTCGATGCCCCGGCCCGTCAACACCGGAATGCGCATGGCCTCGAAGTAGCCGGGGCGCACCAGCGCCGTTGCGGCGTTCCAGTTGGGCTCGCCCTCTTCCGGCTCCGGGACGCCTTGCAGCTCGAAATCCTGCTGGGTGGGCCCGGAGAACACGGGCAGGTTGGTACTCGCGCTGGCCGCGACGACGCCCGGCATTCCCTGAACCCGCTCCAACAGGCGGTCGTAAAACGCCGTGAGCTCCTCGGGCTCCGGGTAGCTGGCCCTGGGAAGGGATACGGAGGCGATGAGAACGCCCTCCGAATCGTAGCCGGTCTCGTCGGCCATGAGGCGCGCGAAGCTGCGCATCGTCAGCCCGGCGCCCACGACCAGCACGATGCTCAGCGCCACCTCGGCCATGACCAGCCCATTCCTGGCTCTGAGGGTGCTGCTCCGGGCTGTTCCGCTCCGCCCTCCCTCGGTGAGGGCGCTCAGGCTCTGCCCTGCAACCGTTTGGACGGCGGGGATCAGACCGAAGACGAGGGCGGTCACTACGGTCAGCAGCCCGGTGAATGCCAGAACGCTGCCGTCGAGGGTCACCTCCTCTGCCCGAGGCAGGTTCCGGCCGGCCAGAGCGAGAAGGCCGTCCAACCCCACGTACGCGAGTCCGAGACCCAAGGCGGCTCCCCCGACGGCGAGCAGGCCGCTGTGGATCAGGGCGCTCTGCAGCAGCCGGTAGCGCCCGGCGCCGAGCGCCGTGCGGATCGCCGTCTCGCGCTGCCGGGTCTGCCCGCGGACCAGGAGCAGGTTGGCCACGTTGGCGCACACCACGAGCATGACGAAGCCGACGGCCCCCATGAGCAGCCACAGCGCCGAGTCCACGTCGCCCACCCGCGCATCCTTCAGGGGCTCCATGATGAAGAAGTGACCGGTGTGGATATCCGGGTAGTCGGCCTCCCACTGGGCCATGATCCGGTCCATGTCGGCCTGGGCCTGCTCGAGCGTGATCCCGGGCGCGAGGCGTGCGAGCCCCTGCAGGTAGTGGGACTGCCGCCCGCTGGGGTTCTCACCCAGGTTGAGCGTCGTGAACACCTCCACGTTGGGCCGTGGGTAGAAGAACCCCTCGGGCAGCACGCCGACTACCTCCGCGGCCTGCCCCTGGAGTGTGACGGTACGACCCACGAGGCCCTCGTCGGCCCCGTAGGCACGCTCCCAGAAGCCGTGGCTGAGCACGACTCGGGTGGGGGCGTCCGGCAGGTCGTCTTCCGCCACGAAGAGCCGCCCCAGGTGAGGGCTCACCTCCAGGAGGGGCAGCAGATTCCAGGTAGCCACGAGTCCCTGGACCCGCTCCGCCTCGAAGCCGTCGCCCGTGTGGGTCAGCCCGGTCCCATAGAAGGCCGCGAGCTCGGAGAACGTCCGGTTGCTGTCCCGGTAGTCCAGGTACTCCACGGGATCCAGCGAGAAGCTGGCGAAGTCGAAGCCGCTCACGGGGAGGAACCGGCTGTTCACCGCCACGAGCTCGTCGGGCCGCTCGTACGGCAACGGCTCGAGGAGCACCGCGTTGACCACGCTGAAGATGGCCGCGTTGGCTCCGATCCCCAGTCCCACGGTCAACAGCGCCACGGCCGTGAAGCCGGGCGCCTTGAGAAGGCTCCGCACCCCGTATCGGATGTCGCTCGCCACGTTCGCCATGAAGACCCCTCCCCTCCCCGTGTGCCGTGTTCCCCTGACTTCGTTCCGGTATTCGAGGCGCAGGCGAATCCCACTGGACAGCATGTCGACGGTGACCAGCGGCCAGCCCAGCCACCGTCTCAGTGTTCCGCTGTCGCGGTAGAGATCCCCATGGGCCTCGACCACGTCCCGTCCGTGCTCATGGCGGAAGGACCTCGGGAAGGACCAAAGAAGCAGACCGACCCAGCGGGCCCGTAGACGGGCACCCACCCCCCCTGGTGCTGACATCGACACTCCCCTAGGCCGGCTTCTTCGCGGGTCCGGACCCGGTCTGAACCACGTTCGCAGCGACGCCGGACAGGATCCGGGCCTCCTCCATCACCGCGACGCGACCCAGACGGGTCAGCCGGTAGTAGCTGCGCCGCTCATCGTCGTCCTCGTCCAACGGCCGCCGCTCGGCCTTTTCCAACAGGCCTCTCCGTTGCAGGCGGTCCAGCACCCGGTACAGGCTTCCGGGGCGCACCTTCTCGTGCCCTCCGGTGCGCTCGCTGATCTGCTGCGCGATGCCGTACCCATGGAGCAGATCCTCTGACAGGACTGCGAGGACCATGAACTCGATGCGCTTGAGGGGGCCGCCTCCGTAGGTCTCCGTCAATGCTCGACTCCAGCTGAGGGTCGGGATCTCCCGCGTCGCGCCGCCGCTACCGGTCACGGGGCGGCGGTTGCACGTCGACAGGACAAGCTAGTGCCTCGGAGTATTGTGCGCAATATGCGTATATGCCATTTGCGCACACCGCGTCCCGGACGACGACACGGTCGCCTTGCTCCCCGCGGATCGGGCGGCGTACACTGCACGTCGTATCGAAGGCAATCATCGGGCTCGGCCTCTCGCGCGAGCACAGGAGTTGGAAGATGACCCGAAGAATCCTCGGCCTTCTGGGCGTTCTCGTCGCACTCGCTCCCGGGACTCTCCGGGCCCAGAACGCCCAGGAGATCATGGAGCGGGCCTGGGACGTCTACCGGGAGCGCATGACCGGCATCGAGGACTACACCGTCACGCAGACGGTCATGGGTATGGCCAGCACCATGTACTTCGTCCGTGACGAGATCGACGGTCGCGTCGTCTTCCTACCGGACATGACCCAGATGCAGGAGACCGGTCCGGGCGGAGAGGCTCAGCAGATGAACACCCCCCGGCAGTTCGACGGCCAGTACTTCATGCGGCCGGAGATCGCCGAGCGCATGACGGTGGAAGGCCGGGAGAGCGTGGACGGGAACGAGTGCTGGATCATCGCCCTGGACGATTTCGAGGGCATCGAGCTCGGCGGCATGGGCGGGGTCCAGAGCACCTTCACGCCCGAGAGCATGCGCATGTGGATGGACACGGACGAGCTCATCCCTCGACGCATCGACATGGCGGGCACCATGGCCGGATCCGCCGGCCCGCAGCCCCTGTCCAGCTCGGCGCTGATGATGGACTACCGGGAGGTCGAGGGCATGCTCTACCCGTTTCGGGTCGAGATCTCCTCCGAGGGGCTGGGTGGGGCAATGAGCGCGGGAATGGGAGGAATGACGCCCGAGCAGCAAGAGGCCATGGCGGAGATGGAGGCCGAGCTCGAGAAGATGCCCCCCGAGCAGCGGGCCATGGTCGAGCAGATGATGAAGGGCCAGATGGGTGGGGGCATGCAGGAGATGATGGAGGAGGCCCTGAGCGCCATGGTGGTCGAAACGACCGAGGTCAGGGTCAATGCCGGTCCGCCCGGAGGTCCGTAGGGACGTTTCCCGCCGGGCGGTGGCCTTCGAGGGCGACGGCTCGCCGGATCGGCCCGTTCACGGGCCACCTACAGCGCGGGACGAGAGGATGACGCAGAGCCCACGCATCTACCATCCGCCCGAAGAGGTCGTGCGGCTCCCCAGGAGGCGCTTTCTGGGGACCCTTTTGGGCGGAGCCGCGGCCGCGACCCTTCCCGGTTCGCTCGGCGCGACCCTGGCTGGGACCGGCTGGTCACCCTTCAACCCGGGCCGGCCAACCGCGCGGGCCTCCGTGGACGAGGCGTTCTGGGCACTGGTCCGGGATCAGTTCCCGCTTCGGCCGGGCCTGACTCTCATGAACGCCGCCAACCTCTGCCCTGCCCCGTATCCGGTCATCGACGCCGTCAACGAATGGACGCGCCTCGTCGACGCCGATGCCTCGTTCCAGAACCGGGGCCGATTCAGGGACCTACGCCGGGACGCCGAGGCGGCCCTGGCCCGCTACGTCGGGGCCGAGCCGGGCGAGGTCGTCATCACCCGCAACACCACCGAGGGGAACAACATCGTGGTGGGCGGAGTGGACCTGGGACACGGCGACGAGGTCGTCCTCTGGGATCAGAACCACCCGTCGAACAGTGGCTCATGGGACGTGGGTGCCCGGCGTCATGGCTACGACGTGATTCGGGTCACGACACCGGCCGAGCCCTTGGACGCGGCGGCGCTCGTGGCTCCCTTCGAAGCGGCCCTGACCTCCCGCACTCGCGTGCTGGCGTTCTCCCATCACTCCAACGTCTCCGGCGTAGCGCTTCCAGCGGCACAGCTGTGCCGCCTGGCCCGGGACCGTGGGATCCTCACTCACGTGGACGGCGCACAGACCTTCGGGTGGTTGAACCTCGAGCTCCGGGCCATGGGGTGCGATTTCTACGCGGCCAGCGCCCACAAGTGGTTCATGGGACCGAAGGAGGCCGGCATCTTCTACGTGCGCCGCGAGTCGGTGGAGAAGCTGTGGCCGCTGGTGGTGGGGCTGGGCTGGGAGCGGGCGCACGACGAGCAGAGCGCCGCCCGGTTCGCCACCCTGGGTCAGCGCGACGACGCCACGGTGGCGGCCATGGGCCGGGCGGTGGCCTTCCACGAGAGCATCGGGGCGCCGTTGGTGGAGGCCCGGGTCCGCGAGCTCGTCGCGACCTTGAGGACCCGGATCTCGGACGCGGTCCCCGGCGTGCGATTCCACACCCCGGCGGATGCGGCCCTGAACGGGGGCGTCCTCATCTTCCAGATTCCTGGCGTGGAGCCGCGGGCCGGCTTCCAGGCGCTCTACGAATCACACGACATCGGCTCGGCGGGCATGTCTGGAGGCTTTCCAGGAATCCGCCTCAGCCCACACATTTACAACACGCTGGCGGAGGCCGAGCGGGCGGCCGAGGCGGTGGCCAGCCTGGCGTGACGGCGAGAATCGAACCGAACCGGGACCGAGAGAATCGGGACCACGTAGAATCGAGCCCACAAGGAGGAGCAGCTCATGGAACGGCGTGATTTCCTGACGGCCGGTGCGATGCTGGGACTCACCGGAATCGGCGGCGTGACCCTGCCGCAGAGCCTGGGAGCGACTCTCCTGCCGGGCAAACGAATGCCCGACGGCACGATCCGCCTCAGCTCGAACGAGAACCCCCTGGGGCTCTGCCCAGGCGCCCGAGAGGCGGTAGTGGAGTCTCTCACCTTTGCCAATCGGTATCCGGGTGCATGGTCCAGGCCCCTGGCGGAGCGGCTCGCCGAAAAGTTCGGGGTCGGCCTGGACCAGGTGGTCCTGGGCGCCGGATCCACCGAAGTGCTCCAGATGGCCGTGGAGGCCCTGGCCGGCCCTCGCACGAAGCTGGTGATCGCGGATCCCACGTTCGAAGACGTCCCGCGCTACCGCAGGAATTTCCCGTACGAGCTGGTCAAGGTGCCGTTGACCAAGGACATGGCCCACGACCTCGACGCCATGCGTGAGGTGACGGAGGAGCGGCACCGCCCGTCCGTGGTGTACTTCTGCAATCCGAACAACCCCACGGGCACGCTCACGTCGAGCGCAGACATCGACGCGTGGATCGCCGACGCACCCGAAACGACCTTCTTCCTCATGGACGAGGCGTACTTCGAGTATGCCGACGGCGCCCCGGGCTACCACTCCGCCCTGAAGTGGGTGGACGATCGCCCGAACGTGCTCGTCGTCCGTACCTTCTCGAAGATCTTCGGTATGGCCGGCATGCGGCTGGGCTACGGGATCGGCCACCCCGGCACAATCAGCCGTCTCCGGGATTTCGCAGCCGCCAACAACGCCAATGTTCCGGCCGTGTTCGCGGCGCAGGCGTCCCTCGACGACACGCAGCACGTCGCAGACAGCCGGGCCGTGAACACGAAGGCCAAGGCCATGGCCCACGAGGTACTGGACGAGCTGGGGCTCGAGTACCTGCCCAGCCACACCAACTTCCTCATGCACCGCATCCACGGCGACCTCGAGGAGTACATCGACCGCATGCGCGAAGCCGGTGTGCGGGTGGGCCGCCCCTTCCCACCCATGCTCGAGTACAATCGGCTCTCCTTCGGACTGCCGGAGGAGATGGCGGAGTGGGCGGATAATCTGAAGGACTTCCGCAAGAAGGGGTGGGTGTAAGGGACCC
>JBDHHQ010000032.1:0-46483 GCA_039589315.1 Gemmatimonadota bacterium
TCCTGCTGGAGCATGCGCCACATGGCATCGACGTACTCCGGTGCGTACCCCCAGTCCCGCTTCGCATCCAGGTTTCCGAGGTAGACGGCGTCCTGGAGACCGAGCTTGATGCGCGACACGGCCCTCGTGATCTTCCGCGTCACGAATGTCTCACCCCGACGAGGACTCTCGTGGTTGAAGAGGATCCCGTTGACGGCGAAGAGGCCATATGCTTCCCGGTAGTTCTTGGTGATGTAGAACGCGTATGCCTTCGCGCAGGCATAGGGTGAGCGAGGGTTGAAGGGCGTGGACTCGGTCTGGGGCACCTCGACGACCTTGCCGTAGAGCTCGGACGAGCTCGCCTGGTAGAAGCGGGGCGAGATCCCTGTCTCTCGCATGGCTTCGAGGAGGCGCACTGCCGCGAGGCCCGATACGTCGGCCGTGTACTCCGGAAGGTCGAAGCTGGTCCGCACGTGACTCTGAGCCGCGAGGTTGTACACCTCGTCGGGCCGGATCTCGCGAAGGAGCCGGTTCAACACGCTGCCGTCCGAGAGATCCCCGTAGTGGAGGAACAGGCGAGCGCTGGGATCGTGAGGGTCCTGGTAGAGGTGATCGATGCGTTGGGTGTTGAAGGACGACGAACGGCGGATCACGCCGTGGACTTCGTACCCCTTCTCCAACAGCAGCTCGGCCAGGTAGCTCCCGTCCTGTCCGGTGATGCCCGTGATGAGTGCTTTCCTGTTCTGCTCGCTCACGTTCTCTCGGCGTTGAGTGCGAAGGTGGGACGGCGGGTGCTCGCCGACTCCAGGTTGTTCAGGAACCAGCGCGTGGTCCGCTCGAGCCCTTCCCGAAGCGATACGTCGGCGCGGAACCCGAATAGGCTCGCGGCCCGGCTCGTGTCCAGACAGCGTCGGGGCTGGCCATCTGGACGACTGGCGTCGAAGCCCAGCTCTCCCCGGTACCCGATGATCTCGGCGATGAGCTCGGCGAGGGCGCGAATGCGGATCTCCTTGCCTGTGCCCAGATTCACCGGGTCGGGCCCATCGTAGTGCTCTGCAGCCAGGAGAATGGCCCGAACGCAATCGTCGAGGTAGAGAAACTCGCGTGAGGCCTCGCCCGTCCCCCAGATCGGCACCTGGTCGATACCGGCATCACGAGCTTCCACCATCTTCCGGATCAGTGCGGGGATGACGTGGCTGGTCTCGAGGTCGAAGTTGTCGCCGGGCCCGTAGAGGTTCACGGGTAGGAGATAGATGCCGTTGAGGCCATACTCGGCTCGGTAGGCCTGGAGCTGGACGAGGAGCGCCTTCTTGGCCACGCCGTACGGCGCGTTGGTCTCCTCGGGATAACCATTCCAGAGATCGTCCTCCCGAAACGGCACGGGCGTGTCCTTGGGGTAGGCGCAGATCGTACCGAGCTGGACGAACTTCTCCAAGCCGGCGCGCCGCGCTTCTTCGATGAGCATCACGCCCATGATCGCATTCGCGTAGAAGAAGCGCCCGGGGCGTTCCCGGTTCGCCCCGATCCCGCCGACCTCGGCCGCCAGGTGGATCACCGTGTCCGGGCGAGCCTCTTCGTACAGGCGCCTCACGTGTGCCTGCTCGGTCAGATCGAACTCGGCGCGCCGCGGAGCGAGCACGGTCTCGCAACCGAGCTCCAGGAGGCGGGTCACGAGCGGTGTGCCGACGAAACCGCCTCCGCCGGTGACCACCACCCGTCGCCCCTGCCAGTGCTCGCGAGAGCTCACCTTCTCGTTGACCGACATCCCGTTCCCTTCCATGCCTGGCGCTGTGACCCCGCTCAGCCGTACACCGGTTCCACGATCTCTCGATCGAGCTCGACTCGGAGGCCCTGGTTGATGGCCGTGACGCCGATCACGAGTACCAGGCGCGTGTTGCTCGGCCGTCGAGCCACGACCCCCTCTACATCCCTCAACGGGCCCTCCGTGATCCGAACCCGCTGACCCTCACTCAGCATGGGACCGACCTCTGGCACCGGGCCATTCGCGCCAAGACCGGCCGAAAGCCGTTTGATGTTCGCGATCTCCCGGTCGGGGACCACCACCGGCCTCCCGTCGAACCGGACCACGCTCACCAGGCCCGGTGTCGCCGTCACCCGATTCAGGTCGTGGCTGCGGCAGCGGGCAAAGACATAGCTCGGGAAGAGCGGGAACTCGACGACCTTCTCCCGGTCGTGCCACCGGCGCACGCGCGAGACGAGCGGCAGGAAGACCTCGAAGCCGCGCTCGTCCAGTAGTCGACTCACCTGCTTCTCGTGTCGTCCCCTGGTGTAGCAGGCGTACCACTCCGACGCAGTTTGCGTGCTCCGACCGGCTGCAGCTTCCATGCGACTCGTGCTATGCCCTCACCGTTGGGGCAGAATGAGAGAGGGTCCGGCAGGAAGGCGCACTTCGTGCCCCTCAGTAACAGGATGCGAATATCCTGGACTACCGTCTAAAACCCTATGCTGCGATGTCTTACGGACGACTGTCCGTCGCGGAGCGAAACTCCGCTCCCTGCAATGTGCAAGGACCATTCCGGCCGCAGCGCTGACGCCACATGCGACTTTCCTGTAAACATACGGTTCCCCGGGCCTGTGGTGCTACGACAACATTGCCGGGGTCCGGATCCGGACGATGAGACGTCGGTCGAGGAGATCTACGAGGATGCAACCCGGGCGCGGAGGCGAACTCGAGGAGGCGAGGCAAGGGGCTGGGCGAGCTCACGTCTCCTGGGTATGGAGCCAATCTACGAAGGCTCGAATCCCAGCGCGGAAGTCCGTCCTGGGCTCGTACCCGAATAGTCTCCGCGCATGGCCCACGTCGGCATAGGTCCGGTCGACATCGCCCGGTTGGGGTGGGAGTCGATGCACCACGGGCTCGACACCCAACGCCTCGCCGAGCACGGCGATCATCTCCTGTAAGGACACCGTGCGGCTTTCGCCCAGATTCACGACCTCATACGCACCGGGGTGGCTTCGTGCGTAGCCGAGGGCGCCTTCGACACCCTGGAGGATGTCGTCGATGAACGTGTAGTCCCGCTGTGACGTACCGTCCCCGAACATTGGAATGGCCTCCCCGGCCGCCATGAGCCGGGCGAACTTGTGGATCGCCAGGTCGGGTCGCTGCCGTGGCCCATAGACAGTAAAGAACCGCAGGCATACGCAGGAGGTTCCCTCGAGGTGCGAAGCGGTGTGGCACAGGAGCTCCCCGGCTTTCTTGGTGGCGGCGTACGGCGAGATGGGCCGGTCGACTGGATCGGATTCGACGAACGGCACGGACTCGCTGTTCCCGTACACGGAAGACGACGAAGCGAAGACGAACGGCCGAACCCCCCGGTGCCGGGCAAACTCCAGCAGCCGCATCGTGCCCATCACGTTCACGTCGGCGTAGAGCGTGGGCTCCTGGATGGAGGGACGGACCCCGGCCCGAGCGGCGAGGTGGACGATGGCGTCCACGGAAGGCGGCAGCTCCGCCAGCAGGTCCCCGTCCCTGATGTCACCGCGCACCTCGTGGAAGGCGGGGTGCCTGCGCGCGTCGGACAGATTGGCTTCCTTTATAGCCGGGTCGTAGAAGTCGTCGAACAGATCGAGGCCGACCACCTCTTCGCCTCGGGACAGCAGGCGTTCTACGAAGTGAGAGCCGATGAAGCCGGCCGCGCCGGTGACCAGTACGGACACTTGGGTCCCCTTCCGAGCTGAGGTGGTCCGGAATGCCCGCACGCCGCCGCCCCTGGAGCGTCGGGCATGGATCCGAGGTGTAGAAAAAGCCGGGTCCGCGGAATCATCGTCGGACCCGGCCGGCCGTCCCTTCCTCCCCCACACAAGGAGTGATTGCGGCTACCAAGCGCCCTTCTTGAAGAGCATCACGGGGACGGTCAGCACCATGATCTTGAAGTCTTCCCAGGCCGATCTCCGAGAGACGTATTCCAGGTCCAGGTGCAGCTTCTCTCGTACGTCGTCCAGATTCTGCCCGTAGTCCCGGTTGACCTGAGCCCAGCCTGTGATGCCAGGGAGCACGCGCTGTCTGTCGTGGTACTTGTTGATCTGGTCCCTGAGCTCAGCGAAGATCGTGGGCTGCTCTGGGCGAGGGCCCACGACGTTCATATCGCCCTTCAGGACGTTCCAGAGCTGGGGCAGCTCATCGAGCCGGTACTTGCGGAGCACCCCACCCACCCGGGTGACCCGGGGATCGTCCGGAGTCGCCCAAACCTCCTTCGCAGCTGCACCCGCGCTCATCGTGCGGAACTTGTAGATCGTGAAGAGCCTCCCTCCCCGATCGGCGGCACGACGTCGTGCCGGGCCGCCTCGGTTCACCGAGCGGCGCCGGTTCAGACCCACGCGCTGCTGCTTGTAGAACACCGGTCCGGGCGAGGTGAGCTTCACCACGATGGCGATCAGGACCATCAACGGCAGCGTGGCTAACAGACCCGTGATGGCCACCAGCATGTTGAGGAATCGGCTGACCCGATCGCTCCCGAGTCGGCCTGGCAAGGTCGCATAGCGCACTTCCTGCCGCTCCGCCGCCTTGTCGTAGAGCATCAGGGGCGTCGGTACTGGCGTTCTCTTCACCCTCCCGGGCGTGCCCATATCAGGTACCGTTGAATGCACGGCTCGAATCCGGCCTCGATTCAGGTCTTGTGTGACCGCCCGCGTGGGGGCAGTACGAAGCGCCTCGGTAATATGCAAGCCGCGTTCCGCTTCCCACCAGAGCCATCTGTCGAGACCACACTTCGCTGGCACGGAACAAATGGCGTGATTCGGCAAGCCCGGCAGGGGGAAAGCAAGCTCGCCGCGCAAGCTGGACGCCGTCCGATCGCACCCCCCGAAGCCCCCAGGAGAGGCGCGTGCGCCACACATCTGTGGCACTGATGCAACAAGTCTCCGAAGATTGCCGGACTGGCAGGCGGGAGGGGCGTGCGCGCTCCGGGCCCGCCATCGGCGCGAGCCCGATTGTCCGAGGATTACATGGGTCGAGAGGCCGTTGAGCTTCCGGCGGATGTCAGAGCTGATCGGCGACCGGTAGCTCAATCGTGAAGTAGAAGCGTGTGCCCCACTCGGGCCGGCTCTCGTATTCGAGCTTCGACCCCATCGCTTCCACCAGCCGACGGGCAATCGACAAGCCCAGGCCGCTCCCGGAGAAGAAATGGCCCGAGCGCTCGCGTGACTTCTGAAATGGCTCGAACAACGTCCCCTGAGCGGCCTCACTGATGCCCCGGCCGGTGTCCCGGACGGAGAACTCCACGTCGCGCCGGTTCAAGCGCCGGGCCGTCACCTCCACGAGCCCCTCGTCTGTGAACTTCAATGCGTTGGTCGTGAGATTCAACAGCGCTCGGCTCAGCGCCACCGGGTATCCGACGCACCGGTCTCCCTCCGGCTCCATCAGGCGAAGCGTGATGTGCTTTTCGTCCGCCATGATCTGGACCATCTCACGGATGGACTCCAGCACCTCACCGACCGAGAACGGCTGGGTGGCATCCTCCGAGAGCCGCGTGCCACCGCGAGCCAGCTCCATGATGTCGCTGGCCACGGCGATGAGTCCCAAGGCCGCGGAGTAGACCAGTCCGAGCTGCCGGTGCTGGAGATCTGTCACGTCGCCGCTGTGACCGCGTCGGATCGTCTCGGACAGGAAGAGGATCGAGGTGAGAGGCGAGCGAAGGTCATGTGCGACCTCCACGATCAACTCGAAGGCGTCCGGCTCGAGGAGGCGGTCGGCGAAGTCTTCCGTTCGCGCGGGTTCCAGGGACCCACGCACCCGTTCGAGAGCCAGCAGCAGCGCCAGCACCTCGGCCGGATCGTGATCTCCGGCCTCCGGCTCCCCACTCGGCTGCAGTAGCTCCTGCCGCAGAAGCTCCGCGAGCTGTCGATGCAGGAGACCCCTCGTGGCCTCGTCGCCGAGCGCCCAGTCCTCCGCACCGGCGGCGCTCTCCACATGGCAAGCGACCTCACCGAGGACCTTCACGACCTCCTCGCGGCTCACCCCACCCTTCAGGCTGCTGGCCCAGGAATCCGAGATCCGACGCACGGCTTCCTTGAGCAGCGCCGACGAGACGCCCTGGAGCGCTTCCTCGTCGCTGCGCGCATGGGAGAAGGGCGCCAGCGGCTCGAAACCGGCCCTCTCCGGCATGCCCGGCCGGTCCGTCATCATGCCCAGCGCAGTCTGGCGCGAAAGGGTCGAATCGGGTGAGGCCCGATTCAACCGGACTGCCCGGAAAGCAGGCCCTGCCGGTCGATCCCGTGCTTCTGCATGAGCCGGTACAGGGTCGTGCGATCCACGCCCGCGATCCGGGCGGCGTCGGAGATGTTGCCCCCAGCCTCACGGACGATCCGGGAGAGATAGCGCTGCTCGAACTCCCCGAGAACGCGGTCTCGCGCCACGTGATACTCCCCCCGCAGCGAGACGTCGCTGAACGATATACCGGAGGAGGTGGCCACCTCGGCGGATGGCTCGATGAAGGGGATATCCGGCGCCGTGACGTCCTGTCCCGGATCGAGCAGGACCACGGCATGCTCCACCACGTTGCGGAGCTCCCGGACGTTGCCCTGCCAAGGGCACGAGAGCAGGGCATTCATGGCCTCGTCCGAGAACACGGGGAGCGGTTCACCCGGATCCCGGTACCGGGTCCAGAAGTGGTGCAGGAAGTAGTTGGCCAGCACGGGGATGTCGCTGGGCCGGTCTCGCAGGGGAGGGATCGTTATCGGTACAACACGAAGTCGGTAGTAGAGGTCGCGCCGGAGGTCGCCGTTATCGACGGCCCCCATGGGGTCCCGGTTCGTCGCTGCGATGAAGCGAACGTTGACGACGGCGTCCGTGGTCGTGCTCCCCACGCGCCGCACCACGCCGTCCTGGATCACCCTGAGCAGCTTGGCCTGGATCGGGTGGGGCATCTCGGTGAGCTCATCGAGGAAGAGCGTGCCTCCGTTGGCCGCCTCGAGAAGGCCACGCTTCTCGCGGACGGCACCGGTGAAGGCCCCCTCCACGTGGCCGAACATCTCCGATTCGAGCAGGTTCTCGGGAATCGCCGCGCAGTTGATGGGCACCAGCTCACGGGCGCTCCGACGAGAGTGATGATGGATGAACTGGGCGATGACCTCCTTGCCTACACCGCTCTCCCCGGTGATGAAGACCGATGCGTCGGTGGACGCAACCTTGCGCGCCAGCTCGATGACCCGTTGGAAGGAGGTGGAGTCGCCAAGGAGCATCACCTTGTCGCTGTGACCGTGACGGCGGTTCAGTGCCTGGCGGCTCTCGGTGCTCTCCCGCGCGACGGCTACGGCATGGCCGGCCCTCCCGATGAGCACCTGGAGGTGCGTCGCGGAGAAGGGCTTCGGAATGTAGTCCCACGCCCCCGCACGCAGCGCGGCCACGCTGGATTCGACGGACGGATTCCCGGTCATCACGACGGCCAGCGTCTGGGGATGCGCCTGCAGCGCCGCCTGGAGGAGCTCCATGCCGGACACACCGGACATGTAGAGGTCGAGAAGCATGATATCGAAGGTCCGTCGTTGGACCATCTCGAGGGCGTCTTCCCCACGCCCGCACACGGTCACGCTGTAGCCTTCGCTCTCGAGCAGGCTCGCGCAGCTTTCCCGCAAAGTGTGCTCGTCATCCACGATCAGGATCTGGATCGTTTCCCGCACACTCGGATCGAGGAAGACCAGCGAACCCTCCGACTGGCCCTGCCCAGCATGGGCCGGCTTGTCGCTCTGGCTCGCGTCACCGACGCCAGGCGGCGGCGATTTCGTTCTCGAGGGTGTGCGCGAAAGCTGCTCTGCCATGGACTGGACCCCCCGTCCTGTTCGTCACCGAGACCGTATCGGGCTGCGGTGGTTGCACGGAACGGGCCTGTTCCGAAGAGATCTGGCCGAGTTCGCCGGTTCGCCGCAGGATAGCTGGCTCCTGCGTGGGGACTCCCGCTCGACGGAGGAGTGTGGCAAGCGTACAACGTGCGGCGGACCTTCGGTATTCCGCAACACATCCCTTCCTTTTGCAAGAGTGCACCAGCGAGAAGGCTTGACGCGCCTGGCTCCTTCCTCGCCTGTGGCAAGACTACCACACAGACTGCTGCCTGGAAACGTCGTGAGAGTGAGGCAGGCGCGCCACGCTCGGGGGACTCGGGTCGGTCGAGCTCCTCGGCTGTCGTTCAGCTCGCGGCGCGGGTCGGCTGGTAGGCGTGGATCCGCTCGCCGGACTCGTCGGCCTGGGCGCTCCGCAGAGCCAGAGTCGCTCGCGTGAGGAGGTCCACGGGCGTGACGGGTGCTTGCTCCGTGTCATGCACGGCGTAGTATCCGGCCCGAAGGCTCAGGGGAAGGGCTTCAGGCGCAGGCCCGAGCCCCTGATCCGCCGCCTCCAACAACCGGCGAGCCAGCTCGAGGGCACCGCTGGGGTCGGTACCCGGGGCCACCACCACGAAGCTCCCCTCACCGAGTCGGCCCATGATGTCGGACACGCGGGCCGTCGACGCCAAGGCCGCCGTGATCCGGTCCGGCACCGACTCGTCAGCCTCGCCTGCGGGAACCGCCTCGTCGACGCGGTGCATGCCGAGCACCACGCACGCGAGGGGTCTACGTGAGCGCGTCGCCTCGGCTGTGATCTCGCCCACCCGCTTCAGAAGTCCCTTCACGTTGTAGAAGCCGGTGATGGGATCGAGGAGGCTCTCTTCACGAGCCGTGTCCGCTTCCTGCTTGGCCGCCACGAAGGCGCCGATCTTCAAGATCAACTCTTCAGGGTCGAAGGGCGGCCTCACCACGTCCCAGGCTCCCGCTCGAAGGGCCTCGATGCGCTCGGCCCGTCCGAGGGGCGAGGTGGTGAGCATGACGATGGGCGTCGAGGGGCGGATCGTGGGCAGCTTGCGGGCCTCCCGACATACGTCCACACCGCGCATGTCGGGGAGATGCATGTCGATCACCATGATCTCCGGCTGGACCTTTCTCGCCAACTCCACTGCCTGCCGACCCGTGTAGGCCTTCAATACCGCGTAGCCGCTTGGGCTCAGGATGCTCTCCAACGAGCGAGCGGTCCACTCCTGGTCGTCTACGACGAGGGCTAACGGCGTTCGGGGAAAACCCTTCAGGTCTGCCATAGCGCTCGACGCCGGGAGTGCGGGAAGGAGGACTTCGCCTTGGTCATAGAATACGTCGCGCGGAGGATTCGTCCAGAGCGAATCCATGCTGCAGGAATCGTGCTCGGCAGTCAGCCCCCCTTCCCACGCCCGGCCCGCCACCGGGCAAGGCCACACAACGCCGTCACTGGGGGCTTCACGCCTCCACCCGGGCCTGCCGGCGCACCGGCCCCCCGTCCAGTACCCCGGCGGCGGGCGTCGCGCCAGTGTCGCCTCTTCGTCGCACGGTCGCAACGAACAACGACGGTCGCGCGCTGAGCGCCCCGTCATTGTCTGAGCCGGCAACTCGTTCATCCACGTTGACTTACGCAGATGTGTGAGCCTTGAACGAGCATCGGGCCTCGAATTTGTCCAGAGGGATGTTCGACCCGAGTGGGTCCGACAGACGAAAGCCCGAGGAGGACATGCTCTGTAGGCGATGCAGGATCGAGGGAGACGAGCCGACCCGCACCGAGGTGAGGCCGTCCCAGGTTCAGCCACCCCATGACTGGCACAGGCTGATCAGGCTGATATGCGATCGCTGCGGTGCGGTGCTTCCGCCCCGGGATCCGGCCAAGGACCGGCTCTCCATAGCGGACCAGCTGGAGCGCTTCGGCCTGGGCGCGAATACCGATCCGCTGCTCGACCCCTGACCCAGACGAAGGCCCTGACCCATGTGCGGCATCATCGGATACGTTGGACGACAGGACCCTACATCCGTCATTCTGGACGGACTCGCCCGGCTGGAGTACCGGGGATACGACTCAGCGGGTTTGGCGCTACAGAACGGCAAGGGCCTCGTAGTCCGGAAAGTCGCTGGCCGCGTCGGCAGGCTCCGCGACGTTCTCGCGTGCGACCCGGTCCCCGCCACGTCCGGCATCGGCCACACCAGGTGGGCAACGCACGGCCCGCCCACCCGCGACAACGCCCATCCGCATGCCGACTGCACGGGGACCGTGGCCGTGGTGCACAACGGAATCGTGGAGAATGCCGACACCCTCCGCGCACGGCTGCAGGCAGCGGGACATTGCGTCGTCACGCCCACGGACACCGAGCTCTTGGCCCACCTGATCGAGGAAGCACCGGGCGCGTCCCTCGAGGAGAAGGTCGCCCAGGCTCTCAGCCGGGTCGAAGGCACGTATGGGCTGGCGGTGATGTCGTCGCATGAGCCGAACAAGATCGTCGTGGCCCGCAAGGGCTCGCCCGTGCTGCTCGGATTGGGTGAGCACGAGGAGTACTTCGTCGCCTCGGACCCGTCGGCCATTCTCGAGCACACCCGCTCGGTGGTCTATCTGGAGGACGGAGACCTGGCGGTGGTCACACCGTCAGGGTTCGAGGTGTTGGACCCCCACGGACGGACCCAGGAACGAGACCGGGACAGGGTCGACTGGGATCTCGCCGCCATCGAGCTCGGCGGGTACGACCACTTCATGCTGAAGGAGATCTACGAGCAGCCCGAGAGCGTTCGGAACACGCTGCGCGGGCGACTGCTCGTCGAAGAAGGCACCGCTCGCCTCGACGGCCTGGGTCTCGACGCGCAGGACATCGCGGACCTGGACCGAATCGTGATCCTGGCGTGCGGGACCTCCTGGCACGCCGGCCTGGTGGGTCGCCACCTGTTGGAGCGGCTGGCCGGCATCCCGGTGCAGGTGGAGTACGCGTCCGAGTTCCGATACCGGAGCGGGCTGCCGCTCAACGACGCGCTCGCGATCGCCATCTCCCAGTCCGGGGAGACCGCGGACACCCTCGAGGCCATACGGGCCGCCCGCCTCGCCGGTGCCCGATGCGTCGGGCTCGTGAACAGTGTGGGCAGCACCATCGCCCGTGAGACCGATGGGGGCGTCTACCTGCACGCCGGCCCGGAGATCGGCGTCGCCTCCACGAAGGCGTTCACCTCTCAGCTCACCGCGCTGCTCCTCCTGGGACTCTACCTGGGTCGTCAGCGAGGGATGTGGCTGGAAGACGGGCGGGCGTTGGCCGAGGACATCGCCACGCTCCCTGAGCTGGTGAGATCCGCCCTGGCGGTGGACGAAGAGGTGCGATCGCTGGCCCGAACCTACGTCGATGCGAGCAACTTCCTCTATCTCGGTAGGGGCGTCAACTTCCCAGTCGCCTTGGAAGGGGCGCTCAAGCTCAAGGAAGTGAGCTACATCCACGCTGAAGGCTATCCTGCTGCCGAGATGAAGCACGGTCCGATCGCGCTGATCGACGAGGACATGCCAGTGGTCTTCGTCGCACCCTGCGACGCGTCCTATCGCAAGGTCCTGTGCAACATCCAGGAGGTGAAGGCCCGGGGCGGCCGGACCATCGTCGTCACGACACAGGGCAACGGTGATCTCGACGAGCTGGCCGATCACGTGATCGCCGTGCCACAGGCGCCCCCCCTGCTGTCTCCCCTGGTCACGGTGATCCCGCTCCAGCTCCTGGCCTATCACATCGCCGCGCTCCGCGGGCTCGACGTGGACCGGCCCCGCAACCTGGCCAAGAGCGTGACCGTGGAGTGACCGCGCGGCCAGGCCCTCGTCACTGACCGTTCAACCGGACGGCAGCGCGAGCACCGGCGCCTGCGGCAGCGAGGTGAAGCCGGCCGCCGCCAACGCCTGGCGGTAGGGGTCTACGTGCTCTGCGAACACCCGATTGACCTGGCGCACGATCTCGGCCGTGGCCTCCTCGGCGCGGTGCACATGGATCCGGTCGTTGTCACCAGGCGCCGCGGTGGAAGATCCCAGCGTCCTGGCCGCCGTCTGGACGAGGGACATCTGCGTGACTCCTCCACAGATCCCCTGGCACGACGGACCCGTGAACAGCGCTTCCCGGACTTCTGTCAACCCGTCCCGTACGGCCTCGCCCTGCTCCACCAGCGCGCCATGGCCGTTGTCCCCCCGGAGCGTCTTCAGGACCGCATCCACGGCCTCAGCCGCCCCGTTCACGTGCTCCTCCGCCTCGGTGGCCACCCTCGAGAGGGACGCCACCGCCAACCTGGCCTCCAGCCGTGCGGTCCGGTCCGCCAGCGTGCGTGGCTCCCGGGGATCGGCCATCACCTGGACCATGCCCTCGCTTCGTGCGTCGCCAACCTGGACGCTCACCGCGTAGCTTCCGGGCAACACCTCCACGCCCGCAGCGCCTCTGCTCTCGGCCGAGTCGCCGGCCATGGTCAGATCCCAAACCACCCGGTGCAGTCCGTGCGTCGCGGGTCCTTCAATGGTGCTTATCAGCATGCCGCCCTCTTCCCTGAGCTCGACGCTCGCCCGGGCCTCGGGATCACCCTCGCCAACCCAGTAGCTCAGGAGCGCCCCATAGGGACGCGCGTCACCGAAGAACATGGCGTGCCCCGTGGACCGATAACCGAGGCCCTCCGCCACCGCATGAGTGTACGCCGGCGGAGGCTCGAACAGCGTGACGGGAGAAGCTGACACGGATCCCTCGGCCGCCAGTGCCCTGAGGGGGCGGATGTCGTCGACGACCCACACCGAACGGCCGTGGGTGCCCAGCACCAGATCGTGGTCCCGCGGGTGGATCACCAGATCCCTGACGGGGGCCGGGGGCAGGCCATCGGTCCACTGGATCCAGGAGGCACCGCCGTCCACGCTCACGTAGAGGCCGAACTCCGTCCCGAGGAAGAGCAGGTCAGGCTCCACAGGATCCTCCCGGATCACGTGCGTGAAGCCGAAGACGTCGTCGGTCGCCAACGAGGTCCACGTCGCGCCGTGGTCGTCGGTACGGAAGACGTAGGGGGTCCAGTTGCCCCGGCGATGGTCGTCCAACACGGCGTAAGCAACTGCGTCGTCGGAGTGGGACGGCTCCACATGGGGGACCCACGTGGTAGGCGGAACCCCCGTCAGGTTCGGGGCCACGTCCGTCCAGGTGGCGCCACCATCCCGGGTGACCTGGATGTTGCCGTCGTCGGTCCCCACCCAGATGAGTCCGGCGTTCCGGGGACTCACGGACACGGACACGATCGTCGTGTGATTCTCCGCACCGGTCGCGTCCAGCGTCAGCCCGCCGCTCTGGTCTTGCCTCTGCTTTTCCGGATCGTTCGTCGTGAGGTCCGGCGAGATGATCTCCCAGCTGGCTCCGCCGTTCCGGCTTCGATGAACGAACTGGCTGGCCAGGTAGATCGTGGACGGCTCGTGGGGATCCTGGGCCAGCGCTGCGTTCCAGTTGAACCGCAGGCGCTCGCCGTCCGGGTGGAGGGGCCGGATCGACCGGCGTTCGCCGGTGACCTTGTCGAAGCGCATGAGGTTGCCCTGCTGGGACATGCTGTAGCCGAAGCGGGGATCGGCGCGGTCGGTCATTACGGCAAAGCCGTCGCCGCCCCCCACCCGCTGCCAGTGTCCGTTGATGATCCCTCGCGTCTCCCACACGGTGCTCGGACCGTACCACGAGCCGTTGTCCTGCAGCCCGCCGTAGACGTTGAACGGCACGGCGTCGTCGACGGATACATGGTAGAACTGGGCGAGCGGCAGGTTCTCCACGAAGCGCCAGTGTTCCCCGCGATCACGGCTCACGCCGATGCCGCCGTCATTGCCGATGATCATGAAGCGCGGATCGTGGGGATGGATCCACAACTCCTGCACGTCGCCGTGGATGATCTGGCTCGGCACCAGGGTCCGGAACGTCCGGCCCTGGTCCTCGCTGACCTCGATGCGGCCGTGCAGGGAGTAGAGGCGGTTCTCGTTCTCCGGATCGATCCTCAGGTCGGCGTAGTAGAACGGACGATTCGCGACCCCTTCCCGGTCGCTGATGGTCTCGAAGGTCCGCCCGCCGTCTGCCGATCGAAGCAGCTCGCTCCGCTCGGCCTCCACCAGGGCGTAGACCACCCGGGGATCGCTCGGGGCCACCGCCAGGCCGATCCGGCCGAGCTCTCCCTCGGGCAGGCCGGCTTCCGCAGTGACCTCCGTCCAGGAGTCACCGCCGTCGTGCGTCACGAACAAGCCGCTTCCGGGGCCGCCCGACTCGAAGAACCACGGCCAGCGGCGATACTCCCACATGGCCGCGAAGAGCTTGTTGGGGTTGGACGGATCCATGACCAGATCGGCGGCCCCCGTCCGCTCGCTCGCGTACAACACGCGCTCCCACGTCTCACCACCGTCGAGGGTCCGATAGACCCCACGCTCGTCACCGTCGCTCCAGGCGGGTCCCATGGCCGCCACGAACGCGACGTCGGGATCCCGCGGGTCCAGTACGATACGGTGGATCCGCTCCGAGGCCTCGAGCCCCAGATGCGTCCATGTATCCCCACCGTCCATGCTTCGGAAGACCCCGTACCCGACGCCCATGGAGTTCCGCGGGTTCCCCTCCCCGGTCCCCACCCAGACGATGTCCGGATTCTCCTGGTTCACGGCCAGTGCGCCGACGCTGAGGATCGGCTGATCGTCGAAGACCGGCGTCCACGAGAGCCCCCCGTCCCGCGAGCGCCATACGCCGCCCGTCGACGCTCCGACGAACATGACGGTCGGGTCGGAGGCAACCACGTCCACGGCGGCCACCCGGCCACTCATGCCCGCGGGTCCGATGTTACGAGCCCCGAGAGCCGCTAGATCCGGGGAGGTCAACTGGGCAGCCCCTGAGACAGGAACGAGGGCAGACACGAGCGTGAGGGCGAGCACCGGCAGTCGGTTCATCGGTCTATGGCGTGTGTGAGGGACGTATGATCGAGCGCGGCCAACCCCGCTGCCCGGCCTGGCTACGGTTGTGTGGAGCGGAACCGATCGGTCACCTCGATGCTGTCGCCGAGGGACCGTACGCCCTCGGCATCGTCCAACACCAACTGGATGAGCACTGGAACCTCCGTGGTCGAGGCCGCGTGCATGCGGATGTCCGCATTCACCAGCGCCGAGTCCGGCCTGCCCAGGCTTCGGTAGCACACGGAGACGTCCCCGCCGGACGTCGAATCGACCAGGGCGGCCAGCCGAGCCTCGAGGCTCTGAGGGCCGGGGTCTCCGGCGCATCCGGCACCCGAGCGAGTAAGGAGCGCCAGCCCCCGCAGCAGCGTCTTGTCGGTGAGAGCCGGCAACGTGCGAATCATGGCCTCATCAGCGTTCGCGGACATGGGCGGGGAGAGTACGGGAGGCGAGCCGGGCTCGTCCAGTGCGACGCCCCCTGCGGACGCCTTGGCGAGCCCGCCCACCTCAGGCGGCTCGAGGGCGAACGAGGATGGCGCGGGACCATTGAGGCACCTACCGTCCGTACCAGGGTCCGGTGCTCAAAACCCCCAGAGCAGTCCCACGTCCACGACCCAGCTCCTGAACGGCACCTCGGTCCCCCGGTCCAGTGTGGGGTCGAGCCGTAGGTACCGGAAGCCCGGGGTCACGCGCAGGTTGTCGGTGAGGCGCACGGAGAGCCCCGCTCCAGCTTCGATCCCCCACGTCCAATCCGACACAGCCTTGCCGTCGTCCGCTGCGCCGGACGAGGCCTCCACCCCATGGGAGATGGCACCGAGCCGGAGCCAGGGCATGACCGCTCCGGTATCGAAGAGGTACCGGAGCGCCAGATCGTACCCGCTGGACGTCAGGTCGCCCGTGTCCTGACAACCCTCCGCGCAGAGGAACCGGTGTTGGCTGAATCCCAGTTGAAGATAGAGGCCGCCGCGAACTGCGTAGGCGAAGCTGACACCGAAGCTGCTGCCAGCCCCCGCGCCCCCGTCGCGCTGGGGCGGGCCCGCCAGCTCACCGGCGGGAATCGCGATCCCGACCCGCCCTTCGGCGGTCAGCTTGGGGATCTGGGCCTCGAGCGGCGCGGCCCACACCGCGACGGCCGCACCCGCGAGCCAGGCCGCGCGCGCGACCGGACGAACGGTGCGAGCCGTCATCCGTGCCGCAGGAAGAAGACGCCGATGGCGGCGGCCGCGTCGATATCCAGCGTCTTCAAGCCGGATTCAGGTGGGAATGCCAGAATGGGATTCGGCCACGTGTGCCCGCCGTCCACCACCTCGTAGAACTCGACCTCGGTCCCCCCATCACAGCTCTGGTACTGCTCGACGTTGACGGAGGTGCCGTCGTTCTCCACGTCCTGGACGCTGGTGACCGTGGGCTCGGTTCCGCAGCCATTGTGCTCCAACCAGAAGTCCACCGTCTCTCTGGCTCCGAGGGAGGCCCGTGTGCCCCCGCTACCGGCGGCGGGGACCCTGGGGTCGGCGGTTCCGTGGATCATCAGGAACGACACTGGAACGGGAGGATCGCACGTCGCCGCCAACGGGCCGGACATGGTCGCGGCCACCACCGCGATGGCGGCGATGTCTCCCTCCATGTCGCAGGCGAGACGCTGGGCGAAGAACCCCCCGTCCGAAAAGCCAGCCGCATAGACGCGATCACGGTTCACGCGAAACGACGTGTCCAGATCGTCGATCAGGTCGCGTATGAACTGCACGTCGTCGACCCCGGCCGCGTCGGCCTGTGTGCAATCACAGCCTTCGGCCCAGTCGGACGTGGCGTCGGGATAGACCATGATCGTCTGCAGAGAGCGGGCGACCTGGTCGAAGCCGGAGATGCCGCGCATGTCGGAGCTGGAGCCGGGACTGGCGTGAAGCGAGATCATGACCGGCGCGGGCACCTCGCTACGCACCGTGCCAGGGACGAAGACCTGGTACGTCCGCGTCCGTCCCCCCGAGTCCACGGAGCGGAAGAACGCCTGGCCTTGCGTCGTTGGCACGTTGATGGTGCTGGGCTCCTGGGTGCACGCCGCGGCGGCGAGCGCGGACAGGCACACCGCAACCAGCCGTAGCCGAAGTGGATCGATCCGGGTCATGGTGCCTCTGTGCCTTCCTCAGTGGTCTCGACGGTCCGCGCCCGATCCCGCATCGGACCGGCGAACACGGAATATGTCGATTCGAGCGCCCATGCGGCACCTCCGCCGCGGCCAGGCACCCGGGCTGGGCGGTCCTATTCGCACGGTCCCTTGCACCACACGGTGACTGCCGTAGTGTTCCACGGTTCCACCACTCGATGCCCGATCGAGCTCCCGGTGGGTTTCCCCACAGCTCAGCGACAGATGAGTCGACCCGTACGTACCGCGACACGCACCCACGGCTTCACCGAATCCGTGATCCGCGAAATGACCCGCGTGGCCCGGGAGGCCGGCGCCATCAATCTCGCCCAGGGCTTCCCGGACTTTCCGGCGCCACAGCTCCTGAAGGACGCGGCGTGTGCTGCGATACAGAACGACGTGAACCAGTACGCCATCACCTGGGGCTCTCCCCGCCTCCGTCAGGCGTTGGTGGACAAGTACCGGCAGTGGTACGGGATGGATGTCGACGGTGACCGGCAGGTGACGGTCACCTGCGGCGCCACCGAAGCCATGGCGGCAGTCGTGCTCTCCGTCCTCGACCCGGGCGACGAGGTCATCGTGCTCGAGCCGTTCTACGAGAACTACGGCCCCGACGCCACTCTCTCCGGGGCCCGTCCGGTCTTCCTGGAGCTCGAGCCGCCGGGTTTCACGCTCGACCCCGATCGCCTGCGGGCGTTGGTGTCGCCTCGCACTCGCGCCATCATCCTCAACACTCCGAACAATCCGACGGGTCGTGTCTTCGACGCCGAGGAGACTGCGGCCGTAGCCCGGATCTGTCTGGAGCACGATCTACTGGCCATCACGGACGAGATCTACGAACACATCCTCTACGAAGGCCGACACGTCCCACTCGCCAGGCTCGAAGGGATGGCTGACCGGACTATCACCGTTTCCGGTGCGTCGAAGACCTTCAGCGTGACCGGATGGCGCATCGGCACGATCGTCGCCCCGCCCGACGTGACGGAGGCCATCCGGAAGGTCCACGACTTTCTCACCGTGGGCGCTCCGGCCCCGCTACAGGAGGCTTGCGCGGTGGCTCTGGAGACCCTGGACCAGGCGTACTACGACAAGCTCGTCCACGGCTACCGGAAGCGGCGCGACGTCCTGCACTCCGCCCTGATCGAGGCCGGCTTCCAATGCTCGCTCCCCCAGGGGGCCTACTACATCCTTGCCGACTACTCGGCGCTCTCGCGGGAAGCCGACGACGGCTTCTCAAGGAGGCTCGCGACCGAAGCACGCGTAACGCCCGTGCCGGGATCCAGCTTCTTCAGCGAGAGACGCGCGAACCGGTCACTCGTTCGGTTCGCCTTCTGTAAGCGGGTGGAGACATTGAGGGAGGCGGGTGAGCGACTCCAGGACTTCGCGGCTGGCTGAGCTCGCCCCACCTCCCGCTTGGAGTCGGTCTCGCTCCTACGGGCCCTCACCCTGGGGAGCCTTCTCGGGGGACGGGCGCAACGCTGGCGAGGGACTCGCCGCTGGTGGCGGCTGGCCGCTCTGGGGAGCGCGCTCCGCCAGGTCCAACTCCTCGTCGCGATCGTGCAACTCGGCGATCCGCGTTTCCCATTCCCGCATCATGGCCACGAACGAGTTCGCCAGGTGCGGATTGAACTCACTCCCCGCACCCTCACGGATGTACTCGATGACCCTGGTTGCCTCCCAGGCCACCCTGTAGGGGCGGTGTGTCCTCAGAGCGTCGTACACGTCACATACGTGCACGAGGTCGCTGGCCGGATGGCAGGCCCTTTTGTGCTTCAGCTCAGGATAGCCCTCTCCGTTGAGCTTGATGTGGTGCTCGTAAGCCACCACGGCCGCCAGGTCCAGTTGCCTTTCGGTTTCGAGGAGAATCCGGGCTCCCTCGGTCGTGTGGCTGTTCATCACGGTACGCTCCTCCGGCGTCAGCTTCCCTGGCTTGTTCAGGATGTCGTCGGGCACCCTTGTCTTCCCCAGGTCGTGCAGGAGACCCGAGATGCCGAAGCTGCGGACTTCCTTGGGACCCAGACCGAGGTACTCGGCGAGGGCCGTGGCCAGAATGGACACGTTGAGCGCATGCGTGGTGGTGTACTCGTCTGACTTCTTCAGGCGAAGCAGCGGAATCATGAAGGCCTGTTCCCCGTGCATGGCTACGGAGAGTGACCGCACGATGGCTTCGGCCTCCAGCAGATGCAGGTCGCCCCGGCTCCTCAGCTCGGCGTGGAGCCATTCGACGGTGTCTGCCTCTTCACGGAGCGTGAATGCCAGGCCTGCCGAGGCGGCCCGCTCGCCAGCCACGCCGTCGGCGTCCCCCGTGCCCGCGTCCACTCCGACAGCACCGTACCTGATGTTCGTCGGACGCGTCTGCCTGGCCTCGGCCGTATCCACAGACCCGGAAGCCAGAGCGCCCAGCGTCTCCTCCATGAACGCCCTGCCATTGCCGGGACCCGTGGCGTCCAGGACGTCCAGGAGCCCCGCCACCTCGCGTTGGCCAAACAGCTCGATGACGGCAGCGTGTACGGTCGCGCCCCATGCGTCCAGCTCAAGGGCCATCTCGGCGACCCGGACCGCGCCGGATGTCTCGCGTCCCCGCGACTCACCGGCCAGGGCCGGGGCCGCCCCGGCCATAGAGTCGAGAACCAGGGTATACCGATTGGGATTCGGATCCTCCAGACTCCAGTCCTCGATCAAGTCCTCGACGTTCTCCTTGAGCGCGGCCTCTGCTTCGTCACGCGCTGCGCCAGTGTCCTCTTCCGCGTGCCATGCCAGCTTCTTCAACAGCCGGATCAAGAGCGTGGAGATGGTCTGGTCGGATGCCGTGGCAGCTGTCTGCAGGATCTTGACAACCGAGTCGACAGCAAGGCTCTGACTGGCGTCCAGCAGGAACTTGCGGCGGCGGTCGAAGTCACCACCCATCTCCAGAAGGCGCTCCAACGTGTCCGGATCCAGGGCTTGTATCAGCTGCGAAACCTGAGCCCTGATCGCGTCCGCCTCACCGCGCGGCCGGTGCTGGAGCACCTCGGTGAGCTTGAGCAGGTGTCCGACGACCTGCTCGTCGACGTCCGATCCGTGGCCGCGAATCTCCTTTGCCAGGCGCAGTGGGTCCGCGTCCCTGACGCCCACTTCATCCGTCTCGAGCGCGGTCTGAGCCAGTTGGAGCCAGAGATCTGTCGCCTGATCGGCGCTCCGGGCGTCGTCCTCCGAATCACCGCCACCATTCCCCTCACGGATCCTCAGCTGATCGTAGCCCACGGGGAACAGCCGAACATGGGCCCAGCTCGGAAGCTCGTCCGACTCCACGAGCCCAATGGGCTCGAACCCCTGTTCCACATCATGGGAGAGGCGTTGCAGCAGCGCCTCAACCTGAGGTAGCGTGACACCCTGGTCGAAGCTGATCGCGCCCAGCTGGTGGTCATGCAGCCGGCCCGCTAGATCGCTGATCAGTGGGTGGTTGGGATCCGTGGCTGCCCCCTCGATCACGAGCTGGTTGTGGGCGACTCCGACGGTCAGTGCCTCTTGGCGTTGAAGGGCCTTGCGGAGGCGGGCGTGCACACCCTCGGCTACGTTTGCGAGGGACGGGTGGCCAGGGGGTTACATGGCATGACGGTGAACCCCAGACGACAACTCCAGCAGAAGCTCCATCGCTTCCGGAGCGAGCGCTACCTCGCTCCTGCGGTCATTCTCCTCTCGAGTCTGGCTCACCGGGTCTCGGAACCTCGAGTGACGGCGTAACGATTCGGGCCCCGTCTCAGCGGCCGGAGCTCTGCGGAGGACTTCTCATCATACGGGACGTGCGGCGCCTCCGCGACAGGCCTTGAGCTCGAGGGTGCGGGCTGCTTTCTTCCGGGCCATGGAGACTTTCGAGCCAGCCGCGACCCTGGTGCTCTTCGGGCACGACCCCGCGCCCGCCCGCGTCGTGGTGTTCGAGCGCAGCAGAGGGTGGCGAGTACGCCGGGCGATCGCATTCGCGGTCGCGGGCCTGGCGGTGGCACCGTTCGTTGCGCTCCTCCCACCTCACGCTCCCTGGGCGCTGGGAGCGCTTGCCTGCGGCGGCTTCTTCGCCTGGCGCAGTCTCAAGAGCCGGTTCGCCGTGGCCGAGCTCGAGGCACGGTGCCCGCGCTGCGAAGCACCGGCGGCGGTGCCCGCCGGATCTCGTCTCCGGCAACCCCACCCGATCCACTGCCAATTGTGTCACCACCAGCTGGTCCTGAAGGTGGACCCGGCCGCCTTTCGGTCGCTCTGACCTCGCGCCCGTAGTCCATGCGGGCCGGGACCGACCGGAGCGTCGGCTGCGGCCTCAGTCGGCGAGCTCCCTGAGCACCCTCAAGGGAGGTCGCGCCAGCACGCCTCGGCTCCCGATCAGGCCCGCGGTCAGGGCTAGCCCGATCACGCCGCCGACGAGAAGCGTCGCCGGCACCACGTGCAGGCGGAACTCCAGCTCGAAGAACCAGCTGATCAGAGACCACGAGGCCACCGTGGAGAGCAGGAGCGCTCCCGTGACGGCGAGCGCTCCCAACGCGGCGTATTCGATGGCCAGAATCCGGAACACGACGGCGCGCCGGGCCCCCAGGGTCTTGAGGATGGCTGCCTCCCGAGTTCGTTGGGAGCGCGTCACGGTCACGGCGCCCGCGAGGATCACCACACCGGCCAATCCCGCGAATATGGCCAGGAAGCGGATGGTCCGCCTCATGATGCCCAGGAGCGAGTCCAGCGCCTCCTGAACCTGAGCCAGGTCGAGCACGGACACGTTCTTGAAGCTCACGGCGATGTCGCGCTGGAGCGCGGCCCGCTCGCTGACCCCCTCGACGCGTGCGAGAGTCACCCAGGTGTGCGGCGCCATCTCCACGACGCCTGGCTCGAACACCACGTAGAAGTTGGTGTCGAAACGGGCCCAGTCGACCTGGCGCAGGCTCCGGATCTCGGTCTCCAACTCCCTCCCCCCCAGGCTCCACGAGACCCGGTCTCCCACTCCCACGCCGAGGGCGTCGGCCAATGACGTCTCCATCGAGATGCCGGACACGTCGTCCTGCGGGTCCCGCGCGTCGTCCGACCACCAGCTGCCGCCTACCAGCTCCTCCGAGTCCTTGAGGTAGCTTCTGTACGTGTTTCGGTGCTCCCGGCGCAGCGCCCATCTGGACGGAGCCCCCTCCGTGGTATCGGCCATGAGCTCCGCCGAGCTCTGACCGTTCAGCGCCACGATGCGAGCGGGCACCAGGGGGGTGGACTGGGGAGGCGAGGTGGCGACCCGCGCCGCCGCTGCCTCTACGCCGAGGCGCTGATCGCTCTGGATATCGAAGAGCAGCACGTTGGGGGATCCCTCGGACCCGCCTAACGAGAACGCCTCGGAGAGGTTCCGCTCGACCTCAACGATCGTGCCGACCACGAAGACGCCGAATCCGAGGGAGAGGACGACCGGCACCGTCTGATTGCGCGGCCGAAACAGGTTGGCCACGCCCTGACGCCACACGTACGACGCGTTGGCCGGGAAGAACCGGCGAACGGCCCGGGTCGCCACGACGGCCAACCCCCACAAGACGCCCACGACGCCTCCGAGACCGGCCGCGAGGGCCACACCCTGCAGCATCGTCGGCGCCTCGACCACCGCAAGCAGCAGGAGCGTGAGCGCCACGACCACGCGGGTGACCACGGTCAGACGGTCGGTGGGCGGATGGGCGTCCTCGAAGTCGGCGCGAAGCGCCCGCAAGGGCGACACGTTGCGGACAGGCAGCAGGGGCCCCAACGCGAAGGCGACCGTGGTCCACAGCCCGATGGCGAAGCCCAGGCCCACGGCCACCCACGAGATCCTGGGCGTGATATCCACAGGAAGCAGATCCGTGAGCAGCGCCGGCAGCGCGAGCTGGAGGATCACTCCCACCAGCACACCGATGACCGACCCCACGAGCCCCATGGCGCCAGCCTGGATCACGTACGCCGTCATGACCCGGCGACGGGTGGCGCCGAGACACCGCAGGACCGCCACGTTGGTCAGCTTGGCGCGAACGAAGACGTGCACGGCGTTCGCCACGCCTACCGCACCGAGCAATACTGCAGCCAAGCCCACGATGCCCAGGAAGCGTGATAGCCCCTGGAGGCCCTCGCTCAGGTCCTCGGCCCGCCAGTCGGCCGTGGTGTAGCTCGTGCCGCCCGTCTGGATTAGTGTGCGGTACCGGCGGAACACGGCGTCCGGTGCGTCGTCGTCCGAAGTCGCCACGTACGCCTGGTACCGCGCCAGGCTCCCGAAGCGCAACAGATCGGCCTCTTCGAGGACAGCCATGGGGACGAAGACGCGGGGACCCACCGCCGCCTGGAATCCCATCTCGGCGGGAAAGTCTACCACGGTGGCGGTGATGGGAATCGGCACCTCGCCCACCAGCAGCGTGTCGCCGAGCCGGGCGTCGAGCTGGATGAGCACGGCCGGATCGACGAAGGCGCCCCGGTGATCCGACGCGGGAGGCCAGGCCCCGGGCGGGTCACTGCTCGGATGGCCGTAGAACGGCCACCCGCCGTCGACGCCCCGCACCTGGAACAGGCGGGCGGTCTGGGACCGGCTCGACAGCACCATCGAGGGGACGCTGACCACGGAGGCTGCGGTCGCTCCCTCGGCCACGAGCGAGTCCACGATGGCCCGGACGGAGTCGGGGAAGGGATCCCTCCTCGACATCCGTAGGTCGGCACCCAGGAGGCTCCGGGCCTCTGCGCGGATCGAGCGATCCGCATCCGCCCGGAATCCGTGCACGGCGACCAGGGCACCGACGCCCAGGGCCACGGCCATGGAGTACATCCAGGTCGACCGAATCGCACCGCGGCCCTCGCTCCAGGCCAGGCGAAGCACGAAGGGGAGCGTCACCGTGCGCCGTTCCCGCTGTCCGAGACGATGCGGCCCTTCGCCAGCTGCACCACGCGACCGGCGCGATCGGCCAGTGTGGTGTCGTGCGTAACGAGCGCCAGGGTCGTGCGCTCGTTGTGATTCAGCGCCTCCAACAGGTCCACCACCGCAGCTCCGGTCTCCCCGTCCAGGTTGCCCGTGGGCTCGTCCGCGAACAGGATGCGGGGCTGGTTGGCGAAGGCGCGGGCCAGGGCCACGCGCTGCTGCTCTCCACCGGACAGCTGCGCGGGATAGTGGCCGAGCCGGTCGGCCAACCCGACGCGAGCCAGGAGGTCCGCCGCCCTGTCCCGGGCGAGGGTGCCGTCCTCCAGCCGGCGGGTTCCCTGGAGCTCCAGCGGTACGAGGACGTTCTCGAGGGCGGTCAACGTTGGCAGGAGGTGAAAGGTCTGGAAGACGAATCCCACGTATCTCGCTCGAAACATCGCTCGGTCGTCTTCGGTAAGAGCCTGGAGGTCCTGGCCACCCAGACACACTCGTCCGGCGCTAGGTACGTCGAGGCCCGCGAGCAGTCCGAGCAGCGTCGTCTTGCCGCTCCCGGACGGACCCACGATGGCCACGGACGTCTCGGCTTCGACGGTGAGGTCAACGTCCTGCAGCACGTTGAGAGGCCGGCCGGCGCTCACGTATGTCTTGCCCAAACCCCGGGCTTCTATCTTCATGACCTTCGCCCTCCGCCCTGTTCTTCGCGCTGCGACGATCGCTCTGTGCGGCCTGGGCCTGGCCTGCCAGGCTGGCGACCCCGACGTGTTACGCC
Source organism: Gemmatimonadota bacterium (assembly GCA_039589315.1). Taxonomy (GTDB): domain Bacteria; phylum Gemmatimonadota; class Gemmatimonadetes; order Longimicrobiales; family Gaopeijiaceae; genus JBDHHQ01. The sequence continues at coordinate 24,473 of JBDHHQ010000032.1, forward strand.
GCGACCTGGCCGAAGGTTCGACCCCGGACACCACCGCTCGCCGAGCCCCCGCGGCGCCGGATTCGGACGACCGTGCCGCCGTGGTCTTTCTCGGCACCAGCCTCACCGCAGGGTTCGGGCTGGCCGATCCGGCTCAGTCCTACCCCTCTTTGCTCCAGGACCGAATCGACGCGCAGGGACTGCCGTTCCGAGCCGTGAATGCCGGCGTGAGCGGTGATACGAGCGCCGGTGGGCTGCGGCGCCTCGAATGGCTCCTCCAGGAGCCCTTGTCGGTTCTCGTGCTGGAGCTGGGCGCGAACGACGGGCTCCGTGGACTCTCGGTGGACGACCTCCGGGCGAACCTGTGGGCCGCCATCGAGGAGACCCGGACGCGGTACCCCGACGCCGCCGTGGTCGTGGTGGGCATGGAGGCGCCGCCCAACCTCGGGACACGCTACGCGGACGCGTTCAGGGCCGTGTTCGCGGATGTCGCAGACGCATTCGACGCTGGGCTCGTGCCGTTCCTCCTCGACGGCGTTGCGGGTGTGCCCGAGATGAACCAGGACGATCGGATCCACCCGAATCCGGCCGGACACGAGCGAGTGGCGGACAACGTCTGGCGTGTGCTCGAGCCGGTGCTGCGCCGGACGGCGGAAGCGGAGTCGATTCGTTGAGCCGCGTCGGCGGTTGGCTCCCCATCAGGCGAGTCCTGGCCGCCCTCTTCGGGATCGTGGCCGTGGCCGGGATCCTGTTTCTCGTGATCGGGCTCGTCCTGTCCGGCCGGTGGGAGGCGGAGCGCACCATCCACGTCTCTGCTCGGCCCGAGACCGTATTTCCCTACCTGGATTCGTTGGCACTCTGGGACGAGTGGACGGTGTGGAGCGAGGTCGAGTCCGAGCTGTCGGGGCCGGGCCGGGGCAGCGGTGCGCGGCGGACCTGGGACGACCCCCGATACGGGAAGGGTGTGTTCGAGCTGGTGGTCAGCTCACCCACTGTGGGAGTGCGATACCGCGTCGAGGTCGAGAACGGGGCGCTGACCGTGGACGGTGCCCTGGAGCTCTCTCCGGAGGGCGGCGGCACCAATCTCCACTGGATCGAGCGGGGGGACTTCGGCCGTAACCCGCTGATGGGCTACGTGGCGCGAACGGTGGGGCGCTCGCAGGGCGCAGAGCTGGAGAGGAGCCTCGCCCGGCTCAAGGCGATCATCGAAGCGAGGCCGCGCTCGGGCTAACGGAGGCGCGCCTCCATCTTCTGCTTGGCCATGGCGATGAGATCTTCGTTCGACTCCGTCCGCTTCATGATCCCGATCAGCTCCAGCATGGCGTCGGCCGGGCTCACGTCTCCGAGCTGACGGCGCATGGCCCTGGAGAGCGTGAGGGCGTCTTCCGACAACAGAAGCTCTTCCTTACGCGTGGCAGAGGCAGCCAGGTCGATGGCCGGGAAGATCCTCCGATCCGCCAGCTCGCGGCTCAGGACGAGCTCACTGTTCCCCGTGCCCTTGAACTCCTCGAAGATCACCTGATCCATACGGGAGCCGGTATCGATGAGAGCCGTGGCGATGATGGTCAACGAGCCGCCGCCCTGACGCTCGTCGATCTTCCGGGCGCTTCCCAGGAACCGCTTCGGCTTCTCCAGCGACTGGGCGTCGAGTCCGCCGGTCAGCGTGCGGCCGCTGCCCTCTTCTGTGGTGTTGTACGATCTGGCGAGCCGGGTGATGGAGTCCAGGATGATCACCACGTCCTGTCCCGCTTCAACGCGGCGGCGCGCCCGCTCGAGCGTCATCTCGGCCACCTGGGTATGCCGCTCGGCCCCCCTGTCGAAGCTCGAGGCGACCACCTCGCCGTACCCGCACATCTCCATCTCGGTGATCTCCTCGGGACGCTCGTCCACCAGGAGAACGAAGAGGTGGCACTCGGGGTGGTTCTCGACGATACCCCCAGCCACGGATTGGAGGATCGTGGTCTTCCCGGCCTTGGCCGGCGCGACGATCATGGCCCGTTGCCCCTTGCCGAAGGGGCAGAACAGGTCGATCACGCGGTTGGTGTAGTCGGGCTGCCCCCGATGCGTGAGACCACACTCCAACCTCAACTGGCTGTCGGGGTGCATGGCCCCCATGCGGTTGAAATCAGGACGGCCGCGGCATCTTTCCGGCGGGAGTCCGTTGACGGTGGCCAGATGCGTGAGAGGCGGGCTCTTTCCGTTTCGGGGCTTCTTGCCGACCTGGCCTGCGAGCTCGTCGCCGGTGCGCAGGCCGAACTTCTGGATCAGCCGGGCTCCGACGTAGATGTCACCCTTGCTGGGGGTGTAGCCGGCATCCGCACGTCGGATGAAGCCAGATCCGCTGCCGAGGGCCTCGAGGACCCCCAAGGGTTTCGGGTCGTTCACTGAAGATGTCGTCTGGGTTGCTTGATCCATCGATCCGGATCCACCGAGGCGGTCGTTCCGGGAGACCCCGCACCCGCGCGTTCGAACTGTTCGACCGCGGATGGGAGAGCGATCAACAAAGTTCCCTGAGTCAGGGAGGGATGCCACGACGATCGAGACGGCCGGGCGTCCTGGGTCTATCACCAGTGCACACCCCGTGCCACAGCTGTCCGCGTCAAAGGGGGTTCTACGAATCCCACGAACCGCGGGCCGAGCATGCGGGGACGGGTGTGATCGTCCAGGTATCGGACTCGGGAAGAATAACAGCCTCCGGTGCTCGCCGACAAGCCGGCACTCGACAGTCGTCCTGTGGCTGGCGCAACGCCCCTACCGGACCGCACCTTCCGTGCGTCCAAATGTCGGGATTCCAGGGGCGCCTTCCTGGAGCCGCCCAACCCTGCTCACGCCAACCTGGAGAAGACGATGTCGAGCCGCCGAGCCTTCGTACGGGCATTCGCCACATCTGCGGCAGCCGCACCACTACTGTTGCACGTCGACGCCATCGAGGAAGCGTTCGGGCGGGCGACCGAGGGACTGTCAGGCGCGGTGCTGGATCCGAAGGCGCTTCGCCAGCGGTACATGCTCGCGGACCATCTCTCGTACCTGAACCATGCGTCGATCGGCACCGTGCCGCGGGCCGTGCACGAAGCCCGGGTAGAGCTCCAGGAGGCCTGCGAAGGCAATCCATGGCTCTATATCTTCGGCGGGGGCTGGGAGGACGCCAGGGAGGAGGTGCGGGCTCGGTCAGCCGCGTACATGGGCTGCCAGACCGGCGACGTGGCCATCACCCACAACACTACGGAAGGGTTCAACGTGCTCGCCCGGGGACTGCCGCTCGGCCCCGGCGACGAAGTGCTCTTCGCCTCGACCAATCACGACGGCGCCAGCGTTTGCTGGCGGCACGTAGCGCCTGAGCGAGGGTTCTCCGTCCGGACCTTCCCCTTCCCCGTCGCTGAGACGGAGGGCATGAGCGAGGCCGATGTGGTGGAGCTCTACGCGGAGCAGATTCGTCCGCAGACGAGAGCCCTCGTGTTCCCTCACATCGACAACATGGTCGGACTACGCCACCCTCTGCGGGCGCTGACGGCCCTGGCCCACGACCGGGGAGTCGAGTTCGTCCTGGTGGACGGAGCGCAGTCGGTAGGCATGATCCCGTTGGACCTCGAGGCCTCCGGAGTGGACGCCTACACAGCCAGTCCGCACAAGTGGCTTCAATCTCCCAAAGGATTGGGGTTGCTATTCTTACGCCAATCACTTCGTGCAAAGCTAAAACCTATGTGGGTCACTTGGGGTCAGGCCCGCTGGGCTGGCACCGTTCGGATCTTCGAGGACTACGGCACCAGAGACATGCCGGAGGTCGTGGCACTCGGTGACGCGATCCGCTTCCAGGAAGCCCTCGGCGCTGACGCCAAAGCCCGGGCATACGAGAATCTGCGCCGCCGGCTCCAGGACATGGTCGAGGCGACCCCAGGGCTGCGGTGGCGCTCGCCGAGGCGGTGGGACCTGGGAGCTTCTCTGGTTGCCGTGGAGGTCGAGGGGCGGGACAGCGCCGAGGTGCGGGAGCGGGTCTACCGCGATCACGGCGTGGTGCTGCGGGCGTTCTCCGGACCCGAGCTGAACACCCTGCGGGTTTCCCCAAACGTAGTGAACACGGACGAGGAGCTCGAGACCCTCATCGGGCATCTGAAGGGCTGAGTGCCGCGCGACGTCGCCGGACTCCAACGGCGCCCCTTCGAGGAAGACGAGTAGGGGGACTGTCCTCTTCCCGTCGGGCAGCCGTGTCCTCAGGACTGGACAGAGGCCGGCTTGCGGAACGCCGGGCAAGTGGGAAGATTCCTGTTGTGGCGCGCATTTTCGCCCGACCCACCCGTGGCACGTACCGTGCAAGCTAGAGGGTGGACGCCCACTCTGGAGGTTGTCGTGCGTAACGCAGTGCTCCTCGGCCTGACAGCCGCAGCCCTTCTGACCTTCCCCGCCGCTGGACTCTCGCAATCCAACTCCCAGTTGGCCCTCCAGGCTAGCGTGGGGTTGTGGGACGGTGTGGGTGTCGGCATGGCCTACGAGTACGGCGCCACCTCGCCCGCGCACCACGGCACCGGGCAGGTGGCCGCGTATGGAGGAGCCTACGACGGTTACGGCGGAGCGTACTACGAGGAGTCGGCGGGCTACGGGTACGGGGGAGGATACGCCATCGGTCATGGATACGGATACGGCGGGGGGTACTATTACTATCCCGGCTACGGCTGCGAATACTGGCCATACGGCTGGTACAACCGTTGCCGCTATCGGTCGTACTGGGGTTACTACCCAGGCTACGGCGGCTGCTGCAGTTGGGGTCACGGCTATTGGGGCTACCCTGCGTATGGCTGGGGGTGGGGCTACGGTGGTGGGTTCGGGATCTCCATCGGTTTCGGTTGGGGTTTCGGGTTCGGCTTCTCCTACGGTTGGGGCTACCCCCGGGCGGTGGTGTACGGCGGCCATTACTACGGCGGCCACTACGGCTACTGGGGTGGCGGCTATTACGGAGGCTACTACGGCCGCACGGTAGCCGTGGTCTCACCGCTGGCGACCACCTTCAAGGAAAACCCCCGGCGAACCGGAGCTGGTTCGGTGACGGCCGCAAGGACCGGCGCCACCCCGTCGGCTGCGAGCCGTTCGGTGGCGTCGCGCACGACGACGGCGGCGGGCAGCGCCGGACGCAGGACGGCTGCGGTGGACGGTGGCCGGACGAGTGCGGTCCGTACACCTGCCGGGTCACGGGTGGGCACCACGCCGAGCGGCACCACTCGTGACCGGGTGGGCACGACCGGTAGGGCCACGCCGGTCACCACCACGAGAGACACGCGTACCAGCACGGGCACGACCCAAACACCGGTGCGGACGCGCCCGAGCGCCACGACCTCGACGCCGACGCGCACTCGCGGCGGCGCCGCGACTTCGACGCCGGCTCGCACCCGGCCCACCGCCGCACGTACGGCTCCGCCCAGGACCAACTCCAGTGTCCCACGGGGCGTAGATCGACCGACTGCGGGGACGACCAGGCCAGGTGTCAACCGCTCGACCACCGCCACGACTCGACGGCCCACTGACGGACTGCGCGGCCGGACGGCCGCGCCGACTCGCAGCTCGACCGACCTCCGCTCCCCGGCCGGTCCGACGTCCGGTGCGCGATCCAACGTACGCAACTCGACGCCAACGGCCGGGAGATCGAACCGCCCCGGCGTCATGCGAGGCCCCGATCCGTCGGTTCGACCAGGTGCCCAGCGGACCCGGCCCTCAGGTACCGTGGGGAGGCCCTCGGCCAATTCGACGGCCCCACCCCGGGCGAGGACCCGTCCCTCCGCCATGCTTACGGGGCCGGCACCGTCGACCGGCTCGCGAGGCTCGGCCATGGGCCGCTCCGGGATCGAAGCACCTGGGCGGGGCATGGCGGCACCGTCCCGCTCGGGAAGGCCCACGGGAGCGTTCCGTGCCCCCACGGGCGGCCAGCGAGGGGTCATGTCCCGGCCGTCCGGAGGACGCTCGTTCAGCCCGCCGCGCTCGGGAGGACGATCCACGCCATCCATGGGACGATCCGGTGCGCCCCGATCCGTACCGTCCATGGGACGGTCGGGCTCCAGGGGACGTAGCATGCCCAACATGGGTCGGATGCCGAGCGGAGGGTCTCGCGGCGGCGTGATGCGGGGCGGCGGCAGTGGAGGCTTCCGCGGCAGCGTGATGCGGGGTGGGGGCGCCGGAGGCTTTGGGGGTGGGGGCATGAGAGGCGGTGGTGTCCGCGCCGCGCCACGAGGAGGGCGCCGCTGACCGCCATGATCGACCCCTTCGAAAGCCCCCACCTGGTCCCCTTCGAAGGCGGGTTCTCGGTTGGGGCCGCACCTACCGGTCCGCCCCCTGACGCGCCCTCCAAGAAGGCGAGTCGCGACCGTCTCGACAGCCTCATCGAGGAGCTCTACGAGGTACAGCGCGTTCTCTACGCCGACGACCGCTACGCCGTACTGCTGATCTTCCAGGCCATGGACGCGGCAGGGAAAGATGGCACCATTCGGGCGGTCATGACCGGCGTGAATCCGGCGGGCTGCCAGGTGTTCTCGTTCAAGCAGCCGTCGCCGGAGGAGCTGGACCACGACTTCCTCTGGCGTACCGCCAAGCGGCTCCCCGAACGAGGACGCTTCGGGATCTTCAATCGCAGCTACTACGAAGAGGTTCTCACCGTGCGGGTCCACCCGGAGTTCCTGGACAACCAGAAGCTCCCGCACCGGACGGACCTGGAACGCCTCTGGGAGGACCGACTCGAGTCCATCCGGAGCCACGAGGCCCACCTGGCCCGCAACGGGACCGTGATCCTCAAGTTCTGGCTGAACGTCTCGCGGGATGAGCAGCGAAAGCGCTTCATGTCCAGGATCGACGAGCCCAGCAAGAATTGGAAGTTCAACGAGGGCGACCTCGTCGAGCGTGGCTTCTGGGACGACTACATGGCGGCGTACGAGGCGGCTCTGGCTGGCACGTCGCGCCCCGGTGCGCCGTGGTACGCCATCCCCGCCGACTCCAAGCCGTACATGCGCATGGCGGTAGCAGAGATCATCGTCAGAACGCTCAAACGTCTGCCGCTATCGTACCCGAAGGTAGGCAACGACGACTTGGCGGTCCTGGCCGACCTGCGCAAGCGGCTGAAGACGGGAGCCTAGTACGGCCCTCCGCCCCCAGCCGCTGGGGCTCGAGACAGGCTTGCAGTGAATCCCCGGTGGGGCTCCGGGTCAGCCGATCGACACGTCGATCGAGGCGCCGCAGAAGGTCCCGGACACCGAGCCGGTTCCTACCGTCAGGTCCTGGGCGGCAGACAGGTTCACGCCGCATGTGCCCGAGCGGCCGTCCGAAGCTTCCCAGGAGAACCCGCCGGACCAGGTCGCCGACAACGAACCCTGGGGCGGATCCCCCTGGGCGGCGATATCCGCGCTGAAGTCGAGCCCGGGCGCGCCCGTCACGAATACGGTCACTCCCTCCACGTCCACGCCGCACGCGGCATGGACCTGCGACGTTGAAACGGACACGGCCATGTTCCCGGCCTCCGCATCCACCTCGCCGCTCATCGAGCCCCTGTAGTCCACGGATCCGCCGAGCGGGCACGGCACGTTGAAGGACACGTCCACGTCGAACGGCGTAGGTGCCGTGGCGGGGCCTTGGGCCCCTGCGCCAGGGAGCTGTTGCTGGGCAGACCCAAGGGCCTCCCCCGTGAAGATGCCGGCCAGGACCGCGGCTTCCGCAGCCGTGAGCTCGTCGCCTTCGGTCGGGGTAACGGGGTCATCCGAGTCGCCACAGGCGGCGGTGCTCAGCGCGAGAACCGCGAGGGCGAGGCGAGGGAGCTTCATGATCTCTCTCCAGTTTGGTCCAGGTTGATCGGAAGCAGTCATTGCGGGTTCTTTCTCGCTCGGTAGAGCAGACGAACGAGCTGGTCGTCGGTCAGCTCACTGATGCCCTCGACCCGCTCGTGGTGGGTGCGGGCTCGTGTATGGCCAGTGTCCGAGTTGAATACCAGCCAGCCACCGGGAGCGATCCCGACGCCGGACTCAGGCTTGAACGTCACCCTCCACACGTCCCCACCCTGATCGCGGAACCACCGGGCTTCCGACGCAGCCAGTGCCTTGGTCAGATCGGAGGCCCGCTCGGGTACGGTGCCGCCTGGCAAGTGTGCGAGGATCCTGCATTCCCGGTCGTCGGCGGCGCGAAGAGTGACTCGAAGCCCTGCGCCGGTGCGCACGGTCGAGGCTACTTGCCACTCCCTTCCGCCGCGCGTGATCGTCGCGCCTTTGAAAGCCACCACCACTCCTCGGGGCCCGCCCTTGTGGGGTCTCGGTCAGGCGGACAGATGAGACGAGTCGTGTCGCGCCCGGGCAGGTAGCACCCGAGCGCGACGTCGGCGCTTAGGCCGCCTGTTCTCCCAGGTGCTGTAGCCGGGAGAGAATCGCTTCGACCCCAGCGAGCCTGATCTGGGAGATCCGGGAGGCCGTTACCCCCATGACGTCGGCGATGTCCCGGATCTTGAGCTCCTCCAGATAGTAGAGCGAAAGGACCAGCCTCTGCTGCTCGGAGAGCTTCTCGATCTCCGATCGGAAGATGCGGGCTTCCTCTCGGCGGTTCAGATCGTCGTCCACACCACGGTCGCCCTCAGCGGGGAGAATCTCCTCCATGCTGGCGCCGTGATAGGTGCCGGGGTCGGCAGGCTGATCCAGCGAAACCGGAAACGCCTGCTGAAGCTGTCGCTCCCAGCGGGTCAGTGTATCGAGGTTGATGCCGAGCTGGTGGGCGACCTCGGAGTCCTCGGGGCCTCTACCGAGGTCGCGAGACAGGTCCTTGCGCACCTGACCGATGGCTCGCTGCTTACGGCGGACCGAACGGGGCACCGGATCGCGGCGACGGTAATCGTCCAGCATGGCCCCGCGGATGCGTGGCACTGCGTAGGTGCTGAAGGCTACACCCCGACCGGGATCGTAGCTGTCGAGGGCGTGCATGAGACCGATGGTGCCGGCGCTCACGAGCTCCGGGAACTCGGTCTCGATGACCAGCTTGGGCTGTACCTGCTTGGCCACGTGGTGAACCAGAGGCAGGTAGCGCGTGAGGAAGCGCTCCCGTCCGACTTGATCGGAACCGGTCTGAAGCGCCTGCCAGTCGACTTCTGCGTCCGTCGTCCTCTTTTTCGTCTGTGCCATCGTTCCTGACCCTTGGGGGTTGGTCCAGAAGCGAATCATCTGCGAGAACCTCCCAGAGGCAGGGGCCATACCATCCTTGGGCCGGCTGCAGCGAATGGCATGGGCTGTTCTATAACTCATTATTTTGCATGATCTTAAGTTCTTCACCTCAACACCCTTGCGCTGACGGCGCTCAGGCTTCATGCGGAGAGTTGGATACTTCTTTCCGTGCGGAGTCCGGTAAACTTTTCCCATCCGAGAGGGCTCGGGTGAGATACTGGAGAGGCAATGGAGGGAGAGTGGCGGGACTGACGAACGCGACCTCTGGAGTCAGTGAAGGGCTCGATCGTCCCTGGTGTGGCGGAGCCACACGTACACGGGAAGCCCGGAGAGGACCACGCCGATCCCGAGGAGCGTCGTCCAGGGCTGGGCGACGAATCCGGCGAGGAGCACAGCCGACCCGGCCAGGATGTAGGACAGCGGTACGCCCGGGTATCCCCAGACTCGATACGGCCGCTCCAGGTCCGGCCGAAGTCGCCGCATCCTCACCAGGCCCGCGACGGCCAGAATGTAGAAGGGCCACGCACCGAGGACGAATGCGCTCACGAGCTCCTCGAAGCCGCGGAACGTGATGTAGCCCAGCGCGATGGCGGCGGTCAGCAGCGTGGCCACGTGCGGTGTCTTGAAGCGGGGATGGACCGCAGCGAAGCGTTCGAAGAACAGGCCGTCCCTCGACATGGCGAAGAAGCACCGCGGCGCGAACATGAGGGACGCATTGGCGGCGCTGAACGTGGCCAGCATGACCAGTAGCGCCACCGTCACCTGCCCTGGAGCGCCCAGCACCCGGTCCATCACGTCGGCCGCGATCGAGGTGGAGGCGGCTGCCTCGTTCACGGACAACACCCAGAGATAGGCCGCATTCACGACCAGGTAGATGAGCATCACCGTGGTCACGGCCCAGAGCTGGGCAAGGGGGATGTTGCGGCCGGGATCCTTCACCTCGCCAGACAGCGACGTCATGCTGGCCCAGCCCGAGTACGTCCACATGACGGTCACCAGGGCGAACCCGAAGCCCGTGGCGGAATCCACGGCCAGTGACGGTGCCTCGTTGAGGGCTCCTGCCGAGCCGTCGTAAAGAACGAAGGCCACCAGTGCGACCCCGACCAGGGCCACGGCCTTGGCAAGACTGGTCACGTTTTCCAGCACGGCGGACCAGAGAAGCGATCGGTAGTTGATCGCCGCCAGCGCGACGATCGCGCCGGCCGCCACCCAACGCTCCGTCGCCGGTGCCATGCCCACGACCGAGCCGAGGTACGAGGCGAAGATCAACGCCAGCGCACCGATGGTGGCAGGCGTCAACACCAACAGGCGAGTCCAACCGAAGAGGAACGCCGGGAGCCGACCCCAGGTTTCCCTGAGGAAGACGTAGACGCCCCCAGGCTCCGGATAGGTTGCCGCCAGCTCCCCGAAGCTGAGGGCGCCGCACAAGGAAAGGAGCCCCCCCGCTACCCATACGAGCGCGATGGCCCCCACCGCGTCCACGCTGCCCGCCACGACGCTGGGGACGCGGAAAATCCCGCTGCCGATCATGAGCCCCACGATGGCGCCCGCGGCGCTCCACACGCCGATGCGGCGCGGGAGGACCGACGGGTCGGTGCGGACCTCCACCGGCTGCGCTACCCCTTGATGCATGCTGCTTGCCTGGCGGTGAATGGATCTGCTGGCGCCGCGGCCCGTGTCCCACTCATGATCGGCAGGCGGGGGCATCTCCGCGAGAGGGCGGGACCTCAAAGACCGGGCGACGCCGGTGTTCCTTCCTTATGCCGACGGACTCCGTCACGCGGGCCTGACCCGGATTCGCCGTACCCCTTGCGTCCCTAGGGGAGCCGGCACTAGGTTACCCCTAGGCACACAAGGGGAGAGACGATGACACAGAATCCGAATCTGGTGCGGGGCACGTTGGACCTCCTGATCCTCAAGTCCCTGACCTGGGAACCCAGGCACGGCTATGCCGTGAGCGAATGGATCGAGTCCGTGACCGACGGTTCGTTGCTGATGGAGGAGGGCACCCTGTATCCGGCGCTTCATCGGCTGCGCGGCAAGGGCTGGATCGAGTCCGAATGGGGGCTCTCCGAAAACAACCGGAGAGCCAAGTACTATCGGCTCACCCTGGATGGCCGTCGCCATCTGGAACGGGAAGCCGCTTCCTGGATGCGGTACACGAGCGCGGTAGCGCGGGCACTGGCCATGGAAGCACCGACGCCGTGAAGGAAGGCCCGCGCCGCCGGATCTTCCGGCTGCCCTTCCGGAGTGAAGGACTCCGGTCGGAAGTGGAAGAGGAGTTGCGCTTTCACATCCGGGCGCGGGCGGAGAAGTACGAGTCAGAGGGAATGTCGCCCGACGAGGCCATGGAGGCGGCGCTTCGAAGGTTCGGGGATATGGAACGGGTGAAGAGGGAGGTCGAGGTGAACATGAGGAAGAGTCAGCGCGCCATCGGGGCTTCGGACATGATCGATACCATCCGGCAGGACGTGACCTTCGCGGGACGTCAACTGTTGAAGAACCCGGGGTTCAGTGTCATCGCGATCCTCACCATCGCACTGGGCATCGGCGCCACTACCTCGATCTTCAGCGTGGTGGACGGCATCATGCTGCGGCCTCTGCCCTATGACGAACCCGATGAGTTGGTCATGGTCTGGGCCGACTACACCCGTCGGGACGTCATTCTACCGGACCTTCGCCGAGAGTGGCTCTCGTGGCCCAACTTTGCCGACTTTCGCGACGGGGTCGCGGCTGTCGAACACGTGGCGGCCTTCGGTGGCTGGGGACCCACCCTGACGGGCGCGGGAGACGCGGAACGGCTGCGGGGCGGGCGCTTCAGCCACGGCATGTTCTCCGATGTGCTGGGCGTGCAGCCCGCCGTGGGCCGCACGTTCCTGCCGGAAGAGGACCGCGCGGACGGCCCCTTGACCGTATTGCTCAGTCACGGGCTCTGGCAACGGGCGTTCGGCGCCGATCCGGGCGTCGTCGGCTCATCGATTCTTCTGAACGACGAACCATACGAGGTCGTCGGCATCATGCCGGCCAACTTCTCGCCGCCTGCGTTCCTCGGCGCCGATATCTGGACGTCCCTTCAACTGGATGATTCCAACGGTGGTGGCCGGGGTGGTGCGTTCCTGCGCTCCGTGGGTCGCCTCGGCGACGGGGCCACCCTGGAGGTCGCTCGGGCCCAGGCGAGCCAACTGGGAGCCCGACTGGAGCAGGAGTATCCCCGATCCAACCAGGATATCGGGTACAACGTCTATCCGCTCCAGTACGACATGGTGCAGCAAGCCAGCACCGCCCTCTGGGTCCTGCTGGGAGCGGTTGGATTCGTTCTGCTCATCGCCTGTGTCAACGTGGCGAACTTGCTGCTTGCAAGAGGGGCCTCCCGTTCGGGCGAGTTGGCCGTGCGCGCAGCCCTGGGAGCCGGAGGTCGAAGAATCCTGCGGCAACTCATGACCGAGAGTCTGATCATGGCCGTGCTGGGTGGGGTCCTTGGCATCGCCCTTTCGTTCGCAGGCACCGGGTGGCTCGTCAGCCTCGCGCCCCCCGGGACTCCCCTTCTCGAACAGGTCGCGGTCGATGCCCGCATCCTGTTCTTCGCGGCCACCGTGACCGGGATGGCTGGACTGCTGTTCGGCATCCTGCCGGCCCTGAAGGCGACCCGGACGCAGCCCGCTGCCACCCTGCGGGAGGGCGGTCGCAGTGGTACTGGCCGTCGGTCGGGTGCCTTGCGAAGCTCGCTCGTCGTGGGACAGGTGGCCCTCGCCCTGGTGCTCCTTGTCGGGGCGGGCCTGCTCGTCCGGAGCTTTCAGAACCTCCGGGACGTGGACCTGGGATTCGAACCTGAAGGCGTTCTGACCATGGTGGTCCAGCTCCCCGGGGCGCGGTATCCCGACGCCGAAGCGCGTCGAGGGTTCTTCGGGCCGCTGGAGGCACAGCTCCTCGCCATTCCCGGGATCGAATCCGTGGGTGCCATCAACGCGCTCCCCCTGGCGGGGCAGGACGGCGACACGGGGTTCGAGATCGAGGGTGCGCCGCCCCCCGAGAGTGGGCGGCGGCCGGCGGTCTGGCTTCGGGTCACGACTCCCGGGTACTTCGACGCGATGGGGCTCCGGTTGGTGGCTGGCAGAAGCTTCACCATGACTGACACCGACGACCAGCCCCGGGTCATCATGATCAATGAGACCCTGGCCAACCGGTATTTTGACGGCGACGCAGTGGGCAAGCGGATCAACGTCAACAGCCCCGATTCCCCGGTCTGGCGGGAAATCGTGGGGGTCGTCGGAGACATCAAGAACTTCGGCATCCGGGCCGAGAGCCGGAACGCCATGTATGTGCCGTATTACCAGTTCGCGCCGGGCTTCATGTTCGCCACGATGCGAACGTCGGTGGATCCAGTCACGGTCATGGGCGCAGTCCGTGCCGAGGTTAGCCGAATGGATCCGGGCATCGCAGTGGCACAACTGCAGCCCATGTCGGACTGGGTCGACGGCTCGCTGTCCGCCGACCGGTTCACCACCAGCCTGTTGACGGGGTTTGCCGCGGTCGCCCTGATCCTTGCCCTGGTGGGTCTCTACGGAATCGTCTCCTACAGCGTCCAGACCCGACTGCGGGAGGTGGGCGTTCGTATTGCGCTCGGGGCCGAAAGCACCAACATCCGCGGACTGATCCTCCGATGGTCCCTGCGTCTTGCGGTCGTGGGCATCGCTCTTGGAGCCCTTGGAGCGGCGAGCGTGACCCGTCTCATGGAGGGTCTGCTATTCGGTGTGGGAGCCACGGACGTACCGACGTTCGGCGGCGTGGCCCTGCTCATGGGTCTTGCCACCTTGCTGGCCAGCTTCATCCCGGCGGTGCGGGCGACCCGAGTGGATCCGATCCAGGTGCTCCGCTCCGAATAGGGCGCCCGTAGCGGGTTCTCCACACCTTGGCGTCGTAAAGTGGCAGCGCCGGAAAGGCCCAGAGGCGCTGTACGGAGCAGCACCCGTAACGACCCTGCTTGTCCAGGGCCACGAACTTCAGGTTGAACAACGGTCGGCCCTGGTGCCGATCCGTGACCTGCTGGCAAACGAAGCGACAGGCGTCCTCGGGAGACAATCCCTCCCGCATCTTCTCGACCACGAGGAAGCTACCGCAGTTCTTGACGCACTCGGCACCGTGCCCGGTCGCCCCAGCCGCACCGACGTCGTCGTCGACATACAGACCGGCCCCGATGATGGGTGAGTCACCGACTCGACCGACGATCTTGAAGTGATGGCCTACTGTGCTCGTGACGCCGGCGATGGTTCCGTAGTCCTCGCGCTAGTGCTCGACCACCTCGTGATCGATCTCGCCCGTCACCCTGTCCCAGATGCGACGTGGGTACCCGTCGTCACCGACCGGGGTGTACACGGCTTCCCAGATGTCCCACTGACCCCCGGACCGCGACTTCGTCGCCAGGGCAAGCTCGTAGTGTTGCCGGGCGTCCGGTCCGGACGTCATTGCCGTCCGTCTCCCCCGTCCCCAGGTTGAGGCAGTGACCGAGGGATCCCTCCCCCCTCACCACTGTCGAATGACGTGAGCCCAGCAGTCCCGCCTTCGCTTTCGCGTCTGCTCGCCGCCCGCAGCGAGTCCGACCGCCGGTTCGCCTGGTCACTCTTCGTTCGCGAGCACAGCCGCCTCATCTACTCGGCCGCAAGGCGACGATCGCCCGACCGGGACGACACCATGGACCGGTACACGCTGATTCTCGAGGAGCTGCGCAAGGACGATCTGCGCCGGCTGCGGGCGTTCGACCCCTCCGGAGCGAGCCGCTTCACGACCTGGCTCGTGGTCGTTTGCAGCCGTATCTGTATCGATCACGTGCGCCGGAAGTACGGCCAGAAGACCGGTGGCGACGCCAGCCCCGCTCTGGTCGCGCGAAGGAACCTGGTGGACCTGGCCGGACCCCAGCCCGACGCGCTCGCTCTGGCGTCCTCGGACAGCGCCCCGGATGCGCCCATCCGAAGACGGGAGCTCGAGGAACGTGTCGCCACGGTCGTCGATCAGCTCGATCCCGAGGACAGACTCCTGATCCAGCTTCGCTTCCATGACGACCTGTCGGCCCGGGATATCGCTGCCACGATGGGCCTGCCCACCCCGTTTCACGTCTACCGTCGTATCAACGCCCTCAAGGTACGGCTGAGGGGGCTACTCGAGCACCAGGGCGTAGTCAGCGCCGAGCCGTGACGTCCTCCTGGCGCAAAAACGATCCTCAGTCGCGTGTCACATGGTTGACTGAACAACCCGACAGCGACGTGAGGCACACATGACTGATGCCGGAGGGGGACATCTCGGGGCCGTGGATCTCGCTGCGTTCCTCGACGGGACGCTGAGTGCGCAACAGCGCCGTGAGGCGTCCGATCACCTCGCGAGCTGCGGACGATGTCGCGACGCGCTGACAGCCTCCGCCGTGACCCTGCGAGAGCAGCGCAGACCCCGCGTTCGGCTGACCGCGGCGACGTCAGTGGCGATCGCGGCCGGGCTCGCCGCATTGTTCATCGTGCCCGCTGTCCGGGACGCGGGGGTCGCGCCCGAGCCCCTCGAGCGAGGCGACCAGGCGGAGGGGATACCGACCTTCGCCGCGTTCGCGCCCAGGGACGGCGCGGAGGTTGCAGCTGATGGGGTGAGCTTTCGTTGGGCTGAAGCGGGGCCCGACGCGCGGTACCAGATCACGGTGACGGACGAGCTCGGCGACGTGGTTTGGACCGCTCCGACACGTGAAACGGTTTTCGAGGGACCCGGAACCGACGTCTTCGCCGCGGGCGCAGTCTACTACTGGTACGTCGATGCGCTTCTCGACGGCGGCAGGGTAGCGCGCACGGCTGTACTGGAGTTCAGGACGGTGCCGTGAGGGACGTGGCCGCGCTCGGGCTCTCCCTCGTCTGCGCTCTGGCGGCGGCGTGCCGGGCCGACAGCCCTCGCGCGGCGACGTCGTCGGAGTCGTCCGAAGTCAGGACCGAGCTCACGTCGATCCTCGATTCGCTGTACGCCTTGGCGGACTCGTTGTACTTCGACGAGGGCGCTTACCAACGGGCCGAGGCCGTGTTCGCCCAGGCCCTCCAACTCGCCCGTGACCGAGGATCAGCGCGAGAGGAGGCCGACGCGCTGACCCGCCTGGGGCTGACCGCCTATCGCCTGGGGGACTACGAGAGGGCCCGGCCCGTCCTCGAGGAGTCCCTCGAGCTCAAGCTCGAGCATCACATCGACGATCAGCTCGTCTCGTCCTACAACGCACTCGGTCTGCTAGCCTACAACGAAAACCGGTTCAATGACGCGGTCTCGAGGCTTACGGCGGCCGCGGCCGAGGCGAAGCGCGCAGACGATCGGTACGGCTACGGACTGGCTCGCGGCAATCTCGGAATCGCTCTGCTCGAGATCGGAGAATTCACCGAAGCTCGGGCCCTTCTCACCGAGATGCACGACGTCATGGAGGAAGTGATCGCGCTCGGGCTGGGGCCCCGCCCATCCTCCGGTCCCCGCAACGTGGGGGTCGCCCTGCTGAATCTGGGCATGCTCGAGGTTCGGATCGGGAAGCCCGCCGAGGGCGTGGACCTGCTTCAGAGGGCTCTCGACGTCTTTCGTCGCATCCCCTACGCGACGGGCGAGAGCTACGCGCTGGGGCATCTCGGGACGGCGTTCCTGGCCGTGGGTGACGCCGCACGGACTTTCGCCGTCCTGGACACTGCGCTCCTCCGGTCACGGGAGCAGGGCCTCCGCCAGGACGAAGCGAGCAACCTGGAGATCCTCGCCGAGCAGTACCGGGCCGCGGGGGACCATACGCGGGCCCTGGAGCTGTACGACGAGGCCAAGCTGATCAATGAGGAGCTCGGACTCACCGTCGAGACGGGTACGGATCTCCGGGGAGAGGCTGAGATCTACCGAGACCTGGGAGACACCGATCGAAGCACGTCGCTCGTCCGCGAGGCTCTGGCCGTTCATCGGCAGGCGGGCGCGCGCTTCGAGGAGCTCTTCGATCTGCTGCTCCTGGTGGAGCTCCTCGAAGAAAGGAATCAGTCCCAACAATCCGACGGAGCCATGGCTGAGGCCCTGGAGCTCTCTGCGGACCTTGACGTCCGGAGCACCCGCGTCGCCACTGCGCTGACGGAGGCTCGTCTCGCGCTGGGACGTGAGTCGGCCCAGGGGGCTCTGGGCGCTCTCGACAGGGTCGCAACGGATCTTCCCTCCGTCGGCTACGCGGGCGAGGCAGAGGCTCGTTTGCTTCGGGCTCGCGCGCTGCGGTTGCAGGGGGACCTCGAACTGGCCGTGGTCGAGGGTTGGGCGGCGCTGGCGCCTGTCGAGCGAGTCCGGGACACGTTCGACTCGGATCTGCTCCGGACGTCCTTCACGTCGGACGCGGGGGAGGTGTATACCGACCTCATGTCCATGCTGATCGACCTCGGTCGGTTCGACGAGGCCTTCGCGGTGTCCGACGCCGCGCGAGGACGTGCCGTCGGCGAGCGGCTGGCCCTGGCCCGAGGGTCGGAAGCCGCCTCCGCCGAGGCCGAGCTGATTCTGAGATCGATGGACCGTGTGGTCGCGCAAATCGATCAGGTAGAGCTCCTCTCGGAGGAAGGCGAGCTCCTGCCACGAGACTTCGAGAACGAACGTCGGCTGCTGGAGTCCCGCCTGGACTCTCTCCGGGCCGTCTACGAGTCGCAGGCCACTTCCCACCGCATGGACGGCCTCGCCGGAAGTCCCACAGCCGAACGTGCCCAGGCCCTGGCCGATCAGGTACGAGAGGCGCTGAGCTCAGACCAAGTCCTGATTTCCTACCACGTTGCCGAATCGGGTCCCGTCCGGATCTTCCTGGTCACCCCGACCGAAGTGCAGACGTTCGCCAGCCCCGTCGAAGGCGAGAGCCTGGCGAGTCGCGTTCGGCTGGCGCGGGACCTGATCTCCCGGCGGGATGACCTCGATGCCGGACGGCATCCCGTGTTCACGGGGCTGTTCGACGCCTTGTTGGCCCCCGTCCTCGTCGAGACCGGCCTGGACGGCGTGCGTCAGCTGATCGTCGTGCCACACGGCGTGTTGACCTATCTGCCGTTCGCCGCGCTTCGCGATCCCGGCTCGGGTCGCTTCCTCGTCGAGGACGTCGGGCTCCGCGTGATGCCCTCCGGGAGCCTGCTCCCCGTGCTGGCGGAGCGCGTCCCGGAGTTCGTCGGGGCCGGTGGATCATCTTTCGCTCCCTTGCCGGCCGAGCTACCCGGCTCGGTGGAGGAAGCTCGAGCGGTGGCGACAGCGTTACGGGATGGCACTGCGTTTCTTGGGGCTGAGGCGACCGAGGCCGGTCTTAGGCAAGCGCTCGCCAGGGGCGCTCCGGTCCACGTCGCGACGCACGCGCGCATGAACGGCGATAATCCGCTGTTTACACGGGTGGAGATGGCGCCGGGCACGCTGATCGGATCCACCGACGACGGTCGGCTCGAGGTGCGTGAGGTGTTGGGCCTGAACGTCCGAGCCCCCCTGGTATTCCTGTCGGGCTGTGAGACCGCGCTCGGTCGGGCCGGCGCCACCCGGTACAGCCCGGGCGAGGACCTGGCAACGCTTTCCGGCGCGTTCCTCCGCGCCGGGGCTCGTAACATCGTGGCCACGCTGTGGCCCATCGCGGACGACGGAGCCGCCGTCTTCGCCGCGCGTTTCTACGAGCACCTGAATCGCGAGTCGCCCGTCGTCGCTCTGGCTGCGGCACAACGCGACATGATCGCCGACCCGCAGTACTCGGCACCGTACTACTGGGCCGCCTATCAGGCCTCCGGTGACGACCTGTTCGCGACCGAGGCACAATTCCCGTGATCGGTAACGTGTAATGAGACGTACGGGATTCATTCCCTCTCCGCGGAGTCTTCCTATGCCTTCCCGCACCCTTCCGCTACCGATCCTCGGCGCTGCCGGGGCACTCGTCATCGCGTTTGCCTGCGCGGACCCCAATGCTCCCGGGAGCCCCGTCGAACCGGTCGCGCAGCTCGGAAAGGGCGGTGGTGGGGGTGGCCCCGGGGTCACAGCCGCCTCCCCCGCCGCTGCACCTCCGGACGTCACATTGGACGTGCAGGTGTTCGGCTCGGGCTTCGATCAGGGATCCAATGCGGTGTGGATCCGGAGCGACCCCGACAGCGCCAGTCTCGTGCAGGTCAACTCGACGGCCTACGTGAGCAAGTCCGAGCTGCGGGCCAACATCACCGTTCCGGCGGGCCACGTGGATGCGGACTACGACATCGAGGTGACGACGAGTCGGGGGAAGAAGGGGCTGGGGGCGGAGCTGTTCAGCGTGGATCAGACGGCGTCGGTAGCTCCGACTGCTACTGTGTACATCACGACGTCCGGTTCTGGAGCGGGAATCTACCATGACGGCGGCCCCGACGCGGAGCCGGAGGACTATCCCTACTCCGCTACGTTCAACGAAAGCGGCGATCTCTGGGTCAGCGCTGAGTGTCCCAGGGCGATCCACCTCGACCTTACGGAGGGGGGTCTCGATGCGCCCTTCGATGCGGTGGTCGCAACCTGTGACCCAGGCAACGGCGGCTCCTCGGCGTCACCTCGCATAACGATCCAGACACTACTCGGAGCCCCAGCGGGCACCACGCTCCCCACGACATGGGAGGAAGCAAGCACCAACTTCGGGCTCGCACAGAACTACTACATCAGCCATGACAGCCAGCGCTACAACGTCGTATGGCGGAGCGGCATTCAGGTGACAGCCGTGGACAACACGACGTGCACCGCGGAAAACAAGATCACGTACTTCGTCTCCACAGAGCACGTCATCGATCCACCCAGCCCGCCGACCTTGGCCGACTATGCGGGTCTTTGGACAGACCTCCCAAGAGGCAAGCCCGAGATGGTGCTCTTGCTGGATCCGCTAACAGTGCACCTCGAGCTCGAAGTGGAGGTCACGCCGTGCCCTTGAAGGCGCCGGACCAGAGGGCTTCGCGGTCCAACTAGGAACTAGGAGAACAACAAACCGCCGGCTGGCGGATCTTGGCGGAACGCACCAGCCGACGGTCAACGCCACACGAATCCCGGTGAGGGGGTCCGCGCGTGCATCCCAAAGGTATCCACGCCTCCCTCCGCTGGTCAATCGAACCGACCCGCCTCGGGTCGGAATCACTTGAGAGGAGGCAGGTAATGTCCGGAATGGTCGCCGACCGACTCACCAGGGCCGCGCACCTCGGTTGCGCTGCGCTGCTTGGCTTACTCCTGACTGCATGTGAAGGAGGTCAGGACCCGACCACCTTGGATGAGGTGACCACCTCGTTCGGCAAGGGTAACAAGCCTCCGAAGGATCCCCCGCCCCCACCCACGACTGCTACTGTGTACATCACGACGTCCGGTTCTGGAGCGGGAATCTACCATGACGGCGGCCCCGCCGCGGATCCGTACGGTTATCCCTACTCCGCTACGTTCAACGAAAGCGGCGATCTCTGGGTCGGCGCTGAGTGTCCCAGGGCGATCCATCTCGACCTTACGGAGGGGGGTCTCGATGCGCCCTTCGATGCGGTGGTCGCAACCTGTGACCCAGGCAACGGCGGCTCCTCGGCGTCACCTCGCATAACGATCCAAGGGCTTCTCGGCGCAACCGTCCCTACGGTCCTCGAGACGGAGTGGGTCCCGGAGAGCACCAACTTCGGCAGCGCGCAGAACTACTACATCAGCCACGATGACCAGCGGTACAACGTCGTGTGGCGGGACGGCATCCACGTGACGTCCGTGAGCGACTGCCAGGACGACATGAAGACGTACACGATCTCTACCGATCCCGACCTTGCGGCTGCGGCTGAGCTATGGACGGCCGCCCCGAAGGGGAAGCCACGAATGATGCTGGTAGGATCACCTGACGTCCACCTCGATCTCACGGTTGTTGCCACACCATGTCCCGCTAACCCCTGAGGAGGACGGTTCGAATGAAGGCTTTCAAGGTATCTTCCGTCGCAGCCCTGTTCTCCACCGCGCTGATCCTCACCAGCTGCTCCGACACCCCCAACCCGACCACCCCCGAAGTCAATCCCGACTTCGGCGCCACCGTCGAAACCTTCCTCAAAGGCCGGTTCCCGATCGGGCCGCGCAGTCAGTTCAACGTCTGCACGAACGAATGGGTCGACATCGTCGGGGAATACAACCTGATCGTGCGCCAGGTCACGACGCCTTCCGGGCGCACGGTGTTCCAGATCCACTCGGTCGCCGCTCATGTGAACGGTGTCGGGCAGACCTCGGGGGACACCTACGTGTCCAACGATCACTTCAACTACGTGGAGCGGTCGGGCGGTGACACCTACGGACTCGTGATCGAGTCCACCATCGTCAGGGTTGCCAAGGGTGAGGGCAGCAATGACTGGGGTAAGTTCCAGATCTTCGTCGTGGTGAACGCCAACGGGGAACTCGTTGTCGACCGCTTCGATATTGCGGAGAAGTGCACTGGGGCGGGCAGCTGACGGCCCATATCCGAGTAGTGGATCGGGCCTGACCATCGCAGCCTTGCTCGGGATCCGCCGTGCGTGCCGAGCAGCTTCCCGATTCCGCTGCATCGGACCCAAACCGATCGGCGGGCCCGACACCTCCTGCCCTCCGCGGCCCGGGTGCGTCCACAAGGCTCTCGAGCCCTGGGACGGCCCGGGCCCCTACTCAGCCCCCGGCCGTCTGCGGCCCCCCCTGCCCCAGCCCCGTCCGGCGTCCTCGTAGCCTCAGGCGGGGGGGCCGCTGGTGGCTCCGGCGGCTTCGGGCGGCGACCAGACATATGGGAAGACCCCACGGGCTGCGCCCGCGGGGTCCGCCGATTCCAGAGGCGCCGCCCGGATTGAGCTGCAATCGCCTGCGGCGATCTCCGCTCGTCTCGGCGATCTCCAGTACCGGTCCGCTGCGCGGAACACCG